>VFZL01000041.1 GCA_016871175.1 Acidimicrobiia bacterium | reverse complement strand
TCATCCTGTACGGGCTCGTCGCCTTCGGTCAGATCCAGCTGCGGAAGATCGACGGCCACAAACAGCTGCCGTCGTTCATTGCCAAGGAATGGGAGAAAGTCGCGTAAGGAAGTAGAGTGTCAACCGTTCAGCAGGCTGGTTACGCCACCCTGGCTAATTTCCACAAGATTCGGGACGGGTCCGGACAACTTCCGCACTTTCAAGAAGTTTGCGGAAATGTTGGGCCTACTTCCAACAGATTCAATCACGACTGACGACCTTGAGCTGGCACGCGGCTGGCTGAACACGAAGTTCGACCGCTTCATGGTCGCTAGCTCGTTCAGTGAAGAAGCGATTCAGCGATTCATCTCCAGCGAGAACCCTATCGACTGGCAGAAGGCCGTTCAGTTGGTTGGGAAGTCAAACGACAGGCCAGGGCGTGCCCCGCCTTCGGGACGCATCGTCAGCGTTCGGAGCGGTGTTCGCCGCCACGTCGCCACGTCCCGCGGTGAATTGTGAACGATCGCTTGACTGAGGTCGATGGCATCGCGCTGCGCCAGGGCGGGCGTCGCGAGAACACTGACGAGGAGGCACGCCGACATCAAGAAGGAGCGCTTCATCACGAGCATCATGAGTACTCTTCACCTTCCGGCACAGATCGAGGCAGGGTACACTGTGTCGGCACCAACCACAACCGTTCGGTCCTCTGTCAACCCGTGCCCGCGCCAGACATTCTTATCGTCAATTTCAACAGCGGCCTTCACCTCAGGGCCTGCCTGGAGTCGGTGCGGGCGCACGCCCCGGGATCCAGGGCCATCGTTGTCGACAACGCGTCCTCAGATGGCAGCGAGGCGGCTGCCGAGCGTGCGGGCGAGCACCTGACGCTCGTCCGAAACGAGGCCAACGTCGGGTTCGGCGCGGCGGTCAACAGGGCGCTCCGGCTGGCGCGCAGCGAAACGGTCCTCCTCATGAACCCTGACTGCCTTCTGCGGGAGGACACCCTGGGTCCCCTCGAGGCTGAGCTTGCCGCTCACCCGGAGTGTGCCGTCGTCGGCCCACGCGTCGTGAATGATGACGGCAGCCTACAAGGCAGCGTCCGGGGGGATCCGACGCTGCTCACCGGGCTGTTTGGCCGCACGTCCCTGCTGACGCGTTGGTTTCCGCGGAGCGCGATTGCGCGGCGCAACGTTCAAACCCTGGCCGGGAGAAGCGAACGCAGCTTCACCGCGGATTGGATCTCGGGCGCGTGTCTGCTGGCGCGCCGCGATCGACTCGCCTCGATCAATGGGTTCGACGAGCGGTTCTTCCTCTACTGGGAGGACGCGGACTTGTGTCTCAGGCTGCGTCAAGCCGGATGGACGATTCGCTACGTCTCGAATGCGACGGTTGTTCACACCGGAGGCGTGTCGAGCGGGTCGGCGCGCGCCGTGTCGATCCGCGCCTTCCACCGCAGCGCCTACGTATACTATGCTACGCATCTGGCCCACGACCCCGTCACACGCGCGATCGGCCGACTTCTGTTGTCGGCACGGTGTCGGTGGAAGCTCTTGAAGACACAATCGCCAAGCGGTGAGGCGTGAGCCGCGAGCGCATCGTCATCAGGTTTCCTGTGCGATGAAAGGGATCATTCTGGCGGGCGGCAGCGCCACTCGCCTCTACCCGCTGACCCGGACGATCAGCAAGCAATTGTTGCCCGTCTATGACAAGCCGACGATCTACTACCCATTGGCGACGCTGATGCTGGGTGGCATGCGCGACATCCTGATCATCAGCACGCCGAGAGATTTGCCAATGATCGAGGGGCTCTTGGGCACCGGCTCGACGCTCGGCCTCCGCTTGTCGTACAGGGAGCAGCCGCGGCCGGGCGGCATCGCCCAGGCCTTCATCATCGGCGCGGAGTTCATCGACGGCCATCCGGTCTGCCTGATCCTGGGCGACAACATCTTCTACGGCAACGAGCTGGTCGACGCGTTGGAGCGGTCGGTCGCGCTGACCATCGGTGCGAGGCTCTTCGCCTATCACGTGCAGGATCCCGAGCGGTACGGCGTCGTCGAGTTCGACAGCCAAAGGCGAGCGGTCAGCCTCGAGGAGAAGCCGAAGGCGCCCCGATCGAACTACGCCGTCACGGGACTGTATTTCTACGATAGCCGGGTCGTCGACGTCGCGCGCACGCTGAGACCATCGGCGCGAGGCGAGCTCGAGATCACGGACGTGAACCGCCGCTATCTGGAATGGGGTCAGCTGAACGTGGATGTGCTCGGCCGCGGCGTCGCGTGGCTCGACAGCGGGACGTACGACTCGCTGCTGGCCGCATCACAGTTCGTGCAGACGCTGGAGCTTCGTCAGGGGCTAAAGGTCGCCTGCATCGAAGAGATCGCGTTCGGGAAGGGCTACATCGACTCCGCACAGCTCCTGGCGCTCGCGGACGAGTATCCCAACAGCACCTACGGGACGTACCTCCGGCGTGTGGCCACGGAGCACACGCCGTTTCGCCGCCCGCGGACCGGCGCTGAATCGAAGGCGAGGCCATGAGAGTCGTGCAGGAGCGGATCCCAGGCGTGCTCACGATCGAGCTCCAGGTCTTCACCGACGAGCGCGGCTTCTTCCTGGATCGGTTCAGCGTGGAGTCATTTCGGGCCGCTGGTGTTCCGACGGAGTTCTGCCAGGACAATCACTCTCGGTCGAAGCCGGGCGTGCTCCGCGGCCTGCACTACCAGACGGATCCGGCACAAGGGAAGCTGGTCGGCGTCGTTCGTGGCCGCATCTGGGACGTCGCGGTGGACATTCGACCTGACTCGCCCACCTTCGGCGCGCGCGTCGACGTCGAATTGAACGGAGACGATGGCCGGCTCCTCTGGCTGCCTGCAGGCATTGCGCATGGATTCTGCGTGATCGGGAACGAACCGGCAGACGTCGTGTACAAAGTCGATCGACCGTACAACAAGTCGAGCGAGGGCGGGATTCTCTGGTGCGACGCCGAGCTGGCGATTCCGTGGCCCATCGCCCAACCCATCGTCTCTCAACGCGATCAGTCGCTGCCGACGTTTGCCGAGTACAGACGGCGTATCGGCGTCAAGGTTCGTTCGTAAACCTACGCCGTCGGGCTCCCGCCAAGAGAGTCCATCGCTGCAGGGCTTTCCTCGAGGCCTCGGTGCGAGCCGCCGGCGTGTCGCGACACCGGCACGCGAGGTGCGCTTCGCCTCGAGGCTGGCCCCGTTAGAGCTTGAACACGTTCGACCCGTTGTGCCCCTTGATGGCGTTTCGCGTATCGACGACGAGCGCGAGCTTCGCGATCGCGGCGTAGTCGAACTTCGCGTGATCGGTCGCGATCACCACGCAGTCGTGGTTGGCCTCGATGGCCTGGGCGAACGGCACTTCATCCATCGAGTGTCCGCGATGCGTAAAGGACGGCACCCACGGATCGGTATAGGTGACCTTCGCCCCGCGTCGGATGAGGAGCTCCATGATGTCGAGCGCCGGCGACTCGCGCATGTCGTTCACGTCACGCTTGTACGCAATACCGAACAAGTGAATCCGCGAACCGTTAATCGGCTTCTTCACGGAGTTGAGCGCATCGGCGACCCGGGTCACGACGTACTCCGGCATCGACGAGTTGACGGCGCCGGCCAGCTCGATGAAACGGCATTCGAAGCCGGTCTGACGTGCCTTCCACGAGAGATAGAACGGATCGATCGGGATACAGTGCCCGCCGAGCCCTGGTCCTGGGTAGAACGGCATGAAGCCGAACGGCTTGGTCTTCGCCGCGTCGATGACCTCCCACACGTCGATGTTCATCTTGTTCGACATCAGCGCGATCTCGTTCACCAGCCCGATGTTCACCGCTCGGAACGTGTTCTCGAGCAGCTTCACCATCTCGGCGACTCGTGTCGAGCTGACGGGCACGACCTGTGTGACCACCGATCCGTAGAGGGCGGCGGCCATCTCCGTGCTCGCGGGACCGTGACCGCCGACCACCTTCGGGATGTTCTTCGTGGGAAACTGCGCGTTGCCCGGGTCCACACGCTCGGGCGAGAACGCCAGGAAGAAGTCCACTCCAGCCTTCAGCCCCCGCTCTTCGAGCATCGGCTGCACCACTTCATCCGTCGTGCCCGGATACGTGGTCGACTCGAGGATGACGAGCTGACCCTTCTTCAACGAGGCGGCGGCCGCTTCGACGGCCTTGACGACGTACGAGAGGTCGGGATCCTTCGTCTTGCGAAGGGGTGTCGGGACGCAGATGTCAATCACGTCCATGTCGGAGAGCTTCGACATGTCCGACGTGGTGCGCAGGCGGCCTGCCTTGACCTGGACCGCAATGTCCGCGGCGGGCACGTCGGGGATGTAGCTCTCACCGGCGTTGATCGCGGTGTTCTTGCGTTCATCGACGTCGAATCCGGTCACGGTGAACCCAGCGTGCGCGAACTCCACGGCGAGCGGCAGACCGACGTAGCCGAGGCCGATGATGCCGATCTTGGCTTGCTTGTTCTTGATGCGATCGAGCGTTGACGACATGACAACTCCGCGGGCCGATTCGGGCGCTGCGCTCCCGCAATCGGCAGTGATTCATCGGGGAACGGCCACTACGTTCTCACAAGGCACCGCGGCGAGGTGAGTCGCGTTCGCCAGCGCGCCAATGGACCGTCAGCGGTCCGTCGCGCGCTGCTTGGCCGGGGCCTTCTCCAGGCGCTCGAGATCGGCGTCGACCATCATCTCGACGAGGTGCTTGAAATCGACTTGCGGTGTCCAGCCGAGCTCGCGCTTGGCCTTCGAGGCGTCGCCGAGCAAGTGGTCCACCTCGGCCGGGCGCAGGAGCGCGGGGTCCTGGCGAACGTACTTCTGCCATTCCAGGTCCACGTGCGCAAACGCAATTTCGATCAGCTCGCGTACCGAATGGCTGATACCGGTGGCTATCACGTAGTCTTCGGCGTGATCCTGCTGGAGCATCAGCCACATCGCGCGGACGTAGTCGCCGGCAAAGCCCCAGTCGCGATGCGCGTCCAGATTGCCAATGGGCAGCGTATCCGCCAATCCCAGCTT
This sequence comes from Acidimicrobiia bacterium, assembly GCA_016871175.1. GTDB lineage: Bacteria > Acidobacteriota > Vicinamibacteria > Vicinamibacterales > CAVVIG01 > VFZL01. The sequence continues at coordinate 30,223 of VFZL01000041.1, read as the reverse complement.
GATCCGCGCCACCAGGTCCGTCACCTTCCGCGTGACGAACTCGAGGCCTCGGCGCGGCGACTCATGGTTGAAGAGCATCCCGGAGACTGCGAAGAGATCGTAGCTCTCACGGTAGTTGACCGTGATGTAGTGCGCGAACACCTTGGACACGCCGTAGGGGCTGCGCGGATAGAAGGGCGTCAGCTCGGTCTGGGGGACCTCGCGCACCTTCCCGAACATCTCGCTCGAGGAGGCCTGGTAGAAGCGGATCTTTAGATCGACGCGACGGATGGCGTCCAGTATGCGCGTGACGCCCTGCGAGTTGAACTCGCCGGTCAACATCGGCTGGTCCCAGGACGCCGGCACGAACGACATCGCCGCGAGGTTGTAGACCTCCTGAGGCCGAATGTCGTCGATGAGCCGCAAGAGCGAGAGCTGGTCGAGCAAGTCAGCCGGCCTCAGCGTGATGCGATCCAGCAGGTGCTCGATCCGCCACATATTCGGCGCGCTGAGCCGACGCACCATCCCGTACACGTCGTAGCCCTGGTCGAGCAACAACTCGGCGAGATACGACCCATCTTGCCCGGTGATCCCGGTAATCAGAGCGCGTTTAGCCATGGAGTCTCAAATCTGTTGGAGGAATCTTTGAATTGTAGGGGTCGAGTCGACGTCGGGTCAAGGAGCTTGCGCAGGCGAGCCGCTCCGCACGGACGCTCTTTACGCGATCTTTCCAAGGATCCGCGCGACCAGCCGTCCCACGGCGAGGCACGAGGTGAGGCCGAGCGACTCGATGCCCGCGGCATGGATGACGCGCGCGTTGCAGACATCGCGACGAATCAGAAAGTCTGCGTACGGAACGTCGGGTCCGTGCAGCTTCGCCCGGATGCCAGAGCCCGAGGGGCGCAGATCCTCGAGCGTGATGCCATCGAGTACTCTGCGCGCCGGCTCGAAGAACGCTTCCACCGGCGCACGATCATCCTCGTAGTCGTCCTTGCGGACCTGAAAGCGCACGGTGGGACCGAGCCAGACAGACCCGTGCACGGTCTTGATGGTGTGCACGCCGAGACCGTGGGTGTAGGGCAGCGGATAAATCAGCGCCCGGACCAGATGCCGTTTTGCGGGTGCCAGCTCGACATACTCACCACGGCAGGGATGGATGGTGAACGTCTCCCCTCCCAACAGTCGCGACACCTCGTCGGCATACAGCCCTGCAGCGTTGACGACGGCACCTGCCACGAGCTCCTCTCTGGCCGTGACGAGGCGCATGCCGTTCGCGCTCGTGTGTGCGGCGATGAGCGCCGCGCCAGGAAGAAACGCGACACCAGCCGCTTCGCCGACTCGGAGCAGGGTCCTGACGAGGGCATCCGCGTCAACAATCCCACTCACGGGAGAAAAGAGGGCGGCGACACCCGACGCGTGGGGTTCTCGCTCGCGGATGAACCCGCGATCGACAATCGTCAGACCGCGCACCCCGTTCGCCTCTCCGGTCGCCTTCATGGCAAGAAGACGGGCGGTTTCCTCGGCATCGTGCGCGACCACGAGCTTGCCACACTGCGCATGCGGAACATCGTAGTTCCGACAGAACGCGTACAGACGATCGCGCCCTTCGACGCACAGCCGCGCCTTTAGCGACCCGGATGGATAGTACAGACCCGCGTGGACGACGCCACTGTTGTGCGTGCTGGCCTCGAGGCCCGGGCGAGCGTGGCGTTCGATGACGCACACCGAACGGCCGGTCTGGGCGATGTGCCACGCCGCCGCCAGGCCTGTGACGCCGGCCCCGATCACGGCTACGTCAATGCGAGCCAGCATGGGTCAAGGGTTCAGATGGGCCTCGAGTGCCTCCTGCCACGTCGGCATGACACAGCCGGCCGAGACGATCTTGACGTTCGAGAGCGCGCAGTATCGGGGGCGCTGCGCACGCAACTTGACGTCCGCGAACCGCGCGATGTCGAACCGCGGAGGGACGCGAAGAATCCGAGCCACTTCGCGCGCCAGTTGGAGCCATGTGCACACGCCGCTGTTCACGCAGTGATACAAGCCGGGCGCTGCATCGCGCCCGAGCAGCGCGAGCGTGGCTCGCGCGCAGTCATGCACCGACGTGGGCGTGACCGTGCGGTCCTCGAAGACGCGCGGAGTCTGTCCGGTGAGGAGCGCGTCGGCGATCGCTTGCACACTGCCTTTGGAGGGGCCGCCTGGCGCATTGCCGAACAGGCTCTCGACCCGCAGGACGTACGCACGAGCGGTGTCAAGGGCCAACCACTCTCCCATCAGCTTGGACATCGCGTACACGCTCAGCGGATTCGGACGATCCGTCTCGACGTAGGGTCGGCTGCCCTCGCCATCGAACACGAAATCCGTGCTGTAGTGCACGAGCGTCGCGCCATCGAGGGCGCGTCCCAGGTTGCGAACCGCGAGGGCGTTGGTCCGCACGGCATCGGCGACGTGGTCCTCGGCGCCGTCCACCGCGTTGTAGGCCGCGCAGTTGATCACCACATCCGGCCGAAGGTCTCGAAGCCTCACCTGGACGGAGGCGGGATCGCGAACGTCAAGCGCGGCGCGGTCGAGCGCGAGCACGTCGTGGCGCGCCTTCGCGGCGACCGTCACTGCCATCCCGAGCTGCCCTCGGGCGCCGGTCACGACGATCCGCATCAGATCTCCTGACCTTGGATCGCCACCGGTGCGAACGTGCGCATCCGCCCGTCGTCGAACACGCCCTCCCATCGAGCCACAACGACGGTGGCGATGCAGTTGCCCATGACGTTTACGGCCGTGCGTCCCATGTCCAGCAGCTGGTCGATGCCCAGCAGCATCGCAGCACCCTCGAGCGGCAGCCCGAACTGTGTCGCCGTAGCGGTGAGCACCACGAGTGCCGCCCGAGGCACGCCGGCCACGCCCTTGCTCGTCAGCATGAGCGTGAGCATCATGAAGATCTGCTGCCCGAGTGTCAGCGTGACACCACCGATCTGAGCAACGAACAGACTGGCCAGCGCGAGATAGAGTGTCGAGCCGTCGAGGTTGAAGCTGTAGCCGGTTGGCAGCACGAACGACACGATGTTCTTCGGCACGCCGAACCGCTCCATGATGTCGAGCGCCTTCGGCAGCGCTGCTTCCGAGCTCGCCGTCGTGAACGCAATCAGCATCGGCTCACGGATGGCGGTCACGAAGGTGCCGAACGGGATCCGCGCGAGCACCGCCGCGCCTCCGATGACGAGCGCGACGAACACGATGTACCCGAGGTACATCACGGCGACCAGCTTGCCGAGGGTGACGAGCACGGAGAGTCCGTGGCCGCCGACGGTGGCGGCGATCGCGGCGAAGACGCCGAACGGCGCGAACCGCATCACGTAGGCGGTGACGCGGAACATGACGTGCGCCACGCTGTCGAGCGCGTCGAGTACTGGCTTCGCGCGCGGGCCGATCGCGGCGGCGGCCACGCCAAAGAACGTGGCAAACACCACCATTTGGAGGATGTCGCCTCTCGCCATGGCGTCGACGACCGACGTCGGGAACAGGTGCAAGAAGATATCCCACGCGTGCTGCTGGTTCTGGGACAGCGCGCTCACCGCGCTCGTGTCACCGGTCGGCAGCGTCAGGCCGCTGCCCGGCCGAAACACGTTGACCAGCACGAGACCGAGCACCAGCGCGATCGTTGTGGCGATCTCGAAATAGACGATGGCCTTGAGCCCGATGCGCCCCATCGCCTTGAGATCGCCGGTGCCTGCGATGCCGATGACCAACGTCGAGAAGAGGAGCGGCGCGATGATCATCCTGATCATGCGCAGAAACGCGTCTGCCAGCGGTCGCACGTTGAGACCGAACGAGGGCCACAGGTATCCGACGACAACGCCTGCGACGAGCCCGATGAAGATCTGCGTCGTGACACTGGGAAAACGGCTCGCGGGCTCTACGCGCGGCGACCCGCCTGAAGCGGACTCGAGCTGCATGCGGCGCGTCTTCAAGCCCGCACGGCGGCCGGCTCGATGTTGTAGGTGACCGGATCGAGGTCGACGAACACCGGTGGCGCGTCTACACGAACGGTGACGCCAGCCGTCGCAAAGAACGAGTCGGTCGACGTGATCACCTCGTCCCCCGGCCCAACTTGGAGCAATGACACCCTCGGTTTCCTGCGCGGGCTATTGTACTGGGGACATGACTCTCGCGTGCGGCGCGCCGTTTTCATCACGGCACGAGCCTCACGATCCGCGTCGCGCTGCTTGATGGCCTCGCGCTTGTCGTATGCCTTCTTCCCCCTCGCCACGCCTACCGCGACCTTGATCCGCCCATCCTTGAAGTACATCCGCAGGGGCACCAGGGTCATACCCTTCTCGGCCACCTGCGTGGTGAGCTTCAGAATCTCTCGTTTGTGCAGCAGCAACTTCCGCGCACGCAGCGGCTCGTGATCGGCGTAGCCGCGATGGCTGTACGGGCTGATGTTCACGTGATGGAGAAACGCCTCGCCCCGCTCGATGCTCGCGTAGCTGTCGCGCAGGTTGACGCGACCCTCGCGAATGGCCTTCACCTCCGTGCCCAGCAGCGCGACACCCGCCTCGTACGTATCGAGAATGTGATAGTCGTGGAACGCCTTGCGGTTCTCGGCGATGTTGATCTGCGCGAGCTCACGCGCGGTTCGGTCAGTCATGGCAGCGCCGCGAGGGGCCCTCAGGGTGACACCGTCCGAGGTGCCAGCCGGGCGGCCAGGCGCACGGCGGCGATCATGCTGCCCGCGTCGGCCTTGCCCAGCCCCGCGATGTCGAACGCCGTGCCATGGTCCACCGACGTCCGGACGATGGGCAGACCCAACGTGACGTTGACGGCGCGCCCAAACGCGGCGAGCTTCACCGGTATCAGTCCTTGATCGTGGTAGCACGCCACGACCACGTCGAACTCCCCGCGCGTCGCGCGCAAGAAGATCGTGTCCGCCGGGAACGGTCCCGCCACGTCGACGCCACGGTGTCGACAGGCCGCGATCGCGGGTTCGATGACATCCCGTTCCTCGTGACCAAAGAGCCCATGTTCGCCTGCGTGCGGGTTGAGACCCGCGACGGCCAGGCGCGGCGTCGGCACTCCAAACCGGGGCAGCTCCAAGGCTGCGAGTGTGATCGTCGCCTCGAGCGATGCTTGTGTCAACAGCCGCGGCACGTCCGCCAACGCGACGTGCACCGTGGCCAGCACGACGCGCAGCACGTCCGAGTCGAACATCATCGCCACGTGCGTCGAACCGGTCAGGTGGCCGAGCAGATCGGTGTGGCCGGTCCACGGCAGACCGGCGAGGCGAAACGCCTCTTTGCTGACCGGGGCGGTGGCGATGGCGTCGACACCTCCCCGCTGGGCATCCGCCGTCGCGCGCACGATCTGATCGTAGGCCGCGCGGCCGGCCCGTGCGCTGAGCTCGCCGGGCGCGAACGAAGCCGGGTCGGTCGGCGCGTAGAGCACGGGATCACAGACGTCGAGAACCGACGGGTCCTCGGCGGCACGCGCGGCAATCTCCGGACCGATCCCCGACGGATCGCCGACCGTAATCGCCACCCGAGGACGTCCGCCCATACCCGCGCGCCCTCACAACCTGAGCAGCAGCCAGTCGGCGACCGCTTTCGCGCTCGTGTTGCGATCGAGCGCCACCAGCGCCTCGTCTACCGCAGCGAACGCGCGAACGCCCCGCTCGCCTCCGAACGCGGCCAATCGACCGAGCTCGGCTCGCACGTCGACATTGGCCAACGCGCCGACATCGCCGCCGCTCTCGAGGAGCTCGATGTCGCGGAGCAGCGACGCCATGGCGCGCAGGTGCCGCGAGAGGTGATCTCGCTCGCTCGCGCCCGCCCCGGCGCCGGCCACGAGCTCCTTTGCGGCGTCCAACCGCGCGCGCACAGCGTCAGACCTTGAGGCCTGGAGCAGTGCCCGGGCCGCCACCTCACGCGACTCGACGAGGTCGCCAGCCGAGGCCTGCAGTGCCTGCCCGACGCTCCCGTCGGCGGTGGCGGCCACGGCGCGCGCCTCGGATTCCGTGAGTCCCGCCCGCAGGAGCGCGTCAGCCACTTCCTGGGGGCTCAACGGTCGAAACCGCAGCAGCGGACACCGCGACCGGACCGTCGGCAGCAGCGCGTCGTGGCGCGCCGTGACGAGGAGAAACACCGACGCCGGTGGTGGTTCCTCGAGCGTCTTCAGAAGCGCGTTCTGCGCTTGATCCACCATCGCGTCCGCATCGTCGACGATCACCACACGGCGCTTCCCTTCGAACGGGCGAAACGCGGCGCGATCGACCATGTCGCGGATCTGTTCCACTTTGATGCTGCCGCTCGAGCCCGGTTCGACGATCGCGACGTCGGGATGCACGCTGCGCGCGATCCGCAGGCAGGACGGGCAGGTGCCACAGGCATCGACCTCGAGGCGCGCGTCGGGATCGGCGGGACCGCCGATCCGCGGCTGTGGGCAATTCAGGGCCTGGGCCACGGCGACAGCCACCAATCGCTTGCCGATGCCCTCGGGACCGGCGAACAACAGGCTCGGCGGGAGCGAGCCGCGCGTGATCGAGCGCGCCAGCACGGCCAGCAGCGGCCGATGGCCGACGCAGTCGCGGAACGGCATGACGCGCTACCGCCTCTCGTCGCGTGACCGGTTACGGTCGTTGTCGCGATCACGACCGCGGCGACCGCGGTCGCCGGCATCGTCGGGCTCGGGCCTGTCGCGACGGCCGAACACGCGCCCCCAGAACCCGCGGCGCTTCGGCGCGGGCTCTGCCGCCGCGGGCGCCGGTGCGGCAGCGGCCACTTCGGCAGTGGAAGCACGTGCAGCGGCGGGTGCCGCCGGAGGCGGAACGACGGCCGGCTCTGGCGGCGGTTCGAGCTCGGACGTCGCCTGCCCGAAGACCGAGGCGACAGTCGCGAACAGATGGCCCGACTGGTGTAAAGCGCACGAGGTGGTTGGCTGCGTACCCGCGCGGAAATACTCCGTGTACACCACCGAGCGCCGCGTCACGCGTCCATCCTCCGAGAGCACTTCTGCGTGTTCGCACCCTTCAACCGCCAGACGGCCCGACAAGCGGCATATGGTCGCGGTGACGATGTCGCCAGGCATCTTGATCCACTCCGCCTTGTCGGCGGAGGTCGCGGCTTTCATGAAGGCCGTCCACAACGGGACGGCGACGTCGCTGGCGAAGCCACGCGGCATGATGGTCCGCGGCGTATCGAAACCCACCCACACACCCGCCACGAGCTTCGGGGTGAAGCCGACGAACCAAGCGTCGTTGAAGTCGTTGGTGGTGCCGGTCTTCCCGGCCGCCGGCAAGGTGAAGCCCAGGCCGCGTGCACGGGCGCCGGTGCCGGCGTTGATGACGTCGGACAGCATGCTCGACATCATGAACGCCGTCTGTTCGCTCACCGCCTTCGACACCCGCGGCTTCTCGAGGAACAGGACCTGCCCGCTGCGATCTTCGACCCGGCGAATCACGAATGGATGCGGCACCTGTCCGCCGTTGGCGAACGCCGCGTAGGCGGCCGTCATGGACTCCAGCGTCACTTCGCCAGACCCGAGTGCCAAGGAGGGGACGGCCGGCACATTGCCGACGCCCATCGCTTTCGCGTATCCGACGGCCTTGCCGATCCCCACGTCCTGCAGCAGGCGAACGGCCGCTCGGTTGCTGGAGGTTCTCAGGCCCGCGCGCAGGCTGATGCTCTCGCCGGGTTCGTGCTCCTCCTCAGGCGTCCAAGCGCCCTCGATCGTGTCGATGGGTTCGTTCAGACGATCGACGATGGATGCAGGGGTGAATCCCGCTTCGAGCGCCGCTGCGTAGACGAACGGCTTGAACGCCGACCCGGGCTGCCACTTGGCTTGGACGGCACGATTGAACGTGCTCCGGTCGAAGTCGCGTCCGCCCACCATCGCGCGCACCTCCCCGGTGCGCGGATCCATGGCCATCAAGGCCGCCTGCAGCGGATTGGGATCGACGGCCGGCTGGTCCGACACCGCCTTGGGCGCGCCCGGAAGCCTCGCGCGGCGAGCGTCGAGCGCTTTCAACTGCTCCGCGACGGCCTCCTCGGCGGCCTCCTGCATGGTCATGTCGATGGTCGAGTAGACCTTCAAGCCGCCCTGATACACCGCCTCCCAGCCGAACCGGTCGACGAGCTCGCGCCGCACCTGCTCCTTGAAGTACTGCCCCGTCGGCTCATCGATCCGCAGGCCATTCTGCAGGCTGACCGTCGTCTGCCGAGCACGCTCGAAGGCGGCGCTGTCGATGGTGCCGTTGTCGAGCAGCACCTGCAGCACCACATTGCGCCGCGCGATCGCGCGCTCGACGCTGATCGTGGGCGTGTACGACGAGGGTGACTTGACGAGGCCCGCCAGCAGCGCCGCTTCTTCGATCAGCAGCTCCGACGCATGCTTGCCGAAGAAGCCTTGCGACGCGGCCTCGATCCCGTACAAGCCGTCGCCGAAGTACAACTTGTTCAGATAGAGCTGAAGGATCTCCGCCTTCGAATACCTCCGCTCGATGCGCGCGGCGAGCACCAGCTCCTGCAGCTTGCGGCGTATGGTCTTGTCGGGCGTGAGGAAACTCTGCCGCGCCAACTGCTGGGTGATCGTGCTGCCTCCTTGGGCGCGATACCCACGCCGCACGTTGGCCAGCACCGCCGACGCGATGCGCACGAGGTCGAAGCCGCGATGCTGGTAGAAGCGCTGGTCTTCGATAGCCAGCATCGCCTGTACCAGGTGCGGCGACACCCGGTCGAGCGGTACTTCCATCCCCCGATCTTTGTAGATCGTGAACACCAGGCGATCGCGTGTGTCGTAGACGGCCGTCGCCTGATCCATTTCGCCCATGCGCCCAATCGCGGCTTCGTCGGGCAGGCCCGTGAACATCGTCAGGATGCCCCAACTGCCGAGCGCCGGCGGTACGAGGGCGGCGATCAGGAAGGCAGTCGCCACCACGGGCACGCCGATCGGGTAACGCGCGCGCGCCGCGGTCAGCTCACGACGGAACACCTGGACAAGAACACGCATCCTTCAACAGCATACGCCAAGCGGCGTGTGCAGCACGCGCGGATGTGTGAAACGCGTCGAGCTCGAGATGGCTCAGGCGGCTTGCGGGGGCAGGAACTCACGCACGTCGAACGCGGCCTCCGGCCTCACCGTCTCGAGCACATGACACTGATCACCTCGCTCGTCGCGAGCGCTCGTGTCGATCTCGTCCGCCAGACGATGAAGCCTGTCGTCCACCGGGACCACGACCGGGTGAAGGGGGTCCCGCGGGTTCGTGCGGACCACCACCGCGAGGTGCTCCAGGCTCGTGCGGACCACCGACCCAATGGGGAAGAACGTGATCGCGTTCACGAAGGTCTTGACGAGCGCGGTGTTCAACTTGTCGCCGGCGATCCGCGCGAGGATGAGGCAGGCGCGCTCGGGTGACGCGGGTACTTGGTAGGTCCGCGCACCGGTCACCGCCTCGTAGATGTCCGCGACGGACACGATCTGACTCATGGGATGCGGAATCACCCAGTCACCGAGGTCGGGATAGCCGAAGCCCTTCACCGTGCGATGATGCTCGAGCGCGATGAGTGGCGTCAGCGGGCGGAGTCCGTCGATCTGCACGAGGATCTCCGATCCGAGCGTCGTGTGCATCTCCATCAGGCGCCGCTCCTGCTTGTCGAGCGCCCCCGGCTTCTTGACGACCTCTAGCGGGATCTTGGTCTTGCCGATGTCGCGCAGGAGCGCACCCTCGACCAGCGACGCGAGCGTGTCCTCGTCCAGTCCCATCTGACGACCGAGGAGCAGGCTCAGCATCGACACGTTGACCGAGTGGGTGTAGGTCAGGTTCTCGTACTGCTTCACCGTGAGAATCTGGCTCAAGGCCGCGTGGCTGCGCGCAACCTTGAACATGAGCAACTGCACGAGATCGCGAACCGTCGATGGCTTCAGCGCCCTTCCGGCGCTCACATCTTCGAAGGTCTGCTGCGCGCGCATGATCAACTCGGCGTAGTCGGGGTCAAGCGGACCGGTCGGATCCTCGGGCCACTGGTGCGCCCGCCAGCGCGTATCGAGCGGGACGAGGCGCCCGACGGTCACGTGACGGACGCCGCGCTCGATCAGTTGGTCGCCGAGCGGCGCACCCGGCGAGACATCTTTGAGTTGCCAGAGGAACTGCGCCAGCGTCAGGAGCTCTGCGGACGTCACCCCCGCGTGGACATGAATGCTCTGCACGCCGAGCGAGACCAGATCCTCGACGAGCTGTCCCGTGGTCTGCGAATCGGTCGCGAACGCGACCGATTCCAGATGAACCTCGCCGCGGACGATATCAATGCGGACGGGAGAGCCATGTTGGAGATGCGCGCGAACGGCTTCGTCCAGCTCCTTTAGGCGCTGCTCCACCATTGGGTGGCCCGTCGGGTACGTCCCGGTCAGCCGACGCAGCGTGGCCAGGCCCTTCAGCATCGGCAGCGGATCCAGGAGCGCGTGTGCCGGTGATTCGGACGGAGATGTCGGGGACACGGGATGCTTCGTCCTGAGAGCAACAGGTGTTGGGCTTTCCGAGTAACACGGACGAGCGCGGGATTCCAAAAGCGGAACCGCAGCGGCGCGAGCGCCTGGAGCACGGGAGCAAGCCCGCTGATGCCCGCTTGTGCGGCGCGCTCGAGCAGGCGTCCGGCGACGTCTGGGTGGCTCAGGGCGAACTCGCGATCGGCCAAGAGCGTTCGCACCTGCGCCGACGCCATCGGTGCGGGGAAATGCCACAGGGCTTCTTCGGCCGCGAGTTGCAGCCACGCGACATCGCTCGTGAGACATGCCGCGACCGCGGCGGCCGCTGTCGGTGTCGCCATCCGCGCGAGCGCGCGCAGCGCCTCGCGGCCGGTGGCCTCGTCGCACTCGCGGTCCTGCGGCGGTAAGAGGGCGATGACGGCCGGCGCGTGCATCGCTCCTGCGGCGCCGAGCACTCTCACTATCGCGTGACGGGCTGCGGTGCCGCAGTCGCGCAGCCGCCCGGCCAGCACGGGCGCGAACGTCTGTGCACGTTCGGTCATCAGGGCCACCAGTGGCCGCGCCGCCCCGCCGGCTGCGGGAGCGTCGACCGCCGACAGAAAGGCGTCAGCGAGCGCCGCGCCGAACCCGTCGGCCAGCGCGAGTGCCCGCGCGCGAGGCTCGCCGCCCGCATTGTACAGGTCCGCGATCGCCACAGCGCGGGCGACGGTGCCGAAGCGCGCGAGCCCGGTGCACACAGCATCCGCCGCGTCAGGTCGCGTGTCACGGAGCGCCACCGCCAGGCCATTGAACTTGGCGGCCCACTCGGCGAGTGGACTCCATTGCTGCCGGCCTTCGAGGTCCTCGAAGAGCTTGAGGGTCAGCTCCATGAACGCCGCGACCAGCTCCGGGTTCGGCTCCAGCCGCACGAGTCGCAACCGTGTCTCGAGCTGCGAGGTCCCCAGGTCGGTGGTGCCAATCGCGTCGACCAACTGACCGACCAGCGACTTCGTGTCCTCGGTGACGGAGAGATCGAACGCCGTGTACTCCGCGAAGCTGCGGGCCTCGCCGGGCTTGAGCGCCACGAGCCGGCGCGCGTAGCTTTCGATGGCGTGGTCGTGGCCGTAGGCGTCCGGCCGAGGTGGGGCCGTGCGGTTCAGGCGCGCTTCGAGCAGCGGCACGATGTTCTGCCGCCGTTCGGGCGGCAGGCCCAATCGGTCGAGCGCAGTCGTCAGGACGTCAGGTGAGGCGGTCTCGAGGTCCAGCAGCAGGCACAGCGCTTCGGCGAGCTCAACATCCGGGAAATCGCCGAGGACCGACCCCTCGAGCTTGCCGTCGAGCAGGCCGGGCAACACCGTGCGCTTGAGCAAGCGGGAGTGCCGATCGGGGTCGAGCTCGAGGACGGCGCGGGACAGCTTCGAGAAGAGCTGGCGCGCCAGGCGCGGGTCGACGGCGGAGAAGATGGCCGTGAGATCGGAGAACTTGTGCTCGAACGCCGCACGGGAATCGTGGGCTGCCTGAGTCTCGTCCCCCGTCAACCGCATGAGGGCGACCGCGATCTCGGCCGGATTGTCGATGAGGACCGCGAGGTCCACCAGCGAGAACGAGTCGTGCGTCGCCGACGGGTCGACGCGCACCCACCCTTTGTCGGGCGGATACAGATGGTGCACCGGCCCACCCGAGGCGAAGAGCGCCTGGCGTCGCTGTTTCTCGTGATCGACCAGGCGCTGGACAGGCGGGTGCAGGGGACCGACGTCGAGCACTTCCGGTCGGTGCGCCGGGTGCACGGTGATGTCGCAGACACCGTGCTCGGCCAGCAGCTCGGGGAAGGCATGCGCCGCCTGCCGCGCCTCACCGAGGCCGCTCAGGTCCTTGCAGAACCGGGTCAGATCGCGCGTGCGGATCGCGCGCGCGATCTCCACGCTGGCCACGTGCGCACGGTGGAGCCGGTGCGCCAGCTCCTAGGCCACAACGGTGCCGGCACCAAGCGCGATCTCGTCGACCACCAGATGGTTCGGTATCACCCTGAACGCCAGATGCTCGCGCGCGTGCAGACCGACGAGCGCCTTCTGACAGGCGACCATCGCCTCGAGGCAGAGCGGGCTGGTGTCCGGATACGTGTGGAACTGTCGCACCGCTCGCGCGAGCAGCGTCAAGCACTCTTGCACCGCCGCCAAGTCGGGCGGTCGCCACTCGGTCGCGTGCCCGTCTGGCGCTGTGGAGCTGGGCGCAGCGGTCGTCGCATTGCCGCGGACGACAGGCCGTTGGTCTAGAGCGGGTGATGGTCGTGTCATGCGCGTCGCTCGCGGCTGAGAATGTGTGGACGCTGTTCGCCGATCAGGGCGCGGCGCTCGCGAAATTGAATGACACGTGCGCGGGGTTCACCGTGGCCGTGACGCTGGTATGGCGCTCGCCATGCTCGGCAGAGCGGGCCAGCACCGAGCGCGTGCCGATGTCGACAGGATAGTCGGTGATCGGGGCGTCTCCGATGCGCTCGCCGTCGATCCACACCTCGGCCGGGCTCGACGTCGTGATCGAGAGAGTGGTCTTCGGGAGCACGACGGAGACGGGCGTCGTGTCACCCGGCTTGATCTCGCTGGTCTGCGAGTACTCATATCCGAGGGAGCGATTCTGCCCCGTCAACTGATGGGAACCGGATGGCAACAGCGCGCGATGCTGGTCATCGAGCGCGACGGCTCGACCGTCGACGGCCACCGTCAAGTCGATCGGCGAGAAGAGAGCGAGCCAGCCCCGGTAGATCGACGGGCGCAGCGTGACGGTCTTGCCACCTCTGACGTCGACGGTCTCACGCACGGTGTTCCCATTCATCACGATGTCGACGTCGTGTTGCCCCGCCGTGAGGTCCTCCACGGTCAGCGGCGTGACACCGCGTGGTTTGCCGTCGACCGCCACCGCCGCGCCGGGTGGATCAGACTCGACGCGAAGCGCGCCGGCAACACGGGGCGCGGCCCACTCGATGCGCTGCACAATCGTGTTCCCCGGCGTCACGTCGAGTGTGAGGGTACGTGTGGTGTTCCGGTAGCTCAGCTCGACTTCGTGGGACCCGACGGCGAGTTCGGTTCGCAGCGGCGTCACCCCTAGCTGGCGGCCCTGATACCAGACCTGCGCGCCCTCGGGAACCGTCTGAATCTCGGCGATCCCGCTCGGCGGCTTCGCAGGGAACCAGCGCTCGCGCGCTGCGGTCGCCCATCGCACCGGTGATCCGATCAACCTCCCGACCTGGCCGGTCACGCCCAGCGTCAGGAGGACGGCGACCGCCGGCACGCCGACCTGCACCGGACGCGGGAGGCCCCGGGACACCCGCCACACGGCCCCAAGGACAGACCCCACGGTCTCCACGATCCGACTCATCGCCCGGAAGGCCGTGCCCAGAGCTGCGACAAACGCGGCCGCTCGAGCGCCTCTGTCCGAGCGGTCCTCGTCGGTCGACTCGGCTGCGAAGGGCTCACCCGCCTCCCCGCCGACCTGTCCCGCGCGCAACGCTGCGGATTCCCCCACTCGCTCCGAGACCATCGCCGCAGCCGATTCGAGCGCATCGCCCGGCGCGCGAAACGCGGCTTGCGCGTCTTGACGGGTGGACGCGAGGGAAGGCGATCCGGCGTGCGCAGGCGCGGGGTGAACGACTGGCGTGGGCCGTTGCAGCGGGCTTGGCTCCACGTCGGCGGACACCGACGTCCGCGTCGCGCGCGGGCGGTGCACGTCCGCGCGGACGGCGTCGGCGAACCTCTGCGGGTCCGCCATCTCCGGTTCGAGCGCCTGCGGCTTGAACCAATAGAACCAGCGCGGCGGCACCGCTGTCGGACGCGTCGCGTGTGATTCACCGTCGAAGAACGCGCCGAGTGGGATGGTCAGCGCTCGGCGGTCTCCCGGACTGAGGAGCGCTTCCAACCGAACCTGCAGCTTGCTCTCGTCGCCAGGAGCGAGGAACACCGGAAAGACGATGAGATCGGGCAGGAAGCCATCGAGGACGGCAAGCGCCTCGTCGCCCGACGTGGCAATGACCACCTCGTGCTTGTCGAACTCACGGGTGAGACGGTCGAGGGCTGCGCCCTGGCGCCGGCCGGGATCAATCGCGAGAACGACACCCGCGGCTCAGGCGCTCCTCACGATCAGGGCTCGAGCGACCGAGCGACGTCGGTTTTCAGATCTGCGTACGAGAACCCGAACGGGGCGAGCGCCTCGTCGAGCGACAGCCCCTCGGCGAGATCATCGAGGAACTGCGTCGATCGAGACCCGATGCGGGCGAGCAACGTATGGACGATGAGTAGGCTCGCATCCGCTCGGAGCTGCGCGTCTGCCTGCCACCGGGACCCGACGGTTTCGAACCGCGTCCAGGGGATCTCGGCCGTCTCGCGCAGGCGACGTCTCGCCACGGCGGCGTCGGCGCTCGCGACGATCTGCGCGAGCCCGTCGGCGAACCACACGGGCACTCCAGTCGGTGCCATCTCAATCACCATGGCGCGGACCAATTCAAGGGTCAGCGCATGGTTGAAGGCGTCGACGTCCTCCAGCGCGCCTTCGGCATTGATGGAGATGCGACCCTGATTCGAGGCTGGCGTGGCCGTCGAGCCGGACTCGCCTGCGCGAAACGGCCTGGAGGTATTCAGCTCGACAGTTATCGCGCCCGCAGGATACGCACCAACGAGCTTCGCCACCTGCCAATACGTGCCGTTTAGGACGCGACTGGCGTGTTCGCCGAGCGCCTGATGTCGTTCCCCGGCGAACGCGACCGTCAACCTGGCGGCCGCTCCACGGCGAGCAACCTCATCATTCAGTTGGTCCAAGCGGGATGCCATCTCGACGTTATCGGGTGCTTGCACCAGAGCTCGTTCGTAGGTCGCGATGCCAAGCGCGAGATCACCCTCCTTGATGGCAATTTCGGCTAGGAGGCGAGACGCGACCGCCAAGGTCGGATTCAGCTCGAGCGCTCGAGCGAGGGCACGGATCGCGTCAGATTCGCGACCCAACCGGTGTAAGGCGGCGCCCGACCCGAGCAGGAGTACGGCGTCATCAGGCCGGATGGACAACGCGGACTCGAACAGGCGCAGCGCTTCTGCCCCTTGGTCGTTCAGGATCGCATTCCACCCGGCCGTCGCCAGGTCTGAGTGGCGATCCTGCGCGCCAGCTGCGAACGCCGAGAGTGCAACCGCGAGCAGCGCGATGGAGGCAGTGCTGGAAAAGCGCATTGAAAAGACCTGTAACGATTGCTGAGCCGAGCGGCAAGCCGTGTACCCGCCGCTGACACCGTCGATCCTCGTCATTGCCGTCGATAATTGGGACGGACACGGTACGGCGACATACCTAGACGGGTACCTTTTCAGTCAGCGGATCACGACACTGTAGACCGTGCCGCCATCGAAATGGTGTGAAAGAGAACCCACCAGGGTCGACTCGGGGGCTGCCGCCTCGAGCTGAGCCGAGCGGGCAAACCCAAGCCACGCGGGATGAGGATGTGTGCCGCCGGACGGCCTCTGGGGCTTACCAAACCGAGGCTCGCGCGCTTGCGCGCAGGGCGAGCAAAGGTTGGCGGGGTCGACGGGACTCGAACCCGCGGCCTCCGGCGTGACAGGCCGGCGTTCTAACCAACTGAACTACGACCCCAGGGACTTCCGATCATATTGCAGATTACAGACTGACGATTGAAGATTTTGGGCCCTCGGTCCAAACGCATCGCGTTTCCCTATCGCAGATTGGGCGGTACAGGACTCGAACCTGTGACAGCCGGCGTGTAAAGCCGGTGCTCTACCAACTGAGCTAACCGCCCGTTAACCACGCGGGGCTCCGCGAGCGCGAGCCTCACGCACCGAGGCCGCCCGACGGACGGCCTAGGGAAGTCGATTATAGGTAGCCTTCCAAAGGAGCAGCAACAGGGCGACCACGAAACCCAGCATCGCGCGGTGTTCTCTGTTAGCCAGCGCCTGACGGAAGCTGAAGCGGGTCGCCGATGCCCGCTGCCATGATTCGCGCTTGTAGGCCTCGTACGCCGCGCCGAACTTCTGCCGCAGAAACGCCTCTTCCTCGCGTATAGCGGCCGTGACCGTCGTCGCCAGGTAGACGACGACGAGCGCGCACGCCCATCGGCTTCCGGACGCTATCGCCACCCCGAGGCCCATGATGGCCGACCCGACGTACAACGGATGCGCCAAGAATCGATAGGGTCCGGATGTCGTCACTTCGCGAGACTTCCGTAGATGGCCGGCCGCCCAGACGCGGAGGGCCTCACCCATCGCCGCGATAGCGGTCCCGATGAACATCGAACGGCGCGTGGGAAGCGCCAGCACCCACACGATCACCGCCATGAAGAACCCGAGCGGCACTCGAAACCGCGCAAGGCCCGTCACTATTGACGACGCTGATGGTCGCGACGGCCGGTCAGCCATGAAGGGCGCGTCCGGCGTCGAGTCGGCGTTCGACGGCGCCGAGCACATCCTCCACGGGGATGTCGAGCAGACACCAGCGTGCCGCATGACAGCGGCGCCGGTGTTGACACTGACACATCGTTGCGCGCGACACGCTAATGTCGGCCGGGTCCCACGGACCATTGCGCTCGGGGCGCGTCGGTCCGTAGAGGCCGACGATCGGCACGCCCATCGCCGCACCGATATGCGTGGGCCCGGTGTCTCCGGAAACCATCACCTGTGCTCCGCGAGCGAGCACCATGATGTCGCCGATGCGCGTTTCAGGCGTCACGAACGCCGCGGAGCCGGCCCTGGCGGCGATCTCTTCGGCCAGGCCACGCTCGCCCGGCCCCCACAGCACCGCCGACCGAAGACGACGTCGCTCGAAGAGCCCGGAGGCGAGCGCCGCGAACCGCTCCGCTGGCCACCGCTTGTTCGGCCACGCCGCACCTGGGTTGAGCAGCGCATACGGTCCCGCCGCCATCTCGCGCGCATGCGTCGCGATCGGCGATGCCGGAAGCTCGAACGGGAACGTGGGTGGGCTGTCAGGGACCCCGAGCAAACGAAGCATCCCGAGATTGATGGTCGTCACGTGACGCCGCTCGGCTGGCGCATGAAGGCCTTCGCCTCCCGGGTCGTACTGCTCTGTGTAGAACAGGGCCCCGAGCGGCTCGCGGAGGTACCGCGCGACGAAGCCGATGACTCGAGCTGCGCCGGATCCTCTCGCGATCACCGCGGACTTCAACAAGCCCTGCAAATCGAGCGCGACGTCGTACTTCGTGCGCCGGATGGCTCGGATCGCGGCCGCGATGGATAGGCCGACGACCGACGGGCGTACGACGATGCGAGAGGTCACGGCCTTCACGAACGTGAGGATCTCCTCGTGCCTCGCGCTGACCACCCAATCGATATGCGCCCGTGGGAACGCGTCCCGCAGCGCGGCCGCGACCGGCACCGCATGGACGATGTCGCCGAGGGCGCCTAGCCTGACGATGAGGAACCGGGGCACAGGATGTCAGCGGTCCTGGGGCCGTGGTGCCGTCGGCGCGGCCTCACCGCGGATGCGCGCGAGCAGCTCGCGAGTGTTGTGCTGTTTGGGGTCGCCGACAATGGCGGTCCGCCCGCCGTATGCCGCCACGACCGCGCGTTCGGGTACGCTCTCTACCGTGTAGTCCGTCCCCTTGCAGTGCACGTCGGGTCGGAGCGCGAGCAGGAGTCGCTCGACCGTCGTGTCGCCGAACACCACGACGTAGTCCACCCCTCGCACCGCGCTGACCAACTCTGCGCGGTCTGCGGCCGAGAGCACCGGTTGTCCCGGGCCCTTCAGGGCCGCCACCGAAGAGTCGTCATTGATCGCCACGACCAAACGGTCCGCCTCGGCGGCGGCAGCCTGCAGGTATCGGACGTGTCCAACGTGCAGCACGTCGAAGCAGCCGTTGGCGAATGCGATCGTCCGGCCGGCTGCACGATCAGCGGCGAGCGCGTCGGACAACTGTGATTCGGTAAGCACGCGTCCCATGGCCCGGCGTTTCAGCTGACGATCATGGCTCGATGGTAGCCAACGGAGTCGCGTTCACAGGTCAAGGCGGATCGCATCCGTGAGCTCACGCGCGGACACCGTGGCGGTGCCGCGTTTCATCACGACGAGACCACCAGCATAGTTCGCAAGCCGCGCGGCCTCCACGAACGTCGCCCCCGAGGCGAGCGCGAGGCCAAACGTGGCGATGACCGTGTCACCGGCGCCCGTGACGTCTGCCACTTCGTCGGAGCCGAAGATGGGAATATGCACGGTCGGGCGCTCTGGCTCGAAGAGGGCCATCCCTCTGCTTCCCCGTGTGATCAGCACCGCTTGTGACCGCGTGCGGGACAAGAGCGTGCGCCCCGCATCCTCCAACGCGCGGACGTTGTCGCCGATGCGGACGCCGAGCGCCTGCTCGACCTCGGATTCGTTCGGCGTGCAGGTGGTCAAGCCACGGTACTCGAGCAACCGATAGCGGCTGTCGACCAACACCGGCACGGCCCGTCGCCGGCCACGCGCGACCATCGCCAGGATCGTGCGCGCGAGGCGAGGCGAGACGAAGCCCGATCCGTAGTCGGAGAGCAGAATCGCGTCCGCGCGACCGATGGCCGCGGCGACGTGCGGGGGGAATGCGGCACCGATTCGTGCCGCAAGCGGCCACCCGGTTGCGCGGTCGATCCGCACGACCTGCTGCTTCGCGGAGTGAGCGCCGCCCGCCAGGATGCGCGTCTTCACGGGCGTCTGGTATGTCGCCTCGCGCATGACGTTTGAACAGTCCACGCCTCGAGGAAACGCCGCCAGCATCCGCCGACCCTCGACGTCGGTGCCAACGAGGCCAGCCAACTTCGCGCGTCCTCCGAGTGCCGCCACGTTGTTGGCGGCGTTGCCGGCCCCGCCCGGGATAACCTGGGTTGCATCGTACTGCAGGATGAGCACCGGCGCCTCGCGCGAGACGCGCGCGACGCGGCCGTAGATGAACTCGTCGGCGATCAAGTCGCCGACGACCAGCACGGTTCGATTCGCGAATGCCTCAACGAGTGCCAGCAGCCGGTTGCGATCGTTGACACGGATGGAGGAATCCTGGTGCCCGGTCGTGGGTCTCGCGTGACGCGTCATCGCGTGGGACCAGCGCCGGTCGCCAGAATGTGGCCTACCGCTTCGACGAGATTGTTCACCACGGCATCCACGATCAGATCGGTTGGTCGGCGCGATACCTCCACCGCGCCGTAGCCCGTGCGCACGAGGATGCCTCGCGCACCTACGTTCTGCGCCAGCCGGACATCCAACCAGCGATCGCCCACCGCGAACGAGCGCGTGGGATCGATCGACAGCTCCCGTACGGCGCGATCCACGAGACCGCGTCCCGGCTTTCGGCACTCGCACGAGCCGACGTACGGCGCCACGTGTCCGTCCGGGTGGTGCGGACAATAGTAATACGCGTCGAGGTAGGCGCCTCCCTGGGCCAGCAAGCTGGCCAGATGCCGGTGAACAGCGGCGACGGCGGCCTCGTCGAAGAAGCCTCGCGCGATC
Source organism: Acidimicrobiia bacterium (assembly GCA_016871175.1). Lineage (GTDB taxonomy): Bacteria > Acidobacteriota > Vicinamibacteria > Vicinamibacterales > CAVVIG01 > VFZL01. The sequence continues at coordinate 10,330 of VFZL01000041.1, read as the reverse complement.
CCGGACTGGTTCGTGACGAGGATCGCGCGAAACCCGGCGCGATTCAGCGCGCGAATGGCGACCGTGGTGAATGGGTACAAGGTGACCCGCTCGGGCCGATCCAGATAGCCGACCTCGTCGATCAGGGTGCCGTCGCGGTCGAGAAAGACCGCCGCTTGGTCGTTGGTCATTGGTCGTTGTTCGCCGAGGCCGCGACGTGTCGTCGTGCGGCCTCGGTGACGGCCTCTGGCGTCACGCCGCGCATGCAGCGGTGACGGAGGGGACATTCACGGAGCATACACGGGCGGCACCACACGTTGTGCGTGAGGATCGTGTGTGGCGCGCGACCGAGCGGATACGTGGCGGTCTCGTCGGTGGGACCAAAGATGGCCGTCACCGGCACGCCGACCGCGGCTGCGAGGTGCATGGCGCCGGAATCGTTGGTGATGAGACCGCGCGAGACAGCCAGAACCGCCGTCAGCGTTGGCAAGTCGGTCCGTCCGATGAGATCGAGCACGGGCACGTCACCGCCCGCCGCGGCACACACCTCCCGTCCAGCCTGAGCGTCGGCGGCAGTGCCGATGAGGACCGGCACCAGGCCGTCGCGCGCCATTGCCGCGGCAACGGCCCCAAACGACGCCGCCGGCCACCTCTTCGCGCCCCCGTAGGCCGCACCAGGCGCGAGCACCACCATCGGCGCGCGGCCATCCCAGCCGGCGGACCGGAGCAGCTCCGCGCTCCGCTCGCGATCCGCATCCGACACCTCGAGGGATGGGAACAGCGGGCCCGCCGTGAATCCCAGCGCAGACGTGAGATGCTGGTAGTACGCGGCCTGGTGAACCCGACCAGGGCGCGCCACACGACGTGTCAACCACGGACCACGCCAGTCCGCGACGTAGCCCCACCGTTCTCTGATGCCGGCGCGCGCCGCAGTCCACGCGGCATGAAATGAATTGGGCAACAAGAGGGCGGCATCGAATCCGCGGCCACGCAACAGCCCAGCGACCTCGCGCCACGCCGCACCTCTTGCCAGCTCCAAGACATCAGACACTCCGCCAACAAGCCGGAAGAGCGGCGCCACGGAGGGTCTGGCCGCGATGGTCACCGTGGTGCCGGAGCTGGCGTGCAGGACATCCGCAAGGGCCGGCAACGCCATGACCGCATCGCCCAGCCAGTTGGGTGCGACCACCACGAGACGCTCGACGCGAGCGTCTCGCAGCGGGTCGCGTGCCTGAGAATCGCGCTCATTCATCGTGCCTGACGTCTGAGGGTAGCACGCCGCCTCATCGACCGCGGCCGCTCCAGTGATGTACAACTGAAGCCTACGAGCCCGTGCGCATTGCTCTGCTCCAGATCAATCCGACGGTCGGTGACTTCGCCGGCAACGCCCGGCTCATCGCCGACGCAGCCCACACCGCACGGGCAGCCGGCGCCGACCTCGCCGTGACCCCCGAGCTCGCGCTGGTGGGCTATCTGCCCCGCGACCTGTTGCTCAGTGAGGAGTTCGTCGGGCGGGCGTGGGGCGAGCTGGCCGCGCTGGCCGATGCGGTGGCCGACGGGCCGCCGACCCTCGTCGGCCTGCCCGAACCGAACCAGGCGGACCAGGGTCGACCACTCTTCAATACGGCGGCGCTGGTGCGCGGCGGCCGTGTGGAGCATCGGTTTCGCAAGTCGCTCCTCCCGACCTACGACGTCTTCGACGAGGATCGCTACTTCGAGCCCTTCCGCGGTCCACAGGTGTTCAGGTTGAACGATACACCAATTGGGGTCAGCATCTGCGAGGACGTCTGGAACGATCGAGACTTCTGGAAGCGACGTCGCTATCACCACGATCCCATCGAAGAGCTCGTCACCGCGGGAGCGCGAGCAATCGTGAACATGTCGGCGTCGCCCTTCGTGGCCGGCAAGCATCGCTTTCGAGAGCAGATGCTCGGCAGTATGGCGCAGCGTCACCACGTGCCGGTGGCGTACGTCAATCAGTTCGGGGGGAACGACGATCTTGTGTTCGATGGGCGAAGCTGTGTGTTCGACGCGCAAGGTGCGGTGATCGCGCGCGGTCGCTCGTTCGACGCGGACGTCATCATCTGCGATCTGTCGGACGCGACCCCTGTCGCTCCCGCGGCCGATCTCGACACCGAATCCGAGATCTGGCGCGCGCTCGTCTTGGGGACCCGCGATTACGCACGAAAATGCGGATTCACGCACTGTCTGCTCGGGCTGTCCGGCGGGATCGACTCGGCGTTGACGGCCGCTCTCGCGGCAGAGGCCGTGGGACCCGCACGCGTCCTCGGCGTGCTGATGCCCTCCCCGTTCTCGAGCCGAGGCAGCATAGACGACTCGCTGCAGCTCGCCGCGAATCTTGGGATCCAGACCGTGACGCTGCCCATCGCGCCGGCGATGGCCGCGATGGAGGAGACCCTGCGCGAAGCGTTCGCCGGAGCGCCACGTGACGTCGCCGAGGAGAATATTCAGGCGCGGATCCGTGGCAATCTGCTGATGGCGCTTTCCAACAAGCGCCACGCGCTTCTGCTCACGACGGGCAACAAGTCGGAGCTGGCGGTCGGCTACTGCACGCTCTACGGCGACATGTCCGGCGGACTCGGCGTCATCGCCGACGTTCCCAAGACCATGGTGTATCGCGTGGCGCGCTGGTTGAACGCCACCCGCGGCTCGGCGGTCATTCCCGAACCCATTCTCACCAAGGCACCGTCGGCCGAGCTCCGGCCCAACCAGACGGATCAAGACTCGCTGCCACCGTACGACGTGCTCGATGAAATCCTCCAACGCTACATCGAGCGGCACGAGCCCGTCGATGCCATCATCGCCGCTGGATTCGAGCCCGGAACCGTCCGGCGCGTGATCAAGCTGGTGCGAACCGCGGAGTTCAAGCGAAAGCAAGCCGCCCCCGGCCTGAAAGTCACCGACCGCGCGTTCGGCACCGGATGGCGGATGCCGATTGCCGCGAAATAGGGGCAGGTCGGCCGGCGGCCCGGCTTACCGGGCTGACCCGGCCTGGGTGCGCCAGCGCCGATGCATCCACAACCACAACTCGGGATGGCGGCGGACGTAGGTCTCCAACACATCGGTGCAGCGTTGAGTGAATGCCCGGAGGGCCTCGGGATCGTCTGACGTTGGCGGCTCGACCGGATGTTCGTAGATCATCCGATAGCGCCCGTGTCCGAGCGGCAAGGCGAACAGCGGCACCACGGGCGCGCCAGTGCGATAGGCGAGCGCCGCGACAATGGCCGTCGTCGCCGCTGGGCGTCCGAAGAACTCGATGGAGAGCGCGTCGCGGCTGAGCGTGTGCTGGTCGATGAGCACGCCAACGCCCTGGTTGGCGTGCAACGTTCGCATGACGCGGCGCATCGTGCCTTGGCGGTAGATCACGGCGTTCCCGGTGCGCGTGCGGATCTGCTCGAGTGCCTCGTGCAGCGCCGGGTTGTCGAGGGCACGTGCCAGCACGGCCATCGGCGGAAATCGTAGGGCGTGGACGAGCGCCTGGATCTCCCAGAATCCGAAGTGCCCGGTGACGAACAGTACGCCTTTGTTCTGCGCGTGGGCGAGCCGCACACGATCCTCGCCTTCGAACTCGACGCGAGCCAGCATGGCGGACTGCGCGAGCGTGTTGAATTTGAGAACCGCAAAGAGGAGCCGGCCGAAATGCCGGAACGAGCCGCGCACGATGGTCTCGCAATCGCGAGCGCCGCGGCCGGGGAACGCCTGCGCGACGTTCTCCAAGGCGATCCGCCGATGGCGGCGGTCGACAGTATAGAAGGCAGCACCGACCGCGGTGCCACAAGCGTCGCAGAGACGGTCCGGCAGGCGTCCCACGAGCGCAGCCGCCGAACGCATGGCCGCGTACTCGAGACCGTGGCGAACGGTCACCGCGACGCGGTCTCCACGTGCGCACAGCGGTCGGTGGCCGACTGCCGATCACGCGTGGCCGCCAGCCGCTCGAGGATCCAGCTCCGAAGATCCACCGCGGCGTCGACCGGTTCGATCGCCAGTTCCAGGGGCGCCACCGCGAGTGCCATCGACGAGCAGTCGAGCGGCTCGAGCCGCACGACGTCCTTGGTGGTGGTCACGACCACGTGCGTCCGGGCGTCGCGCGCGGCCGCGGCGATGCGTGCGACGTCCGCCTGGCGATATCGATGGTGGTCCGGGAAGGTCAGGGTCCCGGCAACCTTCCACCCGGCGGCCGACAGGTCCGTGAAGAGGCGTTCGGGCCGGGCCATGCCCGCCACCGCGAACACGGGACCGACCGACGTCGGCGTGATCACCGTCCCGCTCGCCACCAGCCGCACGGGCGCAACCGCTCGCCGTACCGCGAAGACCGGCTTCGGCTGAAGGGACATCAGGCTGCGAAGCGCGGACACGCTCTCCGCCGCGTCGTCGCCAGTGGCTGCCGACAGGAGGAGGGCGTCGGCTGCGCTCGCCGCGGACAGTGGCTCGCGGAGCCGACCCGCCGGCAGGACATGATCGCGCAGATCCGCCTCGTGCAGCGCGAGCAGGTTCACGTCCCGCCCCAACCGCACATGCTGAAACCCATCGTCCAGGAGATGGACCGTGGCCCCGAGACGGGTCTCGGCGAGGCGACCGGCCAGGTAACGCTCCGACGCGACCGCGACGACCACGCCGGGTAGATCGCGCGCCAGCATGAGCGGTTCATCGCCGGCGTGCCCGACATCGGTCAGGACGCGAGTGCCATCGGAGACGACCGTCACGCCCTCATCGCGGATGCGACGACCGTAGCCGCGCGAGAGGATCGCCGGTCGTTCGCCTGCCGCGAGCAGCAGGCGCCCGAGGTACGCGACCACTGGCGTCTTGCCGCTTCCGCCCACCGAGAGGTTGCCGACGCTGATGACCGGACAGCGGAGCCGGCGCTGTCGGTCCGGCGCGCGGGTGTACCAAGCACGTCGCTGGCGCGCGACGGCACCGTAGACGGAGCTGGCCACCGAGAGGAGCAGCGGTGCCATCGGGCTGCCGCCGCCCTAGTGGACCACTCGAAACGGGCGGACCACGCCGCCGATGGATCGGGAGGGCAAGAGATCGGCGAACACGCGGAGCGTCTTGTCCTTGGCGCCGCGATTGGCTTCGACCAGCGCCTTGGCAGCCGCGCCCAAGCGGGCGCGACGCACCGGATCGGTCACAAGCGCCAGCACCGCCTCCTCCAGCTCGCGGTCCGAGGCCACTTGCATCGCGGCACCGTTGCTGAGGAAGGTCTCCGCAATCTCCGTGAAGTTGTGCATGAACGGACCGAAGAGTATCGGTCTACCGAAGACCGCCGGCTCGAGGATGTTGTGCCCGCCGTGGTCCACCAGGCTGCCACCCACGAACACAGTCGTGGCGAGCTGATACAGCTGCGCCAGCTCCCCGAGCGTATCGAGCACGACCACGTCTGCTTTGGGCTCGACGTCGATCGGCAGGTTCGATCGTCGGACCGTCGTGAACCCGGCCTCCTTCGAGAGCCGTTCGACGTCCGAGTACCGCTTGGGTTGCCGAGGCGCCACGATCAGGAGCGCGTGCGGCGTCGTGAGCTTCACGCGCGCAAACGCCCTGAGAATCGCCGGTTCTTCGCCCTTGACCGTGCTCCCCGCGATCACCACGGGTCGAGATGCCCCAATCGGGAAGTAGCGGAGGACGCGCTCGCGCGGCTTCCCGTGCGCGATCGTCGGCATGGGCAGCGAGTCGAACTTGAGGCTTCCGGTGACGGTCACGCGCCCGGCGTCCGCGCCGAGCTCGATGATGCGGCGGGCCGACTCCTCGCTCTGCATGCAGAACCGATCGATGTGCTGCAGGACTCGCCTGAAGAACGGTCGCACCCACTTGTAGCGTGGAAAGGACCGTGCCGAAATCCGACCGTTCACAAGCACCGTTTGCACACCGCGTTCCGCGCACTCGCGCAGGAGGTTGGGCCAGATCTCCGTTTCCATCATCACGAAGACGCGCGGCTTCACAATGCCGAGCGTCCGTCTGACGATGAACGTCCAGTCGAAAGGAAAGTAGAAGACGCCGTCCACGTGCGGCACGCTTTTGCGGGCGACCTGATGGCCGGCGATGGTCGTCGTGGAGAGGTACAGCCGCAGGCGCGGATAGCTCGCGCGGAGGTCGGTCACCAGCGCACGGACCGTCAGGGCCTCGCCGACCGACACCGCGTGAATCCAAATCGACTCCTCGCCATCGATGTTGAAGCTGATAGGCAGGTACCCGAGACGTTGGCGAAGACTCCCGACGTACTTCTGGTAGCGGATCACCTGATACACGAAGTACGGCGACACCACGACGAAGACGCAGAACATCAGCAGGCTGTAGGCCACGTACACGGGGCGTAAGTCCTGATTGAGGTATCGATTACGAAAAGATGAGTATAGCCGTGCAGTTTGACCATCCGCAAGCCGCTTCACTAGAATGAGTCGTTTTGTCTGGTCCGGCTCGCCGCTGTCATGGGTCCGTCCCTTCGGCGTGCTTCGTCGAGGCTGGGCGAGGCGGGCGATCCGGGCAGCGCCCCCGTTCGTGAAAAGGAGTGCAGTGTATGGCGGTACGGGTGGGCATCAACGGCTTTGGCCGCATCGGTCGCAACATCATGCGAGCGGCGCTCGGCGACGAGAACATCGACTTCGTCGCGGTCAACGACTTGACGAACGCGGCGACGCTGGCGCACCTGCTCAAGTACGACTCGGTGCTCGGCAACCTGCACGCGAAGGTGGAGGCCACCGCCGATGGCATTTCGGTCGACGGCGACACATTCAAAGTGCTCTCGTCGAAGGATCCCGTCCAGCTCCCCTGGAAAGACCTCGGCGTCGACGTCGTCTTCGAATCGACCGGCCTGTTCACGGATCGTGACGCCGCGGCGAAGCATCTCGCCGCCGGCGCCAAGAAGGTGGTGATCACGGCGCCTGCGAAGAGGCCCGATGTGAGCCTGGTCCTAGGCGTCAACGAGGAGACCTACAACCCGGCCACGCACCACATCATCTCGAACGCCTCGTGCACGACGAACTGCCTGGCACCGCTCGCGAAAGTCATCCATCAGAGCTTCGGCATCAAGAAAGGTTGGATGACCACGATTCACTCGTATACCAACGACCAGCAGCTACTCGACTTGCCCCACAAGGATCTCCGTCGCGCGCGGGCAGCCGGGCTGTCGATAATTCCAACCACCACGGGCTCCGCTCTCACGGTTGGCGAGGTCTTGCCTGAGCTCAAAGGCAAGCTCGACGGCTTTGCGATGCGCGTGCCGACGCCGAACGTCTCCGTGGTCGACCTCGCGGCAATTCTCGATCGCAAGACCACCGGCGAGGAGGTCAACACTGCGCTCAAGGCCGCGGCAGAGGGTCCGTTGAAGGGCATTCTCGGCTTCTCCACCGATCCGCTGGTATCCGTCGACTTCAAGGGTGACGCGCGGTCGTCGATCGTGGATGCGGCCTACACGAAAGTCATGGACGGTGACTTCGTCAAGGTGCTGTCCTGGTACGACAACGAATGGGGCTACTCGAGCCGCTGCGTCGATCTGCTTCGGCTGCTGGTGAAGAAGGGGCTCTAGTCGGCGATGAAGCTGTCGATTCGTGAACTGGATCTGAAGGGCAAGCGCGTCTTCGTGCGTGTCGACTTCAACGTGCCAATCAAGGGCGGCGCCATGGGCGACGACACCCGTATCCGCGCCTCGCTGCCGACGATCCAGTACGCGCTGAATCAGGGCGCGACGGTGGTGCTCGCGAGCCACCTCGGTCGCCCCAAGGGTAGACCGAATCCGGAGTTCACGCTGAAACCTGTCGCGGACCGGTTGTCGATGTTGCTTGGACGGTCAGTCGTGTTCGCGGCCGACTGCATCGGCCCGGTGGCCGCGAAAGCTGTGGCGAACGCGCAGACGGATGGCTCGCGCCTCGTCCTGCTCGAGAACCTGCGATTCCATTCGGAAGAGGAGAAGAACGACCCCGCCTTTGCGAGCAGCTTGGCCTCACTGGCCGACGTGTACGTGAACGATGCGTTTGGCGCGGCACACCGCGCACATGCGTCGGTCGAGGGCATCACGCATCATGTGCCTCGCGCGGCCGCAGGTCTGCTGATGGAGCAGGAGATCAAGTATCTGGGTCAGGCGCTCGAGGCGCCAGAGCGGCCGTTTGTGGCGATCCTCGGCGGCGCCAAGGTGTCCGATAAGATCGAGGTGATCCAGAATCTGCTTGGCAAGGTGGACCGCCTGATCATCGGCGGCGCCATGGCGTACACGTTCTTCAAGTCGCGGGGCGTGGCGGTGGGCCAATCGCTCGTCGAGGACGACAAACTGGATGAGGCGCGCCGCATCGAGGCCGATGCGACGGCGCGTGGTGTGGCGCTGCTGCTGCCAGTCGACCACGTCGTGACGACCAAGCTCGAGGCGGGTGCGCCCAGCGCCGTGCTCGCCGTCGGGGACGCCGCGATCGGGGATCGGTTGGGCGTAGACATCGGACCCGAGACGCTCACGGCTTACTCGGCTGCCATCGCGGCGGCCAGGACGGTCGTGTGGAATGGCCCGCTGGGCGTGTTCGAGATCGATCAGTTCGCAGCCGGGACCAGGGCCGTGGCACAGGCGGTCGCCGCGGTCAACGGGACGACGATCATCGGTGGCGGCGATTCGATCGCGGCGGTGGAGAAGGCGTCGGTAGCGGATCGGATCACGCACATCTCGACTGGCGGCGGCGCTTCGCTCGAGTTCTTGGGCGGTCGCACGTTGCCGGGTGTCGCTGCACTGACGGAAGCCGGCCGAGGATCGGGTGCGGCGGGGGCGCAAGACCCGCGAACCCTGGAACCCTGGAGCCCTGGAACTATAGTGAACCCAATCACTTACACCAGAGAAGCTCAATAGATGCGGACTCCGTTCGTTGCCGGGAACTGGAAGATGTACAAGACCGTCCATGCGGCGGTCGCCTTCGCCAAGGAGTTCCGATCCGTGGTGAAAGACATCACGGGTGTCGAGATCGTCGTCGCGCCGCCCTTCCTGGCCGTGCACGCGGTCGCCGACGCCCTGCGGAACTCGAATGTGGCCGTGGCGGCGCAGGACGTCTACTGGGAGAAGGAAGGGACGTTCACGGGCGCGGTCTCGGCACCGATGATCAAGGAAGCTGGCGCGGAGCTGGTCATCATTGGCCACTCCGAGCGGCGGCGGCTCTTCGGCGAAACGGACCAGACCGTCAATCGAAGACTGCTCGCCGCGCTCGCCGCGAATCTCGGTCCCATCGTCTGCGTCGGTGAGACGCTGGAGGAGCGCGAAGCCAATCGAACGCTCGATGTGCTGGACCGGCAGGTGAAGGTTGGGCTGGACGGGTTAACGGCCGAACAGATCGCAGACCTCGTCATTGCCTATGAGCCCGTGTGGGCGATCGGCACTGGGAAGGTGGCGACTGCGGTGCAGGCGGAAGAAGCGCACGCGCACATCCGCAGTCGGCTACGGCAGTGGTTTGGCGCCAACGCCGCCGACCACTGCCACGTCGTCTACGGCGGGAGCGTGAAGCCCGATAACATCGCCGAGCTGATGCGCGAGCCGGACGTCGACGGCGCGCTCGTTGGAGGCGCCAGCGTCGACGTCCGGGGCTTCTCGGACATCGTGATCAGGAGTCAGGTCAGCAAACGTTCATGACCGGTGCGCGACCATGAATCGAGATCATGGGCTATAATCCGAATTTCTTGTCAGGAACGGTCCCATGCTGTACTTCTTGATCACCGCCCTCTATGTGCTCGTCTGCCTGGCCCTGCTGGCCGTCATCCTGCTGCAGCAGGGGAAGGGCGGCGATATGGCGGCGGCGTTCGGCGGGGGCAATAGCCAGGCGGCGTTTGGCGCGCGCGGCAGCGCCACGCTGCTGGCGAAGATCACCTCGGGATTCGCCGTGGCCTTCATGATCGGCGCGATCGCGCTCGCGATCATGGGACAGCGCAGCAGCGGATCGTTGATGAGCGGCACACCCGCGCCTCCGGCACCGAAGCCAGCGGCGCCGTCGGGCGCCACGACCCCTGCAACGGGCACCCCGTCGACGTCGGAGACGGCGCCCCCCGCACCAGCCGCGCCGGGCCCAGTCACCGGCGTGACGGCCACGCCGAACCCGGAGTCCGCGCCGGCGGCTTCGACTCCCTCGTCGCCAGCACAGGGGTCGGGATCATCGGCACCGACGCCGGCGACGCCCCAACCGGCCGCGCCACCCGCGCGCTAACGCGCTGGGGATACAATGGCTCTCATCGCACCACGCGGAAGTGGCGGAACTGGCAGACGCACCAGCTTGAGGGGCTGGCGGTAGCAATACCGTGGAGGTTCGAGTCCTCTCTTCCGCACCAATAGAAAGTCAATCAAGGCAAGGACTTACGGACGCTACCCCACACTGGAGCG
>VFZL01000040.1 GCA_016871175.1 Acidimicrobiia bacterium | reverse complement strand
ACCAGTCGAACGAGTCCATCCCGCCGGCCAGGATCCAGGCATCGGTCCCGTGGGTGTCCACCAGCGTCAATGCATCGGCCACCGACGCCGGCTGGAACAGCTCGAACACCGGCATCACATCGCGAATAACAGCCATTGCGTCTCTCCGTTTTGGCGCGTTCCCGTTCCGTCAGATGTGGGCCGTCAACGCTTCGAGCACCGGTCGGCCGGCCTCGAGCGAGGTCAGAATCGCATCCGCATTGACCGGCGCCCGGCGGAAGATCTCGTCGCCGAGCGCGTCGGAAATCGCGTTGAGAACGGCGGCCGTCCCCGAGCCCACCGGAGGTTCACCAATGCCGCGCGCGCCAACCGGCGTTTCCGGATCGGGCAGACCGACTGCCACCCATTTCCAGTTCTTCGGCGTGTCGAGGATGCTCGGCGGCCGATTCTGATAGTAGCGCACGGCCAACGGCACGCCGTAGTGCTGGTCGTAGACGATCTTCTGGCCGATGGCGTGGCTGATGCCGAGCATCGAGCGTCCGAGGACTTGACCGCCCAAGCTGCGCGGGTTGATCACGGTCCCGACGTCTGCGACGGCCAGGAAATCCGTGATCGCGTACGCGCCGGTCTCGACGTCGATTTCGACCTCGGCAAAGGTCGCCACGAACGAGTGCGTCGCTCCATCACGCGGATACGTATCGCGCGCCGCAACGACGAGTCCCTTGCCGGCCAGACCCGCGATTGCAACCTTGGTGAACCCGTTCACGTTCTCCGGCGCCTCGTGGCCGTCGTACTTCCCGCCCAGCTCGATCGCCTTCTGAGCGGCCTGCGCGAAGGTCATGCTCCGCCCGCCGCTCGACACCTTCTCGCCACCCACCTTGTAACTCTCAGGCGTGCCGCCCAGCGTCTTCGCGGCAATCTCCTGGAGCCGCTTGATGGTCTCGGTGGCCACGGCGTGAGCGGACCGCGTCATCGCGTGGATCGTCTGGCTTCCGCCGGAGATGCACGACCAGGGTAGGTTCCTGCTCGTGTCGCCCCACACGACCTCGCAACGCTCCCACGGCACGCCGAGCATCTCGGCGCCCACACGATGCACGTCAATCACCGAGTGTGTGCCGAGGTTACCAATCCCCGACTGAAACTGGACGATGCCGTCGGGCCGAATGAGGATCAGTCCGTCGAAGCCGACGCTGCCTGCGATGTAGCCGCTGTGCGACACTCCGATGCCGCGCACCTTGCTACCGTTGCGCTTACCGGAGTTCGCCTTGCGGTCGTTCCAGCGGAACATCTCGGCGCCCTTGTCGAGCGCTTCCTTGACAAACGCGCTCGTCGCGTAGGCGCGGGCCCCCTTCGCGTTGGGCGGACCGAACTGCGCCTTGCCCGCGGGGCAGTTCACGCGATGGATGTCAACGTGATCGATGTTGAGCTTGCGCGCCGCCTTCGACAGGATGGGCTCAATGATCGCGACGACGTTCATGCCGCCCGGCTGGCTCTGCGAGCCGGTCGGATTCGTGTTCGTCACGACCGACATACCGCGGAAGCGCATCGACTCTGGCTGGTAGATGAGCGACGCCATGCGCGCGCCAGTGCCGCAGTCGTGCTGCTGCTCGTACGGGCCGTTGTCCGCCAGCCAGTACATGTCGAGCGCCTTGATCTTGCCGTTCTTCGCGAAGCCGACCTTCATGCGGCCGTGGAAGGCGGGACGCACGCGACCGATATAGTGCTCCTCTTCCTGGTTGATGCGCATCATCACCGGCGCGCTGATCTTCCTCGCCATCAGCGCGGGGATGGCCATCTGGATCGACCCGGCTACCTTGCTACCGAAGCCACCGCCGGTGTACTCGCTGATGACGATGACCTCCTTGACGTCGATGCCGACCCACCGCGCGACGGCGGGCACGGTCTGCGCCGTGCTCTGCGTCGACCCGTGCAGGAACAGCTTTCCATTCCTCCAGTACGCCATCGTCGAGCGGCTCTCGAGCGGCAGGTTCGCGTTGGCGGCCGTGGAGAAGGTCTCGTCGAGGACGAGCTCTGACTCCTTGAAACCGGCCTCGATATCGCCATACGACCAATTCAGCGAGGGATCGATGTTCTCGCCCATCGGCAACTTGCCCAGGTCGTACTCGTCGAAGTCGGTGGCCGTCCACTTCACTTCTTTGATGTCCGGTCGTGTCGGCGGTGGGCCAGCGGGCGCAGCGGCCGGTGGGGCCCCGGCGGCCGGGGTCGGCGGCGGCACCGGCGTGCGCGTCCAGACGTTGCCCTCGGTCCGCGGATTCGGCCGGTCGGGCCGCAACGTGTCGAGCGGATCCACATTGAACGGCAGCGGCTCGTACTCGACCTGAATGAGCTCGATGGCTTCAGCCGCCGTCAACTCGTCCACCGCGGCCACCGCCAGAATCGGTTCGCCTTTGTAGCGCGGCTCCATCGTCAGCGCGCGCTCGTTGAGCATGCTGGCCTGGATCACCGCCCCGTTGTCAGCCCGGCCCTCGGCTGGCGCCGGCAGATCATCAGCGGTCAGTATGCCCCTCACGCCAGGCAGCGCCATGGCGGCGTCTGAGTTGATCCGGCGCACCCTCGCGTGCGGCATCGGGCTGAGCAGCAGCTTGATGAACAGCATGCCGTCGGCACGGAAGTCTTCCGCGTACTTCGCCTTCCCCGTCACTTTCGCGACGATGTCGGGCGTCGTGTAATTCTGTCCGACGAGTTTCGTGTCAGCCATGGATTAGGCTCCCCGCATGAGCTCGGCACCGCGAGACAGCGCCGTGAGAATCTTGTCGTAGTCCTGGCAGCGGCATAGGTTGCCGGAGACGCCATGCGCCAACTCTTGGCGCGTCGGATTCGGATTCGTCTTCAGGAATCCGACCGCAGCCATGACGAAGCCGGGCATGCAGAATGCGCACTGGAAGCCCTGCTCTTCGACCACGCCGCGCTGCACGGGATGCAACGTGCCATCGGCGGCGGCAAGGCCCTCGATCGTCGTGACCTTCTTGCCCCGCACCGAATGCGTGAGGATCGAGCACGCGTAGTGCGGCACGTCATCGATCAACACGGTACACGCGCCGCACTCGGCGCGGTCGCATCCGAGCTTGGTACCGGTGAGCCCCAACTTGTAGCGCAACGTCCACGCGAGTGTTTCCTGCTTCATCACGTCGACCGGGCGATCCTGGCCGTTCACATTCAGCGTGATGAGCCGCTCCACACCCCCGGACGACTGCTGGCCCGACACGACGGCCGTGCGGAACAAGTAGCTCGCGGACGAGACGGTCGCGCCGGCCGCGATCACCCCTTTAATGAAGTTGCGGCGGCTGACGCTCGGGTTCGGGAGGTCGGCCAGTGGTGAGTCAGTCATGCTTCGCCTCGTTGTTTAGATCTCGATTTGGAACTCAATTCCAATCGCAGGGGTAACGCCGATGCGGCGCGACGCCCGAGACAACCGTCGCGCAGCCCTTTAGCGGACAACAGTAGCACGCCAACTCGGCTCCTGTGACGGGTTTCAGCAGGCCGGCCGTCGGGTGGGGTCCGGGTCACTTTCGACCCTCGGCCCTTGCTACTTCTTCGCCTCGACCAGCTCCAGGCTGAGGCCGTCCAGGTCCTCGATCAGGATGGCGCGCGTCTCCGCCAACTTGTAGGGGCCGCGCAGGATCGGCACGCCGGTGGCTCTCAGATGCGCGATGACGGCGTCCAGGTCCGGGTACGAGAGCCCGACGGTGTCTACCACCTGCCCCTTCGACTTGCTGAGCGGCTGGTCGTTACCCGTGCCGCAGCGACCGAATCGGCACTGGCGCGTGTACCATGACCACCCACCGTTGGCGAACCGGACGTTGCCGATCGGAATGCGCAGCTGCCCCGACCGGATGAACGACGGGTAGCTCACCTCGCCGATCGGCACATCACAAGGATTGTGCGGTCCGACGGTCACCATCTGGCCCGTCGCCGGATCGCGTCGCTGCGAGAACTGCATCCCCAGATGGCGCACGTACCAGTTCGCAGCACAGAGCGGCTGCTCGTGCCAGAAATGCGAGTGCCCCCAGAAGTTCTCTTCTGGTCCCCTGTTGAACTCGACCAACACGCCGTCCGGATCGATGAGGTAGCCGAAGTCCTGATTGCTCGTAACGCCCTCAGGTTTCGAGCCCTTCGCCGCTCGCTCCTTGAGCTGCGCGAGCGTCAGCAGTTGGTCGCCGTCCGGTCCGAGTGCCGAATGCAGCACGCCCTTGTCGTCATCAGGACCGGTGTACACGGGGAGGAACTCGAAGTCTTTGCCTGCCTTCGAGAGCCGATTGAACAGTTCGAGGCTGTCCTTGACCGTCGACCCGAACGTCCAGAAGGCGCTTTGCGGCACCGAGCGTTGAAGCCTTCGGTCGAAAGCACCAGGCGCCTGCTTGTCGACCTTGGTGTACAGCAGGTAGATGTCGTCGTAGAACGCCGGCACGCCGCCCCACGTCGTCTTCTTCCCACGCGGCCAATACGTCGAGTACCAGGCGAGGGATCGCTCCGGATCGACCGAATTCAGACGAATGTGGTGGAACCTCGGCGCCGGGAGCGGCGCCGCGCCTTGCCGTGCGCGGACGATGGGCGACGGCACGAGGCCCGATAGGCCGACGGCCACGGCAAGCGAGGAAACGAAAATGAGCGAAATTCGCATAAGGGTCGATGATTCAGGGGTTCGAGGGTTCAAGGGTTCAGGTGTTCAGCGGTTCAAGGGTTCAAGGGTTCAAGCCTGGCCACGGGCGCGGGGGGGGCGGTGCCAGCATTGCGCGCGCGAAGCGGCGGGCGCTGTTGCGAATGGCGCGGGTAGCGCTGTTGATCGTGATCGTCGCGCGCGAGATCGCCTCGATATCCTGACCGACCTTGAACGGATCCCGGACGTCTTTGTTCGCGAATTGCGCGGCGAACTCCGGTGGATCGACGGAGAAATATCCGTACGGCTCGCGGTGCGCGGTGACGATGATGCCGGCGAGCACCCCTTTCGGGTTGATGCCGACGAGCATCTGAATCGGACCATCGTAGCCGCTCTCGAGGGGCTCGAGATCGGTGGTAAGGAACGCGTAGCCGACGATAGCCGGTTCGCCGCCACTCGGATTGGGCGTGAATGCCTTGTAGTGCGGCGGGCTTCCGCCCTTCGGGCCGAAGCTCGACGCGGTCGGGAACAGCTTGCGAAGGCGCTTGTCGAGCAACTCGTTGGGCGCCTGTGCGGCGAGCATGAGCCCGGCGCCGAGGAGCATCACGGTGACGATGAATGCAGACGGCCTCCGGTGGCGCACGGGGGGATTATCGCCCGGAACGCACGATCGTCAAATACGTGCGGCTTGCGTCCTCGGAGGCTCCGCGCGGCGGGTCCCGATATTCAACCCTTGGGCGGCTGCCGGCGCAGCGGTATAGTCAAGGCGAGGAAGCCCGAGGAAATCGATGAGAAGTTTCCCGTCCGGCGCGATCGTGTTGTGCATGCCGCTCGTGGCCATACCCATCGCGTCGGACGCTCAATCCCGCGCCGACGCAGCGGCCGCGCTCGCCGAAGCCAAGACTGTCCGGTGCGAGTTCCCGCTCATCTCGGCCAGCGACTGGAAGGATGGCGTACCTCAAGCCGTCGTCAAGCCGGCGAAGCTGTCGTTTCGATTCGAGGAGGTTGACGCAGACGGCGGCACCGCCAAGGCGGTCGGTCCCTTCGGCGCCTCGGACATCAACGTGCGGCTGACCGCCAGCTCGCTACACCTGATGCAATCGTTCCGCGAGGGACCGCTCTACGTCACTACCGTCATCGCCAAGCCTGCGAGCGCAGGACGCTGGATGGCCGTCCACACCAGGCACGAGTACACGGACGTTTCGCTCCCGGGCTATACCTCACGGCCAGAGCAGTACTACGGGTCCTGCACGCTCGAGCCCTAGACTGGCTCAGGGGGTTCGCGGGCTCACCCCCGCGCCATGTTCTCGGCCACCCGAAACCTGACGATCTTTGCGATCAGCTTCAGCGGCAATGGGGCGTCGAGCGGGAACTGCACGGTGCCTTTCCACGTGCGGTAGTCGCGGAGCTCCTTCGCGAACGCCTTGACGGCGCTCGGCGCAGGATAGAAGCCGATGTGCTTCTCGTGCGCCGCGAAGTGGACGAGGTTGCCGTTCTGGTAGAAGGTCGGGATCCCGTAGCTGACCTTCTCGGAAGCGTGCGGTGCGGCCGCGCGGATCGCCGCACGCAGCTCAGTGAGAATCCTCCGCACGCGTGGTGGGCACTGCTTGAGGTACGCGTTCACGGATTGGGCGGCTTGTTCTCGTTTCAAGCTGGTCCTGGTCCCGTGGGCCCTATGGCGTGGGACGGGCACCGTTCGGGACGATGGGCAGCATGATGTGCGAAGGGTGCGCGGCGTCGTGATAGATAGTCTGCCGCGCCCTCCTCATCTTCGTGGAAGCCTCTGAACTCTGCCCGGTATTCAGATTACGGCTCAACCGAGGGAAGTTGCTGGACGCGATGTCCACGCGGACGCGATGACCAGGCAGAAACGCGTGGCTCGTTGACCAGAGGTCGATCGTGTACTCGAGCACTTCGCCGGGCTTGATTGGCACCGCCTTGTCGAGGCCGAGTCGGTACCGAGCGCGGATGATCCCGTCTTGGATGTTGTAAGACCTGCCATCCGGATGCACATCGACCAGCTTCGCCGTGAAGTCCGTGTCGGGCGCATCGGTCGCGGCGAACAACTTCACCTGGATCGGGCCTGTCACTTCGACCCGGGACGCCAGCGGTGCGGATGTGTAGCTCAGGATGTCTTCGCGCGTGGCAAGCGGTGACTGGTCGCGCGGTCCAGTGGGCGCGCCGGAGACGCCCCCAACTGTCGGCACAGGATTCGCCGGATCGTAGACGAACACGTCTGTCGGCAACGCGGGGCTGGGCTCGGTGGTGCTGAGCCCGCCGTCGCCGGCAAATGTGTTCGCCTTGCCGCCGCTCGAGAAGTAGTACTTCGTCGGCTGCGCATCCGCGAGCGGCCAGGCCTTCTCGGACCGCCACGCGTTGTCGCCCATGACGAAGATCTTCACGGGACCATCGTCGGCGTAGCGATCGGGCATGCCTTTCAGCCACTGGTCGTACCACCCAAGGAGACGCTTCGGCAGGTCGTACGCGGCGGACGGGCCGAAATCCAGGTCGCCGACTTTCGCCGTCGCGCCGTCGCGACCGGTGTAGTGCATCCACGGCCCGATGATCAGACGAGTGCCGGTCCGCGAGACCGTGCCCGACCCGATCTTCATGAATCGTTCGTAGTCAGCCAGATTGCCCCGAAGGAAGTAATCGTACCAACCCGTGTAGAAGAACGTCGGCACGTTGATCGCGGCGACCTGCAGGTCCAGACTGCGTGGCATCCAGTGGTCGTCCTTCGTCGGATGGGCCAGCCACGCTCGGTAGAACGGGACGCGCATCTTCTGCCCCTGCTGCTCGTCCATCGCCTGCACCGGCAGGTGGGCGAACACTGAGGCTTGCGCGGTGCCAGCCACCGGCGGTGACGCCACGCGCGGGTTGGGACGCGCGGTGCCCCTCCCAAGTAACCCCGTGCCCCATGCCATCGCGAACCCAAGGTGCATGGCGCCGTCGGAGAAGATCCAGTTGTTGTGCGTGTCGCCCGTCGTCATCAGCGGGGCGATGGTCACGAGAGCGGGGTGGCGCTGAACGGCGAGGGCGAGCTGCGAATAACCATAGTAGGACTGCCCGAGACCCGCGAGCCTGGCGTTGCTCCACGGTTGTTGCGCGGCCCAGGCGGCCGTGTCCCACCCGTCGGGCGCTTCGTCCACGAACGGCTCGAAGACGCCACTGGAGTCGAACCGCCCCCGCGAATCCTGTTGCACGACGACGTAGCCACGCGTCGCGTAGTACTCGTGCTCGTACGGACCGCCGCTGATGCCCGCGGACCAGTCTTTGCCGTACGGGGTCCGCATCATCAGAACGGGAAACGTACCATCGGCATTGGGGCGAACCACGTCGGTGGAGAGCTCCACGCCGTCCCGCATGTTCACGCGAAGGTTGCGATCGACTGTGATGGGATAGATCGGCTGCGATTCAGCCGGGGCGGCGGGGGCGGGAGCCGCGGGGCTGACGCGGTCAGCCTCCGCGGTCCGCTCGGATGTCGAAGACGAGCACGCGCCGAGCAACAACGGAAGGAAGAGGGCGGCGGCCCGTACGGATGTTGCTCGCGTCTCCATGTCCTCGCTCAGGTGTGACGGCAGACGCACAGCCCCACCCGGCCGACGAGGTCGCCCAGCCCTACTTGCGAACCCATTTCTGCAGGCATCCGCCCGAGGGACTTTTGTCGCAACCTCCTGTCCATCCACCGTAGATGTTGCCGAGCTCGTCGGCCGCCATGCCTTCCGGTCGCGTGTCCGCGATGAAGTACCTCAGCGAGCCGTCCTTGGCGCTGCCGACGCGGATGCCGTTCTGCCAACCAGGGTTGCGCATGACACGACCCGGACCTTCGGGCGCCATCGGAGATCCGTCGATCACTTGACTGGATTCGGAGTCGGCGACGACCAGCGTGTCGTCCTTCAGAATGGTGACGCCGCTCGGTCGACCGAAGTGGCGCCACTCGTCGACGAACTTCATGTCCTTGTCCAGGATCTGAATCCGATTGTTCGAGCGATCCGCCACAAACAGGCGACCCTGTGAATCGAAGGCCAGACCATGCGGACCGAGGAACTCACCAGGACCGTTGCCGGCCTTGCCGTACGCCGCGAGGAACTTGCCTTGCACGCTCAGACGTACCAACCGATCGCCATCCTGCTGCGAAACCTTGGGACGGGGCCAGTGACCGTCGGCGAAGATGATGTCGCCGTTGGACGCCACGGCACACGCGGTCGGATTCACGAAGGTATCGGTGCCAGCTTGGGACACGCCGGCCTTGCCGAGCGTCATCAGCAGCTTCCCGTCAGGTGAATACTTGAAGATCTGATAGCCGCGACCGGCCGTCTTGGGATCGTCCTGGAACGGACCGCTGTCACCCGCCCAGAAGTTGCCCTGCTTGTCTTGGCAGAAGCCGTGCGCCTGGACGAACATACCGTCGCCGAACGTCTTGACGATCTTGCCGCTGGCATCGAAGTGAATGATCGGCGGTTCGGACCGGAAGTGCATCCAGGTGCCGCCCTTGCCGTCCGGGATGATGCCGATCGCGCCACCCCATTTCATACCCGGGCCCAAGGTGGGCCACGAGGGCACGATCTTGTACGGATTGGCCATGGTGCTGGTCGTGCGGGCCGGCTGCGGCTTGAGCGTGCTCTGCGCCTGGACGAGAACGGCACCAAGCCCCACGCTCGCCGCCGCGACGGCCGCCGCTCGCCATGTTCTGCTCTTCATCGCTGAACTCCTCCAGCGCAGTCCCTCGCGCTGACGACACGGTGGGTCTCAACCCGCAGGCATTGTATGCCAGCGGCCGTGCGTTCGGGAGCAAGGAGCCTAGCCGGCAGCGGCGGCGTGGAGCGACCGTCGACCTTACGCGGAAGCGGCGGTACGGCGGTGCGGGAGCGGGGCCGACGCGGGTCGAGAGCTGTGCACCTGGTCGGCCGGCGGCACGACGATTGGGGCCTGCGGAAGAATGAGGCTGAAGGTGCTGCCCTCGCCTGGGGTCGACCGACTGGTGAGCCGGCCCTGGTTCGCTTCGGCGACGGCCTTCGCGATCGCCAGGCCGAGCCCATGGCTGCGCGTGCCAGCGGGAGCCGCACCGTGGTAGAAGCGCTGGAAGATTCGATTGACGTCGCCTGCCGCGATGCCGGGGCCCTGGTCCGTGACGTCAAGACGCACGCAAGGCACGCCGGCCTCTTCCGCGGCACGCACGGTGAGCACCACGCGAGATCCGTTCGGACTGTACTTGAGCGCGTTGTCGACCAGATTGATCGCTGCCTGACGGATGAGCACGGGATCCGCGAGACACGGCGCGTTCGTTTCGCGGCGCACTTCGATGGTCTGCGTCCGTTCGTCCGCCAGGACACGCAGATGAGCGGCAACCTCTTCAGCAAGGCTGCTCAGGTCCATGGGCACGGCCTCCGTGCTCTCCGCCGACGAAGCACGAGACAGCGTCAACAAGCGATCGACGAGCGAACGCAGCCGATCGGCGTCCTCGAGCATGCTGCCGATGGTGGCGCGGTACTCCTCCTTGGAGCGGTGGTCGCGTAACGCGACTTCGCCCACGGTCCGAAGTGCGGTCAGCGGCGTCCGCAACTGATGAGAAACGTCGCCCGTGAATCGCCGCATCTGCTCGAACGAGTTCTCGAGCCGCTCGAGCGTTCGATTGAACACGAGAGCCAACTTCCCCAGCTCGTCGTTTGCATCGTCAACCGGCAGCCGTTCGCTCAGGCGGGTCGCCGTGATCGCCCGCGCGCGTTCTGCCATGCGTCCGACCGGCGCCAAGGCGCGGCGCGCCAACGCGTAGCCACCGAGCGCCGCCGCGGCGACCGCCAGCGGCAGCCCGAGCACGAAGACCAGGACGAGCTGATACAGCTCGCGGCGCATGGGCGCCTCAGAGCGAGCGACTTGAATGATCACGGGCCGATCGCCGACAGTCACCGATCGCGTGAGCACACGGAAAGGCAAACCCGCGCTGTCCGCCGTGCGGATCGAGCCGGACGGCTCGGTCGCCAACGATGCACTGTCGGGCAGCGGGTTGCGCTGCGCCATGGCTGTCTGCGCCAGCAGCTCCCCGTTCGGCGTCCACACTCGAAGCCACGGCCGATCCTCATCTTCAATTGCGCCGTGGCCATCGAACCAGCTCAGACGACCGTCCGGCTCCTCCTCCCACATCTCCGTCGCCCACATGAAGTCCGCGCGGATCTGCGTGTCGAGCGCGGACGACGCGCTGCGGCGCACGACGGTGAACACCCCGGCGGCGTAGATCCCCAGCACCACCAGCATCGCGGCGACGTACGACAGCGTCAGTCGACTGTGAACGCCCGACCAGCGTCGCCACTCGAACGTCACGGCTCCTCCCGCAGCACGAACCCGACCCCGCGGACGGTGTGAATCAGGCGCGAAGCGCCTTCCTCGTCGACCTTCTTGCGCAGGCGGGCGATGTGGGCGTCAATGACGTTGTCGAGTGTGGGCGTCCGCTCACGCTCGTCCCACACGTCGCGCGCCAACGCGTCCCTGGAGACGACGTAACCGGCCGAGCGCAGGAGGTATTCGAGGAGCGTGAACTCGCGCGCCGTGAGATCGATCGGGCGCTCGCCTCGCGTCACCTTGCGCGTCCAGACATTCATCTCGAGCGGCCCGAGCTTGAGGTTCTGGCCTTGATTCGAGCGTCCGCGACGCTCGAGCGCGCGGATCCGTGCCACGAGCTCTCCAAAGGCAAACGGCTTCACGAGGTAGTCGTCGGCGCCAGAGTTGAGGCCGGCGATACGATCGTTCAGCCCGTCGCGCGCCGTCACGATCAGCACGCGCGTGTCCGCGTCACGCTGGCGTAGCGCGCGTATGATGTCGAGCCCGTCGCGTCCCGGCAACGACAGGTCCATCAAGACGACGCTGAAGGTCTCGGTGTTGATCCGGAAGAACGCGTCCTCGCCGGTGGACGCGACGTCGACGGTGTAGCCCTCGCCCTCGAGCCCTTGCCGGATCGCGCTCGCGACTTTGGGCTCGTCTTCAACGACGAGCACGGAAGACATCAGCGTCCGCCCTCCGCCCACCCCCACCCGTCGCTGGGTCGGACGAGACGACGCAGCCGCAATCGCCGCGCACCATCGTCACGAGCCGGCTCCCCCGTGACAACGATGCGATCGCCTGGGCGGAGCGACCCTTCGTCCACGCGCGTGCGGAGCCAAGAGCCCTCGCCCGACTCGATGGCCCACACCTGCATCTGCCTCTTGCGGTCGCGCGTGCGGTCCTCGACGTACAGGAACGAATGAGGCCGGCGATAGATGATCGAAACGAGCACGCCCTCGATGGTGGCTCGTTCGTCGGTGCGATAGATGCCCGTCGGCGAATGATGGGCTGTGATCGGATGGTCCAACCATGCGCCTTGGACGACCAGCACCAAGGCAGCCGCGCCGAGACAGAGAGTTCGCCGCGCCATCGGTACCGATCATACGCCCGGTCGAGACCTCAGAAATCCTGACGTTTCGTTCAGGAACATTTCAGATGCGTCAGGCACCACGGATCGCTACCATCCTGGAACAGTCGGATTTCCGGAAGGAGGCACTCATCTTGATGACCCGTCGTGCGCTCGCGCTGGTGCTCCTCGTGGTACTGAGCCCAACCGCAAACGCTGGAGCCCAGCCTGTCCCGGCAGGCCGCATCGTCGCGGGCCGAGTTGTCGATGCTCAAGGGGCACCGATCGAGAATGCGGTGGTCACGGTGATAGCGCCGAACGCGCCGTCACGGACCACTCGCACCACGGCGGCCGGCACGTTCGAGGTGCCTGGTGTCTCCGGCGGCACGGTCACCCTGCAGGTGGAATCGCCCGGCTTCAGGACCGACACGCGCTCCGTTGGTGTCGATTCGAAGGCGCCGGTCGAGGTCTCGTTGCAGGTCGCTGGCGTGCAGGAAGCGATCAACGTCACGGGCGTCTTGCCCGCCGGCCTTACACAGATGGTTGAGACCGGCACTCGGCTTGGGCTCACGCTGCTCGAAACGCCGGCGAGCGTGCAGGTGCTGACCGGTGAATTCATCCGCGCGCGAGGTGACGTCTCGGTTGCTGATGCGAAGGCGCGCGCGGTCGGCGTAACGTCGCAGGCCGATCCCGGCAACGGTGGCGGCGCGGTGGCGGCGCGCGGATTCAGCGGTGTCGGGTCGGTGATGCAGCTGTTCGACGGCGATCAGCTGTTCGTCGGCGCCTCGACGGTCACGTTCCCCTTCGATCCGTGGACAGTCGACCGCATCGAGGTGGTCGGCGGCCCGGCCTCGGTGTTGTACGGAAGCGGCGCCATCGGCGGCGTCGTCAACGTGGTGCCGCGGAAGCCGAGCGTCGCGCGACAGCAGACGATGCGGCTCGCCGGGGGCTCGTTCGATACGTGGCGGACGGCGCTGGACAGCACGGGACGTCTCGGATCGCGCGCGTCGTATCGAGCCGATCTCAGCCACAACCGATCCGACGGCTGGCTCGACCGCGGAGATTCGAGGAGCGTAGCGCTATCGGCGTCCGCGCGCGTGGAGCTGCGGCCGCAGCTCACGCTCACGATCTCGGAGGACTACGGGCACCAGAATCCGGTGAAGTACTTCGGTACCCCCTCGTCTGGTGGCCGGGTCGACGAAGCGATCCGGCGCACCAACTACAACGTCTCGGACGCGGACATCGAGTACGACGACAGTTGGACTCAGGCGAAGATTCAGTGGCAACCGTCCGCCAACGCGAGGATCCGCAGCGGATTCCAGTTCCTCGACACCAATCGCCATTGGCGGAACGTCGAGAACTACTCGATTGACGGCGCAAGCGTGCTCCGCGAGACCTATATCGAGATCTTTCATGACCAGCGGCAGTACGGCAGCCGCAGCGACGGGATGTTCGTTGGCACGGTCGCAGGTCGCCCGAACACGCTCAACGTCGGCTTCGACTACAACTTCGTTCGCTTCGAGCACGTGAACAACAGTCCGTACGACGGTTCCAGCACGGTCACCCTTCGGAGTCCGACGCCGGGGCTGTTCCTCAATCTCGCGGGCACGCTCCCGAAGTACCGCACCGGCACGCATCGCGTGGCGGGGTTCGTCGAGGATCGCCTGGCCCTGACCTCCGCGCTCTCGCTCGTCGGCGGCGCCCGCGTCGATCGCTACGCGGTCGAGCGGAGGAACCTGCTCAACAACGGTCGCGCCGAACGGGCGCTGACGCCTGTCAGCTGGCGAGGCGGCGTCGTCTATGCGGTGCGCCCGTCGGTCTCGGTCTACGGGCAGTACTCGACGGCGACGGACATGATTGGCAACGTGATCAGCAACAACCCGGCGCGTCTTCTCTTCGATCCCACCACCGGCCAGCAGGTCGAGGTCGGCGTCAAGCAGGCCTTCTGGGAGTCGCGCGGTCAGTGGACCGTCGCGTCGTACTACATCGTGAAGGATGGGCTCGTCACGCCGGATCCGGCGAATTCGGTTACGTCGGTTCAGATCGGACAGCAGTCCTCGCGCGGCATCGAAGCCACTGTGGGCCTCGCACTGACCAACGGCGTCCGCCTCGACGCGAACGCGGCGATTCTGCGCGCGAGGTACGACGACTTCGCGGAGACCATCCGAGGCGCTCGGGTGTCGAGGGTCGGCAATCGTCCACCGAACATTCCGCACCAAACCGCCAATCTCTGGCTCTCCTGGGACCTGACGACCGACTGGCGCGTGCAGGGGAGCGCGCGGCTGGTCGGCCGCCGGTACTCCGATTTCGCCAACACCGGTTCCGTGCCCGGCTTCGCCGTCGTCGACGCAGGTGTCCGGCGCGCCATCGGCAGCCGCATCGCGCTCGACCTTCGCCTCTGGAACCTGTTCGATCGCATCTACGCGACGACGTACTACGACAACGGTGAGCCGCAGTGGTTGCTCGGGGATCCACGGTCCGCTGAGCTAGCGGTGACGATACGCTTTTGATACGCCTCGACTGGCGTCCCGCGCTCATCTACACGCACCGCTGGCTCGGTATCGCCGGGTGCATCGTCTTCCTCGTCTGGTTCGTCTCGGGCGTGGTGATGATGTACGAGCGGATGCCGCGGCTGACGGCGGAGGAACGGCTCGCGCGGCTCCGTCCGGTGGACTTGAGCGCGTTCCGTGTGGCACCGCTGGACGCGCTCGCCAAAGTCGATGTGCTCGTGCCCGAGCGAATGCGCCTCTCGACGCTGGGCGACCGGCCCGTGTATCGCCTGTATCGCGAAGGGCAATGGTCCACCGTCTTTGCCGATACGGGCGACGTCCTCGACGGTCTCGGGGAGCGAGAAGCGACCGACGTCGCGCGGCAGTTCATGCCTGAACACGCGGCCACGATCCGCTACGACCAACGGCTCACGACACCCGACCAATGGACGATCGATGGCGGCATGCCTCGTTTCCTCCCCCTGCATCGCCTGGACGTCGGCGATGCGGCGCAGACGCAACTCTACGTGTCCGACGTGACCGGCGAAGTCGTGATGAAGACGACGGCGCGTGGTCGCACGTGGGGCTATCTCGGCGCCGTCCTGCATTGGACTTACTTCACGCCGTTCCGTCTCCAACCAGGGCTCTGGCGCTGGAGCATCATCTACACCGCGCTCATCGGCTGCATCCTCTGTCTCTCGGGGTTGGCGATCGGGGTGTGGCGTCTGTCCCCGTTCAAGCGGTATCGCTTGAAGCGCGTGCCATCGCACTCGCCGTACTCGGGCCTGATGTGGTGGCACCACTACGCAGGTCTGCTCTTCGGGCTGGCGGCGTTCACGTGGTCCCTGAGCGGCGCGCTCTCGCTCACCCCGTGGGACTGGGCCCCGTCGAGCGCGCCGACCTCGGAACAGCTACGCAACGTCCGAGGCGGCGCGCTTCGGCTCGACCGGTGCAGCCTGCCAGCCGTGCTTCGAGCCGCTGGCGGGCTGCGAGCCGAATTCGTGCCCAAAGAGTACGAGCTCCTCCAGTTGTTGGGGCAACCCTTCCTCTTGGCGTATCGTCCACCATCATCCCCGAGTGTCGGTGCGGCGAACCCGGACCTTCGTGCCTTTCTCTCGCCGCACCTCGCGCTCGAGCATCGGCTCGCGCGCATAGGCGACGCGGCATCCGCCTTCGACCGTTTCTCGAACGAGGAGATGGTCGCTGCGGCCGCGGCCGCCATGCCCGGTGTCCCGGAACGCGATGCGATGTGGCTGACGGACTACGACGCCTACTACTATGACCGTCATCGGATGAGTCCGCTGCCGGTGCTTCGCGTCCGATACGCCGACCCTGGGGAGACCTGGCTCTATTTTGCCCCGACCACTGGCGCAGTCGTGATGAAGCAGGAACGGCTCAGCCGGCTCAACCGCTGGCTGTACAACGGACTGCATAGCCTCGATTTCCCCGGGTTGTATACGAGCCGTCCCGCCTGGGACATCCTGGTGATCGTCCTGACCGCCGGCGGGATCGCCATCCTTATCACGCCGGTGGTCGCGGCCTGGAGACGCTTACGACGGCACGCGGCGAGGTGGCGGCGAATGTCTCCAACCCTTCAGCCTTCTGGGACTTCGCCGACAGCTCCCTCCGTGGCGGACTAAGCGCCCAGGACAGACCAGGAAGTCGAGGGACTCGTTTCCGCGAGTCTCTGGCCGCGCCCGCGGCCTTACGCAGTTGACGCCACTATTGAAACGGCGCTACGATCCCTACCTGAAATCAAGTAGTTGGTCAGTTCCGTCTTGAGTCTCGTGGGTGACGATGAGTCGGTTGTCTCGCTTGGTGTTGGCGGCTTATGTCCTTATGTATCCGGCTGTAGCGGCTGCTCAAAGAGAGCAGAGCGGCTTAACCGGCACGGTCCGCGACACCTCTGGAGCGGTTCTTCCTGGCGTCACGGTCGAGGCGGCCAGCCCGGTACTCATTGAGAAGGTCCGCAACGCCCTAACCGACAGTGAAGGCCGCTACAACATCGTCGACCTCCCACCGGGCACGTACAGCGTGACCTTCACGCTGCCGGGCTTCTCCACCATCCGCCGCGAAGGCCTGCCACTGACGTCCGGCTTCACCGCCACGGTCAACGCCGACATGCGCGTCGGCGCGCTCGAAGAGACCATCACCGTCAGTGGCGCGGCCCCCATCGTGGATACGCAGAACGTGCGTCGTCAGGTGACGGTCACGCGTGAGCTGCTCGATATGCTGCCGACCAGCACCAAGAGCGTGCAAACGCTCGTCGCCTTGACGCCCGGCTTCTCGGGCGTGAACGACGTTGGCGGCCGGTACTCCGCCGAGCCCAATGCCTATCACGGCAAACGCGGCACGAAGGTCTACTTCGACGGGATGGGCATCGAGAACAGCGCGGGCAACAGCAGCTATCAGATCAACGCCGCGGTCGTCGAGGAGATGGTGCTCCAGACGATGGGCATTTCCGCGGAGGTGAATGCGGACGGGCCCGTGATGAACATCGTACCGAAGGAAGGTGGCAACGCGTTCCGCACGATCCTGAACGGCGTCTACAGCAACAGCGCGATGGAGAGCAACAACCTCTCGCAGAAGCTCCAGGACCGCGGGATCAGGAATCGCAACAAGACGATCAAGATTTGGGACGAAGCTATCAGCGTTGGCGGGCCGATCAAGAAGGATCGCCTGTGGTTCTTCGGGGCCGCGCGGACATGGGGCATGGCGCGGCAGTTCGCCAACGTCTTCTGGAACCGAACGCAGGGTGAGCTCCTGAGCCCTGCGGGAGCGGACCTTGAAGTCGTGCGACTCACGCCGTGGCTCGATCGGCCACTCGACGTGAAGAGCGGACGCTGGGAGTGGTACGACACGTTCCTGGGCCGTCTGACCTGGCAGGCTCACCCCAAGGCCAAGTTCAATCTCCTGAACGACAACCAAACGGCCTGCAACTGCGGATCGGTGGTCGCGTCGACACTCCAGGAAGTGGGCGGTGGGTATCGATTCGAGCCAAACCGGTTCATCCAGGGCACGTTCAGTTCGGCGGCCACGTCGAAGCTGCTCTTCGAGGCCGGCTATGGCGCGTCCATCTCACAGTGGAACGCCTTCTACCAGCCCGGGGTCCAGGCGAACACCGTGGCGATTACCGATGTGGGTCTTGGGCTGACCTACGGCGCCACGGCGACCTATCGCGGTTACCCGAATTACACGAACCGCTACATGCTGCGTGGCGCGATGACCTACGTCACCGGCTCGCACACGTTCAAGACCGGGTTCCAGCGCGAGCACCTGCTCACGGACAACTACTTCATCTCGAACGGCAACGTGAACTACACGTTCCGGAATGGCGTGCCCATCAGCATCCTGCAACGGACGACGCCGTACCTCGAACTCGATCGGACCAACGACCTCGGGATCTTTGCGCAGGATCAGTGGCGTATCAACCGACTGACGCTGAACTACGGCATCCGGTACGACTACGTCCACGGATACGTGCCAGAGCAGAATCTTCCCGGCACGCCGGACGCGAAGTTCTTCGACCGGTTCCCGGGCGTTCCGGCCACCAACCCCTGGATCGGTGAACGCCGCTTCGGCAGGGTCACCGGGATTCCGTCGTGGAAGGATCTGAACCCGCGCGTGGGCATCGCGTACGACATCTTCGGCACTGGGCGCACGGCCGTCAAATCATCGCTCGGCCGGTACGTCGCCAAGACGAACGTCGACGTCGCGGTGCTCCTGAATCCGATTACGACGTCGGTCAACACCGCGAGCCGTGCGTGGACAGACGCCAACAACAACTTCTACCCCGACTGCAACCTCGGGAACTTCCAGGCGAACGGCGAGTGCGCCGCGCTCGATAACCAGAACTTCGGACGCACGAATCCGAATGCCGTGCGGTGGAGCGACGAAGTCCGAGAGGGCTGGTTCGTCCGTGACAACAACTGGGAATACCAGCTGGAAGCGCAACACGAAGTGACCCGTGGGCTGTCGATCAACGGCGGCTACTACTTCAACACCGGCGGCTACTTCCGAAACACGGACAGCGCCCAGCGCGTGACCGACAACCTGGCGGTCGGCCCGCAGGACTTCGATCAGTACTGCGTGACCGCTCCTCGCGACAGCCGGCTGCCGAACGGCGGCGGCTATCAGGTGTGCGGACTCTCGAACGTCAAGCCCGAGAAGTTCGGCCAAAGTCAAGTCGTCGTGGATCAGGTGCGCAAGTTCGGACGCGACATTCGCCGTAACCATTTCTTCGGGTTCGGCGTGAACGCGCGCATGGCGAAGGGGATTCGACTTGGCGGCGGGCTCGACGCCGGTCGACAGATCAAAGATCAGTGCTTCGACGTCGACGCCGTCGGGTTGCAGACCTACTCGGTGGCGGTGTGGAACGGCGGGTCGACGGGCGGCTTCTGGGGTCCGCAGACGCAGACGACAATCGACGGTCAGCGAACGTGCCGCGTCGTGCAGCCGATCAAGGGCCTCTTGATGGTGAAGCTGAACGGGAGCGTGCCACTTCCCAAGGGCTTCGCGGTCAGCGCGATCTATCAGGACCTGGCGGGCCCGGCCATCGACGCCGTTTACGCCGCAACCAACGGCGAAATCGCGCCGTCGCTCGGCCGCAACCTCGCCGGCGGCGCCCGGGCGGTGAACATCCCGATCGTGATGCCGTACGTGCTCTTTGAGGATCGTATCCGGCGGCTGGACGTGCGCTTCACGAAGAACCTAGACCTCACCCAGCGCATCAAGCTGCAGGTGAACCTGGACGCGTACAACGCGTTGAACTCGAGCGCGATTCAGAACCTCAACCTGACATATGGCGCGAGCTGGCTCACGCCAACGCAGGTGCTGGATCCGCGGATTCTGCAGATCAGCGCGCAGTTGACCTTCTAGAGATCGCGGGCCACTCGAAACCAAGGCGATTGCGGCGGACTCGTCGCGGCAGGCGTGAACCGATAGGTGAACAGGCGGAGAGAGCTCGAAGAGCGGGCGGGCTTGAGGGGCCGCTGATGTGCGGCAGACGCCCTAACCGCCCACGAGCGCCACCGCCAGAACGCCCATCGTGAACGCGAACGATGCCCAAGCAAGATCTCTCACTGACTACCTCCCGGCGCACCCGTTTGACCAGACAGTTTGGTGTTCGGTTGCAACAATAGAGTGATCGAAGCATCACCGCCGTTACACGACCCGACCGGCAGAGGCTTGATTCGAGTCCCCGCCTGGTCGAAGGAACCTGAATCCGACTCAAAATGAAACAGCTGTCCTAGGAATGGACACGCCGGAGGCCGCGGGCATTCAGCGCGATTTCTGCGCTCATTTCGCGCCGCGCGGACCCAAGGTCGCTTAAATCAGCGGAGGTCGTGTCAGAAATGGGCACACTCCGCTCCCGTCTTCGCTCCGTCATACCTCCCGGAACTCCTCGTCCAGGCTGGATTTGGCATCACAAGCTCATCTGGCGTACCGCTTGCTCTGTGTCGAGGCGGGAAGTCCGCCTGACGTGTCAGTCCGGGCGGCCATGGTATGAGCAACGCCAGCAACACAAGCCCGACCGTTGATCCGAGAGTGGCATGGCGCCAGGCGCTGCCCGTCCTCGACAACGCGTCCGTGACGCTCCGTGAACCGACATTCGAGGACGCCGCCAGTCTTCTCGAAGCCCTGGTCACGGCCGAATCGGCTCGCTTTGGCATCGAGGGCCAGATCGACGACCGCGCGGCGATCTGCTTCATCGAGGCGGTCCGTGCAGATCGGAGCGCTGGCCGTGCGTTCACCTACGCCGCCACCCTTAGCCAGAGTGGCCGCATCATCGGCCTGTTTCAGTCGCGTGGCCTGGACCCGCTGTTCGAGAACGTCGAGTGCGAGGCCGCGATGCTTCCAGCGGTCCGCGGCACAGGCCTCTTCCTCGAATGCGCGCAACTGCTCATGGGGTTCGTCTTCGGTACCCTCAACGCCCACCGGCTCGAATCGCGAGTGCTGCTGGCGAGCGGACGGGCCAACGGCGCGCTGCGCAAGCTCGGGGCGCTCCAGGAAGGCGTCCTTCGGCGGGCCGTGCGCCGTGGTGGTCAGTACTTCGACCAAGTGCTCTGGTCGCTGCTGCAGAGCGATTGGCGGGAACGTCAGAACGGTCACGGCCCACAGGTGCACTGACCCATGAAGCAGCTGCCGATTGCCGCCCGGATCTATGTCAGCCTCGTCGTCCTCGCCGGCGGCGTGTGTCTGGGGCTCGGCCTGCTGCAGTCGTCGTTCGCGAATCCGTTCCTCCTGGCGTCGCTCATCGTGCTGTCGTCGGTGTGCGCGTCCATGAAGGTGTCGCTCCCGCTGACGGTGAGCGGATCGACGCTCTCGGTGTCCTACGCCGTCGACTTCACCGCGCTCCTCCTCCTGGGCGCGGAGGACGCGAGTCTGGTGGCCGCGATCAGCGCGCTGAGCCAGAGCGTCTTCCATCAGCGGGAACGCAACGCGCCGCATCGCATCGTGTTCAGCATGGCGACACTCGTGCTGACTATCCACGCCGCCGGCGCCACGCTGCGGCTCCTGGGTATGCCGTCGTCGGACGTTCCGACGGTCGGGCTCGTCGCGCCGCTCATCGGCGGCGCGATCGTGTACTTCCTGGTGAACACGGGATTGGTGGCGGGGGCAATCGCGCTCTCGACACGCGACAACGTCGCGACCGTCTGGCACACCAACTTCCTGTACAGCTCGCCAAGCTATTTCGTTGGCGCGTGCGTGGCCGCTGCGGCAGCGTGGTTCATGACGAGCGCCGGGTACTGTCTCGCCGCGCTGCTGTTCGCGCCAGTGTACCTGACGTTCCGGACCTGCAAGATCTACCTCGGTCGCATCGAGGACGAGCAGCGGCACGTCAAGCAGACCTCCGACCTGCACCTCGCGACGATCGAAGCCCTCGCCCGAGCCATCGATGCAAAGGACCAGACGACTCAGTCGCACATCCGGCGGGTGCAGTACTATGCGGTTGGCTTGGCCCAGGCAATCGGCCTGCCGCCCAACGCCGTACAAGGGATCAAGACGGCGGCCCTGCTGCACGACATCGGCAAGCTCGCGGTCCCCGAGCACATCCTGTCGAAGCCAGGTCCGCTGACGCAGGAGGAGTTCCAGAAGATTCGGATTCACCCGAAGGTCGGCGCGGAGATCATCGCGTCGGTGCCGTTCCCGTATCCTGTGGCACCTCTCATTCTGAGCCACCACGAGCGGTGGGACGGGAAGGGCTATCCGAACAACCTGTCCGGCACGAACATCCCCATCGGCGCGCGGATTCTCACGATCGTGGACTACTACGACGCCGTTACCACGGAGCGGCCGTACCACAAGGCGATGAGCCATGACAGCGCGGTCGCCCTGCTCAAACACGAAGCCGGCCGCGCCCTGGATCCGGCGTTGGCGCAGACCTTCATCGAGCTGCTACCGACGATGATGGCGGAGCTCGCGGCGATGCCCGAGGAGGGACAGTGGCCAGCGCCAGCCGCTTCGCAGCTGGACGACAACACCGCGGGTCTGCTTACGGTCACCAGTGGGCGCAGTGCCTACGAGAACATCGCGCTCGCGCATCGCGAGATCTACGCGCTCACGAGATCGCGTAGACGATGGGCACCAGCCTGGGCCTGACCGACACGATGGCCCTCGTCTCGTCGAAACTGACCAACATCGTGCCGTGGTCGGGCTGTGCGCTGTTCCTGCAGCAGGCCGACGGGCAGACGGTCAAGTGTCAGTTCGCGGTTGGCGTGGACGCACCCAAGCTGCTCGACGTGTCGATCGAAGCGGGGGCTGGGCTCTCCGGATGGGTGGCCCTCAATCGCCGCACGCTGGTGAACGCCGATCCGGCGGTGACCTTTGAGGCGGCCCGCGTACCGGGCACCGAGCTGAAGTCGGCCATCATCACGCCGCTCTACTCCAACGGCGAGACACTCATCGGGTGCCTGGCCCTCTATCATACGGATGCGAAGCGGTACACCGAGGACCATCGTCGACTGCTCGAGCGCGTTGCCGAGCAGGCGGGTCCGGTCATCGCGAACTCGTTGACGTTCGCGCAGACACAAGAGGACTCGCTCACCGATCCGCTGACGGGCTTGCCGAACCGCCGGTCGCTGTTCTCCCACCTGTCACGTGAGCTGGCGCGCGCCGAGCGGCTCAAAGGCGAAGTCGGCCTCTTGGTGATGGACGTCGACGATTTCAAGACGATCAACGACACCTACGGCCACAACGTGGGCGATCGAGCGCTCCGCGAGGTGGCTGTGGCCCTCCAAACCGGGCTCCGCCCGTACGATCTGTGCGTCCGCTACGCCGGCGACGAATTCATCGTCGTGCTGTCAGAGTGCTCACGCGATCTGGCAGAGTCGCGGCGGCGCGACCTCCAGGATCGAATCGCAGCCATCGAGCTCGAGGTGCGACCCGGAAAGACGATCAGGCTTGGCGCCAGCGTCGGCGTCGCGGTGTACCCGCACGACGGGGCGAACTACGAAGCGCTCCTCGCGGACGCCGACCATCGGATGTATCGCGACAAGACCCATCGTCGGCGGGTGCGGCCACGCCACTCAAGCCCCGAGTCGCGCGGTGACACCCCGGCCGTTGCGCCCCCAGCCTTCGAGCGCGAGCCGGCGGTGCCCGTGTCTAACAGCATTTCGTAGGGTTCGAGGGTTCGAGGGAACCCGTGCACCACCACTCAACGGGTACACTCGGATCCCGTGTCCGATTTCCTCCAACCGATGCTGGCTGCCCTGGACGATGCACCGCTGGCGGATCCTCGCCTCGTGTACGAACCCAAGTACGACGGCATTCGCACGATCGCGGAGGTTCATCCAGGAAGCGCGGTTCGACTGTGGTCGCGCCTCGGCAACGAGAAGACCGCGCAGTTCCCCGAGGTGGCCGCCGCGCTCGCCGCCTGGGGACGTCGCCTCCCCGACACGGTCATCCTGGACGGTGAACTGGTCGCCCTGGACGCCCAAGGTCGACCCACGGGTTTTCAGCAGCTACAAGGGCGCATTCATGTCGCGGCCGGCGCGAACGAGCCGCGCGCCTCGGTCGCGTTCATCGTCTTCGATGTGCTTCGTGCAGCCGGCCACGATCTGCGCGAGTGCACGTTGCTCGAGCGGCGGTCTGTGCTCGAGCGGTTGATGCGGAAGGCGACGAAAGCGAAGTCGGTCGTGCTCCGCCTCAGCGAGCAGGTCCGGGGAGACGGTCGAGCGCTGTATGAGCGCGCCCTCAAGAGCGGTTGGGAGGGACTGATCGCTAAGCACGTGGACTCCCGGTATCGGTCCGGCAAGCGCACGCCCGAGTGGCGCAAGCTCAAGATCCTGCACGAGCAGGAGTTCGTGATCGGCGGATGGACCGAGCCACGTCACGCGCGCACCTACTTCGGCGCGCTACTGCTGGGCGTGTACGAAGACGACGCACTGGTGTACGTCGGGCACGTCGGCACCGGGTTCGACAAGCGCGAGCTGGCGCGCGTGATGGTGCTCCTGCAGCGCCGCGAGGTGTCGGTGTGTCCGTTTACCGATCGTCCAAAGACCAACGATCGCCCGCACTGGATCAAGCCCGACCTCGTGGCCCAGATCAAGTTCACCGAGTGGACGGCCGACGCCAAATTGCGGCATCCCGTCTACCTCGGTCTTCGCGACGACAAGAGCGCGCGTGAGGTTCGGCGAGAAGCCGGCGGACGGCTCCATGCCAGCACGCGAGCGCGGCTTCCAGAGGCCGAGGCTTTCCACCGCGCCCGGCGGCCCGACGCAGCGGGTCGTGCGAGCGCAACCCGGGTGACCGGCGGGGGTTCGAGGCCCCGAGGCGCGACGGCCAACGCGGGCGCGCGGCGAGAGCGGACACATGAGCGGCCGGCCGACGGCTCGCCGTCGGCCGAAGAGATCACCGCGCTGGTGAGGGCGTTCGAGCACCTCGAAGGCGCCCGGCAGGACGCGACTCTCGACCTCGGCGGCGGCCGATCCATCGCGGTCACCAACCTGCACAAACCGTTCTGGCCTTCGCTGAAGCTGACCAAAGGAGACCTGTTTCGCTTCTACGTCCAGGTCGCACCTGTACTGCTGCCGGCCATCGCAGACCGACCGCTCGTCATGAAGCGCTACCCCAACGGCGTCGATGCCAAGCCGTTCTATCAGCACCGCGCGACGAATGTCCCACCGTGCGTGCGCACCGAGACGGTGCGTGAGCCCTCGACAGGTGGCGGCACAAAGCCAGCGGACGCGAGTCGAACCCATGTGATCGGCGGAGACCTCTTGACCGTGCTGTACACCACACAGCTCGCGGCGATCTCGCAGGATCCGTGGTTCTCTCGCGTTCAGTCGTTGGGCGACGCCGATTTCGTGGCGCTGGATCTGGACCCGTCCAGCGGCGTCCGCTTCCGTCAAGTCCTCGACGTCGCCCGAGCGATCCACGATGAGCTCGAATCCATCGGCGCGGTCGGCGTGCCGAAAACATCCGGATCGTCCGGTCTGCACATCTACGTCCCACTGCCGCCAAGTACACCCTACGAGGCCGGTCTGCTCTTCTGTCAGATCATCGCCACGGTCGTCGCACACAAGCACCCGAAGATCGCAACCGTCGAGCGGACGGTCAGCGCCCGTGGTCGTCGTGTCTATGTGGACTTCTTGCAGAACGTCATGGGAAAGACGCTCGCGTCGGCCTACAGCGCCAGGGCGAGCGAATATGCTGGCGTCTCGACGCCTCTCACCTGGGCCGAGATCGAAGCCGGCGTCGATCGGGAGGACTTCACGATCCGAACGGTCCCCGCCCGGCTCGCCAAGGTAGGCGATCTCTGGGCGGCGTTGCGTAAGGCCAAGGGGGTCGACTTGACGAGAGCCGCGAAATACGGGCGATAGCAGGCCTTCCCGCTATACAAGCCCCTGGCGCCGTGGCAGCATGGCAGGGAACGGACGGGGCGAGGGCAGAAAGCCGAGAGCAGAAAGCTGAAAGGATTATCCGCGATGGCCGTCAGCAAACTGGATCCGCGCGTCGCGACGGTGGACGACGGTTCGACGACACACGGTCGAACGGTGCTGGGAACCCGGCCACGCTTCGAGCCCTATATCGCGAGCGACACGATCACGCGAGAGCTGACGCCGCTGCCCCTGCTCGTCGGCACGCTGCTGGGCCTCATCTTCGGCGCGTCTTCTCTTTACTTGGTCCTGAAAGTCGGCTTGACCGTCAGCGCCTCCATTCCGGTTGCCGTCATCTCCATCACCCTCTTCCGGCTGCTCTCCAAAGTGGGTGGACGGGACGCGACGATCCTCGAACACAACATCGTCCAGACCGCTGGATCGGCGGGCGAGTCGATCGCGTTCGGCCTCGGGGTCACGATGCCCGCGATCATGATCCTGGGATTCGATCTCGAGGCGACGCGGACGATCCTGGTTGCCGTGCTCGGCGGGCTGCTCGGCATCCTCATGATGATTCCGCTCCGCCGCGCGCTCATCGTTCAGCAGCACGGCATCTTGAAATACCCAGAGGGGACGGCGTGCGCCGAGGTGCTCAAAGCTGGTGCCTCCGCGGAGTCGCGTGCGCTCGCATCCCCGGCCGCGAAGGCAGAGCAAGCCGCGCTTGGCGGCGCCGCGATGAGCGCCACGACGATCTTCACAGGCTTTGGCATCGGGTTCGTCTACAAGGCGATCAACGTCGCGTTCAAGGGATGGAAGGACGTACCGGAGCGCGTCTTCGGTCCGCCGTTCTCGGCCGGGTCGATCTCCGCCGAGATCTCACCCGAGTTGCTCGGCGTGGGATACATCATCGGTCCGTACGTCGCGTCCATCATGTGTGCGGGCGGCGTGCTCGCGTTTCTCGTGTTGATTCCGGCGATCAAGTTTTTCGGCTCCGCGGCCGCCACACCGCTGGCACCGGGGACGATCCCCATTGCCGAGATGAGCCTGGGCGCGATTCGAGACGCGTACGTGCTGTATATCGGCGCCGGCGCCGTGACCGCAGCTGGGATCGTCAGCCTTCTTCGGTCGCTCCCAACGATTTGGGCCAGCTTGCGCGAAGGCCTCAAAGACTTCCAGGGAGGCGCCACGGCCCGGACCTCCCACGTACGGACCGACCGCGACTTATCGATGAGAGTCGTCTACGCGGGCAGCATCGCGTTGGTCGTCGCCATCATGCTGGCACGGCCGCTCCACATGAACTTGCTCGGCGCCAGTCTGCTCGTCGTACTCGGCTTCCTGTTCGTGACCGTGTCATCGCGCCTCACCGGCGAGATCGGATCGACCTCGAACCCCATCTCCGGCATGACGGTCGCGACACTACTCTTCACGTGTCTGGCGTTTCTGCTGGTCGGCTGGACCGGGCCGGACTACTACGTGACGGCCCTCTCCGTCGGCGCCATCGTCTGCATCGCCTCGTCCAATGGCGGCACCACCTCGCAAGATCTGAAAACCGGTTTCCTCGTCGGGGCCACGCCTCGAAACCAGCAAATCGCGATCCTCGTCGGCGCGCTGGCTGCGGCCCTGGTTCTGGGTCCGATTCTGCTGCGGCTGAACGAGTCGGCGACGGTCTACGTGCCGCGGATCAGCAAGCAGCCGGTCGAGGCTGCCGGCGGCGGGACATTGTTGCGCGACGTCGAGAACTTCCCGGCGACCCTGCGCGTCGACCCGAACTCGCTTCACGACACCGAAGCGCACAATGGGACGGAGTATCTCGTTTGGCACAACCAGTCGCAGACGCAGCGGCCGCTCGGCAAGTACCTCGTTGACCGCACCGGTGTACCGGTGTTCCTGGTAGATCCCGGCATCAACGGGACCCATCGCGTCACGCCGGATGGCGAACGGCAAGTCGCGAAGTTCGACGCGCCCAAGGCGACGCTGATGTCCTACATCATCAAGGGCATTCTCAATCGCGAGCTGCCTTGGGGGCTGGTGCTCCTGGGCGTGATGATCACGCTGACGCTCGAGATGTCCGGCGTCCCATCGCTGGCGTTCGCGGTCGGCGTGTACCTGCCCCTATCGTCGACCAGCCCGATCTTTCTCGGCGGCATGATTCGGTGGCTGAGCGATCGGTACACGCGACGCAAGCACGCGGGTCGCCAGCTGAGCGAGGCACAGATGATGGCCCAAGGAGACAAGAGCCCGGCCGTGCTGCTCGCTTCCGGGTACATCGCGGGCGGCGCCATCGCAGGCATCCTGATCGCGTTCATGGCGGGCATCCTCGGCGACGTCACGCAGAGGCTCACCGAATGGTCGGCAGCCCACAACCCGTTCTTCGAGGGCCCGTACGCGAATGGGCTCGCGCTGCTCCCGTTCGGGGGATTGGTTCTGCTGCTCTACCTCGTGGGGCGTGAGAAGGTCTTCGCCCCACGGGACTGAAACGAGGAGAGATCAGTCATCCCGTTCCGCCACCCGATATGGGATCTCGCGAAACGGCGGCAGCCGTGCGGCTTCGATGATGGCCATGAGGCCGCTCCGGTGGTGGAACTCCTTGTTGTCACGATCGATCACCACCGTGTTCGGGTACTGAGGGGCAAGGCGGCGGAACTCCGCGTCAATCAGCCGGAACCGCGCGATCATCTGCTCGACCGCCTCGTTGGTCCGGTTGCGCAGGCGGATATGCTTCTCAACCGTGTCGGTGCTGGACGTGAGCACGATCACGCGGTCGGGACTCCAATGGTCGCCGATCGCGAGGATCTCACGCAGGCGGCCGTGGTACTCGACCGGATATTCGGCGATGTGCGCTTCGAGCGTCATGCGCGCGCCCTCGAAGAAGATCACGCGGTCGGCCCGATCGTGGGCCGCGGCGTCTCGATAGTTCGCGTCATACAGCTCGCCGAAGTACGCAGTGACACCGATCGGATTCCGCCCGGCCGCGATGTCCTCGAGCACCCGCGGATCCCAGACGCCCTCTTCCCCTTCCCCGTAGGCGCCGTTGTGGTACAGGTCCCCGAGCTGGCGGACGAGTGTGCTCTTCCCGATGCCGGGACCGCCGACGATGGCGACGCGCATGCCGCTGAACTACTTGTCCCCGGCTGCACGGCGAGCCGCCCAGTACCGCTTCATGCGCTCGCCCACCGCCTTCCGGGCGGCAGGGGACATCGGCTTGCGCTTTCTCGGCGGCGCGGACATGGGCCGTTCCGCACGCACTCTCAGAATGAACGGCACAGGGAGCTCGTCGGGGTC
The DNA here is from genome assembly GCA_016871175.1 of Acidimicrobiia bacterium. Taxonomy (GTDB): domain Bacteria; phylum Acidobacteriota; class Vicinamibacteria; order Vicinamibacterales; family CAVVIG01; genus VFZL01. The sequence continues at coordinate 8,041 of VFZL01000040.1, read as the reverse complement.
GAATGCATCATGCAGATGCGGAAATGCAGAGAACAGCAGCTTGAGTTCGTCGGCCAGGAATCGAGCGCGAACCTCCTCGCCGCGCTTGGCCAACTCGAGGAGATGCATCGACGTGCGTCGCTTCGCCATGAACACACGATACCGCGTTTCGCGCCGCTGTTCTCACTGTCTGATGGTGATCGCGCGGGCGGGATCGCACGTCGGTGGCAGGTCGGCCTCGAGGGGCGGCACGTTGCCCATGTAGCAGCCCGGGATGACGTAGTACGTCGCTGGCCCTGACACGGGCGATGAGTCGGCGCTCGACCTCGATCCCGCCGCCGCAGAGCCCGACGCGGAACCGGTGGACGGGGGTGAGGATGGAGACGCTGCTGCCGGCGGCGAGTCGGGTGCCGCGGGGCGGTCGGCGGAATCACCCGTCGCGCCGCGCCGTGCCAGCCAGGCGCGATACGTGATCGTACGCCCCTCCGGCACCTGAACGGATGTCGACGCGGTCTCGAAGCCCGGCGCCCGTACTTCGAGCGCGTGCGCCCCTGCCGGCAGCTCGAGTCCATCGCGGTAGTCCTCGGGCGTGCCGATGTAGTAGCCATCGACATAGAGTTGCGCGCTCGCACGTGGCTCGACGTCGATCAGCAGGCGGCCGTCCTTCGGGACCTCGACCCGGGTGCCGTTTGGTTGTGGACCGGCGAATGCCCCGCTCACGCCCGGCGTGGGCGGCACGTAGAAGACCGGAAACATGAACACGGGCACGGTCGACGGCCCGTCACCACGCCGACCCGGGTGCTCTGGCGGCAACGGCGCTCGCCTGCCGTCTCGACGGTCCGGCGTTGCGCCGAGCGGGGGCAGTCCCATCGGAGGGTGAGGCAAGCCGATCGACGGCAGCTGTAATCCAATCGACGGGAGCCGGAGCCCTCCCACCGTGATGCCCGTGGTGGAAGGGTCCTGCGCACGCCCAGGCGACGGCAGCACAGCAATCAGGAGCGCAGCCAGCCAGATGCGCATACAAGCACTATAGCGCGCCTCTGAACCTAACTGGAACACGTGAGCGCCGTCTTCGGATTGTGGGTGTAGATCGACACCATCTTCCAGCCGGCTGGTCCTTTGAGCAGCGTGTAAGTCCACCCGAACTCACCCATCACGTTGCCGTTGGACAGATAGCGGATGCCTCGCCCGCTGACGACCGCCACGTTGGGCGCCAGAATGCAGATGTTGCGCGTCGGCATGTTGGAACGCCCGTACCCGCCGCCGAGCAGGGTCTTGCGGGTCGTGGGAAAGCTGGTTTTCATTCGGTCGATCGAGGCATGCCCCTGGTTACTCAGTTGCCCGAACGGGTGGTAGATCTTCGCGACCAGCTGGTCGAGGTCGCCAGCCGACCAGAGCTGCCAGTAGAGGTCCATGAACGCGTTGACTTCGGCCTTGAGCGCCTGGTTGGCATCGGCCTGCGCGAACGACGTCGCGGCGCTCAGCGTACACGCCATGGCCAACCCCGCGAGTGTGCGAACGATCCGCTTCATATGTCCTCCTTGCGTGGGCTCCCTCGGGCACGCTCTACGAATTCTGGCACAGTCGCGCGTCATCAGCGGGCGAACGGAATCGACTACCATCGCCATGTGGGGAAAGCGTCCGATGCGGAGATCCTAACCGTCAGCGGGCGCGAGGTGTCGATCACGAATCCCGACAAGGTCCTGTTCCCGCAGGCGGGACACACCAAGCGGGATTTGGTCCAGTACTACCTGAGCGTGGCCGACGGCGCGTTGCGTGCCGCGGGGAACCGACCGAACGTCCTCGTGCGGTATCCGAACGGCATCGACGGCGAGTTCTTCTACCAGAAGCGAGCGCCGACCTCACGACCGGCGTGGGTGGAGGTCGTCTCGTTGACGTTCCCCTCGGGCCGCTCGGCCGAGGAGGTGGTGCCACGAGACGCTGCCGCGCTCGCGTGGATGGCCAACCTCGCGTGCCTCGAGCTCCACCCGCATCCGGTGCGCGCGGACGATCTCGATCATCCGGACGAGCTCCGCATCGACCTCGACCCCGTTCCCGGCGTCGCGTGGGACCAGCTCCGCGAGGTCGCGGGGGGGGCCGCCACACGCTCGACGATTTCTCGCTCGTCGGTTGGCCGAAGACGTCGGGATCGCGGGGGATCCACGTGTACGTCCGGATCGAGCGACGCTGGGGGTTCCAGCAGGTGCGTCGCGCGGCGCTCGCGTTCGCGCGGGAAGTCGAACGCCGCGCGCCAACGCTCGCCACGAGCAAGTGGTGGAAGGAGGAACGTCAAGGCGTGTTTCTGGATTACAACCAGAACGCCAAGGATCGCACCGTCGCAGCGGCCTACTCGGTGCGTCCCAAGCCAGATGCGCGGGTCTCTGCTCCCGTGACATGGGAAAAGCTCGACGAGGCACGACCGGAGGACTTCACGCTGGCCACCATGCCCGAGCGGTTCGCGACGGTCGGCGATCGACATCGCGCGATCGACGACCGGGCCTTTGCGTTGGACGGTCTGGTGGAGCTCGCGGCGCGACACGAGCGCGACGGGCTCGGCGACGTACCGTGGCCGCCGCACTATCGCAAGCAGGCGGGCGAACCGCTGCGCGTGCAGCCATCAAGAGCATCGAACGCCTCGGCACGGCGCGTGTCGACAAGACCCCTCATCGAGATCGCACGCTCGCGCTCGCGTGATGCGGCGCTCGCCGGACTGGACCGTTGGAAGGCACGGCACCTCGAGGTGGCACGCTACCTGCGTGAATCCGATGTCCTCGTGGACGTCATGCGCGGACGCTTCAGCACGTGGACCCGCATCCGGATCAACCTCGAACAGGTCCCAGAGGCTCTTCGGCCGCCGCAGGAGGCGCTCGATCCGGACGAGACACCCGATGACTGGAGCGGCCTCAGCGTGACGGCCGGCCGGCCCCGAAGACCTTCTCGAGCTCGTACGGCGTCGTGACCTCCAGCTGATCGTACCGGCACGCCGATGGCGGTTTGTCGGGCCGCCAGCGCTGGAAGACAGCGGCGTGGCGAAACCGGTCGCCTTGCATATGGTCGTACTTCACTTCGCAGACGCGCTCGAGGCGAAGGGGTTCCCACGAGAGGTTCTTCCCCGCGCTCCAGCGGCTGTGTGCCCCTGGCATGCGCGCGGTGGGCGTGCCGTCTTGACCTCACTCAACCCACTCGCGCAACGGATGATTCGCCAGCGCGTCGTGGCGAAGCGGCTCCGGCTCTCGCACGAGCCGTCGGCGCATCGCCATCGTGAACGCCGAGGTCACACCCACGTGCTGCAGCCGCCCCGCAACGTCGTAGAGCCCGAGCAACAACGAGCCCACGAACTCGTGTGGCCCGCGCGTGTGCCAGCGGAATCCGGCCACCACGCAATCGGCGGTCCGCGCGTGCTTGACTTTGATCATCGCACGCTTGCCGGGGACGTACGGTCCGGACTCCCGCTTCGCGATCACGCCATCGAGCCCGGCGCCTTCGAAGCGATCGAGCCACTCGGCCGCCAACGCGACGTCGCGCGTCATCGGAGTCACGTGAACGGGAGGCTTCACGCCGGCGAGCGACACTTCCAGACGACGTCGGCGCTCGGCTTGCGGCAGCGCGCGGATGTCCTGACCATCCACGGCGAGCAGATCAAACGCGACAAACGATGACGGCGTCTCCGTCGCCAGCTTGGCCACGCGCGCAGCAGCGGGGTGCAGCCGCATCTGCAGCGCGTCGAAGTCCAGGCCGTACGGTGTGACGATCACCACCTCGCCATCGACGATACAGGGGAGGGGGGGGGGGGGGGGGGGGGGGGGGGGGGGGGGGGCAGTGCGCGGATCAGCGCGTCGTGGAGCTCGGGAAAGTACCGATCGAGTGGGCGGAGATCGCGACTCTGGATGTAGAGGTCATCCTCGCCTCGGAAGACGATGGCGCGGAAGCCGTCCCACTTCGGCTCGTAGAGATACCCGCCGTCGGGAGGAAGCGCATCGGCGAGCTTGGCGAGCATCGGCTCGACGGGCGGCTCGATCGGAAACGCCCTCGGTGATCACGCTGGCATCACGGTTCGACACATCGTACCGCGACTCGGCACAACGGCGAACCTTCACGCCCAGCGCGGCGGCCCGAGGGGTTACTCTGCGGGCCGCGTCTGCCCGTCGGGCATCATCAAGACGGCGGCCAGCCTGTCGTCCAGACGCCGCAACCGTCTCGGGTTGGGAGCGCCTCGTTCCGGGGAGCGCAGCGTGCGGTAACGCCACAGGAGGCCCACGGCCCGCGCAAGCACCGTCTCCAGCTGAGAAGCCTTCTCTTCGAGCGCCGCCAGGTCCCCGCGGCGGCCATCCGGACCAGACCGCCCGAGGGTGGACGCCTGTTCGCGCAACTCGGCTGCGAGGGGCGCGGCGGCCTGGACGATGTCGATGAGGTGCGCCAGGGTCTCGTCTGCCGTCCTTTCGGAATTAGTACGCGGGTCCTCCACGATCGCCAACATATCGGCCGATCGGCGTGCGCCCGTCAGAGCGGCCCATCCCGGGCCACGCCGTGGCGCGTATGGGAGTGCGCTCATGAGGTGGGTGGAACGTGCAGAGAAATGTCGGGATTGGAAATAGTCTGAAGCCTGATCTATGTTGTCGGGTGGTTGTCACCCTAACCCACGACAGCAGAGGTCAAGGTCAACATGAGCAATGATATGAAGTGTCCCTTCTCGGGCAAGGCACACACCGGCCCGACAAACCGCGATTGGTGGCCGAAACAGCTGAACCTCCGGATCCTCCACCAGAATCCATCCAAGGGAAACCCCATGGGGGAGGCGTTCCACTACGCCGAGGCATTCAAGACCGTCGATCTCGCGGCGCTCAAGAAAGACATCGAGCAGGTGATGACAACGTCGCAGGACTGGTGGCCAGCCGACTTCGGCCACTACGGACCGCTCTTCATCCGGATGGCTTGGCATGCCGCGGGGACGTATCGGATCATCGATGGCCGCGGAGGCGCCGGCTCCGGCTCGCTGCGTTTTGCCCCGCTCAACAGCTGGCCCGACAACGCCAACCTCGACAAGGCACGACGACTGCTCTGGCCCATCAAGCAGAAGTACGGGCGAAGGATCTCCTGGGCCGACCTGACGGTCTACGCGGGGAACTGCGCACTGGAGTCGATGGGCTTCAAGACGTTTGGGTTCGCCGGCGGGCGCGAGGACGTCTGGGAACCCGAGCAGGATGTCTACTGGGGATCGGAGACCACGTGGCTCGGCGACGAGCGTTACAGCGGCGATCGGGAGCTCGAGAATCCGCTCGGCGCCGTGCAGATGGGCCTGATCTATGTGAATCCGGAAGGGCCAAACGGCAAGCCTGATCCCATCGCCGCGGCCCGGGACATCCGTGAGACGTTCCGTCGCATGGCGATGAACGACGAGGAGACCGTGGCGCTGATCGCTGGCGGACACTCGTTTGGCAAGGCCCATGGCGCGGGGGCACCGACGCACGTGGGCCGCGAGCCCGAGGGAGCGGCGATCGAGGCACAGGGTCTCGGCTGGAAGAGCAGCTACCGTAGCGGAAAGGGCGCCGACACGATCACGAGCGGACTGGAAGTGACGTGGACGTCGACACCCAACAGGTTTAGCCACGACTTCTTCAAGAACCTCTTCAGCTACGAGTATGAGCTGACGAAGAGTCCTGCGGGAGCGCATCAGTGGGTGGCCAAGAGCGGCGCAGGCGCCGGCACGATTCCCGATGCGCACGACACGTCGAAGCGCCACGCGCCGACGATGCTGACCACCGATCTGTCGCTGCGGTTCGATCCGATGTATGAGAGGATCTCGCGGCGCTTCTACGAGCACCCGGAACAGTTCGCGGACGCGTTCGCACGCGCGTGGTTCAAGCTCACGCACCGCGACATGGGACCGGTCGCGCGCTATCTGGGTCCGCTGGTACCGAAGGAACCGCAACTCTGGCAAGACCCCGTTCCCAAGGTCACCCACGAACTCGTGGCCGCGGCGGACATCGCTGCGCTGAAGGCCACGCTTCTGGCCTCGGGACTGTCGATCTCCCAACTCGTGTCGACCGCGTGGGCGTCGGCGGCCACGTTCCGCGGCACCGACAAGCGCGGTGGCACCAACGGCGCCAGGATTCGCCTCGCCCCCCAGAAGGACTGGGCGGTCAACAATCCGCCGGAGCTGGCGAGAGTGCTGCAGACGCTGGAGGGAATCCAGAACACCTTCAACGACAGCCAAGCCGGCGGGAAGAAGCGGATCTCGCTGGCTGACCTGATCGTGCTGGGTGGGTGCGCAGCCGTTGAGCAAGCCGCCAAGAAGGCGGGCTACGACGAGCAGGTGCCGTTCACACCTGGACGCACGGACGCCTCGCAGGAGCAAACCGACGTGGAGTCCTTCGCCGTGCTCGAGCCGACGGCAGATGGGTTCCGCAACCATCTCGGAACGGGACATCAGCTCCCCGCCGAGCATCTGCTACTCGAGCGCGCCCGCATGCTGAACCTGAGCGCGCCCCAGATGACCGTGCTTCTCGGCGGCCTGCGTGTGTTGAACGCCAACACCGGCCAGTCGAAGCTCGGCGTGTTCACCACGCGTCCGGAGACGTTGAGCAACGACTTCTTCGTGAACCTGCTCGACATGGACACGGAATGGCAGCCGACGTCCGGAGCCGCGGAGACCTTCGGGGGCCGCAGTCGTAAGACAGGTGAGGTCAAGTGGACCGGCACGCGAGTCGACCTCATCTTCGGGTCGAACTCCGAGTTGCGTGCTCTGGCTGAGGTCTACGCCTGCGACGACTCCGCTGCGACGTTCGCGCGTGACTTCGTGGCCGCGTGGGCCAAGGTCATGAACCTCGATCGATTCGAGTAGTCCGAATGGATGCGGAACTCGTGCGCCCCACGCTGGGCTCCCTTACGCGCACTCGGTGACGAGGTCGAACAATGGCGAAGTGGGTGATTGATGGTACCGTCACGTCTCTCATCGGACTGCTGTGTGCGGTGTCCCTTGGGGCGCAAGGATCCGGCGCCACGCCGAACGTGGCACCGAGCGGCCGGGTGACGACGAGCGTCGCTTTCGATGGTCGCGTCCTGAAAGGTCGCGGGTCGCAGTGGAGCTGGTTCACCGGCACGCCGGCACACTCCGGTCCTTCACGAATGATCGTCGACTATGGCCAGCCGCACGCGCGGGGTCGAACCGTCTTCGGGGAACTGGTGCCATACGGCGAGGTATGGCGGCTCGGGGCCAACTGGGCGACGACGCTGAATCTGGATGTGCCCATGCGGATCGGCGAACTCAACCTCCCGCGGGGAGAGTACACCCTGTTCCTGCTCCCGCGCCGGGATGGCGGGGAACTCATTGTGAGTGAGGAGACGCGCCAGTGGGGGACCGACTACGATCCCGCCCGGGACTTTGGTCGGACCCCGGTCCGCCGGCGAGATCTCTCCCAGGCCATTGAAAGCCTGACGATCACGCTCGAGCCGGTCTTCCCGCCAGCGAAAGGCGCCGTTCCGTCAGGCTCGCTTCGGATCGCGTGGGGCCTTGCTGAATACTCGGCGCAGTGGCGGATGCTGTGGCCCTAGCCAGACGAGCGTCTTTCGCACCAACCACCCTTCTTCCTGAAGGCGGAATGCAACTCTGAGTCAGGGACAGCTGCGTGTTCCGCAACTGATTCGCCCTGGGCTGATCGACCTTCTCTCGACTTTCTCTCGGAACTGTGGATAGAGAGGTCACCGAGGCGGCGCGAGGAGTAGACGCTTCCCGGAAGACGTCGCGTACGACGAATGCAGTTCAATCGAACCGCGCGAACCGCCGCAACGGCAATACTCTTCAGCTACTTGGCGCCGACTGAAGGTGCGTGCGGGTTCCGTAAATTCTGACCGTTCCTTTTCCGGAAATGCTGGCCGCTCTGAGCTGACCCCTTCGGCGCAGACACTCGCTGCACCAAGCAGCGAGGGAAGGGCTGACGCCATGCTCACGCGGCACGCGATACAGGTCCTGCGGCAGGCAGGGCACGACCAACGGGACGTGGCAACACTCGTGGGGGTCGGCGTTAGGACGCTCCGTCGGGTCGACGGTGAGCCCGACGTCACG
>VFZL01000039.1 GCA_016871175.1 Acidimicrobiia bacterium | reverse complement strand
GGGGCTGGCCACCAACTGGGCCGTAGTCTACCAATGGGCAGACTCACACGCAAGGTCGGGAAGACGGCTTTTTCAGATTTTCAGATCTGACAATCCAGCTCGTCCGTCCGCAGTCGTCGGGGCCCACGGATCGGCCTGTTTCGCGACTGAGATCGCGAATCACGACGAACCGGTCGCCGTCGGGCGTTACATCGAAAGTGCGACCCACGAGATCGCGGTAGATATCCACGGCGAACAACGGGATCGGCTCACCAACACCTGGGACGAGCGTCGACACATCGATCGACCGAGCCACCATACCGCCCTCGACGTTGAGATACACCAACTCCCTGCCGCCTTTCGTCCACGCCGGCCGAGTAGCGCCTTCGGTGGTGACCTGCCGATCCACGGCCTCATCCCAGAGCCTGCGGAGCCAGATCTCCGAGCGTCCCGACCGCCGGGACTCATAGGCCACCCACCGGCCATCGGGTGAGACTTCGGCGTTCAGGTCATCGGCAGTCGTGGTGACGAAGCCCGTCGGTGGGCGATCTCCGGACAGGTCGACGAGAAGGATGTCAAAGCCTGCTGGCGCCGTCGTGGCGGCCAGCAGATGGCGATCATCGGGCGAGAGCGAGGTGGGCATCAACAAGCTGTTGGAGTCTGCCGGCAAGCGTTTGCCGGCGCTCGACCCGGCTTGACCATGCCCAAGGTCCTGGCCACGGGGCGTCCGAACAGTCCATAACCCTGGCGCGACACCGCGCCCACGAGCGAAGAGCAGCCACTCGCCAGAGTGCGCCCACACTGGGGCGATGTCGCTCGCGCGGCCCACTGACAACGCCGTCAGCATGTGCCGTCCGAAGTCCCAGACCCACAGCCCATCCTGCTCGTCGCGAATGTCGAGCGCCAGCAGCCGCCCGTCCGGTGAAAGCCTCGGGTACACGTAGGCGCGCGCCGGCGCCGGGATCGGGGTTTCCCGGCCGACTCGATCGAACCAGGCCAGTCGCCGACGCTGCACCGATTCGTCGGCGGGCCCACCACCAATTGCCGGAGCCCGTTGTCCGATGGACTGGCGACCCACGCTCCACGCCAGGACGACCACCGTGAGCGCGACGACGATAGCGATGAAGGTCCGCGGCTGCATCGAGCGCTCGTGAATGCCTCAGAGCGAGGATCCTATAATCACTGACATGCGCGTGCAGCTTGGATCGGAGCGGCTCTTCGAAATGCCGCTCGCATCAGAGCTCCTGGCAGGAAAGCGGGTCGGGGTGGTTTCGAACCCAGCCTCTGTCGACAACTCGTACGCACATGTCGTGGACCGCCTGGCAGCCGCTCCAGCGGTCACGTTGGCCGCGCTCTTCGGGCCACAGCACGGGTTTCGATCGGACGTGCAGGAGAATATGATCGAAACCGACCACGCGCAGGACGATCGACGACGGGTGCCCGTGTACTCGCTCTATAGCGAGACGCGGCAGCCGACTGACGAAATGCTGCGCGGCATGGACGTCCTCGTCATCGACCTCCAGGACGTGGGCACGCGCATTTACACCTACATCTACACGATGGCCAACTGCCTGATCGCGGCCAAGCGCTGCGGGGTGAAGGTCGTCGTGTGCGACCGGCCCAACCCGATCGGCGGCGACGGCATCGAGGGACCGATCCTGGCTCCTGGATACGAGTCATTCGTCGGCATGTATCCGATTCCGATGCGCCACGGCATGACGATCGGAGAGCTGGCCAGGCTGTTCAACGATCACTTCGGCATCGGTGCCGAGCTCCATGTCGTGCCGATGCGAGGGTGGACTCGATCGATGTATCACGACGACACGATGGTGCCATGGGTGCTCCCGTCGCCGAATCTCCCCACGCTCGACGGCGCCATCGTCTACCCTGGCACGGTCCTGTTCGAGGGCACGAACGTGTCGGAAGGGCGCGGCACGACGCGGCCGTTCGAGCTCGTCGGCACGCCAGAAGTCGTGCCTGAGGCTTTTGCTGAAGGGCTCAACCGCACGGGGCTGCCGGGTGTGTTCTTCCGGCCGGCGGTGTTCGAACCTACCTTCCACAAGCACGCGAAGCGCCCATGTGGTGGTTGTCAGATTCACGTACTCGACCGGAACCGTTTTAGGCCGGTCCTGACCGGAGTGGCGCTGATCGCCGCGTTTCGAAGAGCTGACTCGTCGTTCGCGTGGCGACAGCCTCCGTACGAATACGAGCACATCAAGCTGCCCTTCGATATTCTGGCGGGCTCATCCGAGCTTCGAGAGCAGATCGAATTCGACGTGCCTGTTGTTGAGATCGGTCGCTCCTGGGAGTCCGGCGTCGCGGCGTTTGACCAGCTCAGGCGCACATTCTTGATGTACTGACACCCAGACATGTGTATAGTGTGGGGCCGTCATCGTTCATGCGATTGGCCACTCCGCACTGTCCCGCTTGCTCCGCGCGCACCACCATCCAGACCTTCGAACGTTTCGGGAGGTGCGCCTTCTTCTGCATGGAGTGCGAGCATTCCTGGTCGGCCGTGGAACGCCACGAGAGCTTCGTGCTCCACGAGCGCGGCGGGGACACGCCGCCTGCGCACGTCCCGCATCGGCCGCGGAACAGCTAGTCCGTCACAAGTCGCCAGTCACGATCCGCCCCACTACCCTCGTGTCTTTGCGATCCCGGGAGCGGCGGCCTCTTGTTCAGTCGCTGGCTCGAGGTGATGGGCGACCAGGTGATCCTTGAGACACTCGAAGGCGTCAGATGGTGTGTCCGCGTGCACGAGAAGATCGAGATCCTTCTCGGAGATCGCCCCCCACTCGGCCATCGGCTCGAAGGTCAGCACCTGCTCCCAGTACTCGCGGCCGTAGAGCACCACTTGAATCTTCTTGGAGAGCTTGTCGGTCTGCACGAGTGTGAGGATCTCGAAGAGCTCGTCCAGCGTACCGAAGCCGCCCGGAAAGATCACCAGCGCCTTGGCCAAGTACGCGAACCAGAACTTCCGCATGAAGAAGTAGTGAAACTCGAAGTGCAGACCGTCGGTGATGTACGGGTTCGCGCCCTGTTCGAAAGGCAGGCGGATGTTCAGTCCGACCGTCTTGCCACCAGCCTCACGCGCGCCACGGTTTGCCGCCTCCATGATCCCGGGCCCTCCCCCGGATGTCACGACGAAGCGATGATGTTCGCCGGGAAGTGTGCGGCTCCACACGGTGAGCTGGCGGGACAGCTCGCGCGCGTCTTCGTAGTAGCGCGCCCACTCCACCGCTTTGCGCGACCGCTGTAGCTCGGCGCGATACAGATCGTCGGCGTCGCGCACCCCTCGTGCCCGCAGGGTTTGCAGCGCCCGTTCCGCGCGCTCACGACTGTCGACGCGCGCCGATCCGAAAAAGACGACCGTGTCCTGGATCTTCTGGTCCTTGAAGCGACGAAGGGGCTCCAGGTACTCGGCCAAGATCCGGATGGGTCGGGCTTCGGAGCTTTCCAGGAACTCGGGATACAGATACGCAAGTGGCTGATGAGACATAGACAGCGGCTCGCAGCATGACTAAGATCCGGAGGGAATCCGGTTCAACACGACAGCCGCTTCATGGTGCGATGTCGTGCCAGCCGGCCCCATGGGGATATTGTCGTCGAGAACGGCCTGATTTCTTCCACGGCGCGGCCCTGACCCGCGTCCAGGAGCATGCCATTTCGACTGCGAACTTCGTCTCGAAGGTCAATGTTTCGATCGTCATCGCCGCGGCGCCAGCGCGCGTCTTGCGGGCGTTCTTCGATCGCGGCGCACTCGCTGCGTGGTGGCAGGCCGCGGCGTCAGTCACGACGCCACGCGTGCTTGGGCCGTACGCCGTGGAGTGGCGGCCAACGGACTTTCGCGATGAGGTACTCGGACGTCTCGGCGGTGTCCTGCGCGGGACGGTCATCCAGATCGATCCAGCAGCAGGGTTCTTCCTCGCAGACGTGTACTGGCTGCCGCCCGACGGCGATCCGATCGGTCCGATGGCGATTGAAGTGACCTGTCACACGGTGTCGCCCGATCCGGATCGCGCGGGACCCGATGGCGGAATGACCGAGGTGAGGATCCTCCAGACCGGCTTCGAGGACAGCGCACGGTGGCGCCGCTATTATGCTGTGTTCAGTGTGGGGTGGGAGCGCGCGCTGGTCATGCTGAAAGCACTCCTGGAGCGGTGACACGATGAATGGGCCGACCTGCCGCCTCAGCCGGCGTGAGTGGCTCGCGCGTACTGCGCTGGGCGGGTCTGCAGCGTGGCTACATCACATCGAGCCGCGCGTCTCCGCGTGGCAACCGTCTGACTCGGGTGTCATCGAGGCCCGCGTCGCGCATGTCATCAGCGAATACGAGTCACAGGGCTACCATCGAACCGCGACGAGCGTGGATGCCGCGTCGGGTGAGTGGCTCGCGAATCAAGTCCGGCAGATCGGCCTGGCACCTCGGCTGGAGTCGTTCCCGCTCGATCGCGTCGACCTCGTGACCAACGCGCTGACCGTCGAGGGGACGGCCAGTGGCCGGGAGCGACGCATCGAAGGCATCCCGCTGTTCGATGGCGCCTTCACCGACGAGCGCGGCATTCGTGGCCGGCTCGGTCCGGTAGGATCGTCGGCCGACATCGCCCTGACAGACACGGCGATCAACGCCGCGGGGAGAGGGGTCCTCGGGGACGCGCGGCGCAGCGGGCGCCACCGCGCCATCGTGGCCATCACCCGCCCGCGGCGCGGGCAGGGCTTGTGTCCCAGCAACGCCGATGCCTTCCGGGCCCCCTTTGGTCCACCTGTCCTGCAAGTGTCCAACGAACATGAAGCGTGGTTGCGGGAAGCAGCCACTCGGGGTGCCGCGGTTCGCGTGACAGCGCACGTCAGGCGGACGACGGCCACGGCGGACAACGTCACCGCAGCCCTCGACGGCACCGATCTGACGCTACCGCCCTTCGTGGTGATGACGCCGCGCAGCGGCTGGTATTGGTGCGCCAGCGAGCGCGGCGGCGGTATCGCCTGCTGGCTCGAGATCATGCGCGCGCTGCATCCGCTCGAGCCGCGGCGGAGCGTCCTCTTCGTGGCGTCGAGTGGGCACGAGCTGGGGCATCTCGGCATCGACGCATTCATCGAACGGCGACCGGGACTCGCAACGCAGGCCATCGGCTGGCTGCACCTGGGCGCCAACATCGGCGCAGCCGTAGACCCGGGCATCGCCCTCCAAGCCTCGCACGACGATCTCGAAGCCTCGCTGACGCGGGCGCTGTCGGCCGTCGGGCTCGCGGTGACGCAACGAACCCCCCGCGATCGAGTTCCTAGTGGCGAGGCGGAAGCCGTGCACCGACGTGGCGGGCGCTATGTCTCGCTCATCGGAGGGAACGGACTGTTCCACCACGTCGACGACCGCAGCCCCAAGGCGGTGGATCCTGTCACGATCGGCACGTGCAGTGCGGCATTGGCCGCGCTGGTTCGACAGGAAGCGGAGCGCGCATAGCTCTCAGCCTCTCAATGTTCGTCGCCTCTTCGCCTGCGCGTGGCCCGATACATGAGATACGTCGTGCCCGCAGCCACAACCACGAGGCCACCGACGAGGAGGGCGGCGCTGTACGTCACCGGACCGGGAGGAGCCGGAATCGCCGAGCGATCGACGTCCTCCACCGTGCGACGACGTTGAAGCTCCAAGCGAAGGCTCGCCTCGCCCTGTGCCATCGCCCAGCGATGATTCGCCTCGAAGATCGGGCGTAGGAGCCACGAGAGGTGGCGTAGCAGCGGCTTCTCGGCGTGGATCCGCCAGTCGTAGATCACGCTGACGTCCGGTCCATCCTGAACGAACGTCCAGACGCCCCGGCCCACGAAGTCTCCGGACGCGTCAAGGACGATGCGATTTGGGTAGGCCTGCTCGACGGTGACCAGTTCCCAGGTGAGCGTGTAGGGAAGCCAGCCCTTCGTGTGAAGCCGGACGCGGCGCCCGACGCCATCGGGACCGGGCGGCTCGAGTTGATCGACCCGCAGATACACCGACGGCCACCAGTGCGGAAGCGCAACCGGATCGCCCAGCACGTCGGCCACTTCGCCGCACGTGCCCGGCACGCGCCAGCGGGTCACGAAGTGATAGTCGTGCGCGTCCGCATTCATAGCCGCTGAATCCGCAGATAGTTGGCGTCGGGAAGGCCGAGATCGGGATTGATGTTGATGAAGACGGCCGTGTCGCCCGCAGAGAGGTAGCCGAGCGCCACCAGCGGTTGCGCCGACCGACTTCCGCGCGCCGCTGCGAGATCGCCCTCGGCAAGGCAGACCGGGACGACGCCCCAGTGCAGCGCGATTCGGCGCGTGGTCTGCGGACTGGCGGTCACCGCGAGAATCGGCGCGCGCGGCCGAAGCGCAGACAGTTGTCGCGCGGTGCTGCCGTGTTGGGTGACGGCGATGATCGCTCGAGCATCACCCCGGTTTGCGAGCGTGACGGCCGCGGCACACAACGCGCGCACGTGATCGTGATCATCGGCGAGCCGCCGCACGACGATCGACGCCTCATCCGGAGGACTGAGCTCGGCCTCACGAATGATGGCATCCAACGTCTGCACGGCGCGAGTGGGATGGGCGCCCGTGGCCGTTTCGGCCGCGAGCATGATGCCGTCGACGCCTTCTCCGACGGCATTCGCGGCGTCACTGACCTCTGCGCGCGTGGGCCTGGCTTCTTTGGTCATCGACTCCAGCACTTGCGTGGCGACGATCGTGGGGATGCCGCGGAGACGGGCACGCCGAATGATGTCTTTCTGGACACGCGGCACGCGTACGAGGGGCATCTCCAGCCCGAGGTCACCGCGAGCCACCATGACCGCCTGACAGTTCGTCAGGATCTCGCTCAGGTGCTGGATCGCCTCCGGGCGCTCCAGCTTCGCGACTAGGGGTACGTCGCCCGCGCCCTCCATCGTCATGAGCTGCCGAGCGTGACGCAGGTCGGCGGCGCCGCGAACGAAACTCAGGGCGACAAGGTCGACGCCCAGCGCAAGGCCAAAGCGCAGGTCGTCGATGTCCTTGGCCGTGAGCGCGCCCGCCGCGAGCTCCACACCTGGCGCGTTGATGCCCTTGTGCTCGCCCAACACGCCGCCCTCGGTCACGGTCGCGATGATCGTGGACCCGTCGGTGCTCTCCACGCGCAACTCAATCGTGCCATCGGCGAGCAGTAGCGTGCCGCCGCGCTGGACTCCGCGTGCGAGGCCCTCGAAGTTGGTCGACACACGGCCAGGTCCGCCCACGAAGTCTCCGGTTGCGATCGTCAGTGTGTCGCCGACCGCCAGCTCAAGCGCCTTGCCGTCCTGCAACCGACCCGTCCGGATCTTGGGGCCCCCCAGATCCTGAAGGATCGCGACCGTGCGACCCGCACGAGCGGCGGCCGCGCGGACGCGCGCGTAGGTGGCGCCGTGCGTCTCGTGGGTGCCGTGGGAGAAGTTGAGGCGCACGACGTCCGTACCGGCGGCAATGAGCGCATCCAGCCCGGCGTCGGAATTGCTGGCGGGTCCGACCGTCGCGATGATCTTCGTCTGGCGCATGTAGAATCGGAGTCAATTATGGGGCAGATCGTCCCCGATCTCGTCGAACGCTACCTGGCGTCGCTCAACCGGCAAAGCGATGCGGTGCTCCTCGACATCGCGCGGGCTGGCGGCGAGCACAGGCTGCCGCTGGTCGACGCCGAAGTGGGCGCGCTCCTGCGGGTCCTCGTCACAGCCATCGGCGCGAGACGGGTGCTGGAAATCGGCACCGCGATCGGCTACTCGGGCATCTGGATGGCCGCAGCCCTGCCGAAGGACGGCCTGCTCCTGACCATGGAACTGGACCCAGCTCGCGTGAAGGTCGCGCGCGAGAACTTCGAGCGCGCCGGAGTCGCAGATCGCGTCAACGTCATGGCCGGTGACGCCTCCCTTCTGATCAACAAGGTGGCCGGCCCATTCGATCTCGTTTTTCAAGATGGTCACAAGCAACACTATGTCCCGATGCTCGATCGGCTGGTGACGCTGCTCCGCCCCAGCGGCCTGCTGGTCACCGACAACGTACTCTGGGACGGCGAGGTCGTGCCGGGGTTCGTGTCGCCGCCGAAGCGAGACGGCTTGGACACCGACGCGATTGCCGAATACAACCGGCGGGTCAGCCAGGACCCACGGCTGATGACGGCCATCGTTCCGATGCGCGATGGCATCGCACTATCGGTCAAACGGGGCGGATAGGGCGATGACGGTGAACGGATGGCTCCAGGCCGCCATCGCCGACGCCGAAAGGCGCGGCCTGCCCGAACTCGTGCCGCTCCTCGAGGGGCTCGGCCAATCGGTGCTTCGCCTGCGTGGCGCGAGCTTCAATGAGACGGCGGCGCCGCGAGCGATCGAGCCGAAGAGATCGTCCTTTGAAGGCAGCGCGCCACCGCCGCCGCACGCGTCGTACGCACGGGCACCAACGCCATCTGCTCACCGGCTGGGACGGCCAGACGGCAAGTCGCCGCGCCTCACCATCGCCGAATTCGGACGACGGCTTCGCGCGGGAGAAACGTCCTCGCTCGAAGCGACCGAGGCGTGTCTTCAGGCAATCGACGCCCGCAACGGCGCGCTGAACGCGTTCATCGCCGTGATGGCGGACGAGGCGCGGGCGCGAGCACAACAGGCCGACGAGGAGCTCGCTGCTGGACACGACCGTGGTCCCCTGCACGGTGTGCCGCTCTCGCTGAAGGATCTGTTCGACGTTCGCGGTGCGGCAACCACGGCCGGATCGCGTCTGCGCGCCAGCGACGTCGCACGTGCGGACGCTTCAGCGGTCGTGCACGTGCGCCACGCCGGGGCCGTGATTGTCGGCAAGACCAACCTGCACGAGTTCGCCTTCGGCACGACCAGCGAGGACTCCGGCTTCGGGGCCGTGCGTCATCCGCTCGACCCCAGGCGGTCGCCGGGCGGCTCGAGCGGCGGATCGGCGGTCAGCGTGGCTGCCGGTATGGCGCTCGGGACCTTGGGGACCGACACTGGCGGTTCGATCCGAATTCCGTCGGCGGCCTGTGGTCTCGTCGGGCTCAAGCCAACGATCGACGAGTTGGCGACTGACGGGGTCGTGCCGCTGTCGCGCACCCTTGATCACGTGGGGCCCCTGGCACAGACCGTCACCGACGCCTGGTACCTCTACCAAGCGCTCCTCGGCCGTCCCACCGCGCGTCCGCTCAGCCCTTCGCCACTGGCCGGCCTTCGTGTGGGCGTGCCACACCGGTACTTCTGCGAGCTGCTGGAGCCCTCGATCCGTGCAAGCTTCGACGCCGCCGTGGAGTCGCTGCAACGGGCCGGTGCCCGGGTGTCGACGGTCGATATCGCCCACGCCGGCGACATCCCAGCGGTCTATCTGTTGATAGTGTTCGCGGAGGCGGCCGCCTATCACGCCTCGACGCTCGAGGCCACGCCCGATCTGTACACCGTTCCGGTTCGACTCCGGCTGGAGATGGCCCGCTTCGTTCTTGGCGAGGACTACCTGCGCGCGCTGGCAGGTCGAGATTTGCTGAGACGAGAAGTGGACGCGACGCTCTCGTGGCACGACGTCCTCGTCTTGCCGACGCTCCCCATCGTCGCGCCGCCACTCGGCGCGACCACGCTCAGCATCGACGACCAACCACATGCCGTTCGGAATCTCATGCTGCGCCTGACTCAGCTCTTCAACATCACGGGACACCCCGCCGTGACACTCCCCTGCGGCACGAGCGCGGACGGCCTCCCGATCGGGCTCCAGCTGGTCGGCCGCCGTCACGAGACGAACGTGCTCATGCACGTCGCGCTCGGGGTGGAGCGCACCTTGTCCTCTACACTTTGAGCCCGACGGCTCGCATCAACTCGAGGGCGTTGCTGTGCTCGACCACCCCGGGCCGCATCCGGTAGTCGAACGCCATCTTGCCGTCCTCGATGCGATCCTCGAAGTGGACGTTGGCGGCGCGGGAGCCCAGCGTGTTGGTCAGCTCCGTCAATGCGAGATCGTGCGTCGTCACCAAGCCGATCGCGCCAGCGTCGACCAGGGAGCGAACGATCGCGTCGGCCCCGATGCGACGGTCGTGGGAATTCGTCCCGTGCAAGATCTCGTCGAGCAAGAAGAGGAGCGGGAGAGAGCCGGACGCCGTTTCGACGATCGCGCGAATCCGCAGAATCTCCGCGTAGAAGCGCGAGATGCCCGCCTGAAGCGAATCTTCCACTCGGAGCGTCGCCCCGAGTGCCACGGGCGACAGCGTGAGCGACTTGGCATGCACCGGCGCGCCGGCAAGCGCGAGGACGACGTTACACCCGACCGCTCGAAGCAGGGTGCTCTTGCCTGACATGTTCGATCCGCTGATCAGCAGCACGCGCGGCGCATCGCCACCGAGCGACAGATCGTTTGGGACTGGCTCGCGGTCGACGATGAGCGGATGAGCGAGTGCCGTGGCGTCGAGCACAGGCCCGGGTTCGACAAGCGCGGGAAACGGCTGGCCCGGACGTTCATATGCGTAGGAAGCCAATGAGCTCAGCGCCTCCAGCTCGCCGATCGCGTCCAGCCAGCCGGCCAGCAGTCGGCCATTGGAGTCATGCCAGCGATCGATCCACACGGCCGCCTGCTCGCGAACGAGCAACATGGCGCCAATCGGCGCGAAGAGCGGATTGTGGAGCGAATCGAGCGCTGACACGCGCGCCTGCAACTGACGAAGACGCGCCGATGGCACCACGTCGTCCACGACGAGGCGCCTGTGAATGGCCTTCAGTTTGGGAGAGTCGAACGGCTCACGCTCGAGGCGCTCGAGAAGCGACGTCAGGAGCCTGATGTCAAGCGACGGCTCTTCGATGCGATGCACGACCTCTCGAACCTGGCGTCGCCACACGGCTGCGACAACGGCCTCGATGGCGAGCCAGACGAGGACCGCTTCAATCGGCACGAGGTCGCCGAACGCCAGCGTGATGACCGCTATGGTCCCGATTGCCAGAACCGCCAAGACGGCGGCCAGCCACGCGGGCAGCCCGGCGGGAGTGAGCGTGGA
Organism: Acidimicrobiia bacterium; assembly: GCA_016871175.1. GTDB lineage: Bacteria > Acidobacteriota > Vicinamibacteria > Vicinamibacterales > CAVVIG01 > VFZL01. The sequence continues at coordinate 27,808 of VFZL01000039.1, read as the reverse complement.
CCAGCGCGCGAGGGCGCTCGTGCGACCGACGTGCGCCTCGGCAGCCAGGATTGCAAGGTCCTCGCGAAAATCGAGCTTCGGCGTCAGTTCCATCACGGCAGCCTGTCGCGCGCGCACCTCGTCGAGGTCGGCCGGACCGCGCAGCCACTCGGCCAGTGTCTCCTCCCCAGCTTCAGTCCTCGCGATCGAGAGCAGCTGAAAGAGCGAGCCGTGTCCAAAGAGATCGAGGTCGCGTGCATAGGGATGGCCCTCGCCGAAGCGAGCGCCGTCCGATCCGGTACCCGGCCATCGGCCGTCCAGTCGCGCCAGACCACGGAGGTGGAAACGCTTCGCTCGGTCTGCTCGTTCGTTGCGCTGGAGCACCAACGCATGCACGACGAGCAGCGCCAGCATCGCGGCCGAGGGCACGAGAAAGGCCGCCAGGGGAGCCGCGGCACGGAAGAACACCAGCCACGCCGTGAGCGCAATGAACCCGGCTACGGCCAATCGTAGGTTGGAGATGAGGAGGTGCCGGCGTTCGCCGCTCCCGATCGCTTCGTCCCAGCGCGCGACGCGCCGCGAGTACTCCGCGCGTGGCCCCGCGGCGCTCACGACGCCTGCGCCAGCAGAGCGTGGGCCAAGCGGACGTTGCCGTCAATGGCCGCGTGCAACTCGTCGATCGCCACCGACTCGTCCGCCGTGTGGGCCACGTGAATCGAACCGGGACCGTAGAGCAGCGGACGGCCCCAGTTGGTCAGAAACGGGATGTCGGTCGTGAACTGAAGCACCGCAGTCTCGAACCCGGGCACTGTGCTGAGTCGGACGATCGGTACGTCCAGGAGCGGCTCTATGGTGACGCGCTGCGCGAGCCCTGCGACAACGTCGAGCACCTTGCGGGAGTCTGACACCGTGCGGAACAACACCTCGGCCTCGGCGGCCGGGGACACAACGTTCGGCGCCACGCCACCTTTGATCAAACCGACCGTGTAGTGCGTACGGCCGAGCACGGGATCGCCTGGAAACGTCTTCTGCCTGAGTTCGATGAGCGCATCCAGCAGCTTGTCGATGGCGGACTCGCCCAGCTCGGGCAACGCGGAATGCGCCGCCTTACCGGTCGCCCGAAGACGCAGTCGGAGCACGCCACGTGTCGCCACGCCAAGCCGGAGATTGGTTGGTTCCCCGTCGATCAGGTAGCGACAGCGGTTTGGTGTCGCATTCGCCACCTGGGCGCCCTCGCTCCCGCGCTCCTCGCCCACGACGAAGAGTAGGCCGACGTGGCGCTGGCCCTCTGCCCGCAGACGTTCGACCGCGGCCACCTGGGCGGCGAGAATGCCTTTGGCGTCACAGGAGCCGCGGCCGAAGATCCGCCCCTGAGCGACTCGACTTCGGAAATACGGCGGTACGGTGTCGTAGTGAGTCGAGAACACGATATCCGGGGTATCCAGTGTCGCCAGCACGTTGAAACGCGTGCCGTCGACGGGCTGCTCCGCGACCGAGTAGCCGAGGCCACGCAGGTATGTCGACAGCCAACGCCCCGCCTCGCCCTCTCCCCCGGTCGTAGAGTCGATGTCTACGAGAGCACAGGTCAGCGCGACGGGATCGACGGCACCTGACGAGGTCACGACGCGTGGGGCGCTGTCGCTCGCAGCAGCTCGAGCGCGTGCAGCACGCGGTTGATCCGCGCCTTCGATTCGGGCCGAGGCGGGACCATGGGTAACCGGTACTGTTCCTCGATCAGGCCCATCGCAGCCATCGCGCACTTCACGGGTCCTGGATTGGATTCCACGAAGTTGATCTGCATCAACGGCAGGATGCGTTCGTGCACACGACGTGCGGCGGCGAAGTCGCCTCGCTCTGCTGCTTCGACCATCTGAGCCATCTCGGCGGGCATCTCGTTCGACGCCACGGAAATTACACCGCGCCCGCCGACCGCCATCAACGGCAACGTCACCGCATCGTCGCCGGACAGCACGATGAACTCGGACGGAACCATGTGACAGAGGTCGCACATCTGCGAGATGTTGCCGGACGCTTCCTTGATGCCGACGATGTTCGGCACCGCGGCCAAGCGAGCGACCGTCACGGGCTCGAGGTTGATACCTGTACGGCTCGGGACGTTGTACAAGATGATTGGAAGAGGGGTGCTCTCCGCAATCGCCTGGAAGTGCTGGTAGAGCCCTTCCTGCGTCGGTTTGTTGTAGTACGGCGTCACCGACAGTAGACCCGACGCTCCGGCGCGCAGCATCTCAGCTGCGAGGTGAATGATTTCCCGCGTGTCGTATCCACCTGCGCCGGCGAGGATGGGCGCCTTGCCACCGGCCTCGTCGACCAGGATCTCGACGATGCGGACGCGCTCGGCGAGCGACAACGTCGGGTTTTCTCCGGTCGTCCCACACGGCACGAGGAAGTGAATCCCAGCGTCGATCTGTCGCCGGCCAAGACGACGGACGGCCGGCTCGTCGAGCTCACCCGACTTGGTGAAGGGGGTTACGAGCGCCGTGCCCACGCCGGTCCATGGTGTTCTCATGAGTCCCCCTTACCTGCATGGCCCCCTACAGGCCTACCAGCCTCGTCTCGCAGCGAGAGCACGTCCTGCATGTCGAACCATCCGCGCTTTCCCTGAACCCAGCGCGCAGCCACCAACGCGCCCCGCGCGAAGGCACCGCGGTCGCGCGCGGCGTGCGTCAGCGTGATGGCATCCGACGGTCCGTCGAACCCGATCGTATGCGTACCTGGAATGAACCCTGCCCGGGTGACCGAAACGTCGACGTGCCGGTTGAAACCGCCGGTCTCGATCGCACGCTTCAGCAACAGTGCCGTTCCAGACGGTGCGTCCTTCTTCGCGCCGTGATGCGCCTCGTGCAGCCAGGCACTGAACTCGGGCTGATCGGCGAATCGCTGCGCGGCGTAGCGCACGATCGCTTCGAACAGCACGACGCCGGTCGAAAAGTTCGGCGCCGCCACCACGCCCACGCCAGCCTCGGCGACGGCGGCACGCAAGGCAGCCTCGTGCTGCTGCCAGCCCGTCGTACCCAACACGATGTTGATACCTCGCCCGGCGAGGGCCGGCACATTCGACCGCACCGCGTCGCCTTGCGAAAAGTCGATCGCCACATCGACGTTGCCCTTCCACCGGTCGTCGTCAGCCGTGCCGGTCGCGGACGACGACTGCGGGTCGACGATGCCCACAACCTCACCCTCGTATTCACGGGCGAGCTCGCCGACGAGTCGACCCATCTTGCCGTAGCCCACGAGAAGGAGACGCATCAGGGAACTCTATTCTCACAGAATTCCGTGTTTGTGCATCAGCTCCGCGTTGAGAACGGCCGCACCCGCAGCGCCCCGGATGGTGTTGTGGCCGAGCGCGACGAACTTGTAGTCGAAGAGGGCGCATGTGCGCAGGCGACCAACCGTCACGGTCATGCCGTTGTCGCTGTTGACGTCGAGGATGGGCTGGGGACGGTTCTGCTCGGCACGGTAGACGATCGGCTGTGGTGGAGCGGTCGGCAGCTCGAGTTCTTGCGGGCGACCACGGAACGAATTCCACGCATCGATGATCGCCTCAGGCGTCGGCCGCTGCTCCAACCCGACCGACACGGACATCGAGTGACCGTTCTGCACCGGCACACGCGTGGTCGTCGCGCTGAGCTTCACCGGGTGATAGTCGATGCGATCGCCCTTCAGGGTGCCAAGGATCTTTCGCGGCTCGCTCTCGACTTTGTCTTCCTCGCCGCCGATGAAGGGAATGATGTTCCCCAGGATGTCCCACGACGGCACGCCGGGGTATCCCGCACCCGAGATCGCCTGGAGCGTGGTCACGAGCCCCGTCTTGAGGCCGAACTGGCGAAGGGGCGCAAGCGCCATGGCCAACACGACGGTCGAGCAGTTCGGATTGGTGACGACGGCCCCCTTCCACCCGGTGGCCACGCTCTGGCATCGAAGCAGCTCCAGGTGGTCGGCATTCACCTCGGGGATGAGCAGGGGCACCGTCTGTTCCATGCGATAGTTGCGCGAGTTACTCACCACGATGTGACCCGCAGCGGCGAAGGCGGCTTCGATCTCACCCGCAACCGACGAATCCAAACCGGAGAACACCAGTTTCGGGGCGTTGCCCGGTGCAGCCTGCTCGACGACCTTCTTCGCGATTCTGTCTGGAAGCGGCGAGGCCAAGCGCCACGCCGCGGCATCGCGAAACGCTTTGCCTTGGGAGCGCTCGCTTGCCCCAAGCCAGTCGACGGTGAACCAGGGATGGTTGGTGAGACAGGCGATGAACTGTTGGCCGACCATGCCGGTCGCGCCCAAGATACCCACGGGAATCATGTTGTCCTCTGTCGTGCGGCCCCAATCCCACGACCCTCTTGCCGTGACACCGCTGTGAGTGCTCACGGGCCGTTCCGGCTGCGCTTGGGGAGCGGCAGTCAAAAAAAAAGCCGACGCGGAAGGCCCGGGTCGGCAGGTGAGCGCTCGAAATTTCAGGTGAACTCTTAGCGTCCGAGCAGCATGCCTCCGACACGGGTGACCCGCTTTCGAGTGGTCCGCTTTCGCGTGAACTGTGCCGGCTGCATGGAGCAGCGAGTATAGCACGACGCTCCGACTGTGCGGCGACCCATCACCACAGCATCGGCGGGCGCCCGCCCGACGGCGCTCGCCCGAGCTCGGCTTACAATACTGGGCCGTGTTTCCCCAACCGAGCGAGGCAGCACGTGTGTACTTGCCGCTCATCGCCCGCGAGCTGGCGGGTGCCGATTCTGCGTAGACGCCTGGCGCGTCGATGGCCGACCGCGCGACCCTATACGCGCCTGCTGTTCATGTCGGGCTCTACGGACGATCACGAGACGCTCGGCCTCGGACGACAGTTGGATTTCACCGCCGAGCCGTTCACGGCAGGCGAGCGTCCGGGTCGCGTTCAAGCACGGCTCAATCGTGGAGCCGGACGTGGAACGGACGCCTTAGCCGGTCCGTCGTGTTCATGATCGCGCCGTTCTTCTACGCCTGGGAGCGTCATCTCGCGGCTGCGACGACAGACCGCGTCGTGCGACCGTTCGAATGGGGCCTGGACTGGCTCCCAAACGGGGTCGCCCACCACACGGCATGCCCCCCCGAGGCGCTCAGAACTTGGGTCGACCGGGTCATGGACGACACGGATGCCTTCTTCACGCCGGAGCCGACGGACCGCTACGTCCTCGGCACGGCTGAAGCCGACGGTGACCGCCGCCTGACCTTCCCGAGCGCGCTCACGACCCCACATCCCGAGAACAACGTCGTGTGGTGCCGGCTCGTGCCCGCGCGACGCGCGACAACACACCATCCCCGGGCGGCGGTCCTTGTGCTGCCGCAGTGGAACTCGGACGAAGGCGGACACGTCGGCCTGTGCCGCCTGCTCGCAATGAACGGCGTGACCGCGTTGCGCCTGAGCCTGCCCTATCACGATCGGCGCATGCCGCCAGAGCTCCATCGTGCCGATTACATCGTCAGCTCGAACGTGGCGCGGACCGTGCAAGTGTGCCGACAGGCGGTGCTCGACGCGAGGCGCGCGATTGCGTGGCTGCACCGCGAAGGGTTCGAGCGCATTGGCATCCTTGGGAGCAGCCTCGGATCGTGCCTCTCGCTCCTCACCACCGCCCACGAGCCTCTCGTGCGCGCACAGGCACTCAACCACATCTCTCCGTACTTTGCGGATGTCGTCTGGCGCGGCCTCTCGACGAGGCACGTGCGAGCAGGGCTGGATGGCCACATCGAACTGGAGCAGCTGCGCCAGTTCTGGCGACCGATCAGCCCGCAGTGGTTCCTGGATCGCGTCCGCGATCGACAGACGCTGCTGGTGTACGCGCGCTACGACCTGACGTTTCCGGTCGACCTGTCCGAGGACCTGGTGCGAGAGTTTCGCCGCCAGGACATCCCTCACGAGCTGGCGATCCTGCCGTGCGGGCACTACAGCACCGGAAAGACACCGTTCAAGTTCGTCGACGGCTGGATCCTCACGCGCTTCCTCAAGCGCGCACTCGTGCAGCAGACGTGAGCCCCGAGAACCCGCGCGTTACTGCTCTGTCGTCTCGCCCAGCGGTCGCACGAGCTTCGAGAACAGCTCGCGGCGCCCGAGGCCTTCGGGCGTGAGCTCGGACGGAGCCAGCGGTGGCGGCGGGTTCAGCGCAGTCAAGTGCGCGGCAGCCTGTGTCATCTCTCGGTAGTCTTGCAGTTGGTCGCGGACATCGTTCGCGATCTGAGTCAGCATCGGCCGCGTTTGTTCGTATGGGAGGGGCTTGTTCACCCACTTGTCACGAAAGATCACGGTGCGGCGCGACTCAGCCGCTGCGTTGCTCGCCAGCTGACGCAGAGTGTCGCCGTGGGCGGTCGTGAAGCCGGCCGGAAGCGCTGCCGCAATCGCGGCGAGCTCTTCCGATGCGCGCAGGAAGAAGCCGTCGAAGAAATCGAGATACTCGAGCGCTCCCTTAGGGTTCTCGAGTTGTCGACTCGTCGCCTCAACCTGCTGGCGGAGAGCCTGAATCCTCGCCCGGATCGCATCGGTATCCGCTTGCCACTGTCGCACGTGAGCCGCAACGTGCTCCTGCTTCACATCGTCGCCCGCACTCAGGGCGGGCGTTAGCGTGGGTCGTTGCAACATAAGCACTGTTATACCGCGGATTGGTCGTTGATCGGCACGGGGCGGCGTTGAGCGCGCCTGCCTCGCACCTCCGACCTGAGCCGGGCAGGCCGGCCGTACGACCTGCAACTTGTGGCGTGCCGGGTGACTTGGTGAGTTGCTACGCGCTTGCGGCGAACACGACCGGCTCTCCGAGCCCGAGATCGGAGAGGCTGGCGCCGATCGCGTCGAGGTCGCCGACGATGAGGGTGGTCAGGCGATCGGGATGCAGATGCCGCGTCGCCGCCTCCATGACGTCTGCGGGTGTCACCCGCTCGACGGCAGGAACGAACTCGGCGAAGTAGTCGTCCGGGAGCTCGTGGACGACGAGCTGTGTGACTGCGCGAGCGATCTGCTCGGCGGTCTCGAAGCTGCGCGGGTACCCGCGTGTGAGCGCCGCGACGCCCATCGCGAGCTCGTCCGCTGCGACCGGCCGCTGCCCACGCACGTCGGAAATCTCGGCCATCGACTCCTGGATGGCGCGAGCCGTCGAGGCCGTGTGCACGCTGACCTGCAGCGTGAATGGTCCCGGCTCGCGACGAAAGTCGAAGGAGGTCCGCGCGCCGTAGGTGAACCCCTTGTCTTCGCGCAGGTTCAAGTTGATGCGGCTGACGAACTGTCCGCCGAGGATCATGTTCGCGGCCACCAGAGCGTAGTAGTCGGGAGTCCGTCTCGGCACGGCGACGTGTCCGATACGCAACTCCGATTGCGGCGCGCCCGGACGAGGAATGATGTTCAGTCGCGCGGGGCGCGGTAACTCGTCCCCGAACGTCGGCGACGGTGACGACGACCCGCTCCAGTCCGCCAACACGCGCTCCGCGAGCCGGACGGTCACGTCCAGATCGCAGTCGCCCACCGCAATCAGCGTCGTGTCGGACGGACGGATCGCCGCGGCGTGAAAGGCTCGCACGTCGTCGCACGACGTGTCCGCAAGCGCGGTTTCGCTGCCGAGGGGCGTATGCCCGTATGGATGGGACCCATAGAGCAGGCTGGTGAACATGCGATCGGCCAGTGCCGCCGGCATGTCGCGGAGTTGCGCCAAGCGATGCAGGCGCAGCTGCCGGACCCGAACGAAGTCGGCTTCACGCATCGCAGGGCGGACGAGCATGTCGGCGAGGAGCTGCAGCGCTCGCTCCGTGAAGCGGCTGAGGACCGTCGTGCCGAGCAGCAACGCATCGGATCCGATGTCTGAGTCCAATTGTGCGCCTATGGCGGCAAGGGCCTCGTGCATCTGAATCGCCGACCGGTCGCCCGATCCCTCATCCAGCATGTCGAGCGTCAGTGCGGCCAACCCCTCGCGTCCGCGGGGATCCGCGGCTGCGCCGCGCGTCACGAGCAGCATCAGCGAGGTCACGGGAATCGCCGGATGCCGGACGGTCCACACGCGGAGGCCGTTGCCGAGCACGGCTTTTTCGATGACGGGACACTTGAACGGTCGCGCCGGTCCCGGCGTCGGCAACCGAGATCGATCCACGCTCGACCGAGCCGCGCGACCGTCGCCGCCGATGTTCATGACACGTTCGCCCGACTGGAGCCGCCGAGGGCCAGCTCTGTCCGGCTCCGTGGCACGACGCTCAGCGCCACACGCCGGCGATGGTTGATGTGCGTATCGACGGTTCGCTGTAGCGACTCTCGAGTGACACGGCGATAGCGGTCGAGGTCACGTTCGAAGTAGTCCGGATCGTTCAAGAACGTGTTGTACGCGTTCAGTTGGTCGGACTTCCCGCCAAATCCGCCGACGCTCTGCAGCCGGAACATGAATTGTGACTCGGCCTGTACGCGACCGCGCGCCATCTCGTCTTCAGTCGGACCATCAGCGGCGAGCCTCGCGATCTCCTCGACGATGATGGTCTCGAGCTCGGCGAGCGCGTGACCCGGAGCAGCGGTGGCCGCGATCTGGACGAATCCGCCCACTTCCCGTGAGTTCTGCGCCGCGGAAACGTCGGTGGCGATCCGTCGCTCGAACACCAAACGTTGATACAGCCTCGACGTCTTGCCGTTGGCGAGCACGTCGGCCGCGAGGTCGAGGTCCGCGTCACCCTCGGCGAACATCGCTGGCGTGTGCCACGCGATGTAGAGTCGGGGCAGCTCCACGCGGTCCTCGTGGTACAGGCGTTGCTCGTCAACGAGCGTCACCGGGTCTGGACGCACGGGTGCAACGGACGGGCCCGCGGGAATGTCCTCGAAATACGCACGTGCCAGGGTCAACGCTTGATCCGCGGCTATGTTGCCGGCCAAGGCCAGCGAGGCGTTTGCCGGATGGTAGTAGCGCGCGAAGAACGCTCGCACATCGTCGAGGCGCACGCGGCGCAGGTCGTCGATCTCCCCGATCGTCGTCCAGTGGTACGGATGATCGGGCGGGTAGAGCGCGCCAAGCATGACCATGGGCGCGAGACCGTAGGGGCGGTTCTCGTAGTTCTGCCGGCGCTCGTTCAAGACGACATCGCGCTGGTTGTTGAACTTGGCCTCGGTCAGCGCAGGCAGCAAGTACCCCATGCGATCGGATTCCATCCACAGCGCGAGCTCGAGCGCACTGCTCGGCATCACTTCCCAATAGTTGGTGCGATCGGCGTTGGTCGATCCGTTCAGAGTGCCTCCAGCCGCTTGCAGGGGCTGAAAAAAGCCGTAGTCATGATGCTCCGACCCTTCGAACATCAGGTGCTCGAAGAGGTGCGCGAATCCGGTGCGGCCAGGCACCTCGTTCTTCGACCCCACGTGATACCAGAGGCTGACCGCCACGATCGGACAGTCGTGGTTCTGGTGAACGAGCACATCCAAGCCGTTGGCGAGCGTGTGCTTCTCGAAGGTGATGTTCATGACGCGGGCGTCAGCGGAATCGTCGGCCGCGCATAGCTCACAATCGACAGCTGCGCGGCCGTCTGCTCGGCGACTCCGATGAACGCCCGGGTGGCCGCCGAATCGGGCTCGGCGACGACCAAGGGCACGCCGACGTCGCTGCCTTCACGAATCGGCTGGTAGATGGGAATGCGGCCCAGGAACGGGACGCCGGCATCAGCCGCCATGCGCTCGCCGCCCCCTCGTCCGAAGATGTCGGCCTCGTGTTCACAACGAGGACACGCGAAGTAGCTCATGTTCTCGATGAGCCCGATCGGCGCAACGTTCAGTTTGCGGTACATCGCGATGGCCCGGCGCGTGTCAGCCAGCGACACCTGTTGGGGGGTCGTCACCACGATGGCCCCGGCAACTGGGACGGTCTGACTGAGGCTCAGCGCGACGTCGCCTGTTCCCGGCGGCATGTCGACAATCAGATAGTCGAGGTCGACCCACCGCACTTCTCGAAAGAACTGTTGCAGCGCGCCGTGCAGCATCGGGCCGCGCCAGATGATCGGGGCATCGTCCTGGGTCAGAAAGCCCATCGACACCACCTGGAGGCCGAACTTCTCGGCCGGGAGGATCTTTTGTCCGTCCGTGGCGAGTTGCGTCTTCATGCCGAGCATAATCGGCACGTTCGGACCGTAGATGTCACCGTCGATGAGGCCAACCTTGCTCCCGCACCTCGCGAGCGCGAGCGCGAGGTTCACGGCGACCGTTGTCTTCCCAACGCCACCCTTGCCGGCGCCCACGGCCACGATGTTCTTGACCCCGGGCACGGCTTGCCGAGGGCCGTCCCCGCCGCCGGATGCTTCGCGCACGCGCGCGCTCATCGTGACATCCACCGTCGTCACGCCCGGCAGTCGCGCCACCGCCGCACGGGCCTGGTCGCGCATCTGATCCTTGACCGGACATGCGGGCGTCGTCAGTTCGATCGTGAACGCCACCCGTCCGCCGTCTATCGTGAGGTGCTTGACGAACCCGAGCGAGACCACGTCCTTGTGGAGATCGGGATCGCGCACAGATGAGAGCGCGTCGAGCACGGCCGGTTCGGTGACGGACATGAACCAAGAATATCGACATTGATGCGTCAATAACAAGGACGCCGAGCGCGGTGGTGCCCGATGCTCTGAGGCGCAGCCACGCGAGATCCGTCAGAATACGAGCGTGATCACGTCGCCAGCCCGACGGTTCGTCGCCATCGTGCTCGCCTATCTTGGACCCCTGGCGGTCATTCCGCTGCTGACCGCTCGCACCGACGCCGACGTGCAATGGCACGCGCGGCAGGGGATCCTGCTGTTTGCGTGCGAGGCGGGGGTGTTCCTCGCGCTGGCCTCTCTGACCGGGTTGACCGTGCTGTCGAATCTCGTCGGTGGTGTCGCGATCGGCGTGCTGGCACGGGTCGCGTGGATCGCCGTGCTCGCGATCCATCTCACAGCGATTCTTTCCGCGCTGAACGACCGCAGGCTCTCGGTACCGGTCGTGTCGGCGCTGGCGTCACGGCGAAGACAGGGTCGATAGGCGGGTTCGTGGGTTCTAAGGGCGTTCAGTGAAGAGCTTGCGGCCCCCCTGGTGCAGGAGCGCCCAGAGCGCGTAACACCCAATCGCGGTGCCGTATGGCAGTAGCAGGAGATCGACAGCGCCGAGCATCAGCGCGGCCGATCGCGACCAGTGCCGATGGCGCCGTAGCGGCAGGCCAACCGCAATGTGGGCCGCGCCCCACAGAATCGCGATGAGCGCGAGCGTCGTGAACATCGCGGCAATGACGCCCGCGGCGAACTGTCCATCCGATGACGGCGATGCGGCAACCGACGTGGCACCCACACCCAGGGCGAGCGTCGACAGGCCGATGAGCGTGATGAGTCCACCCCAGACGATGAAGAGAACGCCGGCGAGGTCGACGTGAAAAGCCACGAAGGCCTCCGAGAGCGTCAGGCGGCCGAGGGTCGGACCGCGACGCGAACCTCGATACGCAGCGGCGCCGCCACTGGCGAGTTGACCCGGAACCGAAGCCGAGCGCCGTGCACGACCCCCGCCGGGACCGACACCCGAACCGGATGATGCACCAGCGAGTCACCGGTTCCGCAGCAGGCGAGGCACGGCTCGGCCCAGGTTTCACCACGCCCGCCGCACCGCTGGCAGGTGCCGCGTAACGGGACCTCGACGGGCACCACCGTGCCGCGAGACGCCTCGCGCCGCGACACGGACACCTCCGTGAGCAACGTGTCAGCGTCCGCCCGGATACCGAGGAAGCGGTCGCGCACGCGAGGAACGAGCTGATCGATCGACGGAAAGTCGATGGCGATCTCATCGGCAAAGCAGTCGCGAGGCGCAACGGCTGCGCTCGAGGCCTCTCGTTCGGCGTCCAGGAAGCGGAAACGATTCTGACTCACACTCGTCTCGCTACGATAGGAGCGGTGTCGCTCCTTGTCAAGGAAGCGGCGGGGGTGCTACGGTGAGCACAGCGATGTCGACGCAGGAACGGCGAGGGTGTCCGCTGTGCGGCGGCACGATGGATTTGAAGCGGACGCAGCGTGTGACGCAGGTGCCCGGGAACCCGAAGGCCACCGCCGAATGGGTGTGTCCGGATTGCGACTATTTCGAAGAAGTCAACGAAGGAACGACGTAGAACGCGCGCGGTGCCGTGAGACGCTCGCTAGCGGGCGCCAATCGTAAGCAGGACTTCCTTGCGGAGCGTGTCTTCGAACTCTTCGAATTTCAAGGCCGACTCACACTCGTCGCACAGCACCTCGAGGACAGCCGGCCGGCTCTCCTCCGACACCTCGACGCGGCCATCTTCGAGATGCACGACATGCATCTGAAGAGTCTTGACCTGGAAGTTCCGGTCGTTGCCGCAGTTGGGACAAGTCAACGTCACGTACGACTCCCTTGCCCCACGTCAGGGGCTATTCACACCGCTTCGATTCTATGCGGTGGCACTGATCGGGCGCAACGAAAAAGGCCCGAGAATTGCTTCTGCAGACACGTCGTCGACCCGCACGCACGCCCGATCCGGCCGGATCCAAGGCTGGACGGTGCCCAGCCCGATCGTTGGTCACGTGCGAACGGGCGTCACTTACGCCTCGTCAGTCACCGGCTCGAAATGATCGGTCGTTGGCGCGGAAGGCGCCGACGCGTGCGTGGCGGGCGCCAACGGGGGCTCACTGCTTGGCACGCGTAGCCGATGCTCACGTCCCTCCGGTCCGGTCCACGCGAGCAGCCGGTCCTCCCGCGCACCGACCGCCTGGGTCATCAAATCTCGAACCGACGGGGGCAGTACCTCGCCAAGGCTGCCGCGTCCCATCCGGCAGATCCCGTCCTTGAGCGTCCCACCCAAATACAGGCGATCCCGCGCGCGTGTCATGGCGACGTACAGCAGGCGCTTGGTCTCTTCACGCTCGCGCGCGAGGGCGTCTTCGTCCGCCTCCGATTGAAAATCGGCAATGGCGATCGCGGTCTCTCCATCTCCCGCCGGGGACACACGAATCGGAGCGCGGACACCACCCGTGCCTCGATTGATGTTCACGATGAACACGATCGGGAACTCGAGCCCCTTGGCCGCGTGAACGGTCATCAGGCTGACGGCGTCTTGCGCGTCGATGGCGGCATTCGATTCATCACCCACGGCCAGTTGCTCGAGGTGATCGGCCACGCGCGCGAGCGTCGCGTAGCCACGATTCTGAAAGCGTCGAACCATCGCGGCGAGTTTTTTTAGATTCTCTCGCGCCTGGCGGTATCCCGACCCTCGGAGCTCATACGCGTACGCGGTGTCCTGCAGGATGCGACTCAGCAGATCCCATGGCGGCAGGCGGTCCACCCACGACCGCCATGTGGGTACTACTCGGCGAAGCGCGTCGAACACCTCACGATCCTCGGGATCGAGCGCAGCCCTGGCCGGCGGGGGCTCGGGCGTGAGAATCGCGGACGCCAGGCTGGGCGCAAGAGTCGCCACCCCGCGAGCGGAGAGGCGGATCACGCGAGTCCGGAGCAGCGCGGCAGCCCGCAGATCGGACGTGGGATCCGCGAGGTACCTCAGCACCGCGACCACGTCCTGCACTTCGTCGGCCTCAAAGAAGCCCAGGCCCTTGTACACGTACGTGGCGACGCCGCGCTTCTCTAGCGCGTGCTCGTAGGCGCGATGCGAGTCGCGCGACCGGAACAAAATCGCGATATCGGCGGGGCGCGTCCGGCGGCGCGTCCCCAGTGTCCGGTCGTGAACCGTCGCGCCCGAAACAAGACGCACGACCTCATCTGCCACCCGGTCAGCCGCGTCACTGACGCTCGCGCCAGCGATGAGACCGACGGCCGTCGCCGTCTCGGTGGGGTCAATCGACACGGGGAACCGGTCCGTCTCACGGAACAGGAAGGCATCCCGGCGCGACTGCGGGTCGCTCGCGATCGCCTGAAACGTGTCGTTGACGAACGCCAGAAGCGGCGCGGCCGATCTGAAGCTCACCGAGATGGCGCGCCGTGGATCCCCCTCCGGCCGCAGCGAGCGCACGAATCGCGCGGCCTCATCCATCACGCCCACATCGGCGTCTCGGAACCCGTAGATCGACTGCTTGCGATCCCCGACGATGAATAAGGAGGGAGCGAGCGCGTCCGCGCTGGCACCCCATCCCTCGCCCCAGTTCCGAACGAGCTGCGCGACCAGCTCCCACTGCGCGCGACTCGTATCCTGGAACTCGTCCACGAGCACATGGCGGTACCGTGTTTCGAGCCGATAGCGGCTCTGTGCAAACTCGTCCATGCTCTTGAGCAGTTGGACCGCTCGCTCCAACACGCCGGAGAAGTCGAGCAAGGCACGCGCATCGAGTTGTCGCTGGTACTGCCGCAGCGCGACAGCGAAGATCCGCCAGACCCCGCGCGCCTGAATGATGTTCAGGTCACGACGAAACGCCCGCCACGTCTCGGCAAGTCCTGGGGCCACGGCCGACGCCCGCTCACGATGGCGCTTCCAGGCCGCTTCACTCTCACAGTGAACGGCGCGGTACTCAGTGCCGCGAAACACCTTGTCGCGTGGGCGACCCTCTGTGGTCAAGAAATACCCACGTACGCGATCGACGAGCACGCGGAAGGCCGCCTGTTCCGTGCGCGTGTGCCACGCGAGCGAGGCCTCGGCTCCGCACTGCCGGCGAATGTCCGCGGCCAGCATGGCGACGTGCGGATGCCGCGTCGGAGCATCACGCAGGAATGCGTCGAGCCCACCCTCGACGCCGAGGAAATGATCCCGAAATCGGGAGGCCGCTCGCCGGCAGGCGACCTCGATCGTGAGATCGCGAGGGCCTTGGGCCAGGTAGCGGCGGAGCGCCTGAGGCGCGACGAGGCGGCGGTCCAGCAACGCGGCAATGCCTATACGGAGCCGACGCTCGCCAAGCTGCGCGAACACCAAGCCCACCGCATCGTCCTTCGCAGCAATCGCTCGACAGATGCGAAACGTTTCGTCGAGAGCCTCGGCGACGAGACGCGGTACCTCGGTGTCGTCTGCGAGGTCGAATGCCGGGTCGATATCGGCTTCGAGCGGGAACTCGCGAAGGAGCGACAAGCAGAACGCATCGATGGTCGAGATCGCGATGTCGCTGAGACGGTCCTTCAGGTCGCGCCAGCGAGCGAGGTCGGTGGCGGAGAGCCGACTGGCTTCGCGCAGCCGGTCGATGATCCGCTCACGCATCTCGGCCGCGGCCTTTCGCGTGAACGTGATGGCCAGGATGTGGTCGGGATCGACGCCGATCCGAAGCAGGTTGACGTATCGATCCACCAGAACGCGCGTCTTGCCGGTGCCAGCTGAGGCTTCGAGCACGACATTGCGCGAGGGGTCGGTCGCGTACACGCGCGCGGCGTGGTCCACGGGCGAGTCGACAGCTGGCACAGGCCTCGGGCCCTGCGTCGCCTCGGATTCGGTCGTCGTCGGCACACGGGCTTGTCCCGCCGAAGCGGGCGGGGTGTCGTCCGACGACGCCAGCGAAGGCGGATCATCGAACGGGAGCTTCATCCACGTAGTCCCTGCGGCAGACGGCCGAAAAGCTGCACGTGTCGCACAGGAACACGTCTTCGGGACGAGGCGGAAACTCGCCACGCGCGACGGCATCGACCACGTCCGCGACCCGCTGCTGTGCCTCGGCCAGCATCTTGTCAGGATCGCTCTGCGGTCCGAAGAGCGGCACGACCCGTTTGGGTCCCTTGAACGCCAGATATGCCGCCTCGGCGAGCGTCCAGGAACGCGCGTCGCGCTCTCGCAGCCGCTGCTGCGCCGCCAGGGCATACATCGGCAGCTGCAACGCCCGCGTCCGCTGCGGCGGCCATCCCAGCTTGTAGTCGATCACGCGGAACGACCCGTCGGCGAGCAGGTCGATGCGGTCGGCCTTCCCTTTCAGATGAATCACGCGCTCGCCGGCGGCGGTCTGCAGGGGCACCGGACCATCCAGGCGATGCTCGAGCAAGCGGTCGACTACCGGAACGGGACGCTCCGCCTCCATCCTCATGACGGCCTCCCCGAGGCCGGCCGCAGCGGACGACCCGAGCAAGCGCGTTCGCTCGAGGTCCGCTTCCGCCTCGGGGAGCGTCCGGATCTGAGTGTCGACGACCTCCCCGAACAGCTGGCGCGCCTCGTCGAGCAACTCGGGCGTCACGGCGCCGTGCCCGAGCTCAGCCCACCGTGTGAAGAACACCCGGAACACTTCGTGTACGAACTCGCCTTGCTGCCGCGGGTTCATCACATCGGAGTCTTCGGGCTCTTCTTCGAGGCGCATCACGTGTTGGGCGAAGAACTTGAATGGGCATGCCAGGTACGTCTCGAGCGCGCTGACGGACCAGGCGCGCTCAGGCAGCGGGCCCACCGACCCGTGGAATTGGAGGTCGGCGGAACCGGTTCGACGCACGCGGCGTGCGGCCCATTCCTGCGTGGAGGACTGGAGCGCGCCGATGCACGCCGGCTCCAGTGCCAATGCGTCGTCGGCGGTGATCCGAGCAGGGCGGTCCGAGGTCGGCATGGTCGCCAGCCGTGCACGAGGAATCTCATCGAGCTGCATCGACCGCAGGACAATCGCGTCGTCGTCGAGCGTGACGGTGGAGATGGCGACACGACGGTCAGCAGTGCTCAACAGGTCCACGAAGCGCGCGTCAGCGGCCCGTCGGCGCGTGCGCTCGGAAAACCATCCCAGCGCCTTCAGGAGCCCGGAGGGATAGAAGATGTTCCGCGCCTGAGTCTCTGGCCATTCGGACTCGACCAGGCCCACGATCGTGACGTCGTCGAAAGAGCCGTACCGGACGGCGCAATCGTCGATCAGTTGGACTCCGCCCTCCATGGCATCGCCCGTGAACGTGCGCTCCTCGATCCAACGGCGAATGCTGGCCGCCAGGTCAACGTGCGTCCACTCGGGATCGTGATGGCGACGCTGCGCCTCGGCCAGCTGCTCCAGCAACTCGAACGTCGCCGCCCGCGCTCGTGCCTCTCGCGGCGCGAAGGGATCCTCCTGGCGCAGCGGCTTGCTCCGCTCGCGAAGGAAGCGGTCCACACGACTAACCTGCGTGGAAGCCGCACCGCTCGTCCGCAGGGGCGCCAGCGTTCTCGCGACGGCGAGTGCGGTCTTCACCAGCGGCCTGGTGGTCGGTGAGACCCAAGCAGCTGCCAGCTCTTCGAGGCGCGCCAGATCGCCGAGATACCCTTGTTCGCGCAGCTCGCCATCGACGGCCCGAAGCGCCTGGGCCGTGACCTCAGAAGGGGCGCCGTCGATCTCGAATGCCAGGTGCGGCGAGCTCAGGAGAGCGAAGAGCGACTCACGGGTGAATGCGGACTCAACGGCGTCGAGCACGAGATCGACCGTCGCCACGAAAGGTTCACTGGCGAGCGGCAGCGCCTCGGCGGCCTCGTACGCGATGCCGGCGGCTCCGAGGGTGGCGGGCGCCAGGTAGAGATAGGGCAGCGGACGCTTGAACACCACTGCGGTCCGGCCGAGTGAGGTTGGCACGGCGCCCGCTAACGTCGCTCGACGCTCGGCCTTGATGTGCTGCGCGACGAGCATCAGCTCCTCTTCGCGATCCCGCGCGGTGAACCACGTTGTGTCACCATCCCTAGGCGTCTCCAGGACGGGGCGCTGACGGGTGCTGCAATCGACCAGTCCCCCCGCATCCACCTCCTCGAGACCAGGCCACCACCCGTGCAAGCGCTCGTGGAACCCGGAGCCGAGGACCTGCTCGGTGCACACGAGATCCAGCTCGCGGAGCCCTGGCATGCGGGCGAGCAAATCGAAGTCGGCTACGAAGAGACCGTCGGGCTCGGCGATCCAATCGGCAACGGTCACGACGACCCGCGCGGGTATCGGCTGAACGCACTCGCTCATCAGATGTTCGCGAAGCATGTGCTCGTCCCACGCCCCCGAGGTGCCCGCTCGTCGTTCGTAGGCGCGAAACGCCTCGGTCAGAAAGCGCGTTTGCGCCAACAGGCGGTCCGCACCGCGATCGCCGGTCGTCCCGCCGAGCGTCTCTTCGATCAGTTCGTTGAACCGCTCCAGTCGTTGGGATTGGCGCCGAAGCTGGTCGTAGAAACGGAGCATCTCGGCGACAAGGCCTGGACGAAGTCGGAACGGTAGCTCTGACGCGATCACCTCGGCCGTGAGATCCACGTCGCTCGGACTCGTCTCGTCCAGGTCGTCCCCCGTTGGGTCGCTGCGGTCAGGGCGACCGTCTGAGGCCGCGCGGATGGCGTCGGCGGCGTCACGTGCCGCCGCCTGAATGAGGCTGTCGCGTTCGAGAGCGCTCAGCAGGCGAGAGGCTCGCGGCAGACGCTCGTGGAGCCACTCGTAGAGCTCATCCCTCGTCAAGAGGGTGGGCACTGCCGTACCACCGAACTGGCGCGCCAACTGGCGCTTCGCGCCACTGGTGGGAACGATGACCACCGCGGGTTCGCTTCCGGGCTCGGACCTCGCGAGATGAACGATGCCACGCCGGAAGGTGTGCAGGTCTGGCACGCGGACAAGACGCGTGCGCCGGGGCGTGATCACTTGATGGGCACAGGGGGCTTCAGCATCGCCTGAATGTCCGCCGCAGCCCGCGTCGTCAGCATCAACGCCCCCGCGGCCGCCGATGACGCGTCCCAGGCGCGCGCGAGGTCACCAGAGAGCGCGGCCTCTCGACGAATCCGCGCCGCACTGTCCGCCAGTTGTGCCGCGCTCACGAGCAGCACGTGCGCCGCCCGCAGATCCTCGGGTGCGGGAACCACAGCAACCGCCGCGACGATTTGTGCGGCCGCCGCCTGAATCTGTGCGAGCGCTACCGGTGTCGATCCCGCGAGCGCCTTGATGTCCTCGAGCGCAGGCTTCAGCCACTGCAAGCGCTGCAAATACGGCGCGACCTCCGCGTTGTACTTTCGATAGGAGACAGACTTCAGCAGCCACTGGTCGCGGGCCAGGCGGAGTCGACGGGCAGCGTCCAGTTGTTCGTGCACCGCGCCGACCAGGGCGAGAACCGCCTCGGGGCGCCGATAGCCGAGTCGCTGATCGTCGACAGCGATCTGGGCGAGCACGCTCTGAACGCCGCGAACATCTGCGGCTTTCGCGCGCTGCTCGGTGACCGAGAGGTAGCGGCGAGTCAGGTGCTGGCACAGACGATCCACAGCCACTTCGGCATCGATCATGCCCCTCACGGCCGAGCGCGTCGTCAACGCCCATGACGCTTCGAAGCTCGCGTCACGATCGAGACGCCCCAAGACAGTCGTCAGCAACGACACGCGTTCCACTGACGAAGGCGTGAGGCTCACGGCCAACAGGGTCTGCTCGATGGCCTCGCGCGGCGTTGGCTTCGGTAGGAGGGGTTCGCGCGCTTCGGCCGCGTCCACAGCCGCTACGAGCGCGAGGTCGAAGCGTCGGAGCCCGGCGGCCGCGCGGAGGTCGGCGATCGCCTCGTCCAACATGCCGATCATCTGGCGCACGTCGTCTCGCTTGTAGTTGTAATGCTTGGGTGGCCACTCCGCGAGCGTCTTGCGTGCACGCTCGACAATCGCGACGCGACCCGGCGCGTCTTGAACAGTACTCGCGTCTTGAACAGTACTGATGTCGCTGAGCGCTTGCGCCACTTCGTCGCTGAGCGCGGCGTAGTCCTGCTCCGCTCGGGTCTCGAGGTAGCGGTTCGCGCGGGCCGACTCGGCATAGCGGGTGGTGCGTTCCCAATCCACGCGATCGGCGGGCAGGGTCACCAGATGCAGTTGCGGATCGACGAACGAGGCAGAGGTTGGCATCGAGAACACCGCGCGATCCTCGAGGCGGGCCAACTCGCCGTAGCTCACCAGCGACGAACCGTCTCTGAGAAAAATGCGCAGAAATGCACTATCAGAGACGTCGGCGGTGACGGGTGCCGCGGGCGGAGCCGACTCCGCCGCCGTTTGCGCAGTGACCGGCAGTCCGGCGGCGAACCCGGATGCCACCAGCAAAATACCGACCAGAACCGGGCGGACAGACATGGAAAATCCTAGCCTACGTGCGCACCTGAGGCACGTCAAGACACGTCCGTCCAGGTCTACTGTTGAAAGCCTGTGGACGATCGGTGCAAGTCCTGTGCAATCGGCGACAGACAACTTTTTTTTCGTGCAGTCTGCTCTAGATCTTCACCAGTCGACGATGTGGACGCCGCCTTCGTACACCGCTTCGCTTGTTCGCGCGGACGACGTACGTAGAATCGTCAGCGCCCTCGACCAACGAATCAACCGTGGCTTCGCGTCCCACAA
The DNA here is from genome assembly GCA_016871175.1 of Acidimicrobiia bacterium. Classification (GTDB taxonomy): domain Bacteria; phylum Acidobacteriota; class Vicinamibacteria; order Vicinamibacterales; family CAVVIG01; genus VFZL01. The sequence goes on along the minus strand of VFZL01000039.1, from coordinate 7,640 downwards.
GGGCGGGGAAACCGGACGTGCCGTGACCAGAGCTGTTCATCGCTACCAAGAGACGATTGCCGGACAGCCATATCAAATCGAGGTCGTGCCCGTCTCCCAGGAGCGCTGGCGCGCGTACATCGTCCGCATTCCCGGGGTTCCGACCGCCCTAATGCCGTTCTACGGCGCCACCCCGGCTGACGCCGCCGACCAACTCCGACGTTGGCTGGCTCGTGCTCACCAGTTGGCGGCGGACGCGCAATAGGCATCGCGAATGGGGCTCCGCCCAGCCCCCCACCGCCGCGCCTTCGCACCGCGGCGGGACGGCTCCGCCCGCCGATCTCGCCGCGGCAGTCGCTTCCTGTAGGATTGACGGGATGAGTTGGCGCGTGTGCGGGGCGCGTGTGGCGGGGCTCGCGGTGGCCCTCGTTCTCGCGGTGAGCGACCGCGAGACGCGCGCCTCCCAATCCGCGACTTCGGCACCCACCTCGCCCTCGTCGAGCACCGCAAGCTCGTCGAACGGGGACCGCTCCGCGCCGTCGGCCGCTGATCGAGCGCCGCGGACGAGACGAGACACGCGCCGTTCGCGGACACCCGACTTCGCCGATATGGCGAGGCAACAGGCGCAAACCGATGGCGCGTGGCGAGACGCGAGCGAAGGCCACATGCAGATGGCCAAGATTCGCTACCGCAGTCGTGCCGGCGATCTCGAGATTCCTGCGTTCGTGTTCCAGCCCCTGCAAGCAGCGGCCCCGCGGTCGCAGCCCGCGCTGGTTTGGGTTCACGAGAACATTCGCGGCCACCTGTACGAGCACTACATCCCGTACATCAAGCAGGCGGTCGCGAAGGGGTACGTCGTGATCGCGCCCGAGTATCGCGGCAGCATCGGCTACGGCGAGACACTCTACGACGCGATCGACTACGGTGGCGCGGAAGTCGACGATGTGGTGACCGCCGCGAGCGTGGTCGTCTCGCGTGTGCCGGCGGTGGATCCGAAACGGATCGGCATCATCGGCTGGAGCCACGGGGGTTTGATCACCCTGTTGTCGGTTTTCCGTAACCCCTCCACGTTCGCCGGAGCCGTGGCCATCGCCCCCGTCACGAACCTGTTTCAGCGGCTGGCGTTCAAGGGCGTAGAGGCACACCGAGCGCTCATCGATCCGTACAACCGATTGGGCGGCTCTCCCGCCGAACAGCCCGGCGTTTATCGCGACCGCTCGCCGCTCTTTCACGTCGACCGGCTCAGGATTCCGCTGCGCGTCCACATCGCGGACAACGATCAGGACGTGAATATCGAGGAAGGCATGCAGCTCGTTGACGCGCTCCGTGCTCGGCAGCCGGAGCTGGCCGAGACGCAAGTCTTCCGCAGTCCCCCGGGCGGGCACCTGTTCGATCGGCGCGTGAACCCCAAGACGCTGGAACCAGACAACACGACCGCGCAGCGCGAATCTTGGGCGAAGGTATGGGCCTTCTTCGACCGCGTTCTTTCCCCACCCGTTTCCGAACCAGCGGGCACACCCGTCAACGCCGAATCATCTCGCTAGGTAGAGCCTTCGATCCTTGACTTCTGTGCACACTGTGCACACACTCGAAGACATGAGCACGGCCTACGTCTCAGGCAGGGTGCCAGCTCGTTACGAGCGGCTGGTGACGAAACAGGCGCGTGCCGCGCGGACGTCCAAGAGCGATCTCGTCGCACGGTACGTCATCGAGAAGAGCCTCGAAACCGAGTTTCCCGGAATCTCGTTCCGCGACTCCCTTTCAGGGCGCGAGGCGTACCTGACCGGGCACCGGGTCGCCGTGTGGGAAGTGATCGTCGCGCACGACGAAACTAAGTCCGCCGACAAGACGGCGCGCCATTTCGGCTGGCCGCGCGTGCTCGTCAAGCGTGCGCTCGCCTATGCCAAAGCCTTCCCCGAAGAGATCAGCAGAGCCAGTGCCGGAGAAACCGAAACCGCATCGGTTACTGGCTGACGAAAACACATCTCACCGATTCGTTTCGGCTTGCCGGCGATTGGCTCCTGATTTTCCGGTCATCCACATCGCGCGGTGGCAGGACGGATCATGGCTCGGTCTGGACGACGCAGCGCTGTTGATGTCCTGCGTGGAAGCCGGTCTGGTGCTCGTCGCGTTCGATCGGGCAACGCTCCCGTGGCATGCGGGTCAGGTGCTTCGCGCCGGTGAGAGTCATGGCGGCCTGATCTTGTTTCGCCGCACGGTTCGGAGTGCCAACTACGGCGAGCAGGCGCGCCTGCTGACCGAGTTCTGGTTCAATGACGGTCGCGTCTGGGATTGGATGAATCGAATCGTCTACCTGCCGAAGTCGCCGTGATCACTCTGACGTCGATCGGCAGAAGAGCAGAACCGTGGCCGTCGTCGACTATTGAGAGCCGCGGGTCACGCAGGGCCCACCGGGCGCGCATCGAGGCGTGAGAATGGCGTCGGAGCTGTTACCCCGCTGTTGCCCCGGCCCTTGAGCTGGTGAGATCTGAACTTCGAAGACTGCGAGAAAGGCGGCGTTTGTCGGCCGGCCTGGTACCCGCTAAGCGCACCTGCACTCGGGAGATCCGCCCTAAAGGCCACTCTAGACCCACTCTAGACCCGCGCTAAGCCAGGGTCACCTGGACATTATGATAGTCCCTCAGGCACGCCTGCGAGCGGTGCGGCTAGTTGCTGCAGATCGACTGGAGATGCTGTGATGAAGCGATCGACGTGGGTGGTCATCGCGTGCGCGCTCGCGGTGACGATGGCGGACCCGGCGGCGCAGCGCGTGACGCTGTCAACCGACCTCATCAAGGATTGGAGGGCTCAGCAGGAAACGATGATGAGGCTCGCTGACGCCATGCCCGAGAGCGCGTTCGGGTTCAAGCCCACGCCGCCGCAGCGTTCATTTGGGGAGCAGGTCCTCCACGTGGCGGGCGCCAACATCATGCTCATGAAGTTCCTGGGCGGCAAGACCTCCGCGCCGCCGATCGTGGACAAGGACTTGTCGATCTTCGGCCTCAAGGCGACGTCGAAAGCCGACATTCTTCAGGCCTTGCAGCAATCGTACACGTTCGGCGACGCGGTGCTGCGTGAGTTCCCAGACGACGCGCTCGTGCAAACGGTCCAGGGACCGCCCTGGATTGGCGAGGCCACGAGGGCGAAGATGGTGTATTTCACGATGGGACACGCGCTGGACATCTACGGGCAGATGGTGGTGTACCTGCGGCTCAACGGGGTCGTTCCCCCTGCGAGCCGCCGCGGAGGGGTCTAACACATCGACGCCACCTTCCTCCGGCGGCGGCTCGAGAGCCTGTGAGGATTCCCATGATCATGATGAGGATGCGTGTCATCGCGGCGCTCGCCGCGGTGGCTCTGCTGGCGATCACCAGCCAGGCGCGGGAGCGGGTGGTCGAGTGGCCCTGTTACGGCGGCCAGCAGGCCCACACGAAGTGCTCGCGCGCCGACGGCGGCGATGCCATGCTGCTGGCGTTCGCGCTGCCGGCGGCGGGCCCGGGCGGGGCGGCTATTCCCACGGCACAGGCCCCGCGAGAGCGCGCGCCGGTGACCGCGGTGGCGCAAGACCAGGCCGACCCCGTGGCGGCCGGACGGGCGGCGTTCGAACGCGTCTGCCAGGCGTGCCACGGCGCCGAAGCGCGGGGCGATGCCGGTCCGCGACTTGTGCCGTTTTCGCGCGAGTACGACGAACTGCTGGGAATCGTGCGAGAGGGCGTCGGACAGATGCCACCGATCTCGACGCGGGAACTGAGCGACGAGAACGTCGCTCAAATCCTCGCGTACCTGCAATCGCTGTCGCGTCAGCGTCCGGCCGCGTGAGGGGGCATGGCCCGGACCTCCTCGCGGAGGTCTGGCGTGGTTTCCGGGAGCGCGCTCGTGCAGTACAGTGGCTTCTATAACGATCTGGTCGCGCAGGCACGTGCCGCGATGACGACGGGGAAGACGGCGCAGGAAGCGGCGGCTGCCTACGCGGTGCCCGCCCGATACAGCGAACTCAAGGCGCCGCCCCAGTCCGTTCGCACGATCAGGACGTCTCTCTACGAAGGGCGCTAGCGCCGGCGCCACAAGGAGCGGCGCCGGTTCTCGCCCGGTCAGGAGAGCGACTTCAGGTACGCCACGATCTGAGCGACCGCTTCGTCGGGCAACGAGCGCGCGGAGATCGGCGGCATCTCGCCCTTGCCCTCGCGAACGACGGCCAGGAGTTCTTCGTACTCTCGCGAGAACGGTACCAGCCGCGGGGCGTCGCCGCCTCGCCCCTCGGGCCCATGGCACTGCTTGCATACCCGATCGAACGCGCCTTGGCCGGCTGTGATCGCCTTGGGCTGCGCGGCTGCGGACGGCGGGACGGCGGACAGCGGCACTGAGCCGTTGGCCGCGAGCCACGCGAGCGCCGCCAAGGTGCCCCACACTGCGTACCGACTCATTTCGCCTCCAGCGCGAACGCCACCAGCCACGCGTCGGCGCCGCCGCCCGTGGAAGCGAGCACGAACTGCCGCCCTGCGGACGTGCGATACGTCATGGTGTTTTCGGCGTTCAAGGAAGGCAGACGTCCCCGCCACAGCTCCCGACCATTGGTCTTGTCGAAGGCGTACAGATAACCGTCTCCCCCGCCGACGAACAGCAAACCGCCGCCCGTGAGAATGGCCCCGCCGGTTTGCGCAGAGCCCAGCCGGGCCGGCAAAGACACACCCTTCAACAGCGAGTGATTACGGATGGCCTGGCTGCCCTCGCCCAGCGGTATCTGCCACACGATGTCTCCCCGGTTGAGATCGATGGCTGTCAGCTGACCGTATGGCGGCTTGATCAACGGGATGGCACCCAGCTTGGTCCCAGGACGCGCCACCGGGAGATGTCCCGAGTACGTATGGTCGATGAACGGGTCCGTGCGATCGCTGGCAACGATGCTGTTGTAGCGAATCTCGTCCTTGCTCCGGACGTAGAGCCAACCGGTCTGCTGGTCCCACACCGCACCGCTCCAGTTCGCGCCGCCCGAGTCGCCCGGTAGCTGGAGTGTGCCACGCAGCGAGGGCGGGGTGAACAGCGGACCGATTCGATACCGCTTCATCTCCGCCAGGGCCAGCTCTTTGATTTCGGGCGTGAGGTCGTTCGCATCGTCCAGCGACACACCCTGGCGCCCGAACGCCGGCGGTTTGGTGGGAAACGGTTGCGTGGGCCACACCTTCTCGCCGGGGACATCGCTATCGGTCGGTACCGGACGCTCGACGATGGGCCACACCGGTTCGCCGGTCACGCGATCGAACACGTACGTGAAGTTTTGCTTGGTGACCTGCGCAACGGCGTCAATCCGTCTCCCGCCCACCGTGATCGTGACCAGGTTGGGCGCCGCCGGGTTGTCGTAATCCCACAGTCCATGGTGGATCATCTGAAACGACCACTTCCGCTGGCCCGTGTTCACGTCCAGGCAGACGATCGATTCCGCCGGCTCGTTCTTCCCCGGCCGCCGGCCGCCGAAGTAATCGTTGCCGGGCGTGCTCGTGCCGAAGTAGAGCAAGCCCCGTGCGGCGTCGAGCGACATCGGGCCCCAGACGTTGGCGTGTCCAGTGAACCGCCACGACCCTTCTTCCCAGGTGTCCGCACCAAAGTCGGTCGGCGACTGGGGAATCGAGTTCCATGTCCACAGCCGCTTTCCACTGCGCGCATCGAACGCCTGCACGAGGCCGGTGGGCTCGTTCATCAGCTGGTAGCGATCGGGAATCGAGCTGCCCACCACGACGATGTCCCTGTAGACGATGGGCGGCGAGGCGCCGTGATTGACGTGGCGCACGTCGGAGATCGGACGAGGGTAACCCTCGGTCAGCGACACGACCCCGTCTCGGCCGAACGACTTGACGGGCGTTCCCGTGCGGGCATCGAGGCTGAAGAGCTGATTGCGTGTGTTCAGCAGCACGCGCAGCCGGTTTCCGTCTCGTGCATCGCGCCACAGGGCCGGCGCACGATGCTTGAAGCCGCTGCCCGGAATGCCACCAAGCTTCACCGCACCCGCGTCGAATCGCCACAGCTCTTTCCCCGTCGCAGCGTCCAGCGCCGCCGCGTTGTTGTACGGGGTCGTGACATACAGCACGCCATCGACCATCAGCGGCTGGTTCTGGAAGCGGGCCGGCGTTGTCGAGTACTGCTCCAGCGGGGTTTCGCCGTGCTCCCACTGCCAGGCGATCTGCAGACCGTTGACGTTCTGCGGGGTAATGGCGTCGGCCGGTGAGTACTTGCTCGCGCCCAAATCGCCCCCATAGGTCGGCCACGCCACTTCCCGCGACTGCCCCGCCGGCACGGCGAGGAGAGCCCCCATCAGAAGACAGCCCAGCACTCCGGCTGCGCTCAGCGCCGCCTGCCACTTTCGATTCATTCTGATCTCCTCAATGTACACGTCGACAACCCTCCAGCGCAGCGAACGCAGGTACTCGACTAGGCCGGTGACCTCCTGAGCCGTGCTGGCGATCCGTGCCTGCGACCCGTGCCTGCGTCGAGTGCGACGACGCGCTTGCAGGGCGTGGTGAGGTACAGCACGTTGTCGAGCATCATCGGCGTCGCTTCGAACGGACCCGGCCGCGTGCCGTACTCGGCGTTGGGCTGCTCGCCGGCATTCCACTCCCACGCCTTCTCCAGTTGGTGGACGTTCGCGGGGGTGATGTCCGGGATGGTGGCGTGGCGCGCGTTCGCGGCGTTCCCGCCCCAGTAGGGCCACTCGATGAGACGCGACTCCTGGGCCAGGACCGGCACGGCCAGCGCGAAGATGATCAACCGGGTACCGGCACGCAGCAGACGTGTGGGCATTAGAAGTCTCCTGCGTCACCGGGGCGCTCCCGGGCGTCGAGAGTGACGAGTCCGGTCTGCACCCGACGGCGACCTCGAACGGGCGGATTCTATGCGGCTGGCGCCGGAATGTCATGTCTCATCGTCTGTGCATGTCATTGTCTGTGCATACGCCCCTCGTCCGATTTGGTAGCGCGGACCCTTAGCCGCAACAGGGGCAACCTGACACCGCGACAGACAAGAGCTGGCTGCTCGGGCGGCGTTGGGCTTCAGCCTTGTCTTGGGTCGGTCGCCCGGAGAGCGCCAGTCCTGTCGCTGCGCGGTTATCTTGCCGCTGTCGCGGTGGCTCTTCGGCTTTCTGCGTCCTTCCGCGAGATCCGGTGACGATTCTGAACTGCCGCAGGTCAATCGTGGAGTCGATTCGGATGGAGGTGGGGCTCGTCACGTCGAAACGTGTGTACGGCTCGCCATCGGCGGTGATCGACACGCTGCTGGCGCTCGGCAGCCTTGGTGACGCGCCAGCTCGTGGCCGCCCCGCGGCGGCTCGGCGCCGCGTGCGTGCCGACGTAGAGGGCGCCGCTCGCCAGGTCGTTCCAGGCCTGGTAGACGCCCATCGCCGGAACGTCGATCCCGAAAGCGATCGTGCCGCGCGCCGTGGCGGCTGGCGCAAAGGAACCCGAGGCCGAACCGCCGCCGGCACCAAACGGGCCGGCGATCAGTTGGAATGCTCACGATGTTTCCGCGCCGCATGGTGCTAGTGCGCCCGTGTGATGCGATCGACGATCTGCTCGAAGCACTCGTCGGCGAGCTGGTGCAGCTCGGCGGTGGTGCGATTCTGGATGGGATGCGGTACGACCACCAGCGCCGGCTCGAATCCCAGCGCGGTGTTC
>VFZL01000038.1 GCA_016871175.1 Acidimicrobiia bacterium | reverse complement strand
TGAGCCTCGGCGACCTGACGCCCGCCGAGTTCAAAGCCCAGCTGCAGATCAAGAGCGGCTGTTTAACGGAGGCCCGTACCGGCGCTGTTCTCCAATAGCGACTGGTCCGAAGAAACCGGGCAGGTCACCTGGGCCTGAATCGACAGATCGAGGGTGGACACGGGCTCGTCGAGCACCAGAAACGATGGCTGGCGCGCGCGCGCGAGCCCAATGCGCTGGCGCTGTCCGCCACTGAACTCGTGCGGATACCTCTCGATGTGCGCGGGATCCAGCCCGACGAGCGCGAAGAGCTCGGCGACGCGCGCGCGGCGCGACGCCCGCGTGCCGATCCGGTGAATGACCAGCGGCTCCTCGACGATCGTACGCGCGCGCATCCGCGGATTCAGCGATGAATAGGGATCCTGGAAAACGATCTGCATCTGGCGCCGCGCCTCACGCAGCCGCCGAGTAGAGAACTGCAGCACGTCGTCTCCCTTGAAGCGGACCCGCCCCGACGTCGGTTCGATCAGCCGCAACGCGCAGCGTCCGGTGGTCGTCTTCCCACTGCCTGATTCGCCGACCAGCCCGAAGGTTTCTCCCAGTTCGATTGTGAAGCTGACGTCGTCGACTGCGGTGATCGTGTGCCCTCGGCGCAGGAGCCCGCCTCCGCTCACGAACTGCTTGACCATGTGTTCGACTTCAACGAGCGGCATGGACGTCGCCCGGCAGCTTGGCGTACAGATGACAGCGGACGCCGTGTGCGGAGCCAACGGTGAAGTCCTCCGGCACGCTCGTGGCGCACGGCCCGAATCGATCGGGGCAGCGTGGATGGAACGCACACCCCCTCGGCAACGCCCCGAGCGACGGAACGGAACCGTCAATCGCACGAAGCCGTCCCTTGGAGCGACCCGGCATCGACGCCAGCAGACCGCGCGTATACGGGTGCTGCGGCCGACGGAGCACCTCACGAACAGGACCGTGTTCGACGATTCGACCGGCGTACATGACGGCCACGCGGTCGGCGATCTCCGCGATCACCCCGAGGTCGTGCGTGATGAGCAGGAGCGAGAGCTGCAGCGAGGAGCGCATCTCGCGCAGAAGATCGAGGATTTGTGCCTGGATCGTGACGTCCAGCGCCGTGGTCGGCTCGTCCGCGATGATGAGCGAGGGCCGACACGCGAGCGCCATGGCGATGAGCACGCGTTGGCGTTGCCCACCCGAGAGCTGACGGGGGTAGGACCGCACGCGAGCTGCGGCGTCTGGCATGTGCACGGATTCCAAGAGCTCGACCGCCCGATTCAGCCTTCGTGGCCTTCCCGTGCACGAGCAGGGCTTCGGCGATCTGAGCGCCGATGGTGAACACGGGATTGAGCGCGGTCGAGGGTTCTTGGAAGATCAGCGCGATCTGGGCGCCTCGAACCCTGCGCATCTCGACTTCTGGAAGCGAGAGCAGGTCGCGTCCCTTGAATCGGATCTGGCCGGCAGCAATGTGCCCGGGCGGCTGGACCAACCGCAGGATCGACAGCGCGGTCACCGACTTGCCGCAGCCCGATTCTCCGACCAGCCCCAGTGTCTCGCCAGGCCCGACGATGAAGCTCACGTCGTTCACGGCTGGCACGGGACCCGACGGCAGATCGAAGATGGTGGTCAGGTGTTCGACGTCGAGCATCAGCGTCTCGGGCGAACGCACATCACAGCGTGGCCGTTTCGGCGTACTCGCCGAAAGCACCGCGCAGCACATCGGAGATCTCGCCGACCGTCGCAGAGGCTTCGACCGCCTGCACGATTGGCGCGACGACGTTGGATCCGTTCTGCGCGGCGTCGCGGACGCCGTCCAGCGCTCGACGCCACGACTCAGCGTCCCGCCGCTCACGAAGGGCGCGCAACCGCCCGACTTGATCACGCTCCATACTGGGGTCGACGCGAAAGACCTCCACACCCGAGCCCTGTTCCCGCCCGTTCCCATCGGTGAAGCGGTTGACACCGACGACTGTGGACGTGCCGGAGTCGATGGCGACTTGAGCACGGTAGGCGGACTCCTGGATTTCGCGCTGAATCAGCCCGGTTTCGATCGCGGTGAGCGTGCCGCCGAGGCGGTCAATGCGATCGAGGATCTCGCGTGCGCCACGCTCGATGTCATCCGTTGCGGCCTCGATGGCGTACGCGCCGCCGACAGGGTCGACGGTGTTGGTCACGCCGGTCTCAGCGGCGATGACCTGTTGGGTCCGAAGGGCCAGGCGTGCGGCCTCCTCGGTCGGAAGTCCGAGCGCCTCGTCGAACCCGTTGCAATGAAGCGACTGCGTGCCGCCGAGCACCGCGGCAAGGGCTTGCAGCGACACGCGGACGATGTTGTGGTGGGGTTGCTGCGCGGTCAATGAGCTGCCGGCGGTCTGTGTGTGGAAACGGAGCTGCTGCGCACGTGGATGGGTGGCGCCGAAGCGGTCGCGCATGATGTGTGCCCACAATCGACGAGCAGCGCGGAACTTCGCGATCTCTTCAAGGAAATCGTTGTGCGCGTTAAAAAAAAATGATACTCGCTGCCCGAACGTGTTGACGTCGAGCCCCGCGTCGACCGCGGCCTGCACGTAGGCGATCGCATGCGCGAAGGTGAAACCGACCTCCTGGATCGCGGTCGAGCCAGCCTCGCGGATGTGATACCCGCTGATCGAGATCGTGTTCCAGTTGGGCAGCTCCTTGGCGCAGTAGGCGAAGATGTCGGTGACGATCCGCAGTGAGGCGCGCGGCGGGTAGATGTAGGTGCCCCGCGCCACGTACTCCTTGAGGATGTCGTTCTGAATGGTGCCACTGAGCGCGGCCGCGGCCACCCGTTGTCGGCGCGCCACCGCGACGTACAGGGCCAACAGGATCACCGCTGTGGCGTTGATGGTCATTGACGTGGACACCTTGCCCAGCGGGAGCCCGTCGAAGAGTTGCGCCATATCCTCAATGGAATCGATGGCGACACCCACCTTGCCCACCTCGCCCTGGGCGAGCGGATGGTCCGAGTCGTAGCCCATCTGTGTGGGGAGGTCGAATGCCACGCTCAGGCCGCTGACGCCCTGCTCGAGGAGATAGCGGTACCGTGCATTGGACTCGGCGGCGGTCCCGAATCCGGCGTACTGGCGCATGGTCCAGAGCCGGCCGCGATACATCGTGGGCTGGATGCCTCGGGTGAAAGGAAACTCCCCTGGGAGGCCGAGTTCGGACATGTGGCGGCATTGTAGCCTGACCAGCCGGGCACCTCCTCCGCGCCCCTCTGACGGCGCTGGCTCTGGCACACCGCTGGCGTCACACTCGGGACACGGCGACGCTTGCCGTGCCAGAGTTGCCCTTTTCGTGGCGAACCCTGCCCCAGATCGCCGTAAGTGCTTGACGACATGGACCCTTGGGCTTAGACTCAAGATTGCCGGGCAGGAAGCCCGATCTGAACTTGTGGCTCGCCGCCACGGCATCGTGAGCGAGATGCCAACGCGCCGATGCCCCGGCAACTTCCGAGACCCGGCGCCCTGGGAGGTAGCGAGTCATGGACGACGTGGTGAACCGGTTCGCGCGCGAGCTGGCCGACGCGATCGCGGCGGCAGTTGCCGAGAACGCTCAGGTCGAGGCGTGCCGGGAAAAAGCGCGCGCCGCCGGGTTTGAAATGAAGCTGACGCTTGAGGCCGTCGTAGGATTCGTCAATCGCTCGCAGACGGCCACGTTGACCAAGGTGGCCACTCCCCCTCGGGTGGTGCCCCCGCGACGAATCCTTGAGATTACCGCCAACGATCGGCGGTTCCTGCGCTCCTTGCGGATCGCGGCAGACGAGACGACCGAACCAGTCGAATAAGCTCCCTCACCACTTCGTTTGATTCGCCACTCTCGCGGCGGCAGCCGCAGCAGCGTCCGCGTCGCCCAGATAGAAGTGGCGGAGTGGCTTCAGATCTTCGTCCAGCTCGTACACCAGCGGAATTCCGGTTGGAATGTTGAGCTCAACGATCTCTGTCTCAGACAGGTCGTCCAGGTACTTCACCAGTGCGCGCAGTGAGTTGCCGTGCGCGGCGATCAGCACGCGCTGCCCCGACTGAACTTCTGGGGCGATGGTGCCGTGCCAGTAGGGCAGGAAGCGAGCGACGGTGTCTTTGAGCGACTCCGTCAACGGCAGCTCCGATGCGGAAAGCGACGCATATCGCGGATCGCGCGACGGATGGCGTGGGTCGTCCAACGTCATCGGCGGAGGGGGGACGTCGTAGCTGCGGCGCCAGATCTTAATCTGCTCCTCCCCGTGCTTGGCGGCGGTTTCGGCTTTGTCGAGCCCTTGCAAGGCACCGTAGTGACGCTCGTTCAATCGCCAATTCTTCACGACGGGAATCCAGGCGAGATCCATCGTTTCGAGCGCGAGATGCAGCGTCCGAATGGCGCGCTTCAACACCGAGGTGTACGCGATGTCGAACGCGTAACCGGCGTCCTTCATCAGACGGCCCGCTTCCGCCGCCTCGGTCACGCCTCTCGGCGAGAGGTCGACATCGGTCCACCCGGTGAAGCGGTTCTCCCTGTTCCACGTGCTTTCGCCATGTCGCAGCAGCACCACCCGATGCACGTTCCCTCCTCTAGGCTTGGAGAGCGCGAATGGCCGCCCGCCCCGCATACCTCGCCTGGGCGCCCAGTTCCTCCTCAATCCGCAGTAACTGGTTGTACTTGCACACGCGGTCGGTTCGACTGGCAGACCCCGTCTTGATCTGGCCTGACGCGGTGCCGACGGCAAGGTCAGCAATGGTGGCATCCTCGGTCTCGCCTGACCGATGGGACATGATCGTCGCGTAGGTCGCGCTGGTCGCCATGCGCACGGCGTCCAGCGTCTCGGTGACGGTGCCGATCTGATTGAGCTTCACGAGCAGGGCGTTGCCGACGCCCTCGGCGATGCCGCGCCTCAGAATCTCCGGATTCGTCACGAACACATCATCGCCGACGAGCTGCACCTGGTTGCCGATGGCCTTGGTGAGAAGCTGCCAACCCTCCCAGTCGCTCTCGGCCACACCGTCTTCGATGGAGACGATCGGGTACTGACGGATCCAATCGGTGTACAGCTCGACCATCTGCTCGGACGTGCGGTCGGGTTCGCCCGATTTCTTGAAGACGTATCGCCCGGCGCCTGCCCAAAGCTCCGAGGAAGCGACGTCCAGAGCGATGAACACATCCTGGCCCGCCTTCAGTCCAACCTTGCCGACGGCTTCCAGCACGACCTCGACTGCCTCGCGGTTCGACTTCAGGTTCGGCGCGAACCCGCCCTCATCGCCGACGCCTGTCGATTGACCGCGACTCTTCAAGATCCCGCGAAGCGCGTGGAAGATCTCCGCGCCTACTCGGAGCGCCTCGGCAAACGAGGGAGCGCCGACTGGCATGACCATGAACTCCTGAAAGTCCACACTCGAGTCGGCGTGCGCGCCGCCGTTTAGGATGTTCATCATCGGCACGGGGAGCGTAAAGCGCTCGCTCTGATAGAGCGCGCCCACGTGAACATAGAGCGGGACCCGCTTCGACGCGGCCTCCGCCCGAAGGGCGGCCATCGATACGCCGAGGAGCGCATTCGCGCCGAGTCGGCTCTTGGTTGCTGTGCCGTCGAGGGCGATCATGGCTGCGTCGAGCCCGTGCTGATCGAGCTCGTTGCCGACGATCGATAAGGCGATCTCACCGTTGACGTTGGCCACGGCCCTCCGGACACCCTTGCCCAGATAGCGTCCCTTGTCGCCATCTCGCAGTTCCAGCGCCTCGCGCTCGCCAGTCGACGCCCCCGAAGGCACCGCCGCCCGGCCCCAGGCGCCGTCGCCGAGCGTCACTTCCACCTCAACCGTGGGGTTGCCGCGTGAATCGAGAATCTCGCGGCCGTGAACTCTGGTGATCTTCACGACATTGTCTCCCCTGCGTGCTGTGCGATAGGTCAGGTCTGCGCGTCAGACGCTGGCACCCCGCCGGTCGGCTTCTGCCTCCAGGCGTAGCGCTTCTTCCTCGATGGGACCGATGAACGGCTCTTCATCGGTGGCGACCACGACAACGCCGGCGTCGGTCACGGTGTGGCGCCGTCGGTCTTCTTCGGGGTCGTAGCCGACGCGCGCGCCACGCGGGATCAGCACGTCGCGGTCGATAATCGCCCGCCGGATACGCGCGTGACGCCCCACGCGGACGCCAGGCATCAGAATGCACTGCTCGATCTGACAGAAGCTGTGCACCCGGACGTTGGGACACAGGACGCTCCCGTAGATCGAACTCCCGGAGACGATACAGCCGGGCGAGATGATCGAGTCGAGTGCCTGGCCACACCGTGTGCCGGCTTCGGCAAACACGAACTTCGCCGGAGGCGCCTGCGGCTGATACGTGCGAAGCGGCCACTCGGGATCGTACAAGTTGAAGTCAGGGCTGACGTGGCACAGGTCCATGTTGGCGTCGTAGTAGGCGTCGAGCGTCCCGATGTCGCGCCAGTACTTCGCCGCCTTCTTGTTTTCGTCGTAGAACCGGTACGAATAGACCGGCAGCTTCCTGATGAGCGCGGGGATAATGTCCTTGCCGAAGTCGTGCGCGGTCGGCTGACCCGCGTCGTCCTCCAGCGCCCTGATGAGGACGTCGGTATCGAAGATGTAGACGCCCATCGAAGCCAGCGCCACGTCGGCATTGCCGGGAACCGGCGCGGGGTTGTCGGGCTTCTCTTGTAATCCGGTCACACGCTCGGTTTCGTCGATCGCGATGACACCGAAGCGACGTCCGTCCTCGACGGGAACCTCGATTGTTCCTAACGTCACCTTGGCCCCGCGTTCTTGGTGGCTGCGCAGCATCCGCGCGTAGTCCATCTTGTACACGTGATCGCCGGACAGAATGATGAGATAGCGCGGGTTCTCGCGTACGATCGAGTACAGGTTCTGAAACACTGCGTCCGCCGTCCCCTGGTACCAATGCTCGCTGACGCGCTTCTGCGGCGGCAAGATCTCGACGAACTCGCCAAGCTCCTCCGACACAATGCTCCATCCCATCCGGATGTGCCGGTTCAGGGAGAGCGATTTGTACTGCGTGGCGATGAAGATTCTGCGCAGACCTGAGTTCAGACAGTTGCTGAGCGCGAAGTCGATGACCCGGTACGGGCCGCCGAAGTAGAGCGCCGGCTTGGCGCGCTCTTTGGTGAGGGGGTACAGCCGCTCCCCAGCGCCTCCGGCCAGCACGATGACGAGGCAGTCGTCTAGGAGAGCGGACATAGCGAAGCGGACGCCGACGTGCCGGTGGCCGCCGCAATCCAGCCTGCGATCATAGCACGGTCGACGCCGCAGATTTGTGGCTGAAGTGCTGACGGGAGAACGGTTTGACTTGGTGTGCCAGCCTGCCTATGATGAACGGGTTGTGCAAGTCCTTTATGGGGAGAAATGGAGTCATGGTCAATAAGCGCAGCGCACTGGTGCTCGGAATTGGAGCCGTTCTGGTGACAGCGGCGAGCCTGCTCGCACAGGGCGAGCGCAAGCTGAGCGACGCGGAAAAGAAGGAATTCCAGACGATCGTCAAGGTCGTCGACGGCCCCCCAACCGGTCAACCCGCTGCCAACGACTTAGCGCTTTCATGGGTCCACAACGATCTCCTCAAGGCTCAAGGCAACATGCAGTACGTGCCGTTCACTGTCGCGGTGGACGCCGCCAAGATCCCGGGCAAGCAGGTGGCGCTCTACTGGCGCGTCGTCGACAAGAATCCGCCGCCGGCCGGCAAGGACGACAAGGACAAGGACAAGAACAAGAAGAAGAATGCGTACGCCTACGAGGACATGACGATGGCCGCGCTTGATGGCGGCGGTCTCGCCAATATCCATCGCTCGTTCACCGTGGCACCGGGGAACTACGAGATCACGGTTGTGGCGAAGGAACCGACCCCGAGGGACAAAAAGGCTCCCGCGCCCAAGATGTCGCTGATCAAACAGAGCATCGAAATCCCGAACCTTTGGACCGCCGAGCTGACGACCAGCTCGATCCTGCTAGGGAACATCGAGGAACTTCCCGCACCCCTGACGCCGCAGCAGCAGGCCGAGCGACCGTATGCCATGGGCGCGATGGAGATCAAGCCGAACCTGAATGGCAGGTTCTCCAAGCAGCAGGAGTTGTCGACCTTCATGCTGATCTACAACGCCCGGGTAGATGCGGCGAACAAGCCTGACGTCACGGTCGATTACAGCTTCTACGTCAAGCAGAACGGCGCCGAGAAGTTCTTCAACAAGACCAACGCGCAGGCGCTCAATGCACAGACGCTGCCGCCCGGGTTCGATTTCGCGGCCGGGCATCAGTTGCAGACCGGACAGGCGGTGCCGCTCGCCTCGTTCCCGGAAGGCGACTATCGTCTCGAGATTAAGGTCACCGACAAGCTCGCGAGCAAGACGCTGACGCGTGACGTGAACTTCTCCGTAAGCGGATCCTAGAACCGCTGCGAAGACAGCGTTTGGCGGATGAGACCGAGCCGGTGTGATCGGGGATTGGGTAGAACATGTCTGGAACAGGGATGCGATCGGCGGTCGGACTGCTGAGCGGTCTCGTGTTCCTGGCGGCGTCTCAGGACGTCTGGGCACAGCGCACGCCCCTCTCCGGGTGGCAGGTTCTGGGTCAGCCTGCGTCGCCTGGGTTCGTCCCACGTGACGTGGCGCCCGGCCCGGTCGGATCGTTAGCCGGGACGGTCCGAAACGATCGCGGTGAGCCTGTGGCGGGCGCGGTCGTCACGGTGATCGGCGCCACGACAACATTCGCCGTGACCGACGAGCGCGGTCGCTTCGAGCTGACGACCCTCACTCCTGGTCCCTACCTCGTTCGCGCCCACTTCAGCGGATACATCTCGCCGAGACCTCGCTTGATCGACGTCCGTCCTCGGACGCGCACCGCATCGTCATTTGCCATCCGAAAGTCGAGTCCGTCGCCGACGATCCTGGCCGCTGGGATTGGTGTCGCCGCGAGCGCGCAACCAGAACCGGAGCCTGAAGTTGCGTCAACCGCCCCGGCACCTTCGGTGACGGCTGGAAGCTCCGCGGAAGACGACCACGGTGACACCGCTTGGCGTCTTCGTCACCTGCGGCGCGGCGTCCTGCGCGACGTCTCAATCCCCGGCGACCCGATCGACGACGATGAGGATTCGCTCGACACCACGCGGGCAGTGGCCGTGCGGCTCGGTCGCGCGGTGTCGTCCCACGCGCGTGCCGCGACGAGTTTCTTTGCCGACGCGCCGCTTTTCGGTCAGGTCAACCTGCTGACCACGAATCTGTTCGATTCGCCGCAGCAGTTGTTGTCGGGCGCGAGCATGGCCCGCGGCATCGCGTACATCAAGGTCGGCGCGCCGGTCGGGGAGGACGCGGATTGGATCATCCGTGGCGCGCTGAATGAGGGCGATCTGTCATCGTGGATCATCGCCGGTGCCTATCAAACTCGCAGCGCAGCGCACCGCGCTCGAGACGTCGGCATGTCCTACAGCACGCAGCGCTACGAAGGGGGGAACCCGCTCGCGCTGCGCGCCGTACGCGAAGGATCGCGGAATGCGGGCAGCATCTACGGCTTCGAGACCGTGACGCTGACGCCGGCGCTCGCCGTCGCATATGGCGGGCGGTACGAGCGTTTCGACTACCTAGATGAGCGAAATCTGCTCAGCCCGCGGGTCGAAGTCACGATCAAGCCGCTCGCGCGTACGCGCGTGGCGGTGGCGCTGTCGAGTCGCGCGGACGCTCCGGGCGCGCAGGAGTTTCAGCCCCCGAGCGAAGAAGGCATCTGGCTGCCTCCGCAGCGCACCTTCTCCGCCGCGGACCACGGACGTTCCCTTCGGGCCCAGCGCGCCACGCAACTGAGCGCGTCCGCCGAGCGCGAGTGGGGGCCGACGACAATTGCGGTCCGCGCGTTTACACAGCGCGCCGACCGGCAGATGGTGACGGTGTTCGGCGCGGTTGCGCCGGATGTTCTAGGAATGCAGATCGGCCACTACGTCGTGTCGACGGCCGGCGACGTCGACGCGCGCGGTGGTTCGGTGGCCATGCGCACGGAATTCGGACCGCGATTCCACGCGTCTGTGGTGTATTCGGCGGCGCTGGCTCAGATGACCGGGCCGCGGGACGCTGGGTACATCCTGGTGGTCCCGCCGTCGGCTGTGCGCGCGCGCAGGGAACGGCTGCAGGACGTCACGACCACGATGCGGGCGGAAGTGCCGGAGACCGCCACCCGCATCTTGGTCTTCTACCGCGTGGGCAACGGGTACGCGCAACCAGGGGACGGCGACGAATCGCGCGTCGACGCCCGGTTCGATGTGCAGGTGAGGCAGAGCCTGCCGTTCCTGAACTTTACGAGCGCGAAGTGGGAGGCGCTCATCGCGGTCCGCAACTCCTTTCGCGACGTCAGCAGCGAACAAACGGTGTACGACGAGCTGCTCACGGTCCAGCCGCCGAAGCGCATCATCGGCGGCGTCACACTGCATTTCTAATCTCAATCGGCTCCGGCCCGAACCCCGGCTCAGCCGCGGCGCGGGGGCTCCGACGCCCCACTCCGCTCCTTCGCGGGCGTGCCCTCCGTGCCGGTGGCGGAGGCTTCAGCCAGAATCGCGATCGATCATCCATCCTGTTGGATCGTGGCCGAAGCTGTTCAGGGGAGTCGACTTGAACCCATTATCTTGCTTGAAGTTGCATGATGTAATAGCGCGAACGTCTCATGGCCCTCCTCCCGATGACGCCCGCTCGGCACCAGGCGCGCTTTCGCTCCGTGAGCGGGTCCGCCTTGGCCCTGACCGTGGTGACGCTGCTCATCGTGCTTGGTGTCGCGAACATCACGCTCCGATCCGGTTGGCACGCGGTTGAGGACGGCATTCTGTGGAGCACCCGAGCGGAAGGTGTCACCGCCGCGGAGGTGGCCAGTGGATCGGCGGGGGCACGTGCGGGCGTGAGACCCGGCGATTTGCTCGTTGCCGTGAATGGG
The DNA here is from genome assembly GCA_016871175.1 of Acidimicrobiia bacterium. Classification (GTDB taxonomy): domain Bacteria; phylum Acidobacteriota; class Vicinamibacteria; order Vicinamibacterales; family CAVVIG01; genus VFZL01. The sequence continues at coordinate 28,858 of VFZL01000038.1, read as the reverse complement.
CAACCCATCGAAACGGTCGCCGACGTGATCGCATTTCACCACCGCGGCCGGGCCGGCACTCGACTGGATTACTCGCTCGTGCGGTTAGGTGAGCGTCGAGCGCTTACGGTCTCGCTCGCTCCGTTGCCTGCCCCCAGAGCGATGTACTACGCGCTCGCCGCGGTCGGGCTGTTCACGCTGCTCGTCGGGGCGTCCGTCCGTCTCCTCCGGCCGACTGATCAGGCCACGCTCCACTTTTTTTGGCTGTGTGTGAGCTTTTTTGGAGCGTTCTCGTTCTCTTTCAACGGCCCGCTCGATCGCCTCGACTGGGTGTTCTACTGGGGAGACGCGATTGCGATGACGGTGCTGCCGCCATTGCTCCTGCACTTCACGCTCGTCTTCCCGGAGCGACGCACCGGGCCAGGCCGCTTCTGGGTGCCGTTGCTCTATACTCCGGCCGCCGCCTTGGGTCCCGCGCGCGTGCTGGCGATTGCAAGAGGCGCCCAGGTTGACGGCAGCGGTTTTGCGCAGCTGGTCGAGCTCCTCGATCGCGCCGAGCTTCTCTACCTGCTGTTGTGCGGGCTCGCCGCCGTCGTGGTGTTGGTTCGAGCGTTTGGACAGATCACCTCGCTGACGGGACGCCGGCAACTACGCTGGATTGCCTGGGGAACGGCGCTCGGCGTGGGGCCGTTTGTCCTCGGATACGCACTGCCGTGGGCGCTCGGCATGAACCCGCCCCTTGCCCTGCAGCTGACGGCGATTCCGCTGGGGCTCGTGCCACTGACCTTTGCCTCGGCGATCGTTCGGTACCGCCTCCGCGACGTCGAAGTCATCATCAAGCGCGGCCTTGGATACACGGCGTTTCTCATGGCGAGCGTCGTGCTGTATGTCGCCATGCTGAAGATGGTCGGTTTCCTGACGGGAGGCCAGACCGATCCGCACAACTGGATCATCGCGCTGCTGGCGACCATCATCGTCGTCTTGGTCGCGCAGCCGGTTCGGGTCGCGATGCAGAACGGTCTCGATCGGATGTTCTACCGAGACCGGTACGATTATCGCCGCGCGCTCGTCGCGTTCGCGCGCGACTTGAACGCAGACCTGGATGTGGTGAGGCTCAGCCAGCGGCTGGTGTCGCGGGTCGTCGAGACGCTCGTCGTCGACCGCATGGCGCTGATGCTCGCGGACGATCGGGAGGGAGACTTCCGGCCGATTAGCGAGTTCGGGTTCTCGACCTCCGTTCCCCGGTTGTTGCGCGGTTCCAGCTGGGTACCGCGGCTGGACGCGGGCCATACGGTCGCACTGGACGATCCGATCGCCGCCACGCGATTCTCAGCTGAAGAAGTGGAGTTCTGGCGCGACCAGGGCATCTACTACTTCGTGCCGTGTATCTTCGAGGGCGTGGCGATTGCTGCGCTGGCCTTGAGTCGGAAGGAAGACGACGAGCCATTCAATAGCGAGGATCTCGCGTTGCTCACGGCCGTGGCTGCGCAGGTCGCGACTGCCATCGAGAACGGCCGCCTGTACCGCCAGTTGCACTTGAAGGCCGAAGAGCTCGGCCGCATGCGAGAGTTCAACGACAACATCCTCGAGTCGCTCGACAACGGGCTGGTCGTGTTCGATGGTGACCAGCGGATCATCCGTTGGAACCACGCGCTCGCGAGCATCTACGGTGTCCGGCCGTCCGAGGCGGTCGGTCGGACGCTCGCGGACGTCTTCGAGGGGCCGTTCGTCGAGGCCTTGAGCGCCGCGCGTCGCGATCATCCGGACGGGGCCACGCTGTTCAAGGTGCCGTTGACGAGCCGCCGCCCGACACCTACCGGGGATTCCCCGCGGCTTCTTGTGAACGCCACGGTCGTCCCGCTTCAGAATCCCTCCGCGTTGGATGGGTCGGAAGGGACCATTCTGCTCGTCGAGGACATGACAGATCGCGTCCGTCTCGAAGAGCAGTTGCAGATCTCCGAGAAGATGGCGTCGCTCGGTCTGCTCGCGGCCGGCGTCGCCCACGAAGTCAACACGCCGTTGACCGGGATCTCCAGCTACACGCAGATGCTCCTCGAGGGTGCCGAGCCTGGGGATCCGAAGACGTTGCTTCTTGAGAAGATCGAGCGCCAAACGTTCCGTGCCGCCAAGATCGTCAATGGTCTATTGACCCTGTCTCGCCCTGGAACTCCGGGCGGCGATCGCACGATCGTCGACCTCAACACGGTCATCGGTGATGTCTTCTCGCTGCTCGAGCATCCGCTTGAAATGGGTCGTATCAAGGTCCGGCGTGAACTCTCGCCTATGCCTGCCATCGTGCTCGGCATCGAGCACCAGCTCCAACAGGTGTTCCTCAATCTGTTCTTGAACGCGCGCGACGCCATGCCTCGCGGCGGCTGGTTGTCCGTCCTGACTCGCGTCGAGGACGGTCAGATCGTGGCCGAGATATCGGACACGGGATCCGGCATTCCGCCCGAGCAGCTCGCTCGCATCTACGATCCGTTCTTCACGACCAAGGCCATCGGTCGCGGTACCGGTCTGGGCCTGTCGATCACGTACGGCATCGTGCAAGAGCATCAAGGATCCCTCCAGTGCGACAGCACACTGGGTCACGGCACGCGATTCACGATGACGTTCCCACGCGCCACGGCGGCGGCGCGCTCCGCCACGCGCGGATAGTATGGTCACGAAAAAAAACGGCACGATCCTCGTCGTCGACGACGAGGAGATCATGCGCGAGATCCTCGAAGCGCTGCTCTCCAGAGAAGGGTACACGGTCCGTCTCGCCACGTCCGGCGAGGAGGGCCTGGCGCTGGCTCGATCGCTGCCATTCGATGCCGCCATCGTGGACATCATGATGCCCGGCCTCGACGGCATCGCCACGCTTGACGAGCTGAAACGGATTGACGAGGACTTGGCGGTGATCATCATCACGGCTTTTGCCTCGGTGGAGAGCGCGATTTCGGCCATGAAGGCGGGGGCCTTCGACTACATCACCAAGCCGTTCAAGAACGATGAAGTGCTGGTGGTCGTCCGAAACGCCCTCGAGCGTCGCCGCCTGGTGCACGAGAACCGCAACCTTCGCCAGAACATCCAGGAGCGGTACCATAAGTTCGGCAACGTCATCGGCAAGAGCCCTCGGATGCGCCAGGTGTTCGATCTGATCATCCAGGCCGCGCCCAGCCGTTCGCCCATCCTGCTACATGGCGAGAGCGGCGTGGGGAAGGAGTTGGTCGCGCGGGCGATCCACTCCAACTCGTCGCGTTCCGAATGCCCGTTCGTGACGGTCAGCATCGGCAATCAGCCCGCTGAGTTGCTCGAGTCCACGCTCTTCGGCCATGTGGCGGGAGCCTTTGCAGGCGCGGACGGCCCGAAGAAAGGCCTGTTCGATCTGGCGGATCGCGGCACGATCTTCATCGACGAGATCGCCAACGTCCCGATCGACACGCAAGCCAAGCTGCTGAGCGTGATCCAGGATCGCGCGTTCATGCGTCTGGGCGGCGTGGAAACGATCCGCGTCGACGCGCGCATCATTGCCGCGACGACTCACGACCTACGGCAGCTCATGACCGAGGGACGGTTCCGAGAGGACCTCTTCTACCGCCTCCATGTCGTCTCGATTGACATGCCGCCGCTACGGGATCGAAGAGACGACATCCCCCTCCTAGCGCGGCACTTCCTGCTGAAACACGGCGACGAGAACCGTAAAGGCGTCTTGGAGTTGACGTCCGAGGCCCTTGACGTGCTCGCGGAGTACGACTGGCCGGGTAACGTTCGTGAGCTTGAGAACGTCGTCGAGCGGGCGGCGGTGCTGACGGCTGGACCTCGAATTGGCGTGGACCTTCTCCCCGATCAGGTGCGGAGGCCGTCGGCGTTCTACCCGCCGTCATTCGTCATGCCACCCGAAGGCATTTCGTTCAAAGAGGTCATCACGGGCTTCGAGAAGCGACTGATAGAGTCGACGCTTGAGACAGCAGGCGGTGTGCAGAAGCGAGCCGCCGAGTTGCTGCACATCAAGCCGACGACCTTGAGCGAGATGATCAAGCGGTACGACATCCGGCCGCGCCGGAGGCGGCATCCGTCTGGAGGAGGCGAGGGCGGCGGCGCTGACGACGCCAGTTGAACGGTCCGAGACTCCGAAGCTCAGCGACCGTTGCGGACCTTCGCGAACAGGTGCTCGTACTTGCCGAGCACGACGTCCCAGCGGTAGTGGCGCTTGACGTACTCGCGACCGTTTCGTCCGAGCGCCTCCCGCAAGCGGGCATCCTTCACCAGCAGCTTCAGACACTCGACGAACTCATCGCGATTCGCGTACCACAGGCCCGCGTTGCTGTTGGTGCAATGCTCGACCAAGACCGCGCTACGGGCGTTGGCCAAGACCGGCGTGCCGACCGACATCGCCTCGAGCGCGAAAAGCGACAGACTCTCGTAGGGTGAAGGGCACGCCACCGCCGTCGCGGCTTCGAGAGCCTGGACGCGTTCCCGCTCCGAGAGAAGTCCGGCGAACCGCACGTACGGCTCGGTTGGGAGCGGCATCATTTTCGCCCCCATCAACGCCAGCGTGCCTTCGCCGCCTTCCCTGACGTACTCACTGAAGTACTGCAGCAGCTCCTCACATCCCTTACCGGGGTCGATGCGGCCGCCATAAAGCATCACTGGCCCGTACAACCGATGACGCCTGCGGAAGACCGACCCACGGGTGAGGAGATGCGGGGGCACGTGCGCCGGAGGCTCCGCGTCGCCTGGCAGCAACGTGCGGTGGTCGACCGGCTCGATCGATCCGTCACCGGTCTCGTCCGGCGCCGGCGGCATCCGCGGATAGTATTGTTGCTGCGGCAGATCGATGCCGACGCCGATCACGTCCTCGAGTAACGGCCGGTCGACAAACCGTTCCTGGACGAACTCGCGCTCGCTGTTGGTGAGGTAACAGATCGCCGCCGGCCGACTGAAGACGTCCTTGAACACCTCGAGCGTAATCGCCGGCTCATCATGCGCCGTCGACACGAGGATGCTCTTGCCTGGACACACGTCCAGACCCATCACCGTGGGTGCATAGAGGTAGGTGAAGAACATCAGCACGTCGAACTGTTGGTGGTGCTTGCGGAGGTGCTCGATGAGCGCCGGGCACCACGGACCCTGTAGCTTCAACCACTCGATCTCGTCCGTGCGTGTGTGCGGATTGTGGTAGATCCAGTCGGAATACCGGTTGAACGCCTCCAGGTCACGGATCCTCGCGTTCCCGAAACGTCGGACCGTGACCCCGCGGATGCGGTCTGAGCCCTCCGGATACTCGTTCTTCCAGGTCACGTAGTCGCGCGCGCACGTCGTCAGGACTTCGACGTCGTGATGCGTGCAGAGCCGTTCCGCCAGGAGCCGGCACAGCTGCTCCGAGCCGCCAAGGACCTCGGCCCCATACCGCTGTATGACGATGCCGATCTTCATGCCGGTGGGTAGTCCGAGGCCGCTGTCGCTCGTCCCGTCCGTGGCGTGAACGATCCACCTGTGTAGCCCACCAGCGCCGCCAAATCCTGCACGAGATGCTCCTCGGCGAAGTCTTGCCGACGGCGTCGCTGGCCCGCGATGACCGATTGCCTGACGCCTTCATCGAAGGCGAGCACGCCCAGGAGCTCCGCGGCCTGTTCGAGATCCTTGGGCGCAAACTGCACACCGGCCCCGCCGAGCGTCTCCGGCACGGCCGCGGCCGCGTACGCGAGAACCGGCAGGTCCACGGCCATCGCCTCGAGCAACGGTGCACAGAAGCCTTCATGCTCGCTGAGCGAGATGTACACGGCTGCGTGCCTGTAGTACGACGCGAGCTCCTCGTCTGACGCCGGGCCGGTGAAGATGAACCGCTCGTGGAGCAGGCGATAGTCGGTCATGAGCGCACGAACCATCGCATAATACCGCGGCACCACGTCATACCGCCCGACGAAGATGAATCGATAGAACGCGTCGACGTAGCGCTTGTAGTGTTCAGCCAGCCGGATGTAATCCTCGATTTTCTTGTTCGGCGCGACGCGACCGACGAACAGGAAGTTCACGAACTCATCGTCCAGCATCTTGTCGATGGCGGGACTTGCCGACGCGCGCGTCACACGGCCCGTGTCGACGGCCAGGGGCAGCACGCCGGTGGGCGAAAAGCCGAGCGCCTCCAGTTCCTCGCGGTTGTAGTTCGAGACGCCAAGGGCCAGATCGACCCGCCCGACGAGGGTGGCAAGCTCGGCGCGAGCCAGCGACGCGAGACGGAACAGCGCGGGATCATACGGAGCAAAGAACGCGGCTGGCGTCACGTTGTGATACTGCAAGACGCGCCCGCCCCGGCGCAGCCGCGCGAAGGCTTCCGTCATCGCTGACGGCAACGCGTAGTGGAACAGGGTGATGTCACCCGTCGAGGCCCCCGGATCGGAGAAGGGACGGGCGTCGCCCTCGAGGTCGTCGTCGATCGTGAGCGCATAGATCTCCGACGCATGCCCCAGCTCGCGCCAGATTGAACGCATCCGTCGTGCGCTGTCACCGATCGCATCGCCCCGGTGCGCCGCCGGGACCCACTGGTTGACGATCACGATCGCACTCCGGCCGCACGCCTGGGGTCGGTGTCGCCGTCGGCCTCCGCGGGAAACGGGAGGGCCTTGTACAGGGACGGTCGATACAATCGCAGTGCCTCGAGCCGTTCGCCATCGTCGAACTGTTCCCAGAAGTCGAACGCCACGCGGCCACGTCCCGTCCGTGGACTCTTCAGCATGCGATCGACGAAGCGGAGTAATGTGCCCTCGAAGTCCTTCCTCCGGAGCCGTTCGACGGCCGCGTCCTGCCGCTCGAGAATCGCGTCGGTGAGCGCCTCGTCTGACAGGATCGCGTCCATCAGCGACGCGACGTACATCGGATCCTTGTCGTGGAAGAGCACGCCCCCGCCATCCATCGTGTCAGGAACGGCGGTTGCCGCGTAGGCGAGAACGGGCACCCTCATGTAAAACGCCTCGACCAGAGGCACGCAGAAGCCTTCGTGCTCGCTCTGGCAGAGAAAGAGATCGGCGATCTCGTAGTACGCAACGAGCTCCTCATCGGTTACGTGCCCCGTGAAGTGCACGTGATGCAGGTCGAGCTCGGCGACGAGGTGGTTGAGCGACGCGAGATACCGCTCAAACAGGCTGAAGATGCCGACGATGAGCAGCCGTGACCGAGGGTTGATCAGCGTGTGGTACGCGTGGAACGCGCGGATCGCATCCTCGACCTTCTTGTTGGCGATGACCCGACCGACGAACAGGATGTTCGTCCAGTCGTCGTCGAATTGATGCGCCACGAATGGATTCGGCGGAAGGTCGAGCCTCGAAAGGTCCGGAACGACCGGCAGGACTTCGGTCCGAGGGAAGCCGAGCATCTCGAGGTCTTGCCGATTGAATTCCGAATCGCCGAGCGCCAGTTCGCACCGGTCGACATATGCACGCAGCTCTCGCCGCCCGCGAAAGCACTGGCGCGCGAGCGTGCGGTGCACGCCGACGAAGTATTCCGGAGGCGTGATGTTGTGATAGATGAGAGCCATCCGTTCGGGCAACGCGTACGCTGTTCGCGACGCCTTGGAGCCGATCGAAAAGTGGTGGAGCAGTAGATTGTCCGGATGACTGGCGTCGACCAGCTCGCGGTAGTCGCGCGTCAGCGGCTCGAGACGACGATCCGCAGTCTCCACAAAGATATCTGACTCGAGACCCGCCGTGCGCAGCACACGCTGAATCCCCAGGACCTCGTGGCCGATCGCGTCACCGTAGCCGAGCGTCGCCAATACTTGATGCACGGCTGGCCGTTGGCCGGCCACGCTCATGCGCCGCTCCGTGGGCTGCCGCCTCGAGGTCGCCCGCGGTGCGGCCCGCGCCGGCTGTGGAACGATCGCGGCGGCCCCTGCCTACCACCGCGGTCGGCGCTGGAGGCCGGCGCCTGAGGCGCTGGGCGGTTGCCGTGCGATTGGTGGACGGGTCGAGGCCGGGTGCCCTCCGGGATCCGTCTTGGTGGGGGCGTGGGCGGCGTGACGTACGGCTCCCGCCCCATCTCCTGCGCCACGACGGGACCGGCTGGCAGCGCAGCGACGACGTCGGCCGACGCCGGACATTCGGGGCGTAGACGGTCAAACCAACCCGGAAGGGGTTCGATGTCGGCCCCAGAGCTCCCGCTCAAGCGACCGATCACGTCGAGGTACTTCCTCTCGATCACGGGCCAATCGTACTGGTCCTTGTAGAACTCTCGCCCGTTGCGCCCAAGCGTCACGTTGAGCCATCGCGTTCGCTCCAGCGCTCGCAGCGTCTCGACGAACTCCTGACGGTTCTCGTAGTACAGCCCCGCGTGGCTGCGTACGCATTGGCCGCGCAGCACGTCACATCGACCGTTGGCCACAACCGGCCGACCGAGCGCCCACGCTTCGAGTGCCACCATGGACAGACTCTCGAAGTACGACGGCATGACGAGCAGGTCCGCCGCCGCAATCGCGTCGAACTTGTCCGCATCCTCGAGAAAGCCCAAGTGCCGAATGCGTGGATGCGGCGGCACCGGCAGGATCGCGTTGCCGATCAACACGAGCGACAATCGCCCTCGACCTTCGTCGAGGTAGGTGCCGAAGAAATCGAAGAGCTCCTTGCAGCCCTTGTTCTCATCGATGCGACCGACGTAGATCGCGAACGGTCCGCGGACGTTGAACTTGTGCCGGAACCGTTGAGGTTGCGGGTTCGCCGGAATCTCCGAACCGACGCCGACCACGACCGAGGGCACAGCGTCATTCTGCGACACCGCCTGAATCATGGCCCGCTCTTCGGGCGAGTTGTACATCAGGGCCCGCACGCCTCGGAAAATCGGACCAAAGATCCGTAACCCCACAGCCGGATCGCGCTCCGCGGTGGGTACCAGAATCGCCTTGTTCGGAACCGCACGGACGGCGTGATAGGCATGGTGATACCGGTAACTGAAGATGATGCAGTAGTCGAATTCAGAGGCGTGCTTGGACAAGTACGAGATGAGCCCCGGGCTATCGGGCCCTTCCGATTCCAGCCAGCGAAGCTCGTCGTCTACCGAATGCTGGCGCCGGAAAACCGCCTCGGACAGGCGTCCGAACATGAGGGGGTCGCGTTCGCGTCGGACCGGAAACCGCCGGACCTGAACGCCGTTGACGGTCTCGACTCCGGTTGGCAGCTCGTTCTTCCACGTGACGTAGTCACGGGCACAGGTGGTCAGGACCTCGACAGTGGCGTGGCGCGCCAATCGCTCGGCGACGTAACGCGCATGCAGTTCCGCGCCGCCGTTGATCGATTCGCCGTAGCGTTGAACGACGATCGCGAGCTTCACTGCCTATCGGGATCCGGTCCACGGTCGACCGTGGGCGAGCCTTCGTCCGCGGGTGTGATTGGTTCGGCCCCAGGTGTTTCCGCGTGGGTCGCCTCGTTCGCGGCGCCTTCGGTGTCCGGACCGTCGTCATCTGCACCACCATCGTCCGCGTCTGCGCCTGGACCCCCCTGCGTGTCCCCGGTACTGGTCCCGCCGCCGCTCGTCATTCCCGTGGCGCCGGCCATCAGCGCGGCGGCCGGTCCACCGGCTCGCCGTCCTCGACGCCGTCGACGCCGACGACTGCGTTGGCCCGGGCCTTCGGGAGCACCAGCGCTGGTGCCCGATCCGGCGGGGGTTGGTGAGGTTGTGCCCGCTTCGCTGGACCGGAGCAGCTCAGTAAACTGCGGCGCCACATCGGTGGCTGCCCCTGCCTCGCTCGGCTTGTACACGACGACGCTTTCGAGAGCCCGCGCGCGGCGCTCATTGAACTCCAGCCGGCTTGTGAGCGACTCCACCTTCATCTTGAGGTTCTTCACCTCGATGGCCATGCGGGTGGTCTCGACGACCAAGTTGTGCATCACCTCGTAGTACAGCTGCTCCATGCCGTGACGCGCGGCCTCGCGGCGCGCCTCACGCTCGGCCTGGAGCGTATTGAGTCGAGACTGGATGTTCAGTGCCTGAATCAGCGGACCAGGATTGAAGAATAACTTCAGGATGGGCCGCAGCAGCCGACGGATCGCCCGGAGTGGGCCACGATGCGAATCGAAGAGTGTCTGTTCCTCGAACGCGTAGTTCGGCAACTCGGGCGGCGTGTAGATCGGCTGCGCGCTGCGAAACCGCTCGAGCAGATCTGACCGCACGCCGCGCGGATCCAGGAACTTCTTGAGCTTGGCCGTCGCCATCTCGCGGATCTGTTGTTCCGTGTAGTCGACACCGCGCTTCTCGCGGATACGAGCGCGGATCTGGTCCATGATCTGTTCGACATTGACCGAATCGGCACGCACGGTGAAATCAGACATCGCTTGGGTTGGCCGCGAGCCGACGTTGCGGAAGTCGGCTCGCGCGGGTGCTGTGGGCGCTAGGCGGACACTAGACCTTCGCCGATGCGGAGAAGCTCTTGACGGCTTCCTGCTCCGACTCGAAGTGCTCGAATACCGTTAGGAGTTTCGTGATGGAGAGCAGATCCTGGATCCGCTTGGTCAAGCCGAGCAGTTTCAGACTACCTCCCTGGCGGCTGACGGTCGTATAGGTGCGAACGATTTCGCCCAGACCAGCCGAGTCGACGTACGGCACCTCAGCCAGGTTCAGCACGAGCTTGCGCCGCCCTTGATTGATAAGACTGTTTATTTTGTCTTTCAGGAGCTCATCGCCTTCGCCGAGAGTGACCCGACCCTTGAGGTCGAGCACTGTCACGTCGCCGACAGCTCGTTCTTCGATGTGCATGAACAAGCTCCACTTTTTCGCGCGTCGGGTGAGCTTAGCACACCCCACACGCGGCGCCGGGCTGGGGCTCCGCGCGGGGGTCCATGTTCATCTGAGGAGAACCGCTGGAGGCTACAGGCCGCCAGCCCCGGCAAACTTCCGGGACTGGAAGCACTCTCTGCAGAAGACGGGACGACCCTGGGTCGGCCGGAAAGGCACGGTGGTTTCCCTGCCGCAGGCCGAACAGCTGGTCACCGTCTCGACACGTTCCCGAGCCACCGGACTGATCGGACCTGCCGGCCGACTGGCCCGCTTGACCTTACAACCCTTGCAACGCTTTGGCTCGTTCTTGAAGTTCTTGTCGGCGAAGAACTGCTGCTCGCCCGCCGCCCAAACGAATTCCGCACCGCAGTCCACGCACCTGAGGGTCCTGTCCTGGAACTCCATCGGTCGCTACCTCGTCGGGGTCGGTCTTCGATCCGGCTATTCCTGTGCGAACTCGTTACTCGAGCTCGCGTCGGAGCTTCTTCCGATTGCGTTTGCGTGCCAAAGCCTGTTTGGCTCGGCGTTTGTCGCCCGGCTTCAAGTAGAAGGAATGCTTCTTAATATCCTTGATGATGTCTTCCTGTTGAACCTTCCGCTTGAACCGGCGAAGGGCGCTCTCAATCGATTCACCCTCCTGGATCTTCACTTCAGCCACGAATCATCACACCCCTTTCACGGGTGGCTCGGATCGGGGTCACATTGGCAAGTGACCAAATATGTTAGGCTAGCACGAAGCCGAGCGGATTCTAGGCGCATTCATCCCCTAGGTCAACGAAATAGTCCGGTCCCCTTGCCCCTGGATTTTTTTCCAGTCTTCTAACCTAACTCGCTGATTTCATGAATGTTCTCGTCATCGGAAGTGGAGGGCGCGAGCACGCGCTGGCCGCGCGATGCGCTGCGGAGGTCGGCCCCGCGTCTGTGCTCGCCGCCCCGGGGAATCCCGGCATCGCCAGGGTGGCTCGGCTGATCGATGTCGACCCTCTGAGCGCGGAGGCGGTGCTCGCGCTCGTAGACCGCGAGCGGGTTGACCTCACGATCGTTGGTCCAGAGCTGCCCCTCAGCGTCGGACTCGTCGATCGCTTTCACGCAGCCGGCCGCGCCATTGTGGGTCCGACACGAGCCGCCGCAGGACTCGAGACGAGCAAGGCGTTCGCGAAGGCGTTCATGCACCGACACGGGGTGCCCACCGCCCGCTTTCTCACTTGCCACACTCACCGCGAGGCGCTCGACATGGCCAAATCGGCGATCCTTGGGTTCCCGTTAGTGATCAAGGCCGACGGCTTGGCGGCCGGCAAAGGGGTGGTGATCGCGTCTGAGATGGAGAGCGCCGAAAGGGCCATCCGAGAGGCGATGGTTGAGCAGCGCTTCGGATCGGCCGGCGCGAGGGTTGTCCTTGAGGAGTGCCTGACCGGCCCGGAGGTTTCGTTTTTCGCCCTCTGCGACGGTATCCGGGCCCTGACGCTGGGCACGGCTCAGGATCACAAACGGATCTTCGACAACGATGAAGGCCCCAATACCGGTGGCATGGGCGCCTTTGCGCCGAGTCGCCTCGTTACGGCGGGTCTACACGACCGCATCGTGCGCGAGATCGTTTGCCCCGTGCTTGCCGGGATGTCCGCCGAGGGGCATCCATTCAGTGGGTTTCTTTACGTCGGTTTGATGCTGACGCCGGATGGACCGAAGGTCATCGAGTTCAACGTCAGGCTCGGGGACCCCGAGGCGCAAGTCATCTTGTCGCTCGTCGATGAGCCGCTGCTGCCGCTCCTCATGGCAGCGGCCGAGGGCCGCCTGCGCGCCGCGCCTGTGCGGTTGGCTGCCGAGACGCGCGTCGGCGTGGTGCTCGCGTCAAGAGGCTACCCGGAGCGATCAGACGTTGGTCGCGTGATTCTGGGTCTCGAGGCCGCCGCACGGCTGTCGAACGTAAGCGTTTTCCACGCCGGCACCTCGCTGCGCGAAGGCCACATCGTGACGGCGGGTGGGCGAGTCCTGACGGTTGTGGGCGGCGCTCGCACCTATGACGAGGCCATCCGCCGCGCCTACGAGGGTGTCGATCTCGTGTCGTTCGACGGCATGCAGTACCGTCGAGACATCGGTCGCAAAGCGCTGTTGGCCGGGGAGCGGGCGGCGCAGCCCTCATGAAGTACGCCGTCGTCACATTCGGCTGTCGCGTGAACCAGGCCGATTCCTTGCGCCTTGAATCGGCGCTCCTGGGCCGTGGCGGAGAACCCGCGCCGGCCGAATCCGCGGACGTGGTGCTTGTCAACACGTGCTCGGTGACCGCGTCGGCTGACCAGGGCGCCCGCCAGATCGTGCGTCGCATTGCTCGCGCGAATCCGGACGCGCGCATCATCCTCACGGGGTGTTACGCCACTCGATGTGAGGACGAAGTCAAGGCGCTCCCGAACGTCGCCTGGGTCGTGCGCAACTCAGACAAGGATGACTTCGCACGCATGGTCGACGAGCTCGGGTTGACGACGACCGCTGAGCGGTTTGGAACGGGTGAGGGCGCCTGCGGAGCACACCTCGAGCCGGGTATTGCGGGGCGGACCGCATTGACCGTTCGCGTGCAGACGGGCTGCGACGAGGCGTGCAGCTACTGCATCATCCCGGTCACGCGGGGAGCCCCACGTAGCGTCCCGATTGGTGACTTGCTGCGACAGGTCGACGAGGCCCGTCGCGCGGGGTATCGCGAGATCGCGCTGACCGGCGTCCACCTGGGCTCGTACGGGCGCGATCTGTCGCCCCGTACTTCTTTGGCGCATCTGTTGGGCGCACTTCGGGATTCAGCGTCCGCCGATATGCGCTTCCGGATCAGCTCGCTCGAGCCCATGGATTGTGGATCCGACATTACCGAGCTCGTACGGGAGTCATCCTGCTTCGCCCCGCACTTTCACCTGCCGCTCCAGCATGCCAGCGATCGCATGCTGACGCGCATGCGCCGACCGTACACGCTGCGCGACTATGCCGATCTGGTGGATCGCATCCGGCGCGACCTGCCGCTCGCCAGCATTGGCACGGATGTGATCGTCGGCTTCCCGGGTGAGACTGACGAGGATTTCCACGAGCTGACGCGATACCTCCGTGCATCCCCCGTGACGCACGTGCACGTCTTCCCGTACTCGGATCGACCGGGGACCGAGGCGTCGACGATGCCCCACAAGGTGCCCGGCACGGTCATTCGGGAGCGCGCTCGCAGCGTCCGTGCGGTGGCGTCGACGCTGACGTCGAGTTTTCGAGCCAGTCAGGTAGGAACGACGCATCGGGCGCTGACGATTGAGGACGGCACCCTTGCCGTGACTGGCAACTACTTGAAGGTGCGGATTCCCAGTGGTCACGCGAGAAATCAATGGCTCGACGTGACAATCGCCTCTGCGTCCGGTGACGGCGTGATTGGCGAGGTCAGTTCGTAGCGCTCACTTTGTCGCCTGTTCAAACGCTCACGGGCTCGCAGGCTTGGCGCGGACAGGCCACTCGCCTGGGCTAGCCGCCGAAGGCGGCCAGGGCGAGCGCCTGACCCGGGGAGCGTCTCTGCCCTTCGACGATCAGTTGCCCGCACGCCGCGCGGATGTCGCGCCCACGGCTCTTGCGAACGGAAACGACCACTCCTCGGTCGGCCAGGGTCCTCGCGAACCGGTCGATGGCGGCGTCCGACGGCCGCTCGAACGGAATACCTGCTGCGGCGTTGAGCGGGATGACGTTCACCTTCGCCCTGACACCTGTCAGCAGAGCGGCGAGTCGTCGCGCGTCCTCGACGCTGTCGTTGACACCAGCCAGCAGGACGTACTCGAACGTGATCCGATTGCGGCGTTTCAGCGGGAACCGTTTGCAGGCATCGATGATCTCGGCCACGCCGTACTTCCTATTGATGGGCACCAGCTGGCCGCGCAGTGTGTCGGTCGGCGCGTGCAGTGAGATCGCCAAGTTCGGCATCAGGGGTTCACGTGCCAGGCGCTCGAGGGCCGGCAGGACGCCCACCGTGGACAAGGTGACGCGGCGCATCGGTAGCGCCATGCCGTGCTCGTCGGCCAGGATGCGCAGCGCTTTCATCGTTTCGTCATAGTTGTGCAGCGGCTCACCCATCCCCATCAGCACGATGTTGAACGGCGTCGACTGGAGATCCAGGGCATTGGCGAGCACGCGCACTTGGCCGACGATCTCGCCCGCCGTGACATGGCGCACGAGACCCATCTTGCCGGTGAGGCAAAACGCACACGCCATCGCGCATCCCACCTGGGTCGACACGCAGAAGGTCATCGCCGGCGTATCCGGGATGAACACCGACTCGATGACGCGGCCGTCCCCCAACCGCAGCGCGAACTTCTCAGTGCCGTCCCCGGACCGTTCCCGGGACGCGATCTGGGGTGTGGACACCTGACACTCGGCGGCCAGCGTCGCGCGTAACCCGATCGAGAGGTCACTCATTCCAGCCGGGTCGGTCACGCCGTGCCGGTACAGCCAGCGAAAAATCTGCCGAGCCCGGAACGGTTCGTGATCGTGGGCGCGAAGCCACGCCTCTAGGGCGGGACGTTCCAGCTCGGCGAGGTCCGGCCGCGTCTGCTGGTCAACGGGGTCGGGGTCGTGCACGGTCTGAGCCTCCACGCGTGAGGTCGCTGGTCGAGCCGACACTCGATCTTATCATGCGCACGCAGGCTTGCCAGAGCGCGGAGCGCCGTGTTCCAATGCCTCTACGCCACGTCAGCCGATTCCGTTCACCTTCGCGTAGGCTGCGGAGCTCTCTATTGCCGAATTCACCCATTGTCACCGACGCGCTGGACAACGGCCTGCGAATCCTCACAGAGCAGGTTGCACAGGTGCGCTCGGTCACAATTGGGGTCTGGCTGACGCGGGGGTCGCGCCACGAAACGCTGGAGCGCAGCGGTATCGCACACTTCGTCGAGCACATGCTCTTCAAGGGCACCGAATCGCGCTCGGCACAGGACATAGCCGAGGTCATCGATTCGATTGGCGGACAGCTCGATGCGTTCACGGCGCGCGAGTACGCCAGCTATTACATCAAGGTGCTCGACGAGCATCTCCCCCTCGCGCTGGACATCCTCTCCGACATCGTCCGGAATCCCGCGTTCGCCCCGGATGACATCGATCGCGAGAAGAAGGTCGTGTTCGAGGAAATCAAGATGGTCGAGGACACACCCGATGACCTCGTCCACGAGCTGTTCACGCAAGGCTTCTGGGAGGACCACCCGCTCGGACGACCGATTCTCGGTCTCAGGGAGACGGTCGAATCGTTCACCTCCGAGTTGTTGTCATCGTATTTCCGACAGGCCTACACGCCGGAGAATCTGATCGTCGCGGCTGTCGGCAACTTGGATCACGCTCGGCTGCGTGATCTCGTCAACGAACGGTTCGGTGACCTGCGTCCAGGGAGTGGCCGAGCGGACGAAACGCCTCCGGTGGTCGTTCCCAAGGTGATCATCCGGAACAAGGAGCTCGAACAGAGTCATATCTGCATCGGCGCGAACAGCTATCCGCAGGACCACGCCGAGCGCTACACGATCAGCGTGCTGAACACCCTGCTCGGTGGATCGATGAGCTCGCGGTTGTTCCAGAACATTCGTGAGCGACGTGGGTTGGCGTACGCCGTCTTCTCCGGCTATCACGCATACCGTGACGCCGGCGCGTTCACGGTGTATGCGGGATGCGCCAACGAGGCCGTGGGCGAGGTGCTCGACCTGGTGGTCGAAGAGCTGCGCGCGGTGAAGCGCGACGAGGTATCCGCCGCCGAGTTGCGACGCGCAAAGGATCACCTGAAGGGGAGCCGCGTCCTCAGCTTGGAAAGTACCTCGAACCGCATGTTTCACCTGGCCGGCCAGGCCATCTACTTCGATCGGTTGTACGGGCTCGACGAAGCGCTGGCCGGTATCGAGGCCGTGACGGCGGCTGACATTCAGCGTGTGGCGACCGATCTCTTCCAGCGTGACGCGCTGTCGGCCACTGTTCTCGGCAACGCCAACGGACTGCAGATTCATCGGGAGCGCCTGGACGTCGGATGATTGCCCGCTACACCCACCCGGAAATGGGCTGCATCTGGAGCGACCAGCGTCGCTACGAAACATGGTTGCGCGTGGAGGTTGCGGCGGCCGAGGCCATGGCGGCCGCCGGGATCGTCCCGGCCGAGGCCGCGCGAGACCTCCGTGAGCGAGGCGCGTTCGACATCGCCCGAATCGAGGAAATCGAACAGATCACCCAACATGACGTGATCGCGTTCACCACCGCCGTGGCCGAGAAGGTCGGGCCCTCGGCACGGTGGATGCACTTCGGCATGACCTCGTCCGACGTCATCGACACCGCACAGGCGCTGCAGATGCGGGAAGCCTGTGACGTCATCCTCGGGGACCTTCAACGTTTGGGTGCGGCCATTCAGGACCGAGCCTTCCAGAACCGCCGCACACCCATGATCGGCCGTACGCACGGTGTGCACGCCGAGCCCATGACGCTTGGTGTGAAGCTCGCGTTGTGGTACGCGGAGCTGCAACGCGACGTCGAGCGTGTGCAGCGCGCCAAAGCCGGCGTCAGTGTTGGCAAGCTCTCCGGCGCCGTCGGGATGTTTGCCCATTTGCCGCCCTCGGTCGAAGCCGATGTCTGCCAGCGACTGGGCCTGCAGCCGTCGCCGGTGGCGTCCCAGATCATCCAACGCGATCGCCATGCCGAGCTGCTGGCTGCCCTCGCCATCACCGCGGCATCACTCGAAACGTTCGCTCTCGAGATCCGTGGGTTGCAGAAGACCGAGATCGGCGAGCTAGAGGAGCCGTTCGCGAAGGGACAGAAGGGCTCCTCGGCGATGCCACACAAACGCAACCCGATCGGCTGCGAGCAAATCGTGGGTTTGGCCCGGGTGGTCCGCGCCAATTGCCAGGCCGCGTTCGAGAACATCGCGCTTTGGCACGAGCGCGACATCTCGCACTCTTCGGTGGAGCGAGTGATCCTGCCGGACAGCTTCATCGCGCTCGACCACATGCTTCGGCGTTTCACGCGCATCGTTCAAGGCATGGTGGTGTACGCCGACCGGATGCGCGAGAATCTCGAACGCTCGCGTGGCGTCGTGTTCTCGGGCACCGTGCTGCTGGAGTTGGCTCGGCGTGGCATCTCGCGCGAGCAGGCCTACGAGTGGGTGCAGCGGAACGCCATGCGGTCGTTCGAGGAGCAAAGAGAGTTCAAGGGTCTCCTCCTGGCCGATCCGGACGTCGCCCGCGTGCTCTCGCTGGCCGAGATCGAGCAGGCGTTCGACTTGGAGGAGCAGTTCCGGCACGTGGACGAGATTTTCAACCGGGTGTTCGCGTCTAAGCCCGTGCACACCTTGTCGAGGAGCTGAATGCGCGCACGCGTGTACGTCACGCTTAAACCATCCGTGTTCGACCCGCAGGGTCGAACGATTGCCGAAGCCTTGCACTCCCTGGGTTACGCCAACGTGGACGATGTGCGGCAAGGGAAGTATTTCGAGCTCGACTTGCAGACGACCGAGGTCGATGCCGCGAAGGCGTTGGCCGCCGAGGTCGCCGATAAAGTCCTGGCGAACCCGGTCATCGAGAGCTACCGCGTCGAGGTGGAGTAAGCGAGGCCCGAAATGACCAAGGATTCGAGCACTCGAGCCGTCCTGTCCGCCGACGCGTCGGAGCCGGTGAGGGCGTTGTGGGGGCGTGGGACGGAGCGCCACTAGGACAATGACATTCGGCGTTGTGGTTTTCCCGGGTTCGAACTGCGATCACGACGCGTATCACGCGGCGACGCAAGTGTTGGGCGAGCGCGCTGAGCTCGTCTGGCACAAGGACACGAGTCTGCACGACGCGGACGTCGTGATCTTGCCTGGGGGGTTCGCGCACGGTGACTACCTGCGCACGGGTGCGATGGCGCGCTTCTCGCCAATCATGCCGGCCATCAAAGCGTTCGCCGATCGTGGTGGTCCCGTGCTCGGGATTTGCAACGGCTTCCAGATCCTGCTCGAGTCCGGATTGCTGCCGGGCGCCATGCTTCGCAATCGAGAGCTCAAGTATCGCTGCGAGCACCTGTACATCCGCGTCGAGCAGACCGACACGCCGTTCTCGCGTCGCGCACAGGCGGGGCAAGTGCTTCGGATCCCCATCGGTCATGGTGAGGGGAACTACTACGCGGACGCGGACGTGCTGTCGCGGTTGGAGTCCAATCGCCAGGTGGTGTTTCGCTACTGTTCCCCGTCGGGTCAGGTCGACGACGCGGCCAATCCGAACGGCTCGGTCCACAACGTCGCCGGCATCTGCAACCAGCGCCGCAATGTGGTTGGCATGATGCCGCATCCCGAGCGAGCGTGCGAACGGCTCCTCGGGGGCACTGACGGTCTCGTCATCCTTCAATCGGTCGTCGATGCCGTCGCTGCGGGCGCGAACCCTGCAGATGTGGCGACGACGAGTTCAACGGCCTCGACTTCTCCCACGCGGTGAAGCCCAGTCATGATCGACGCGACGGTTCTCGAACGTCACGGTGTCACCCCAGACGAGTACCACCGCATCGTCGGCTTTCTCGGACGAGAGCCCAACATCACCGAGCTCGGCATCTTCTCCGTAATGTGGTCGGAGCATTGCAGCTACAAGAGCTCGCGCGTCCACTTGCGAACGCTCCCGACCGAGGGGCCCCAGGTCGTGCAAGGGCCCGGTGAGAACGCCGGCGCCGTCGACATCGGCAACGGCCTGGCGGCGGTCTTCAAGATCGAATCGCACAATCACCCGTCGTTCATCGAGCCGTATCAAGGCGCGGCGACTGGTGTGGGCGGGATCATTCGCGACATCTTTACGATGGGGGCGAGGCCCATCGGCCTGTTGAACTCGCTGCGCTTCGGCGCGCTCGACGCACCCGGGACCAAGCGACTCCTCGAAGGGGTGGTCGCCGGCATCGCCGGCTATGGCAACAGCATCGGCATTCCGACCGTTGGCGGCGAGGTCGCCTTCGATCCTTGCTACGCAGGGAATCCGCTCGTCAACGTGTTCTGTATCGGGATCGCCAAGACGAGCGACATCATCAAAGGCGTCGCCTCCGGCGTTGGCAATCCTGTCTACTATGTTGGGGCCAAGACGGGACGCGACGGCATTCACGGCGCCACGATGGCCTCGGCCGAGTTCGATGAGAGGAGCGCCGAGAAGCGGCCCGCGGTCCAGGTTGGCGACCCGTTCATGGAGAAGCTGCTGCTCGAGGCCTGTCTCGAGGTGATGCAGACCGACGCGCTCATCGGTATCCAGGACATGGGGGCCGCCGGATTGACATGCTCGACGACGGAAATGGGTTCACGTGGCGGCGCCGGTGTTGAGATCGACGTGTCCCACGTGCCACAGCGCGAGACCGGCATGACGCCTTACGAGATCATGTTGTCGGAATCGCAGGAGCGGATGCTGCTCGTCGTGAAGAAAGGGTGTGAAGCCGAAGTCGAGCGAATCTTCGAGAAATGGGATCTCCACGCCGTTCGCATCGGCGAGGTGACGGCGGATGGGATGTTGCGCGTCAAGGAGCGCGGCGCCGTTGTTGCCGAGATTCCGAATCGCGCCTTGACCGACGAAGCTCCCGTCTATCGGCGCCCAACGGAGCGGCCCGCGTCCCTCGAGACGGCGCAGACACTGGATCTGGAGGCGCTGCCAATCGCGTCGGCGCCGGACGTCGCGACGACTAACCGCGTGCTCCTGCTCATCCTCGGATCGCCCTCGATTGCCAGCAAGCGGTGGATCTACCGGCAGTACGACCACATGGTCCAGACCAACACCGTGGTCCTGCCCGGCATGGGCGCCGGCGTGTTGCGCGTGAAGGGAACTGACGCGGCGCTGGCGATGTCGGTGGACTGCAACAGCCGTTACTGTTACTTGGATCCACGCCTGGGCGCGATGCACGCGCTAGCTGAAGCAGCCCGCAATGTCGCGTGCGCGGGGGCCCGACCCCTCGGGGCGACCAACTGCCTGAACTTCGGTAATCCCGAGAAGCCCGCGATTATGTGGCAGTTCGCGCAGGCTGTCGAGGGCTTGGGGAGCGCGTGCCGCGCGCTCTCGATTCCCATCACGGGCGGCAACGTGAGCCTCTACAACGAAACCGACGGGAAGGCGATCTTCCCGACGCCGGTCGTGGGCGTCGTGGGCTTGTTGCCGCATGCCGACCGAGCCCTGGGCCGCCGGTTCGTCGGCCCCGACGACGCGATTGTGTTGCTCGGAGAAGGGCACGGCGAGCTGGGGGGCAGCGAATACCTCGCGACGGTTCACGGCATCGTCAAGGGAACGCCGCCCAGCCTTGACCTGGACAAGGAGCGAGCGCTGCAGACGCTGATTGTCGGGCTGGCCGACTCCAGGCTGGTCCGATCGGCCCACGATTGCTCGGACGGCGGACTAGCCGTCGCTTTGGCGGAGTGCTGTTTCGACGCGCGGGTCGGTGCGGATGTCCAGATTGATGGTGTCCGCGTCAGCTCGCGAGACACCATCAATGATGCTGGGGCCTTGTTCGGTGAGTCGGCCTCACGTATTGTCGTGTCAGCACGAGCGAGCGACGTGCCCGCAGTCCTGGCGCGGGCGACGGCCGCAGGCGTGCCCGCGCGCGTCATCGGGAACACCGGCGGCGGCCGGCTCAGGATCGCGATTGGCGGCCGCACAGCAGTCGACCTTCAGGTGGAAGAGGCGGAGCGGCCGTGGGCGTCGGCCATCGCTGATCGATTCACCCAGCGCGTCGCCTAACCAGACCGACGAAGGACACGCATGCTGGACAAGTTCAAAGACGAATGCGGTGTCTTCGGCATCTTCGGACATCCCGAAGCGGCCAACATGACCTACCTGGGGCTCTATGCGCTCCAGCATCGCGGGCAAGAGAGCGCAGGCATCGCGGCATCGGATGGCGAGCAGGTCCGGGTCTCACGCGCGATGGGCTATATCGCTGACACCATCAACGGTGAGACGCTGGCGAAGCTGCCAGGCGACCTGGCGATGGGCCACGTGCGGTACTCGACCGCCGGAGAGAGTCGTCTCGCCAATGCCCAGCCGATCCTCATCGATTGCGCACACGGCCAGATTGCCATCGGCCATAACGGCAACCTCGTCAACGCGGGTGAGCTTCGCGAGCACTTGGTGCTGCAGGGCTCGATCTTCCAGTCGAGCACCGACACCGAGGTGGTGTTGCACCTGTACGCACGGTCGAAAGCCCCCACCGCTCAGGACGCCTTAGTCGAGTCGATCTCGCAGCTCCAGGGTGCGTTCTCCCTCGTGCTCATGACTCGCGACAAACTGATGGCCGTTCGTGACCCTCACGGGTTCAGGCCATTGGCCTTCGGTCGGCTCGGTGATGCGTACGTCGTCTGTTCGGAAACGTGTGCGATGGATCTCATCGGCGCGACGTACATTCGCGACGTCGAGCCGGGGGAGTTGCTCGTGATCGATCGCAGCGGCCTCCGTTCGTTCAAGCCGTTCCCGGCGGCGCCGCTCTCCCACTGCGTCTTCGAGCATGTGTACTTCGCGCGTCCGGACAGCGATGTGTTCGGTCGCAGCGTCAACGAGATTCGCACCAATTTGGGGCGCGAGCTGGCGCGGGAGCAGCCCGCCATCGCCGATGTCGTCGTGCCGCTGCCAGACTCTGGGGTCTGCGCGGCAATGGGTTATGCGGAGGCATCCGGCATCCCTTTGCGGATGGGGCTCATTCGCAATCACTACGTGGGCCGAACGTTCATCCAGCCGCAATCGTCCATTCGCCACTTCGGCGTGAAGGTCAAGCTCAATCCCGTCCGCAGCATCCTGGATGGCCAGCGGGTTGTGCTCGTCGACGACTCGATCGTGCGGGGCACGACGAGCAGGAAGATCGTCAAGATGGTCCGCGCGGCCGGCGCGCGAGAGGTGCACCTGCGCATCAGCTGTCCTCCGACGATCTCTCCCTGCTACTACGGCGTCGATACGCCGAGCAAGTCGGAGCTCATCGGCGCGACGCACTCGGTCGAAGGCATTCGCGACTTCGTGGAAGCGGACACCCTCGGCTACCTGAGCTTGGAGGGCCTGCTCAGGTCTGTAGGGAGCGGCTGTCAGCACTACTGCACCTCGTGCTATACCGGCGTGTACCCTGTCGTGTTCCCGCAGAACGAACGTTCGTACCTGCAGCTCGCCTTGAAGCTGGACAAGATCGAGAAGGAGCCCGTTTCGAGCTGAACGATGTCGTTCTGGTTTCCCCGTTTACGGCCGTGCGGCGGGCTTGTGCCCGCTACCTGCGCCGTTCTCTTGCTGTGCGTCGGCGGCGCCTCGAGTCAGTCTCGGACGGCCGAGCCGAAGGCACCCCGGCAGATACCCGCTGGAGAGCTTGCGCGGGCGATCGATCAGCTTGGGGATCTGAACTACGACATTCGAATCGCTGCGTCGAGCCTCGTGCGCCGCGTGCCTGGCCCCCAGGCGGTTCCCGCGCTGCTGCAGGCTGTCGCCGAGCACCGAGACGGATACGTCCGGTTTCGCGCGCTCGTGCTCTTGACCGGCTTCAACGATGTGCGAACGCGCGATGCCGTACGCGAGTCCTTGGTCAGCCAGAATGATCGGCTGCGCACGGTGGCGTATCGCTATCTCGAGCGCAATCCAGACCCGGCGCTGGTGCCCCAGCTTTTCGCTGCGTTGGACACAGAAGTGGCGGAGTTTGTTCGACCCGCCCTAGTGCGCGCGTTGGCGGCCCACGGCAGCGATCCCCGGGTGCAGGGACCGCTCGTCCGTGACGTCGGGCGAGGCGAGGGTCTTTTTCGAAGCGCCGTCATCGAAGCGCTTGGGGAGCACAAGGCCCAATACGCGCTGGACGCGATCACGAAAGTTGCTCTGCAGGATGGGCCACTGCAGGACAATGCCGCGATCGCGCTGGGCCGGATCGGCGATAAGCGATCCCTTGAGGCGCTTGCGGGATTGCAGCGCAGCGCGCCACGCGCGCGTCAACCGGCGATTGCGGCAGGCATCTGCCTTCTGGAGGTCAATTGCGGATCGCACGAAGGCTTCCTCATTGAGACGCTGAAGTTCTCTGATCGCCACGCAGGGTTCCAAGCCTTACTGCGTAACGCCGCCAATGGGCTGGCGGCGCTCGCAGTCAAGGGTCGACCGACGGCCGCACAGGCGCTCCTCGCGGTCGGCGTCCCTTCGCAGGATTCGACTCGCGCACCGGTGGCGTTGGCGGCTGCGACGGTCGCGCTGAGAAACACGGCCGTCATGCTGCCGGTGCTGGAGGCACACCCGGATCGCAAGGCCGCGCTGGCGCTGGTTGGCGAGGGGTTCGACATGCTGGAGGAAGACCTGGACGAAGAGCACTTCTTCGCGTTCGTTCGGCGCGGGTACTGGAGCGCCCAAGAAGGTTCGCCGTCCAGGGTATTCATGAAGTCGCTCATTCGAGATCTGGACTTCTAGATGGATTATCGACAGTCGGGCGTCGACATCGACGCGGGCAACGAAACGGTCAGACGTATCAAGTCGCTCGCGAGGGCCACCTTCACGCGTGGTGTGCTCTCGGACATCGGATCCTTTGGTGGTCTGTTCGCGTTGGATCCGCTGCAGTTTCGTGAGCCGGTGTTGGTGTCGAGTGCCGACGGCGTCGGCACCAAGTTGAAGGTCGCCTTCATGACGGGGCGGCACGACACCATCGGCGCGGACCTCGTCAATCACTGTGTGAACGACATCTTGGTTCAAGGGGCCTCTCCGCTCTTCTTCCTCGACTACTTGGCGACGAGCCGACTCTCTCCCGACGTGGCCGAGCAGGTGATCGCGGGCGTCGCGCGTGCGTGCGGTGAGAATGGCTGCGCGCTCATCGGTGGTGAGACCGCCGAGATGCCAGGGTTCTACGCGGACGGTGAATACGACATCGCCGGCTTCATCGTTGGTGCGGTTGAACGTGCCAGCATTGTCGATGGGCGCCGAGTCGCGCCTGGCGACGTGCTGATTGGCCTTCAGTCTTCCGGGTTGCACACGAACGGCTATTCGCTCGCGCGGCGCGTGCTGTTCGACGTCGCCGGCCTGTCGCCCTCGACGCATCAGGCCGAGCTCGGCATGTCGGTCGGCGAGGCACTCCTGGCGACACATCGCTCCTACCTGCGCCCAGTGCGGCCGCTCCTCGCTGCGACACTCGTCAAGGGCATGGCGCACATCACCGGTGGCGGCATCACCGAAAACCTGCCCCGAGTGCTGCCAGCGGGGTGCGGCGCCGTCGTCGATCGCCGCACGTGGACGGTTCCGCCACTCTTTCGCCTGATTCAGCGACTCGGGAGGGTGGAGGACGCGGAGATGCTGCGCGCCTTCAACATGGGCGTGGGCCTCATCGTCGTGTGTGGCGAGCGAGACACGCAGGCGGTGTTTGACGGCCTGACTGCAGCGGGAGAAGGCACGGCGGCCGTCATTGGCGCCGTGGAACGTGGGAGCGGCGTTCGGTATCAGTGATGGACCGTCGATTGGGGGTCCTCATCTCGGGTCGCGGCAGCAACCTGCAGGCGATCATTGACGCCATCGCATCCGGTCGACTCGACGCGAGTGTCAGCCTGGTCATCTCGAATCGATCCGATGCGGGCGGACTCGAGCGCGCGGCAGCAGCGGGGGTCGAGAGACTCGTCATTCGTCCCAAGGACTACCCCGACCGAGACGCGTATGATCGCGCGGTAGCGGAGGCGCTGCGCGCGCGCGGTGTCGACCTGGTCTGCCTCGCCGGGTACATGCGTCTCGTCGGCCCCGCGCTGCTCGAGGCCTATCCGCAGCGGGTGCTGAACGTTCATCCGTCATTGCTCCCCGCGTTTCCCGGCCTGGAGGCCCAGGCGCAGGCCCTCGCGCACGGCGTGCGTCTCAGCGGCGCCACCGTTCATGTCGTCACGCCCGGACTCGACGACGGACCAATCGTGGAGCAGGCGGCGGTCCCCGTCCTCGACAACGACACGCCTGAGACGCTCGCGACGCGAATCCTGGTCGAAGAGCACCGGATCTATCCAGAAGCCATCAAGGCGGTCCTCGACGGAGGATGGACGATTGAGGGCCGCCGGTTCGTGCGCCACGCGCCCCGCCTTTCGACGTAGTCCGTTCGGCGGCGTCGGGCTCCTCTCGCGCGGCTGCCCCGATTGCTTAAGCCGACTGGAGCGCCAGGACGACGACCTCTGGCGGACAAGAGATCCGGACCGGGACGTAGACGGTTCCCACGCCGCGGCTGACGAAGATGCGTGTCGCGCCAAGGGACGCAGGGCCCGCCACGACGGGGAACTTACGCGCGGCGACCGCGCCGAGGACCGGGAGCACGACCTGCCCGCCATGCGTGTGGCCCGAAAGCACGAAGGGGATCTTGAGCGCTGCCGCTTCTCTGAGCCGTCGTGGGTCGTGGGCGAGCAGTATCGCGTGAGGGCTGGCGCCGCGCGCGGCAGCGGCGATGTCGGTGCCACGCCTCGTCCAGTATCGAATCCCGATCAGATCGATACGCTCATTGCGCACGCGCCGCTCCGTTCTCGCGTCACGCAGGACTTCAATCCCTTGTCGTGACAGCGCTGCGGGTACCTCACGGTCGTCGTCGTGATTGCCGAGTACCGCGAATACGCCGTGTGGCGCGGCGAGTCGTGCCAGCGCTTCAGCGGCCGCTGCGATGTAGCGACGATCGGCGAACGTCACGTAGTCCCCGCCCAGGACGATGAGGTCCGGCTGTTCGGCCATCAGGCGGTCCACCGCGTGGCGAACGTCGATCTCGGAGACCCATTGGCTTCGGTGGATGTCCGTCATGAAGCCGATGCGAAATCCGGAGAGAGCGGCGGGCCAACCCGAGACGGTCATTGCCTGCCGAGTGCATATGAGAGCCCGCTGCTCATAGACGAAGCCGTACGCGGCCACGCCCGTGACACCGCCGACGCCGGCGGCGAGGAACGACTTCAGGACGGTCCGCCGGCTGATGTCCATCGACTGATATAGTAGTGCGGCCGACGCGCAGGAGTCCGGCGCACGGTCGAGCCTGCGAGCCCCACATGAACGACTTCTTTCACGAGATGACCTGGCGCGGTCTCGTCTACGACGTGACCGAGGGTCTGCTTGACCTGCTGAGGGCCGGTCCCGTGACGGTGTATATCGGCTTTGATCCGACCGCGTCCAGTCTTCATGTTGGCTCGCTCCTGCAGATGATGACGCTGGCGCGCTTGCAGCGTGCCGGTCACGCGCCCATCGCGATCGTTGGCGGCGGGACGGGCATGATCGGCGATCCCAGCGGCAAGTCGCAAGAGCGGACGCTGCAGTCGGCCGAGCAGGTGGAACTCAACCTGGGTGGAATTCGCGGCCAGCTCGAGCGCTTTCTTCGCTTCGAGGGTCCTCACGCTGCACGCATCGTCAACAACGTAGACTGGCTTGGCTCGCTCGATCTGATGACGTTCCTGCGCGACGTCGGCAAGCACTTCACCGTGAGCTCGATGCTTCAGAAGGAATCAGTGAGCCGGCGGCTCGAGAACGAGGATGGCATCTCCTACACTGAGTTCAGCTACCTCCTCCTGCAGGCGTACGACTTTCTGCAGATGTTCGATCGCTACGGGTGTAACGCCCAGATGGGCGGGAGCGATCAATGGGGGAACATTACAGCGGGTATCGAGTTGATTCGCCGACTCAGATCGAAGAAGACGCACGGACTGGTGGTGCCGCTGGTGGCTTCGGCATCCGGAACGAAGTTCGGGAAGACGGAAGCCGGTACAGTCTGGCTCGATCGCGAACGCACGTCGCCATTCCGGTTCTATCAGTTCTGGTTGAACACAGACGATCGGGACGTGATCCGCTATCTGAAGTTCTTCACGTTCCTCACGCGCGATGCGATCGACGAGTTGTATTCGGCCGTGGCCGCACATCCCGAGAAGCGCGAAGCGCAGCGAGTGTTGGCACGCGAGGTCACCGCGCTCGTGCACGGGGCCGATGAAGTCCGGCGTGCCGAGCACGCATCGGCGCTGCTTTTTGGCGAGGACATCGCGAGCCTGCCGGTTGACGACCTGATGGCGGTCTTGGATGACGTCCCGTCGATGGAGGTCCCTGCGGTTGAGTTGGCCGCCGGAATCCCGCTCGCCGATCTCCTGGTCCGGACGCAGCTGGCCCCATCGAAGAGCGAGGCTCGCCGCCTGCTCCAGTCTGGTGGTGTCTACGTGAACAACCGTCGGGTGAGCGATGCGCAAGAGCGCGTGACGACGGCAAGCGCGATGGGAGGGCGGCTGGTGCTCCTGCGGAAAGGGGCTCGGCAGCAGTCGCTGCTCCGCCTCGCTTGACGAGGGCCTCGGGCCAATCGATCAGCAGATAAACGCCGGTGAACGGTGTAATGAACCTCAGCATTTCCTGGGTTCGCTAGTCGGAGGGGCAGGCCCGGGCGCTCAAGAAATGCCCAGAAAGTGATTGACACGGTCCCTCCGCCTCTGTAATCTTGAAAGGTTCCCCAGAAGGCGGTCGGTGGTGACATCGGCGGCAAGACGGGGCAGTTCGGCGCAGGCTGCGATGCGGCCTGGTCCCGAGCGTTCGGTCGGGTTCTTTGAAAACTAGATAGTGCGTGCAAGCACACACAACCCGTCTCGCCGACGCTGGCGTCAGCCAGCGGCGGCGGACAATGAGAGTCAGCGCGTGGTGCCGCAGAGTCGGTCGACCCGAGTCGTCAGTCCGGACGAGGGCGATGGGCGGCAAACCACGACACACAACACGGATTGAACAACGCAGAGCCAATCGGCCTCGCGTTAAACAGTTCTGCCGGAGCCCTGGCGCAACCCCGGGCAATGGCGAACGGCTTTAACATGAGAGTTTGATCCTGGCTCAGAATCAACGCTGGCGGCGTGCCTAACACATGCAAGTCGAACGCGAAAGTGGAGCAATCCATGAGTAGAGTGGCAAACGGGTGAGTAACACGTGGGTGACCTGCCTTCGAGTGGGGGATAACGTCCCGAAAGGGACGCTAATACCGCATAACATGCTGCCTTTGAAGAGGTGGACATCAAAGCTGGGGATCGCAAGACCTAGCGCTGGAAGAGGGGCCCGCGTCCGATTAGCTAGTTGGTGGGGTAACGGCTCACCAAGGCAACGATCGGTAGCCGGCCTGAGAGGGCGGACGGCCACACTGGGACTGAGACACGGCCCAGACTCCTACGGGAGGCAGCAGTGGGGAATTGTTCGCAATGGGCGCAAGCCTGACGACGCAACGCCGCGTG
>VFZL01000037.1 GCA_016871175.1 Acidimicrobiia bacterium | reverse complement strand
GTCGGCCTCCCGGAGGATCGTGACCATCTGCTCTTCGGTGAACCGCGTCTTCTTCATGGCTCCCTCACTAGGCTGAGGGCGCCATTCTCTCAAGCTTCAGCTGGTCCGAAAATCGGCAGGCAGGTCAGCCCCATGTGGGGTTCTGCTATCCTGCTGAGGTGCTGCGAGGACGGCCGACCGTACGGGTAGGGGCAACGACGGCGCTGACTGGTCTGCTGACCGTGGTCGTTCTGTCGGCAGGTGCCGAACAGGCGGCCGCTCAATTCGTTCGCATGTCGACCAACCCCAAGAACATCCTCGAAGGGAACTGGCAGTCCTGCCAGGAGGCTGGCAGCCATTACACCGAGCGCGTGTGGGATCATGTGGTGAACGGGGTTCCACAGTTCGAAGTGCACCTTGGACCGAAGCGTGAGTTCGCGATCTTCGAGGGAGTCCAGGACGAGCACCGGGAGCACGCGTCCCCGGCGAACTTGCTCAAGCCGTACCGCGTGCCGATGCAGGGGATGCGGGCGCGGCATCGGTGGGAGATCCCCAGCCTGAAGCTGGCCTTCACCGTCACGCTCGGCGGCGGCGCGCGAACGGACTGCGAGAGCTGGTACATCGTGCTCGAGCCACTCGACAAGCCGTCCCAGTAAGCGTTCGCGGTGGCGTTTCCCCGGGCGCCATCTCACGGCGTTCTCGGCGTGCGGCGCTCCCGTGCCGCTGTTCATCGCGATGATAGCCTGTCTGGGAATGCGCGACCTCGTCCTTGCGTCTGATTAGGATGGCACTCTGGCCCACGACGGTGGCCGACGCGATCTGGAGGCATCGAACGACCCCCACGCTGGTCGGGAACGCGTGCTCGGACCTGCGAGCGACGCGCGTTTGGTCGAGGCCATGCGCGCCGCGAGTGCGTCGCCCCTGGCCGTCGGGCGCACGAACGTCGCCACAGCCGAGCCACATGAGCGCGTCGCCCTCGAGGCGATTCGCACGCTCGGTCTCGAAGCGCAGGTCATCTTCAACCAGGGCAACGTGATGGTGCTGGCGTCGGGCGTGAACAAGGCGACCGGCCTGGCCGCCGCCCTCGACGAGCTTGCCCTCTCTCCTCACAACGTCGTGGGTATCGGCGAGGCGGAGAACGCCGATGCGTCCTTCGAAGCGCCCTGCGGGCGCGGGCGGACCTGGTGACCACGGGTGAGACCGACGGCGTGGTCGAGCTCATCGAGCGATGGCTCGACCGGTCGGCGGACCCGACGCCCGGCTCCTCTTGGAATCGGCTGCGAATCGGCGTCGCCGACGGCCGAGAGGTCGTCTCGTGACGCGTCATCTCTTCGAAGTGTTGCATCCGTTGGTTCGACTAATGGATCGGATCCCGATACGCCCGAGGGGCACGGCGCGTGCACACACTGTTCGTCGATGTCGCGACGCTCACTGGCCGGGCACAGTTTACAAGGACGTAACACGCGTGACTCATGCGTGACACGCCGCCACGCTAACGTGGAACATATGCTGTCGACCACTAGGCGCTCCGTTGCGGAGGCGGTTCTGTTGACCATCACCCTCGCGTCCTGCGGCGGGACTTCCGCTGGCGACGGGGGCTCCAACTCGCCAACCACATCCGGCGACACCATCATCCGCATCGACGGGTCGAGCACGGTGTTTCCGGTCACCGAGGCTGTAGCCGAGGAATTCCAGAAGGCCAATCGAGGCACCCGAGTCACCGTCGGGATTTCTGGCACGGGTGGAGGGTTTCAGAAGTTCTGTCGCGATGAGATCGACATCGCCGACGCTTCTCGTCCGATCTCATCCACGGAGCAAGATGCCTGCGAGAAGACCGGGGTGCAGTTCATCGAACTGCCCGTGGCCTACGATGGGTTGGCCATCGTGGTGCACCCCAGGAATACCTGGGCGACGTCGATGACGGTGGGAGAGCTGAAGAAGCTGTGGGAGCCGGCAGCGCAAGGCAAGCTCGCGAAATGGAGCCAAGTTCGCGACGGCTGGCCCGACCGTGAGATCCACCTCTTTGGTCCAGGCGTCGACTCAGGCACGTTCGATTACTTCACTGAGGCCATCATCGGGAAGACCGATCAGAGCCGCGGTGACTACACGTCCAGCGAGGACGACAACGTCGTGGTCCAGGGTGTGAGTGGCGACGAGTTCGCGCTCGGATACTTCGGGTTCGCGTACTATGAGGAGAACCAGGGGAAGCTGAAGCTCGTCGCCGTGGATGATGGGAACGACGCGAACGGGAAGGGGCCGATCTTGCCATCCCCAGAGACGGTGAAGGATGGCAGCTACTTTCCACTCTCGCGTCCAGTTTTCATCTACGTGAAGGTGAAGTCGCTCGAAAAACCGGAGGTCAAGAGCTTCGTCGAGTTCTACCTCGCGAAGGGCGCGCCCCTCGTCCGAGAGGTGGGCTACATCCCGCTCGGCGACAAGGAATACGGGCTGGTGCAGGGGCGCTTCAGCGCCAAGACGGCCGGATCCATGTATCAGGGCACCGATAGCCACAGTTCGATGTCGCTCGAACAGCGGCTGATGCGATAGCACACGAACCGGGACGGACTGCGCTGATGACGAAACGGGGGCGTCGAACGGCGATCGAGTTCCTCATCGAACGATCGCTGTTGGCCTGCGCCGCCGGATCGATTCTCATCACGCTCGGGATCATCGGCGTCCTGGTGTTCGAGACGGTCGAGTTCTTCCGCGAGGTCTCGATTGTCGACTTCCTGTTCGACACCGAGTGGACACCGCTCTTCTCTGAGAAGCGGTTCGGTGTTTTGCCGCTCGTGAGCGGGACGCTTCTCACGTCGCTCATCGCGATGATGGTCTCGCTGCCCGCGGGTTTGCTGACTGCCATCTATCTCAGCGAGTACGCGGGCACCGGCCTCCGACGGGTGGTGCGGCCGGTCCTCGAGATCCTGGCCGGGATCCCGACGGTCGTCTATGGCTACTTCGCGCTGCAGTTCGTCACACCGCTCCTCCAGGGCCTGTCGCCTAGCTTGGCCGGATTCAACGCGCTCAGCCCGGGCATCGTCATGGGCTTGATGATCCTGCCCCTTGTGTCGTCGCTTTCCGAAGACGCGCTGCACAACGTGCCGAATGGCCTGCGCGAAGGGGCATACGCCCTCGGTTCCACGAAGATGCAGACCGCCTTGCGGGTCGTCGTGCCAGCGGCGTTGTCAGGTATTTCGGCCGCCACCATCCTCGCCGTGTCGCGCGCGATCGGTGAGACGATGATCGTCGCCATCGCCGCTGGGCAGCAGCCGCGGTTGACGCTCGATCCGCGGGTGCCGGTGGAGACGATGACCGCCTACATCGTGCAGGTGAGTTTGGGCGACACCCCAGCAGGGACACTCGAGTATCGGACCATCTTTGCGGTCGGCATGCTGCTCTTCATTGGCACGTTCGGTCTCAATCTTGCCTCGACCTGGCTGCGCAACCGATTCCGAGAGGAGTACGCGTGACCACGACAGCGGCGGCGACCGCGAACCCCCCGTTGGGCCGGACGCCGTTCCTGCGCTATTCAGGCGATCGCTTGCTCGGCTTGTTCGGGTTGCTCGTGATGCTCCTCGTGCTCGTGGCGCTCATGGCGCTCTTGTACGACATCGCGCGAGACGGTCTTGGTCGACTGTCTTGGCAGTTCGTGACCAGCTACCCGTCGCGACGGGCGTCCGAGGCCGGCATCTTGCCAGCGCTCGTGGGGAGCATCTACATCATCGGCATCACGGCCCTCATTGCGGTGCCGCTGGGCGTGGGTGCCGCGATTTACTTGGAGGAGTACGGGGCCAGGGGCAGTTGGGCGCGCATCGTCGAGATCAACATCGCGAATCTCGCCGGCGTGCCGTCGATAATCTATGGCCTGCTCGGGCTCGGATTGTTCGTGCGATCACTCGGGATGGGCCGAAGCGTCGTGGCAGGGGCGAGCACGCTCGCGCTCCTCGTGCTCCCAACGGTCATCATCTCCACGCGCGAGGCACTTCGTGCGGTGCCCAAATCGTTGCGTGAGGGCTCGTACGCGCTCGGGGCGACGCAGTGGCAGACGATTCAGCATCAAGTGCTACCCGCCGCGATCCCCGGCATCCTCACTGGTCTCATCCTGGCGCTCTCGCGTGCCATCGGCGAAACTGCTCCCCTCATCACCATTGGCGCGCTGACCTACGTGCCGTTTCTGCCAGACG
The DNA here is from genome assembly GCA_016871175.1 of Acidimicrobiia bacterium. Taxonomy (GTDB): domain Bacteria; phylum Acidobacteriota; class Vicinamibacteria; order Vicinamibacterales; family CAVVIG01; genus VFZL01. The sequence continues at coordinate 36,277 of VFZL01000037.1, read as the reverse complement.
GAATCTGGTCGCCGTTCACCGTGTTGCCCATCCAGATCTTCAGCTGGGTGTCCCGTCCGCAAGCCGCATTCGCCGAGAATGCCGCCGCCGGGATTCTCATCCTTCTCCTGCTCCTGCTCACGATGAACGCGGTGGCGATCGTGGTCCGCGATCGGTTTCAGAGGACGAAGTACTGAAGATCGACGATGAAGACCGTGGGTCCGACCTGTCAGACCGTCGTTCCCGCCTTCACCGTGCCGTCCTTGGGGACGACGACGATGCCGTCACGGATGTAGAAGCCATCGCCGTCGAGATGATCGATCTTCTGCTCATTCGTGAGGCGCACGTTGTCGCCGATACACGCGTTCTTGTCGACGATGACGCCGTCCAGGACGACATTCCGACCGATGCCGAGCGGCGGGCCCACCGACCGGGGTGCGGCGTCGTCGGCGGCGTAGTAGTCGGCGCCCAGGAGAACCGACCGGCTGATCGTGCAGCCCGCCTGAATCCTCGTGCGGATGCCCACGATCGAGTCCTCGATCGTCCCACGCTCGATCCAGCAGCCCTCCGCGATGATCGTGTCGCGGATCGCACAGTTGACGATCTGGGCGCCCGGCAGGAACCGCGGGTGGGTATATGGGCCGATCCGCATCGTAGAGGTGAAACGGCGCGTCGGGTTTCGTGAGCAGCATGTTGGCTTCGTAGAACGACTTCACGGTGCCGACGTCGGCCCAGTACCCACGAAAGAGGTACGCCTGCACGTTGTAGCGCCCGAGCGCTGCTGGAATGACTGCGCGCCCGAAGTCCCTGCTCTGGTCCCGCTCCAGGACCTCGAGCAGCGCGTCGCGTGAGAACACGTACACACCCATCGAGGCGACGAACGGTTTCTCCGCAGTATGACCGGCCACATTGGCTCCGTGGGGGATGCTGCGGCCAATCGAAGCCAGCCGCTGGCGGCTCGGTTTCTCCTCGAAGTCGCTGATTTGTCCCGATCGATCGAATCGAAGGATCCCCACCGCGCCCGCATCGTCGACGCTCACGGGCCGCGCCACGAGCGTGATATCGGCGTTGCTGTCGATGTGCTCGTCGATGAGGGCCGTGTAGTCCATTCGATACAGATGGTCGCCAGCGAGAATCAGGTAGTATTGCGCGTCAATCCGGACCAGGTGACGCGCGGCCTGACGGACGGCATCGGCCGTTCCCTGGAACCAGTTCGCGTTGTCCGGGGTCTGTTCAGCCGCGAGCATCTCGACGAAGCCCCGGCTGAACAGGTCAAGCCGGTACGCCTGCCCGACGTGGCGGTTGAGCGACGCCGAGTTGAACTGCGTGAGCACGAAGATGCGGCGGAGGTCGGCGTGCAGGCAGTTGCTGATCGGGATGTCAATCAGCCGGTACTTGCCCCCGAGCGGCACGGCCGGTTTCGAGCGAAGGTGCGTGAGGGGGAACAGCCGTTTGCCTGGCTACCGCCCAGGACCACGGCGAGCACGTCGCGCATGCGCGTCAGTGTACCGCACGACCAGCCCGGGGCCGGGACAGACGCACGAGCTGGTGCCGCGTGTCACGAAGACGCACCCGCAACGCAGTCATCGCGTTCGGTCTCGTCTGTGACGAAGGCGCTAACTCCAGGGAAACTCGCTAGGTCTGGTGGCCACACCACGTGCCCATCACGAGACACGCGCAGTACAGGGCCCGATAGAACAACGATGTAACGTGATCTGGTAGAATCCGACCACCTTGCCCGACATCCCCCCCGCTCAGAGGAGCTCGTGGCCTTCCGACTGATCCCTCGCGAAGAAAAGTTCTATTCGGACTTCCAGGCGCTCGCGACCCAGCTGCAAGAGGGAGCTAGGCTGCTCGAGGCGATGCTGGCACCTGAGCATCCGGTCTGGGACCAAGCCGACGCCATCAAGCGTGTCGAGCACAAGTGCGACTCGATCACGCACGAAGTCATCCAGCGACTGAATCGCACCTTCGTGACGCCACTCGATCGCGAAGATATTCACGCGCTTGCGCGCACGCTCGACGACGTCATGGACGCGATCGACGCGGCCGCGGCGGTGATTCGGCTGTATCGCCTGGAGAGTGTGCGGTTCGGAGCGCGTGAGCTGGCGCAGATCATCACCGCCTCAACCGCCCAGATTCGACCCGCGCTCGACGCGCTCGAGCAACACAAGGGCCTCATTACGCACGCCGTCGAAATCAATCGCCTCGAAAACGAGGCCGACCGAATTCATCAACAGGCCGTCAGTCGTCTCTTCGAGGACGAACACGATCCGATCAGGGTCATCAAGTGGAAGGAGACGCTCGATTTCCTCGAGGCCGCTACCGACCGCTGTGAGGACGTCGCGAACGTGCTCGAGGGCGTGATGGTCAAGCACGGGTAGCCGGAGATGTTCTGGATTGTCGTTGGGCTCGTTGCGGTCGCGTTGATCTTCGACTACATCAACGGCTTTCACGACGCGGCCAACTCGATCGCGACCGTCGTGTCGACGCGCGTGCTGTCGCCCGGCAAGGCAGTGATTTGGGCGGCATTCTTCAACTTCGTCGCCGCGTTCGTGTTTGGCACCGCCGTTGCGAAGACGGTCGGCAGCGGGATGATCGACCTCAAGATCGTGACCTTTGCGGTGGTGTTCGGCGGATTGACGGGCGCGATCGTCTGGGACTTGATCACGTGGTACTTCGGGTTGCCGACGAGCTCGTCCCACGCGCTCATCGGCGGCTACGCCGGTGCGGCCGTGGCGAAGGCTGGGTTTGCGGCCATCATCCCGAGTGGGTGGACGCTCACCCTCATCTTCATCGTGGTGTCACCGCTCCTCGGCCTCTTCGTGGGCCTCACCATGATGACGGCCATCCTGTGGCTGTTTCGGTGGACGCCGCCTTCTCGCGTGGATCGCTGGTTCCGGCAGCTGCAGCTCGTCTCAGCGGCCTTCTTCAGCTTGAACCATGGTGCGAACGACGCCCAGAAAACAATGGGGATCATCGCAGGCGTGCTGTTCGCGGCCGGCTATATCCAGGTGTTCGAAATTCCGTTCTGGGTCGTGCTGACGGCCCACGCGGCCATCGGACTCGGAACCTTGGCCGGCGGCTGGCGCATCATCCACACGATGGGCTCCAAGATCACCAAGCTGCAGCCAGTCGGCGGCTTTGCGGCCGAAACGGGTGCGGCGGCCGCCCTGTTGACGGCCACGATGATCGGCGTGCCGGTCAGCACCACGCACGCCATTACCGGGTCGATTGTGGGCGTCGGCGCGACCCGACGGCTCTCGGCGGTCCGTTGGGGGGTGGCAGGACAGATCGTCTGGGCCTGGATTCTGACTATTCCGGCGGCGTTCCTGATCGGCGCTGCGGTGTATCTCGTCCTCAGGTTGTTCGGCGCGCAGTAGTCGAGTCGGCAGTCGACCGGCCGGTCTTACGCGGCCCTCTGCGGTGAACCCGGGAGTCTCACCGTGAAACGCGCGCCGCCCTCGGGCCGATTCTCGGCATCTACCGTGCCGCCGTGCAGTTCCACCAAGTGCTTGACGATCGCCAAGCCGAGCCCGGTGCCCCCAGGGTCTCGCGCGCGAGACTTGTCCGCGCGATAGAAGCGCTCGAACACGCGCGTCAGGTCCGTGTCGGGGATGCCGGGTCCTTCGTCCTCGACCGCCAGGACGACCTGGGTCTCTTCACGCCGGCCCATCACACGGATGTCAGTCGCCTCTGGCGCGTAGGTGCTGGCGTTGGCAATCAGGTTCCGCAGCACGTCGTGTAACTTCGCCGGATCCGCCAAGAGAGGGGTCGCGTCGGGAGCGATGTCGACCGAGACCCGCTGACGTCGTGCCTGCAGTCCGGGCGTCAGATCGGCGATGACGGCCTGTATGAGCGCGTGGGAATCACACGAGACCACGTCGAGCGTCTCTTGCCGGGCATCGAGGCGCGCCAGTCGCAGCAGATCCTCGACCAAGCGCTCCATCCGGTGCGTGTGCCGCGTGATGATCTCGAGAAAGCGTCTCGAGTCGGCAGGGTCGATATCCGGTTCCGACAGCGCTTCGACATATCCGCGAATCGCTGTCAGCGGCGTGCGCAACTCGTGAGACACGTTCGCGACGAAATCCCGTCGGATCTGATCCGCACGCTTCAGATCCGTGATGTCGTGCAGGACCAGCACCGCGCCCGGCCCGCGCTGTGCGGTCGTCCCGGCCGCGCGCGCCACCCACGTTCGGCGCTCGTCGTGGGGCGGCGAGAGCTGCACCGACTCCGGCGCCTGCCCGCCGAGCGTCGCACCGACGAGATCGGCGATGGCGGGGTGGCGGATGATCTCGAGATAATGCCTGCCCGGCGCGAGCGCCTCGAGGTGCAACATGCGGCGCGCGGCGGCATTGGCGAGCTGCACGCGTCCCGCCGAATCGACCGCGAGGACCCCCTCGATCATGCCGGACAGGATGGCCTCGGACTGCGCCCGATCGCGTGCCTGCTCCTCGAGGCGTGTCCCCAGCTCGCGGACCGACTGCTCGAGCGCCCGCGCCACGATCCCGAGCTCATCATCGCTAAAGTTGGGGCGGGACGACGGGAGCTCGCCCTGCCCGTAGCGTTCGGCACGGGCTGCGATGGCGCGCACCCGTCGACCGAGACGGGCGCTGAGCACGTACGCGATCAGCCCGCCACCCAGGAGCGCCACGCCGAGCGCCGTCGTCGTGGCCCGCACGACCGCGCGCAACTGCTCGTCGATGTCGGTCAGCGGGAGCGCGAGACGGACGTACGCGATCTGCGGATGCGAGACGCGGACGGCGCTGTACAGCAGGTCGGCGCCGACGGTGGCACTGTACCGACGCGCCATGCCAGGTCCGCCACGCGCGGCATCCAGCACCTCCGGCCGTGAGGCGTGATTCTCGAGGGCACTCAGCGCCTCGGCCGGTTCGGCCGAGTCCCCCAGCACGCGTCCATCCGGTGCGATCAGCGTGACGCGGGTGCCGATGAGGGCTCCGATACGGTCCGCTTCGGCGTCGAGCGAGCGGGCTGGATCTGGTACCGCCGCGGTTTGACCAAGGAGATCCGCCGCAAGACGGGCTTCGGCGGTCAGCGTCTGCTCGATCCGCAGTTCGGCTTGACGTCGCATCGAGCGCGTGACGAGGAATCCGGCGACGGCCAGCGCCAGAGCCGACGCAGCAAACGCGGTGAGGAAGAGCTTGCCTTGGAAGCCCGGTTGCAGGGTCATGGCGTGGCGCAGGGAGTTGCGGTGCGGGCTCAGGGAGAAGACGCCGGGGGATGCTCGAGCAGCTTGTAGCCGAACTGCTTGACGGTGACCAGTGCCTGGCCAAGCGGCGGAAGCTTTTCGCGCAGGCGGCGCACATGGACATCCACGGTTCGTGTTCCGCCAGTGTAACGATAGCCCCAGACGTCTGTGAGCAGCGTGTCGCGCGAGAGCACGCGGCCCCGATGGGAGAGCAGATACGTCAGCAGCAGGAACTCCTTCGCGGTCAATGTCGTCAGCGAACCATCAAGGAGCACGGTGTGCCGCTCGGCGTCGACGACGATGGATCCGTACGCGACCTGGGTCGGCGTTCCGCTGGTCGCGGGCTCGCGCGTCGCCCGACGCAAGAGCGCTCGAACACGCGCGACGAGCTCGTTGGGGCTGAACGGCTTCGCGATGTAGTCGTCCGCCCCCAACTCGAGGCCCACGATCCGTTCGGCTTCCTCGGCACGCGCGGTCAGCATGATGACGGGCGTGGCGGCCGTCGCGGACTCCGCGCGGAGCCGGCGGCAGATCTCGAGACCGTCGACATGCGGCAGCATCAGGTCCAGCACGATCAAATCGGGTCGGCAGGCGGTGATCGCTGAAAGTGCGTCACGGCCGGACGCCAACGTGTTGACGGAATACCCCGCCTTCTCCAGATAGCGTCGCACCAACGCCGCGATGTCCGGATCGTCTTCGACGACGAGAATGCGCGTCATGCGCCCGATGATGCCATGCAGGTGAGCGCCGTCACCGATCGAACAGGCCGTCTTCGGCTGTCTAATTTGCACGCGGGATTGGTCAAAACCGCATCCTATTCTGACGTCAACTCACCCGATGCCACAAGCCGGTCCCACGGGCGCCGAGCGGACCCACATGAGGATAGCCCTGTGCTGCTCGGGTGACATAGAGCCTCGAAGCCCCGCCAATGGGCCTGCCGCTCGCTGGCATCGTCCTTGAGTTCAGACCGGACGGAGGGCGTGATGAGCGCGATGAACAAGTACCTGGCTGGCGTATTGACCGTGATCGCCGTGGGCGTGATGGCGATTGCCTACTCCCTGGCCTTTCCATCCACGCCGTCGACGCAGACGCAGGGCGTCACGCCGATGACCGTGTCCGGCATGGACGGGTGGGGGCGTCTGCCGCCCGTGAACGCCCAGATGCCTGGAGGCACGTACGTCCTTACTGTCGCGCCAGCCTCAGTTGCAACCGTGCCGGCGCGCGAGTCCTGGGCAGCCACAGCTCCGCTCGGTCGGGAGCCCCGTTACGACGTCAGCCATGACACCTCTGTTGTGGCGCCGACCCGGACCATCCGGACCGTTGAGATCGACGAACCGGTCCGCGCGCCGCGGCGTGTGACTCGCGTGGTGGAGCGGCCTCGCCGCGATTGGAAGAGAACGGCCATGGTCATCGGCGGCACCACGGCCGCCAGCGCCGGCATCGGTGGCATCGTCGGCGGCAAGAAGGGCGCGCTCATTGGCGCGGCGATCGGCGGCGGCGCGAGCACGATCTACGAGACGACGAAAGGTCGGTAAGCGGGTAGGCAGGTAGATTCTATGAACCTGCGAACTCGGCCTGAACCGACGAACCGATGAGGGTCGCGAGCGGCGCATAACCCCAGGCGACTCCGAGCAGCGTGGTGGCGACGCCCACGATGAACGACACGGCACGCGCCACGACCTGATGGGACCCGAGCCGTGCGAGCGGCCATCCGAGCAGGCCCGACATCGCGGCCATGCTGATCGTCGACCCGAGACCGAACAGCAGCAGGTAGGCCACCCGCGCGGTCGTCGTCGGCAGCGTTGCCAGCACGAGCGCTGTTAACGCCCCACTCCCTGCGAGTCCATGCACCATGCCGATGAGGAGAGGCCGGTGCGCGAGGGTCCAGTCGCCGATGTGGACGTGCGCCGTACCTGTCGGACGTTGATGGACCCTTCGACCGTGCCGATGCACCGTGAGGGGACCGGCAGGTCCCTGCTGCGCCGCCAATCGAATGGCGCGCACGCCGAGACCGACCAACATGACCGAGACGGCGATCTCGAACACGTTCGTGAGCGACGTTGGCATCTCGGCCCGCAGCAGGATGAGCACCGCTCCGACGGCGACCAGCGAAGCCGTGTGTCCGATGCCCCAGCAGAGCCCCAACCAGGCGGCGCGAAGGCTGCTGCGCTCGCGGCTCACCATCGTGGTGACTGCGGCCAGGTGATCGGGTTCCAGGGCATGCCGCATGCCGAGCAGCGAGCCCAGCCCCGAACCGGCGAGGAGATCGAGTCCTGGCATAATGGCGCGTTTCGTCATTGTACGCGTAGTGACCGTCTTCCTCATCGCGATCGGCGGCGCCATCGGGTCCGTGGGGCGCTATCTCGTCTCGGTCCTCGTGCTTCGGGCGACGACCCCGTTCTTTCCGTACGGGACGTTCCTCGTCAACGTGCTCGGGTCGTTCGCGTTCGGTGTGATCGTGGGTCTCGCGCAGCACCGCGTGCCGCTATCCAACGACGCGCGCGCGTTCTTGCTCGTCGGCGTGCTCGGCGGGTTCACGACGTTCTCGACGTTCGCGATCGACGGGCTGACGTTGCTGCGTGACGGTCAGTCTGGGCTTGCGCTCGTCTATCTTCTGGGACAGGTCGTTCTCGGCGTGGCGGCTGCGTGGCTGGGGATCCGGCTCGCTCACTGAATCCCCCGAACCCCTGCCCCCCCCGAACCTCGTCTTCCGTGCTACGCCTCCCGCACGCCATGACTCCGTACGAGAAAGTACGCCGCTACGAGGACGAGCAAGGTCCCGTTGATGCCGATGACGAGTGACGGGCTGATGAACGTGGCGAGATACCCGCTGGCGAGGCTGCCAAGCGGCATGCCGCCGCGGAACGCGACCATGTAGATGCTCATCACCCGACCGCGCATCTCGTTGGGGGCGATGAGCTGGATGAGCGACGTGACGCTCGAGAACACCACCATGAGTGATGCCCCGATGAGGAAAAGCAGCACACAGGACAACCACATCCAGCTCGACAACGCGAATGCGATGATGAGGATGCCGTAGAGCGCCTGCGTCACGAGCGACGTGAGGCCCATCCGAGGGAATTTGCCGAGCCAGGCGACCACAAGTGCGCCACACACCGACCCGGCGCCGGAGCAAATCATCAACAGGCTGTAGGTGGACGCACTGCCATAGAACACCCGATCCGCGAGGATCGGCAGGAACGTCAACACCGAAAACCCCAGAAACGTCGTCGTCGCAGCAAGGACGATGAGGCCCACCAAGTTGCCGTGTCCGCGGACGTAGGCGATCCCGCTCTTGAGCTCGTCCAGCATGCGCGTCGACGCCGTGGACGGAATGTGCTTCACACGCAGCGAGATCAGCGCGTAGATCACGACTAGGAACGACAGCGCGTTCAGCACGAAACAGAGCGCCATACTCTGCGGGTCACCGAAGCCCCAGAGGGCGCCGAGGGTAATCGTCACCGCAAAGACGGTCGGACCGATGACGCGCGCGATGTTGAACTGAATCGAGTTGAGGGCGATCGCGTTAGGAAGATCCTTCTTGTCGACGAGCGAGGGGATGAGCGACTGATAGGCCGGCCCACCGAACGCCTGGGCCACCCCCGTGCAGAACGAGAGCGCCAGCACCTGCCAGACCTGGACGACGTCGAGAAAGACCAACAGCGCGAGCGCCATGGCCGTAGACATCTGGATGTATTGCGACGTGAGCAGCGTTCGACGGCGATCGCGGCGATCAGCGAGCACGCCGCCGATGAGCGTGAAGAGCATGATCGGCAGCTGCTGGAGGAAGGCGTCCAACCCCAAATAGAACGGGGAGTTGGTCAGGTCCTTGATCATCCAGTTCTGCGCGGTGGACTGCGTCCACGTGCCGATGCTGGACGTGCAGGCGCCCATCCATTGCACGCGGAAGTCTCGGTACGTGAAAGCCGCGAACATGCGGCCCAGCGCGCGCGATCCGAGAATGGTTGAGTCGGCCGGTCGTGGCGGCGGAACTGGGGCCGGAACGACGTCGGCGGAAACGGAGTCGGCCAAGGCGCACTCAACCGCGGGAGACGTCAGCTAAGCAAAACACACGCGGGAAGTTAGCCGCATAAGAAGAAACTGCGTCGTATCTTATCAGTGTCTTGCCAGCCGGTCGCATACCTGGACCGGTCATTTCGCCACCAGTCGCCTCTCCGGCACGCTGACCGCCCGCCGATGCCGGGCCAGGAGAGGCTTGAGCCAATCTACGGGATCCGCTATAGTTTCGACGTAGCGAAAATAAAGCGAAACTACATGGCTCTGGCACGCGCTGATTTGGAATCGCTCCTCCGTACGCGCCGACTGGATCGGACGCTGACGACCGCGCATCCGAATCCCGATCCTGCGGATGAATACGCCTCTGGTGCTACCGGCGTTGACGCCCTCGATCGCTGCTTGGAGGGCGGGTTCCCTCGAGGGCAGCTCTCCGAGATCGTCGGCCCACGGACGTCGGGGCGGATGAGCCTGCTCTTACACCTCTTGGCCTCCGCCACCCGTCGCGGCGAGCTGGTCGCCGTGGTCGATGCGCTCGACATGCTCGACGTGGCATCGCTCGAGGCGGCTGGCGTCGAGCTCGACCGCCTGCTGTGGATGCGCGGGCATGTGGTGACGAATCCCGGACTCGGGCGTGAGCTGCATCACCGGGCGATGGAGCAGGCGATTCGGGCGATGGCCCTCGTGCTGCGAGCAGGCAACTTCGGCTTGGTGGCGCTTGACGTCGCGGAGGCGCCGGTGGATGTCATCCGGCGGCTGCCGTTCACCACTTGGCTGCGTCTGCAACGCATGGTGGAAGGAAGTCAGACCATCGCATTGCTCGTGGGCAATGTCCCGATGGCTCGAAGTCCAGCAGGGCTCACCGTAAAGGTCGAGCCGCTCGGTATGGCGGAGCCCGGGAGGCTTGTGGGAGGGGTCGAACCCTGTACGAGGGTCCCCGTGGAAAGCCGGGTGATTCGGGCGCGTGCGCGCGTGCCGGCTACCACCCATGCCACCTTCATCACGCGAGTCCACGCGCATGTCTGATCGCGTGGCTCCCCCGCGTCCGGCATTTGCCTGTTTGTATGCACCGGCCCCCGCAGCCTTCCGCACGCCGACTGCCACCGTGCTCCTCGAGATCGCGCAGGCGTTTTCCCCTCGGTATGAACATGCTCCCTGCGAGTGCGATGGTTCCGGGGCCGATCGCGAGCCCCGGTTCCACACGGTCGTGGTGGATGTGTCCGGTCTCGAGCGGTTGATGCGCCCTCGCGCGGTTCGATCCCCCCTCGTGGGAGCGGCAGAGGCGCGGATCGCCCACGGCGACGGCCCTGAGGACGCTGAGGCATGGCGTACGATTGGCCAGGAGCTCATGCGTGCGGCTGGAAAAAAACAGTTGCGTGTGCATGTTGCCATAGCCGGAACCCGTGTCGCGGCGTTGGTGCTCGCACGCGCGCGTCCCGGGCTCACGGTGGTGCCGCCGGGACGCGAAGCTGCGGCGCTTGCCTCGGTGCCGCTCGATGTGCTGGCCCACGTTGCTGACGTGGTCCTGCCGTCCCGCCGAAGCCCGTCCACCGATAGGCCCAGACGAAACGCGGGCTACGAGCGTGGCCCGCGGGGAGACGACGCCGAGCACGGACGCATGCGGCGGGGGAATAACGATGCCGCCGCCGCACGTGAGGGCGTGAGCGTCTTCAAGCAGTGGGCCTTGCGCACGCTGGGCGAGGTGGCGGCGCTGCCCACTGCAGACCTGATGACGCGGCTTGGGCGACCGGCGGTGCTCTGGCAGGCGATTGCGCGCGGTGAGGACGTACGTCCGCTGGTGCCAACCGAGCCGGAGGAACGATTCGAACAATCGCTCGAGCTCGAGTGGCCCATTGAGGGCTTGGAGCCGCTGTCGTTCGTGTTGACCCGTTTGCTCGAACCGTTGACCACGCAGCTCGAGCGGCGTGATCGCGGGGCAGCCGTGGTGCACGTGATCCTCGATCTGGTCTCACGCGACGTGCATGCGCGGCATCTGCAGTGGCCTTCCCCGTTGCGCGATGTCCGCACGCTCCGAACATTGATCCTGCTCGACATCGAGGCGCACCCGCCAGAGCGCGCGATCGATCGTGTGACGATCGTGATCGATCCGACGCCTGGCCGGATTGTCCAGCACACCTTGTTCACGCGTGCGCTGCCGACGCCAGAGCGTTTGTCCACCTTGCTCGCGCGCCTCGCCGCGGTGCTCGGGGCCGACCGTGTCGGTGCGCCGGTGGGTCCGATGGGGCTCGATAGCAACCGTCCTGGCACGTTTGCCATGGCGCCGTTTGCCATCGATCGACCGGTCTTCACGATGCCCACGTCGTCGGCATGCGTGGACGGGCAGGTCGATCCCATTGTGGCGTTTCGTCGATGTCGACAGCCGGTGCCAGCACGAGTGGTCGTGGAAGCCGGACGTCCTGTGCGTGTGACGAGCGAGCGGCGCGGATTCTCAGGGGGATCGGTCGTCGCAGCCGCCGGCCCGTGGCGTACCTCGGGGCACTGGTGGGAGGAACGCTCGTCAACGGTGCCCGCCGCCTCGGGACCCTGGGATCGCGATGAGTGGGATGTGGCGCTGTCGGATCGAGCCCGGTATCGGGTGTTCCGCGACCGAGCCTCCGACGCGTGGTTCATTGAGGGGATCTTCGATTAATCAGGCCCTCCCTGCTGACTCGCCTACCTGCCGTGTACGTAGAGCTCCACACCGCATCGGCCTTCAGTTTCTTGCGAGGCGCCTCGCTGCCAGAGACGCTCGTGGAGCACGCAGCTGCGCTCGACTATCCCGCGATCGCGTTGCTCGATGCCGACGGCGTGTACGGTTTGCCGCGCTTTCACAAAGCGGCCCTCGCCGTCGGAATCAAGCCGATCGTCGGTGCCGAACTCTCGGTCACCGACGATCGGCTGGTGAGGCCGGGTAAACCGGGGAGGCCGGGTGGGGCTGGTGAGGAGGCCGGTAGGGCTGACGAGCAACCCCACCCGGTCTCCTCCCCGACCCAGGTAGCCGTCCTCTGCGAATCGCAAGACGGCTACCGCAATCTGTGCCGGCTCATCACCACCATGAAGCTGCAGTCGCCTAAGGGCGAAGGTGCGCTGACGTTGCAGGACTTCGAGGGGCGGACCAGCGGTCTGGTCGCGCTCGTCGGACGGGCGGCGCTCGACGCTCGGCGTTTTGGCGTCGCAGGGTTGCTCGATCGCCTCGTTGGGCTGTTTGGGCGCGATCGCGTGTACGTGGATCTCCAGCGTCATCATCGGCGCGACGAGGATGCCGACATCCAGACGCTGGTCCAGATGGCCTCTGCCTTTCGCGTGCCGACGCTCGCCACCAACGGCGTGCGATTCGTGGACCCCTCGGCCCGTCCGTTGTTCGACGTGCTCACCTGTATTCACCATCACACCGATCTGGCGCACGCTGGGCGACGGCTTGCTCCGAATGTGGAGCGATATCTCAAGCCGCCGAAGGAGATGGCGGCGCTGTTCGCCGACATGCCCGATGCCGTGGCCCGGACGCGCGAGCTGGCCGACCGCCTGCAGTACACGATGGCCAATCTCGGCTATCGCTTTCCGGATTACCCGGTGCCGCCTGGTGAGACGCAGCCGTCGTTCCTTCGCAAGATCACCGAGGTGGGCGCGCGGGATCGCTATCGCCCGTATCACGAACGTGCGCGCGCCCAGATCGCGCGCGAGCTAGATCTCATCGAGAAGCTCAATCTTTCCGGCTACTTCCTCATCGTTTGGGACATCGTGAATTTTTGCCGGCAGCACGACATCCTTGTGCAGGGCCGTGGGTCGGCGGCGAATAGCGCTGTCTGCTACAGCTTGGGGATCACCGCGGTCGATCCGGTGGGAATGGATTTGTTGTTCGAGCGTTTCCTCTCGGAAGAGCGGGGCGAGTGGCCGGACATCGATCTGGATCTGCCGAGCGGAGACCGGCGTGAGCGCGTCATTCAGCACGTCTACGAGCAGCACGGCGCACACGGCGCAGCCATGACCGCCAATGTCATCACGTATCGAGGACGCAGCGCCGCGCGCGAGGTGGGGAAGGTGCTCGGGTTCGACGCGACGCAGGTGGATCGGCTGGCGAAGATGATGAACCAGTTCGAGTTCAGCGATCCGAGCGATGCCGTGCCACGACAGCTCGCACGCGTTGGGCTCGATCTCAACCGCCGTCGCGTGCAGCTCTTCGCGCAGCTGTGGCAGGAGATGCAGGATCTGCCGCGGCATCTCGGCCAGCACTCGGGTGGCATGGTGATCTGCCAAGGTCGACTCGATAGCGTGGTCCCCCTCGAGAATGCCAGCATGCCGGGACGCGTCATCGTCCAGTGGGACAAGGATGACTGCGCCGACATGGGGATCGTCAAAGTCGATCTGCTGGGCCTCGGGATGATGGCCGTGCTTCAAGACGCGATCGCGTTGGTCAACGGCGACCAACGTGCCCCCCGAGGCTCGACGAGCGACGAGGGGACGCAGCTCGGCGAGCGAAGACGGGTCGACCTTGCCCATCTCCCACAAAACGATCCCGTCGTCTACGAGATGCTGCAGGCCGCGGACACGATCGGCGTGTTCCAGGTGGAATCCCGCGCGCAGATGGCGACGCTGCCGCGCTTGAAGCCCGCCAGCTTCTACGACCTCGTCGTGGAGGTCGCCATCATCCGGCCGGGGCCCATCGTGGGACAGATGGTGCACCCCTACCTGAATCGTCGGGCCGGCAAGGAGCCGGTGACGTATCCCCATCCCGCGCTCGAGCCGGTGCTGGCGCGCACGCTGGGTGTGCCGCTGTTCCAGGAGCAGTTGCTGCGCATCGCGATGATCGCGGCCGGGTTTACGGGAGGGCAAGCGGAAGAGCTGCGGCGTGCGATGGGGTTCAAGCGCTCCGAGAAACGCATGAAGCAGATCGAAGTTCAGCTCCGCGAGGGGATGGCGCGCAACGGCATCACGGGTCAAGCCGCCGAAGCGATCGTCCTGTCGATCACCTCGTTTGCACTGTATGGGTTCCCCGAGTCGCACGCCGCCAGCTTCGCGCTGCTCGCGTACGCGAGCGCGTATCTCAAAGCCCACTATCCCGCAGCGTTCTACACCGCACTTCTGAACAACCAACCGATGGGGTTTTATCACCCGTCCACGCTGGTGAAAGATGCGCAGCGGCGCGGCGTCCGTTTTCAACCGATTGACGTCCAGTGCTCGGATTGGAACTGCACGGTCGAGGCGGACGGTGCCATCCGACTCGGCTTGCGATACGTGTCTGGCTTGCGACAGGAGATCGGCCAGCGTATCGCCACCGCGCGACACGATCCCCGTCGGTCCTCATCGGGTGGTGCGAGCCGCCTCTCGGCAGCACGACACGACGACGATGATTTTCGCTGTCCGAAGTGCGGCTGTGACGATGAGTCGATGCTGGAGACGGCGGAGAAGCAGCGATGGTTCTGCAACAACTGCTCGTACGACTGGACGATCGGCACGCGAACGCCTGCCGGCCCGGTGGCAGCGCGCTTCACGTCGCTGGACGATCTCATCGAGCGGACGGGTGTGCGCCGTGACGAGGTGGTGACGCTCGCCAACCTCGGCGCGCTGAATGCGTTCGGCTACGACCGCCGGTCCGCGTTGTGGCAAGCCGAACGCGCCGTCCGTCCAAGTGGGGAACTGTTCGACGAAGCAGCCGCGTCGGGGACCCCGGCGTGGCCGCAGGCGCTGCAGAGCCGGGACGAACTTCTTTCCGAGTCTCATCGCCAAGCGGAGCCTGAGCATTGTCCCCTCAAGCCGATGACCGAGGCCGAACGGCTCGTGGCGGACTACGCGGGGATGGGGTTGACCGTGGGCCGACACCCGATGGCGTTTCGGCGAGACGAGCTCGCGATGCGCGGCGTGATGCGGGCGGCCGACATGACCACCGTGCGGCCGGGCCGCCGGATTCGGGTCGCGGGGATGGTCATCACGCGTCAGCGTCCGGGGACCGCCAAAGGGTTCGTCTTCCTCACGCTCGAAGACGAAACCGGCATCGTCAATGTCATCGTTCGCCCGGACCTCTTCGCTCGCGACCGGATGACGATTATCGAAGAACCGTTCTTGATCATCGACGGCGTGCTGCAGCATCAGGAAGGGGTCATTTCGATCCGCGCGGACGCCGTCCAAGGACTCGGCGGCCTCTTAGTCGATTTCGACTCGCATGACTTCTACTGAACTCTGTCGGTTCGAGGGTTCGAGTGTTCACGGGTTCATGGGTTCGGGGGGGGCGAAGGTTCGGGGTCCGCGGACCCAACTTCGGTAATCACCTCACGAAGGTTCGCCTCAGCGAGCCCATGAGCCCGTGAACACTCGAACCCTCGAACCCGTTATAATTCGCTCGTCTCTTCTTGCGGAGTTCGGGATGCTATTCGCGTTGCTCATCTCTCTCTCGATCATGCAGACCTCGGTCACCGGCATCGTCAAGGACACGAGCGGTGGAGTAGTGTCTGGCGCCTCGATTGTCGTCCGGGCGCCTGGCGGTGACCACCAGACCGTGGTGAGCGGACCGGATGGCCGGTTCACCCTCGACGCTCCGCCGGCCGGCGCCATCCTCATCGTCCTGGCCGGCGGCTTCGCCGAGCATCGCCAGACGCTCGGCGACAGCACGAGTATCGAGGTGACGCTGCAGCCACCATCGATCCTCGAGACCGTCATCGTGACGCCGGGTCGCACTGAGCAGCGCCTGGGCGATACACCGGCCAGCGTCAACGTTGTCACGGCCGAGCAGATTGAAGCCTCGCCGGCGGTTGCCATCGACGATGTGCTGCGGAGCGTGCCGAGCTTCAGCTTGTTTCGACGGGCCAGCAGCGTCGTGGCGCAGCCGACCACGCAGGGTGTCTCGCTGCGCGGCATCGGCCCGAGCGGTCAGAGCCGCACGCTCGTGCTTCTCGACGGGGTGCCATTCAACGACCCGTTCGGCGGCTGGGTGTACTGGACCCGTGTGCCCATGGTCAGCGTCGAGCGCATCGAGGTCACCGAGGACGCGGCGTCCGGACTCTACGGCAACTACGCGATGGGCGGCGTCATCAACATCGTGACCAGCCGGCCGACACGCCATACGCTCGATCTGCGGCCCCAGTTCGGCTCGTTCTCTGGCGCGAACGGCGGCTCGCCAGAGGGCAACACGCCGAAGATCGATGTGTTCGCGAGCGACATCTGGAGGAAGGTGGGTTTTGCGCTGGAAGCCAGCGGCTTCAATACCGACGGCTTCAAGACGGTCACCACCGAAGCGGGGCCCATCGACAACAACGCAAAGGTCGACTACCGCAACGTCACCGGCAAGGTCGAGTATCTCCCGAACGAGCGGATCACGATCTCGGGCCGGGTCGGCTACTTCCGCGAAGACCGCGACAACGGCAAGGTTGGCGAACTGAACGACACGCGTTGGACGAGCCTGAGCGGTGGTGTGCGCGCGGTGCTGCCCGACTACAGCAACCTTCAAGCGCGAGTGTTCGGCGACATCCAGCGCGCCCACTACAACTTCCTCTCGGTGACCAACCCGGCCACCTTGCGGAATTTCGTCCGCCTAGCGACGGACCAACGTGTTCCCGTCGATGGGATCGGTGGCATGGCGCAGTGGCAGAAGCCACTCGGCACGAAACAGCTGGTCACAGTTGGCACCGACTATCGTTGGGTGGACGGCGAGAGTCAGGAGGAGGCGTACGTGCCGACAGTGCCCGTGGCGTTCGACGGCGTGACGCAACGCGCCACGCTGTCGGTGACGCGATTCTCGGGCGGCTCACAGCGCAGCGTTGGCGCCTTCGTGCAGGATGTGATCACACCATTCGAGAAGCTGGTCATCACGTTGAACGCGCGCCTCGATAACTGGCGCAACGACAACGGCCACAATCTGGAGACGACGGTGGCTACCGGGCTGCCGACGGCGAACAACAGACCGTCGATCGCGGACCGTAGGGACACGGTGGTCAGCCCGCGCGTCGCGTCGTTGTACCACGTCACCGACCGCGTGACGGTGTGGGGCGCGATGAACTCCGGGTTCCGTGCACCCACGCTCACTGAGCTGTACCGGCAGTTCTCCGTTGGGGCGATCACCACCCGACCAAACGCGCAGCTCGGACCGGAGCGCCTCGTTGGAGGTGACCTCGGACTGAACGTCGCGCCCGCTAAGAACCTGACGGCACGCCTCACGTGGTTCGACAATCGCGTGAGGGATCCGATTAGCAACGTCACCGTCCTGGCGACATCGCCCGACTTCGCCACCGTCTGCGTGGGTCTCGCCCCGGGCAACTGCGTCCAGAAGCGGAACCTCGGTCGCACGAAGATCACCGGCGTCCAGACGGATGTCGAGTACCTGATTGGCCGGGACTGGCGCATCAATGGCGGCTACATTTACAACGACGCCAAGGTCACCGACGGTGGCCTGGTCAATACCACCTTGGTCGGCAAGTATCTTGCCCAGGTGCCCAAGAACCGCGGGTCACTGCAGATTGCGTACTCGAACGCGCGCCTTGCGAACGTCTCGCTGGGATTTCAGTTCGTGGGGCTCCAATACAACGACGACCAGAACACCCAGTTCATCCCGGTCACGACGCTCGCCGCCGCGGGGTACGACACGAACGTCGGGCTCGGGCTTCCCGGCTACACGGTCCTTGATCTCATGGTGTCCCGCGACTTCGGTTCAAGGTTCCTGGCGTTCGTCGGCGCTCAGAACCTGACGAACAAGGTGTTCTTCGTGCAGACGAACCCCTCCACGGTGGGGGCGCCGCGTCTGGTCACCGCCGGCGTGCGAATCCGGCTCGCGGCGAGGTGAGAAGGAGGGTCCGGACTCAGGAACCCTCAGCTCTCCGCCGGCAGGAGCCGCTTGAGCTGCTCACCGACCCGCACCGAGCCGGTGAAAATGGTACCGACTGGGATGAAGCCGCACAAATGATGGCGCGCGACGGCGGCGAGGGCTGCTGAGGCGACGCACCCGCAGTTCTCACAGTCGGGCTTACCGCCGAACTGGCACGGCGTGATCCGTGTCTTCAGATCCGCAGAGATCGGCGTCGTCGTGCGCGCGAACACGCATTCCTCCGGCGATTTCGGCGGATTCAGGTACGCATCCAACATCCCCTTCGGTGCCTCAAGCTTGGGATAGCGGAGGCGGAGCGCCATCAATTCCGCGACGACGCGTTGCCGATCGGCAGGCGTTAGCCGTTCCTGGGAGATGTCCCCAATCTGCGGCGTGTAGAGGCTCATCCAAATCCTCCGAACCTCTGCCTTGGCCGACCAGAACGCGATGAACTCTTCGAGATACCCAGGCCGGCGAATCTGTTGCCGCGTCACTGTGCAATGTATAGTGACGCGATGGCCGAGAATGTGGTTCTGAATCCGCTCATACGTGGCGGGGGTTCGCCGCGCGTCGTGCTCCGGCTGGAGACCGTCGACCGACAAGACGATCGTGAACCGACGCAGCCCGTGCCAGCCCTTGGGAATCTCGCGGACGCCGCTGGTGACGAGCTGGACGTGGATCCCTCGCTCGGAGAGCAGCGGGAGCAGCGTGTCGAGCTCGCGGTAGCGCACCAGGGGCTCACCGCCGACGATCGAAAGATGCAGCGGCTTGTGCTTGTCGACGAGCGTCAGCACACCGTCGATGAGCTCATACCCCTTGAAGTCGCGGACTTGCCGCAGCGTGACCGTGCCACCCAGATGGTCATCGCCGAAGGCATAGCAGCCCTGGCATCGTAGCGGACACTCGCGCGTGATTTCGATGGACATTGAGGGGGCGTAGCCCCGAAGGATGCGACCCCAAGCAGCGATGATCCTTTCCATACGTTCGAATCATAGCAGGCTGATGATCCACAGATGAGTCGGCCTTCCGAGACATGAGCGCCCGGAGACAGAACACCGACCGGGCAACGCGTGTATCTTAGTTGCGCGAGGGGCGCGCGCTGCCTGCGTCACGGCCCGCGCGGGGGCGATCGGCTGGCGTAGAGGACCCTTGGCTCTTTCGCACTTGATGAGCCGGACACGGTTCCTCGCACGACACACAGGGATCAGCAAATATCGATGATTGTAAAGCGGCACTCGAAGATTGCGGGTTGGGGGGTCTTTGCCACTCAAGCCATCAACAAGAACACACGCATCGTGGACTACGCCGGCGAAAGGATCACCAACGCCGAAAGCCTGAAGAGGGAGCGGCGGTATATCCGGAGAGGCCACATCTGGTGCTTCAAGCTCACGAACCGGACGGCGATCGACGCGGGCGTCGGCGGCAACGTGGCGCGCTTCATCAACCACTCCTGTTCGCCGAACTGCTACGTCCACATTGTCGACGGTGTGATCTGGATTCGCGCGGCGAGGAAAATCCGCAGGGGCGAGGAGCTGACATACAACTACCATACGGACGGGGAGGGATTGATCGAGTGCCGCTGTTGTCAGGGCTGCAAGACGCTGTTGTGAACGAGGCACCGCAGGTTGTCTACCTGCACGGCTTTGCCTCGTCGCCGCAGTCGTCCAAGGCGGGCTACCTGGCCGAACGACTCCTCGCGTGCGGCGTGGCCTTGCGGCGTCCCGACTTCAATGCCCCCGATTTTTCCACGCTGACGATGACGCGGATGCTCGCTCAGCTGGAGGCTGAAGTGTCTGGGCTCCCGCCAGGGCCCGTCACACTCGTAGGCTCGAGCCTGGGCGGGACGTTGGCTGTCCTGGCCGCCGATCGCCTCCCACGCGTGTCCAATCTCGTGCTGCTGGCGCCGGCCGTCATGTTCGCGAAGCCAGGACACCATCTGCTGCCGCCGGAGCGCATGGAGGCCTGGAAACGCGAGGGGCGCATGGCGTTCTTCCACTACGGATTTGGAGTGGAACGTTTCCTCGACGTCGCGTTCTACGAGGACTCGCTGCAGTACGAGCCCATGGACGCGGTGGTGGCGCAGCCGACGTGGATTTATCAAGGCCTACGGGACGCGTCGGTCGACTATCGGACGGTGGAGCAATTCGCCAGGCAGCGACCCCATGTTCGGCTCACGGCGCTCGACGACGACCACTCTTTGGCAGAGAGCTTGCCGCTTATCTGGGAAGGCGTCCGAGCGATGGTGGGGAGGCGCCGATGATGCGACGGGCGCTCATCTTCCTCTTCGTGTGTGGCACGCTCGGGACGGCCGTGGGGCGAGGGCTCGGAGCCGTCACGCCGATGCCTGGGCGCCAGCGCAGCGCGCCGCCCGCGCCGACCGACGTCCGCAGACGTCCTGCCGACCCGGACAGACCTGTCGTCCGCGTGCCGTCGGTCGTTCGAGTGGGTCTGGCGGGGCCTGCCGGATATGCCGTGCGCGTCATACCCCTCGAGGAGTACGTCGCCGGCGTGCTGACCGGTGAGGCGGCGCGAGACAGCGATCCTGCCGTCTTACAGGCGCTCGCGATTGCGGCGCGCACCTACGCGCTGCAGAACCTCCGTCGGCACGATGCCGAGGGGTTTGACGTGTGTGACGAAACGCACTGCCAGGTCTTGCGCCGACCCGCACCGGCGACGACCGCCGCCGCGGACCGAACCGCCGGGCGCGTCCTGACGTTCCGTGGCGCGCTCGCCACGGTGTACTACAGCGCCTCGTGCGGGGGGCACACACAGGTGCCGTCAGCCGTGTGGACTGGCGCCGAGGATCTGCCCTATCTGCCGTCGCGACCTGAGGTCGGTTGCGGCGGTGATCCGGTGTGGAACGCAGATGTCCGCGCCGCCGACATCGAGCGAACGCTGCGGGACGCGGGGTTCACGGGCTCGCTCCGGCGGATTCGGGTGCTGGCCCGCGACAAATCGGGCCGCGTCAGCCGCCTCGGATTGGACGGCATGCAACCCTCGTTCATTGCGGGTCCGGACCTGCGCATGTCGCTCGGTCCCACGCAGATCAAAAGCACCCTGTTTGATGTGCACGACCAGGGTGAGCGATATGTGTTCGTCGGTCGCGGGTACGGACATGGTGTCGGCATGTGTGTCATCGGCGCCACGCGCCTCGCGGCGAGGGGCGAGTCGGCGGAGGCGCTGCTGCTGCGTTACTATCCGGGCACCATCATCGGGATGATCGAGACGAGCGGCGTCAGCCCACTGGCGGCGGACGCTTCGGTGCGCGGAGTTCCCGCATCGCCTCCGTCAGCGGGCGCGCCGACGGGTGCCGGCGCGGGGTCCGGGTCGGCCAATGGCGCGACGGCGAACGGCCGTCGTGGGAGTGCAGCAACTACGTCGGGCGCAGGAGCGGCCGGCCTGTCGACGACCGCCTCGGCTGGCACGCCCGGGATAGGCACCAGCGCCTCGGGACCCTCGGCCGCTGTGGGCGAGGTCAGCGATCTCGATCGTCTGAACGCGGAGCGGCGCGACCTTGACGCGCTCGTCGCCTCGGCGCGAGCGCAGCTGACAACGCGGTTGGGCCTTCAGGCGTCCTCGACGTTGTCCGTGCTCGTGCATGGTAGCGATCAGAGCTACGAGCGCGCGACTGGTCGTCATTGGTTCACGCTCGGGACGGTGGTGGGCGGGACGATTCACTTGATGCCCACCGATCAATTGCGGCAACGCGGGGTTCTCGAGCGCGTGATCCGACGCGAGGTCGCGCACGCATTAGTCGATCCCTACCTCAGCCAGCGTCCGCAGTGGGTGCGTGACGGCGCCGCGCTCCACTACGCTGATCTAGATGCCGAGGACGCTGAGTTGCGCCACCCATGCCCGACCGATATCGAGCTCCTGCAGCCGCTCTCGGCCGGGGCACTGGCACAGGCCTACGCCAACGCACGTGGCTGCTTCGCCCGACAAGTAAACCGCGGTCGCGCTTGGCGAGACGTCCGCTAGCTGACCGGTCAATCCAGAATCGGCAGCACGATCACAATGGCGCCGCGCGAGCCTAAAGGGAGCTCGGTCCCCTCTGCTGGGAGGGCCGACCAGATCCGGCCACCCACGTTCGCAATCACGCGCCGTGCGAGTGGGAGGCCCAAGCCCAACCCCCTGCGATACTCTTCGAAGGGACCGCCGGTCGACGCAGCGGCTCGATCGGCGTCAGGGGCTGGCGCGATCACCACGCGGGCGTGCTGCCGCCCGGCGTCGAGGGTCCGGTCGACGCGTACTACGATCACGGTGGATGAGGGCTGTTCGCGCATGACCGCCCGCACAGCGACCTCGAGGGCCCCTCGCAGGCGGGTGCGATCACCAGCGAGAGGGGCCCCGGTCGAGGGGCCCTGGACATCGAGCACGAGCCCCCGGTCCTCGCCCTCGCGCACCTGCCCGGTCACCTCCCGTACGAGCTCGAATGCGTCAAACCGGTCGATGTTCAGCTTGACCGTACCTGCGTCGAGCTTCGCGAGGTCGCTCAGTTCGGCCATCAGCGCCACCAGCCGTTGGCAGGCCTTGTCCGCCTCCTCGACCATACGCCGCTGACGGCTCTCAAGCGGGATCGTCGCGTCGGTCAAGAGCATACGAAGGTAACCGCCAACCACTGACGCGGGCGTACGCATCTCGTGGACCGCGAGGGTGACTATGCGCGTGTAGTCCGTGGGCTGATTCGCTGACACTGGATTCGCCATACCCGCCCGGAGCGTAGCAAGAGCGTGACGGGAGCCAGGGCCCGGAGGCCGAATCCCCGTGCAGTCTTGGCTTGCGAAGGTCAAGCGAATCGCGAGCGTGACCACTCCATGAAGTCTTCTATAATGGGCGCTGTCCCGGTTCGAGCCGTGGCCGGGGTGGCGCGGCTCGTCGGAGAGTAACCGCCGCCGGCCTGCCGGCGTCAAATCGGACAGGAGCTATGCTGATCAAACCTGCGCCCGACGTTCGCAGCTCGGAGATCACCGACAAGAAGCTGTACGTCAATCGCCGTGACTTCCTTCGCACGGCGACCGGCGCCGCTGCTGGCGCCGCAACCGCCGCAGGCGTGCTCGGCGCGGGCGCCGTCGTGCAGGGGGCGCAGCCCGCCCCCCGCGGGCGCAAGCTCGAGAACGTCCAGAAGAGCGCTTTCAGCGTCAGCGACGAGAAGCTGAATAGCTGGGAGCAGATTACGACGTACAACAACTTCTACGAGTTTGGGACCGACAAGGAAGCCCCATCGCTCTACGCGGGCAAGCTCAAGACCGAGCCGTGGAAAGTCGTGGTCGAGGGGGAGTGCGCCAAGCCTGCGTCGTACCAGCTCGAAGATCTGCTCAAGGGCATCACCCTGGAAGAACGGATCTATCGACTGCGTTGCGTCGAGGCGTGGTCCATGGTCATCCCGTGGGTTGGCTTTCCACTGTCGGAGGTGTTGAAGAAGGCCGAACCTACCGGCAAAGCGAAGTTCGTGCAGTTCGAGACCGCCGTCGACGCGTCGACGATGGTGGGGCTGAGGACCGCCGGCCTGCGGTGGCCGTACACCGAGGGCTTACGCATGGACGAGGCGATGCATCCGCTCGCCATCATCGCGGTCGGGCTGTACGGCGAAGTAATCCCCAAGCAGGACGGGGCGCCGCTTCGTCTGGTCGTGCCGTGGAAGTACGGCTTCAAGAACATCAAATCCATCGTGAAGATCCGCTTCACCGAGCGGCAGCCGCTCAACACATGGCAGGAGATGCAGCCGAGCGAGTACGGGTTCTACTCGAATGTGAATCCGAGCGTGGACCATCCTCGCTGGACGCAGGCTACCGAGCGGCGAATCGGGGAGTTCTTCCGGCGTAAGACCCTGATGTTCAACGGCTACGGGGACCAAGTGGCGAGCCTGTACTCCGGCTTGGACCTGAAGAAGAACTACTGAGGCTCGCGCGGCGAAGTGATGTCTCCTAACATCGTCAAGTGGGTGCTCAAGCCGGCTGTGTTCTTGGCCGGCCTGGGTCCGCTGACGTGGATCATCTGGGCGGGGCTGACGGGGAATCTCAGCGCGAACCCGCTCAGTGACATCACGAACGAGACAGGGGTCTGGGCGCTGCGCTTCCTCGCCATCTCGCTCGCGATTACGCCGGCGCGGCGGCTGACCGGCTGGCAGCCCCTCATCAAGTTTCGGCGGATGATGGGATTGTACGCCTTCTTCTACGGCTCGCTCCATTTCCTCATCTACGTCATCGCCGATCGGTTCGCGGCCCTCGACTTCCCGGACGGGATCGTCGCGTGGAGCACGGTGACGAATCTCACGGCCTCAGTGGCGGAGGACATCTACAAGCGGCCGTTCATTACGATCGGTTTCGCGACGCTGATGATGCTGTTGCCGCTGGCGCTCACGTCCACTGCCGGCATGATTCGCCGGCTTGGCGGGAAGCGCTGGCAGGCGCTGCATCGGCTGGCGTACGTGGCTGGTGTCACCGCCGTCATCCACTATTGGTGGCTCGTGAAGTCAGACGTGACCAGCCCCTATCGATACGCCGTCATCATCGGCGTGCTGCTGGTGGCGCGGCTCGCCTGGTCCCGCATCAAGGTCCGAGCACCACGTCCGACGCCCATCCGATCGACGGCGCCCCAGCGGCAGTAGACTCACGACGTTGCGAGCGGGGCTCGGCTATTGGCCGATCGTGATGCGCCCCTGAACAGTGGGCGCAACCTCGCCGCGCGCGGCGAGGTACTGTTCGAGCGCGGTGATGATCAAATGTCCGGCCTCAGGCGACACCAGCCGCCTCGCGCCGGCGAACATCGTGTAGCCGTCTCCGCCTTCGAGAATGTAGTCGGGCAACGCGACCGTGTATTCGCGGTCCAGCTCGAGCGGCTTGCTGCCGACACTGACGTCGCGGACACGGTCCCCGGTCGGTGCTGAGAGCTCAACACGGTAGGTGAGGCCCGACACTTGCGGGAATCGGCCGCTGGCGGTTGGAAGCCCCGACACGCCTGCGTTCAAGGCCTCCAGCACGACGCGTCCCCTCAGGGCGATCTTGCACACGACGTTGCCAAAGGGGTGCATTTCGACCAGATTGCGCCTCGACAACGAACCTGGTTGGTACACCTTGTCGCTGCGGATGCCTCCACCATTGACGATCGCGATCTCGGCGTCGACATCCGCGCGGATCGCATCCGCGATGAGGTTGCCCAGGTTCGTCTCCATCGACCTGACGCGCGTGTTGCGGCCGTCGAGCGGCACGCTGGTGCGCCCCACGCTGAGCTCGAGTTCCTTGCCGAGGCGCGCCTCCCACGCGTTGATGACCTCACCGGCCGCGGGGTCGTCTGGTAGCGCGTCCGTGATCGGGATGAGCTCGTAGAATTTCTCGACCGCATCGGCGTCCCGCCGATTCAAATCGATACGTGCGACGAACCTGGCTTCCGACCCCGCTTTGCTGATGAGCGTCGTGCCCACTGCGGACGTGATCGGCGAGTGCTCGTGTCCGCCGATGATGACGTCAATCTCGGGAAACCGTTCGGCCAGCGCCCGGTCCTCTGCGTAGGTCAGGTGGGTCAACGCGACGATGACGTCGACGCGTTGCTTGCGAAGCTCCGGGATGTAGGTGCCGGCGGCTGCCAGCGGATCGACCAGTTCCACGCGTGCCAGACGGTCGGTCGGCATCCCTTCGTGGGTCAAGCACAGTCCGATGATGCCGATCCGCACCGAGTCGATGGTCCGAATCAGGTATGGCGCGGCGCCCCCAATCGGATTCCCCGTCTCCCGATCGATCACGTTGGAGACCACCCAGTCGAACTTGGCCTCGCGCATCCGCTGGCGCAAGACGTCGAGGCCGAAATCGAACTCGTGATTGCCCAGCGTCGCCACGTCCAGGCCGATGGCGTTGAGCGCCTCGATCATCTGGGCACCCTTGAACACGGTGGATGCCACCGACGAGGAGAGGAAATCACCCGCCAGGAGCATCAGCGGGGTACGGCCGGTCGCCGCGATCTGGCGATCGAGCGTGGCGACGCGCGCCAGGCCGCCGCGACCATCGACCGGGACCGTGGAGTAGACGTCGTTGAGTTGGAGCAGGGTGACCGGTGCGCCGCGACGCGGGTGCGTTTCGTCGACTGACTGGGCACCCGAACGGAGGGGCAGGATCCAGAGGCAGACGACAACTGCAAGGACGCGAGGCGCACCGACGGCGTAAGGGCAGTTGTAGCGGCCCATGTTCAACGTGGCTCGAAGACCGACTGGAACGGGAACTCGCCCCGCGCAGGCCGGACCTCGATTGTACAATCGAAGCGCCTCGAGTACGTCGAGGCGAGCTTCTATGTCGAGCGCATCACACTCGCCCTCGGGAAGCGCATCGAATGCGGGTCGTTCCGCGTCCGAGCCGCGCACCCTCGTGACACATCCGGAGCTCGTGTCCCACCGCTCGTTCCCGGTGTTTCGCGCCCTGGACGAGGCGAAGAAGGGGCTCCTCGAGCGTGCGTTGTCCCCGTTTGCCGACGTGCGCGCGGGCGAAGGGATCGGCGTGCTGTTGCTCACGCTGAACGTGTTTCTGCTGCTCGCGCTGTACTACCTCCTGCGGTCGGCGCGACAAGCGCTCATTCTCACAGAGGGAGCACCGTTTGGATGGACGGGCGCGCAGCTGGCGGCGTATTCCGCAGCCGGGATGGCGCTAGCCCTGTTGTTGGTGGTTCCGGCCTTTGGCTGGTTGGCGTCGAAGGTGCCGCGACTGCGCCTGCTGACTCTCACGACCGTGTTTCTCGTGTCCAACCTCGTGTTGTTCTACTTCGCCGGGCGCTCGGGTGCGCGACTGGCTGCGATGTTCTACATCTGGTTCGGCGTCTTCAACGTGTTCGTCGTCGCACAGTTCTGGTCATTCGCGAACGACCTGTACACGGAGGGCCAAGGCCGTCGACTGTTCCCGCTCGTCGGCGTGGGTGCGTCGCTAGGCGCCTGGGTGGGGGCCTCGAGCGTCGCGCCGCTGGTGCGCAGGCTCGACTTCACGCCGTTTACGCTGATGCTGCTGGCCGCGTTGGTGCTGATCGTGGCGCTTGCGGTGACCTGGCTCGCAAACCGTCAGGAGACCGCGCGTGCAGATCCGGAGGCGCAGCGCACGAACGAAGATCCGCTCGGCCACGAAGGCGGGTTTGCGCTCGTCTGGTCAGATTGGTGAATCGCAGCGTGCCGTCGGCGCTGAGCTGGATGTTATCGACGGGATTGACGCCCGTCAGCCACGCGCGGAGCACTTTGTCTCGTCTGGCGATGAGCGTCCGGATGACGTGATCCGCAGCACTCGGTTCCGAGTAACGCGCTTTGGCCACGATGGCCCGCACCATGCCGTCCGAGAAGCGTGCCACGAGACGAGCAGCCCAGAACGCGTCATCGGGGCGCAGGTTGTCGAACGCGGGATTCGGATACTCGGGTCGCCAGGCGACCGGGTCGAAGTCGCGTGACTCGAAACGCCCGGCCGCTTTCGCGTCCTCCCAGTAGTCGGTCAGAATCCACGGCCGTACGTAGAACCCGAAACTGAAGAGCGTCTTGAGCGCAGGACCCCACTCGAGGATGTACTCGTTGCCGGCGCGCGGGACCTGGGCCACCGTGCTCCCACTTCCGAGCGTCGAGCCGAAGTCGAACATGTAGTGGCGGATGAACTGGCGTCCCTTTCCGCCCTCGAGCATGTCTAGCGTATTGATGCCGCGTGAATCGTCATGGTTGACCCAGGCCGCGAACACGCGATTGGCGCGGAGCTCTCGCCGATGCTCGTGTGGATGCGTGTCGTTCGGGTCGTCCGGGCGTGTCCCGTAGTACTTGAAGTAGCCGACCGGTCGTCCTTCGGCAAACCGGCTCGCGAGCGCCCGGTACTTGCCGTTCGGCAGTCGCGCCGCGCGTGTGAGGATGCGGTCGACGTCGGCTCGCCGCATCGACCGTCTCCGGCCTGACAGATCCACCGTCGTCGCCTTCGGCCCGACTACGATCTTGGCCGGATCGATCTCGACGATGTAGCCCTGGACGACGTTATAGCCGATGGCGTGGTAGATGGCCGCACCGATGACTTCAGCGCCGCTGCCCATTTCCGGATGCCCGGGTGGATCGAACTTGACTTGGTAGAGGCGGCCGCTCGGATCGACCACGCGGTAGCCGGGAGTGATCCCGGAGCTCTTCTCTTGCACGATCGACCAGTCGTCGATGTTCAAGCTGTCCTGTGCGTTGGGGCCGCGCGCGACGTCATCGACGGACATCTCGCGAGCGCCGATCCGATTGGTGAACCACGACGAATCTGGGACCTCGCCTATCATGTTGACGTTGGTGGCTGCGATGGCCCTGTGATCGCCGGACTTGATGAAGGTGTGCTCGGCGAAGTCGAAGGCATTGCTCCCTTCGATCGGACGAACCCCACCTGCATCCAATACCCTGTCATCGTCGATCTGCAGCGGATCGTCGGGATAGAACCGCGGTGAGGCGCTGCGGCTCACGGTTGACAGCAGCAGGCCGGTTGACAGGCCGAAGCCTACTACGGCACGAGTCCATCGACGGCTTTCAAAACACATGTCCGATCCTCAACACGAAGTGTTTGCCGTCTCGGCTGCCGAACGCGCCTTCGACGCGGAGGAAGACTCCGTTGATGGTCTCGAAACGGAAGCCGATGCCGCAGTTGGATTCCAGCTTCTAGAAGTCCAGGTCCTCCCGGCGGGACGCGACCTTCCCCGCGTCATAAAAGAGAGCCCCGTCCACGGCGGTGAAAATCTCCCAACGGTATTCGGCCTGGAGAAGCAGCAGGTGTCGATCGCGGAAGCGAAAGCGCCTGAAGCCACGAAGATCATCGGGTCCGCCCAGCGTGCGTTGGAGGCAGAAGGGAACTTCGGTATTCGCGCCGGTGTCGGTGATGGAGATGAGCCCGCGCAGGGCGATGACGCGCCGGTTGCGCAGCAGTGAGATGTGCTGCTGCAGGCCTGCCTCGTACCGGTTGAAGGCGGACCGGCCGTCGCCGCGACCGTCGTAGTGTTCCGCCGACAGCACATAGCGGCCACCGGCTCGAGGATTGCCGCGCGGCTCGCGGTAGTTCAGATCGATGAAGACCCGAGACCTGAGGAAGTCGGTGTGTGCCCCAATCCGGGCGCTTCCTCGAGGGCGAAGATGCGGTCGATCGAGCGTGCGCCATCGACGGTTCGGGCGCGGGGCCTCAGGTAGCTGAGACCGCTTCCGACGGTGAGCCATGGTCGCGGTGCGATGTCCACCGAGGTACTGATGTCGGTGTTGCCCAGGCCATAGAGGCTCGCGCGCGCGCGATCGGAGGCTGGGCCGAGACCGAAGAAAGGCTCTTGCGTGTAGTCGGTGCGCCGGCCGTACGCGTGCACGACGACTCGTCCGTCCGCGAGACGCGGCAGCGTCAGCCTCGCGTCGACCATCCAGTATCGCTTGAGCGATCCGAGGGCGACCGTGCTGAAGTCCGCGTGACCGCCGAAGAGTCCCGGACGCCGATACGCCGGTCCGACGGAAAATCCCCCACCGGGCGTGATGGTGCCAATCTTCGGGTAGAGGCCTTCTGGGGGATTCAGGAAGCGCTCGAAGAGGCGGCCGCTCTCAAGTGCCAGCAGCGTCCGCTCGAAGCGGCCCTGCCTTGGCGGCTTGAGCGCGCGGGCTTTCTGCTCACGCTGTCTTCGGAGCTCTTCCGATCGGGTTTCGGGCGGCGCCTCTTGGCCGGACGCGTGTCTCGAGGCGGCGATCGCGATCAACAGCGCGATGACAAGACGGGACGCACGTGCCGCGGCTACTGGTACCACTGCCTCACCATTGTGCGACAGTTAGCAAGGAGGGGATTTACGAATTGCCGAACGCGCCGCGAGGCGAGACTGCCATGCCGCGACGCGGCCGAGGTCGACGTTGCCACCGCTGAGGATGATGCCGACACGTGCTCCGGTCGTCGCCAGGCTGCGTGTCAGTTCGCCTTCGAACAAGGCTGCTGCACCGAGCGCGCCCGTGGGTTCGACCAGGAGCTTCAGCCGCTCCCACAGGTAGAACATCGCGCGCAACAATGCTGGATCGTCGACGGTGACCATGTCCGCCACGTGGGTCAGGACCAGTGGGAAGGTGAGCGTGCCGAGTGATGGCGTGCGAGCGCCGTCGGCGACGGTCTCCGGATCCGGCACCGTCTGCAGCATGCGCGTTTTGAACGAGCGTGTCGCATCATCACCAGCGGTCGGCTCGACGCCGATGACGCGGCACGGTTCCGCCAGTTCGCGTGCCATGAGTGCCGTGCCTGATAGCAGTCCGCCGCCTCCGCAGGGAACTAGGAGCGCGTCTAGCGTGCCGACGTCCTCGAAGAGCTCGAGCGCCGCCGTGCCCTGTCCGGCGATCACGTCCGCGTGATCGAAAGGGGGAATCAGCGTGAGGCCGTGTTGCTCAGCGAGCGCTCGGCCAATTCCCTCTCGCGACTCATTCGCTCGGTCGTACTCGACCACGGTCGCGCCGTACGTGAGCGTGGCGGCTTTCTTCATGATGGGCGCATCGGACGGCATGACAATCGTGCGCGGGATGCCGAGCAGCTGACCCGCGAGCGCGATCGCCTGTGCGTGGTTGCCGGACGAATAGGTGACCACACCGCGGCGCTTCTGGTCGGCTGAGAGCTGCGCCAGCGCGTGATACGCGCCGCGAAACTTGAAGGCGCCCCCGCGCTGCAGGTTTTCGCACTTGAAGAACACGCGCGCGCCAACTCGAGCGTCGATCGTGCGCGACGTGACCACCGGCGTCCGATGCGCGATGCCGGCGATGTGACGCCCGGCGCGACGGACATCGTCTGCGGTGGGCAGGGAGCGCGGTGGGAACGCGTCAGTCACCAGACGAGCGCTCTGTTAGCGAGCGCGTTCCATGCTATCACCAGAGTTCACCGCGACGCCGGGTCTCGGTCGCGTCGCGACAGGGTGTGTCTCGTATGGGCTGAGGGTCGTGACGCGAACGGCGACACTGGGCCTGGAGGCGCCGTTCGGAAGGCGAGACCGAAGTCCACGGCCCCGTCGCACGGGGCAGGCTCGCGCCTGCCGCTCGGAACCTGCTCGTCGCCAGGATGGGCCCTGGGGCCGCGGCGACGTTGCACGGCTGGGACCGACGGGTCGCGCTCGGCACCGACACCATCGAGCGGACCACGAAGCACGAACGCCTCGCCCTGCTCAGCGCGCCTCTCTTCCGCGCGCAGGTCATCGCGCAGACCACCACCTAGTGGTCCGATCCGCTCATAGCGACGGAAAGAGCGCTGTACATTTCGGCGCGACTCCGGTACGGTAGGCCGTCGAGGAGGGAGCCTCGGCGCGACGTGGACGACCGCCGGTGGTGCTCGAGCTCACACCCGAGGAAGCCACCGAACTGAGTGTCCGGGTGCGAGCGCCCACCAGCAACCAACGGGATGCGGCGCGCGGGCATCATCTTGGCGTGTGCTGAAGGTGGCAGCGCGCGAGCCATTGCGGCACGCCTGAGGATTCCCGTCCGATAGGTTGAGCGCTGGCGAGGCCGCTTCTTGCGGAAGCGTCTCCAGGGGCTGGGAGACCTTCGGCGCCGTCCATGCTCCAGAATTCAGCGCGGTGACCCGCTGCGAGATCATCGCGCTGGCCTGTGGGCCAGTCGGGCAGAAGAGCACCGGGACGGACCGCCGCGCGAAGCCGAAGTACATCCCGATCACGCGCACCCTGGAGCACGTGCGCCAAGAAGCCATCGCCCGGGGCATCGTCCCGACGATCGCGACGACCACCGTGCAACGAATCATCGCGCAGGGCGCCGTACGGCCGCATCTGGTGCGCGGATGGCTGCACAGCCCGGATCCCCAGTTTCGGGAATAGGTCACCCAGATCGAGCTCGTCCTCAGTTTCGTGCATCGGCAGTGCCTGCGACACGGCGACTTCCATTCCGTGGCCGAGTTGCGCGCCGCGCCTCGGAGCGCACACTGGCTTGCCGCTGACGCGCAGACGTGGACCACGGCCATCCGTGCCGATGGCTGCCACGACCACGTCACCGTCAGGGCGGACCGGAGGGTGCTCTACGTAGCGGTCGACGGGGAGCCGATCATCCGCCTCGATCCCCTCGCACGCCATCAGTACGGCTTGAGCTTTCATCGCCACACCGGCCCCTGGGAACCCACACCCTTTACGGGCGACGTCAGCCGGCTCGCCGATGTCATGACGACCGTGTTCGCGCGCCACCTCGAGTCGTACGATCTTCCGCCCACGAGGAACGAATCGGACCACTAGACGATCAAGCTCGCCACACGGCAAACACGCCCGGACGGGGCGCCGCCCTCGTTGCCGTCTGACCACTCCGCCGCTGCGTTTGGAGGCGGTTGGGCGCGTTGATGAGGCAGCGCGCAGCTCAACGCGACGAGCGGCGCATCGCCCGCGAGTGAAGGTCGGATGGCTGATTCGAGTTTCGTGCTACTCTAAGAACCTTGTCGCGGGGTGGAGCAGTCCGGTAGCTCGTTGGGCTCATAACCCAAAGGTCGCGGGTTCAAATCCCGCCCCCGCAACCAAATTTTTCAAGGGGTTACGGCGTTTCGTCGTGGCCCCTTTTCGGTTTTATCTAACAACCGTCTAACAAACCGATTCGGGGCGCATGCGCGGACCAGCTTTCACCCGTGCGCTCCTTGGCCTGAGCCGCACGGCGCATTGGCCAGTCCAGAAATCATCTGATTCATGAGCCCCGGATCCGGGGCCGGCCGAGCCCATGGATCCGGGGCGAAAGTGCGGGCTATTCCGAGGGGGGTTGTTGAACCTGCCGGCGCCAGCGTTTGACCGTGGACCGGGACACACCGAGCCGCTCGGCCGCGACAGGTACGGGCAGTCCAGCAACACGCCGGAGCCCGTCGATCGGCGGGCGGGCCTGCGGACGACCGAGCCGCCGGCCCTGCGCTCTGGCCCGCTGTAGGCCGGCCAGCACCCGTTCCCGGATCCGTTCCGGCTCGAATTCGGCGATTGCTCCGAGAATGTGCATCTGGAGCTTGCCGGCGGGCGTGGTGGCGTCGATCCCCTCGGCGAGGCTCACGAACGCCACGCCGAGGGCCTGCAGCTCGTCGAGCAGGGTGATCAGGTGCCGGAGGTTGCGGCCAAGCCGATCCAGCCGCCAGCAGGCCAGCACGTCGAACCGGCGCCGCCGGGCGTCGCGGATTAGGTCATCGAGCGCCGGCCGGCGATCCTTGGCGCCGCTGACGCCACGATCGACGTACTCGGCGGCCGTCCAGTCCCGTGCCTGGACGTACCGCCGTAGCTCCTGTAGTTGGTTCTCCGGCTCCTGATCGACCGTCGAGACGCGCGCGTAGATCGCGGCCCTCATCGCGCGGCCCTTCCCGGTCCGGAGCGGGGTCGCAGACGCTTAAGCGCCGACACGGCCCGGCCGATAGCGGCTTCCAGCGCGACGGCATCGTCTGCGACCGTCTGCGCGTTCCGGCGAACATGGGTGGCCAAACCGATCGCCCCCTGTAACGCGTTCGCTACGTCGTCCAGCACGGCGCGGATCTCACGAGGGGGTACGGTGCGGCTCATGACGACACCCCACACGTCTCGGCCTGTGCATCGGCCGTCGGCCGGTGCTCGGCGTCCGCGTCAACGGCCAGCACATCGGCGTCTGCTGATGCTTGACTGGCGCACTGGCGATGCCATTCCGCCGTCCCGATCGCGGGAATACCGGCGGCTCGGTCGTGGGCCTGCCGTTCAATTCGCCACGCTTCGCGCAGACTGATCAGGTCACGCGCGGTCGGCTTCGTAATGGCTTCGGCGCGGCGTCGTAAGGCGTCCGACAGGCGGCCACGAAGAAAGAAGCGGAGATCTTCAGCCGGCGCTGTGCGTTTGTAGTACGCGTACAGCTCCGCGTCGGTCATGGCGACCGGATCGACATCGGCCGGCTGCACGCGCGCGGGCGTTGTACGTGGCAGGCAGGCGGCCAACGCGCGCACGTGTGCCTGTACCGCCTGCATGATGACGGCCGCGGCGGCCGGGTTCATCACCCGGCCGTCGAGGATCTGCGCGTGCTCGTACTGGAGCGCAGCAAGGGCCGCGATCTGGTCACGGAGTCGAGCCGTAGTCCTGGCCATGGCTCACTCCCCTTCCCGATCCGGTACCGACTCACGGCCAGCGCGGACGATCTGATCGGCCGCCTTGAGCACCCGCTGTGCTGAACGTTCTGGGATCGGATTCCCCGCACCCCACCAGTTTTGAATGTAGCCGCGGCACTGCTCGACGCCCGGCAGATCCAACGCGGCGCAGCAGAGCAACGCGACGGCCTCCGCTTCGCATTCGCGCAAGGTCCGCGGCGTCAGCTCGCTATCGGCCTGCAGACCCTCGCCGGTATGGCCCAGCAGTACATGCGCCACCTCGTGAAACCGCGTCTTGTGGGGCATCGGATTAATCGGGCTGATGGCGATTGATCGCTGGCGGGCGTAGCCTAGGCAGTTCCCGTCGAGCTCGTCGAGCGGAATCTCGGCCACGTTCAGGGCAGCCAACGCCCGGGCTGTGTCCCATGCGGGCATCGGCGGATCGGCAACGGGTTGCCCGTCCGTCTGCGCGATCACGAACCAGTGAGGGCGGTAAACGAACCGGGTATACACTCCCGACTCGCCGTCGTCGTCGTCGGCGTCCGCCGGCCGTTTGACCGTGACGGGCTGGCACAACGTGATCGCCCGCTCGCCCTTGCGCACGTACCTGCCGATTTGCTTCCATTTCGGAAACGTGGCCATCGGTCCGGGCTGGATGCCACGGGCCAGACACTGCGACCACGCCAACAACTGATTCCCGATGCTGTAGTTGTGGAACGCGGAATAGGCGGCCGACAAGATGCCGGGCTCCGTCACAGTAGACCGGAGCAGATCGGCAAACGAGGGCGCCGAGCTGGTGCCAGGCGTCATGACTGCACCGCCTGATCTGCCTGCGCTTCGTACGCCGCGAATGCTTCCAGGACCAGATCCCGGATCCGGTCCTGGGCCGTGGCATCGACGATCGGCCGCAGCAAGGCGAACGATCGCCGTTCGCCATTGACCGAGTACTGACGCGCCGGAAATGTGACGTTGCGGCCGGCAGACATGCGCCGTTCCCAGATGCCAAACCCGATCAGCTTAAGGCCGGCCAGCGGGCCAGCCGTGAAATGCAATTCGGCATCCGCCAGCTTGCCGGGCGGGTTGTTGCGATCGTTGGGAATGACCTTGACGGTCAGATCGGAAACAACGTGGTCAGGTGCCATGTGTCCCTCCTGAGGGAGGGCCAACGGCCTGCGATAATGGCAGGAGCCGTCAGCCAAGGTACGTTTGGTTGCCGGTTAGGGGCGTTCGCGTGGTGACACACGCGGGCGTCCCGCTTCTCTGATGCTTACGTTTTCCGCTTCCGCGTTCCCTTCAACACTCCTTTCTGCTCGAACCAGACGAGCAATGCACGTCGGATCTGCTCCGACTCCGGGATCCCGTCGCGCGCCTTCACGGCCTTGAGTAGTCGCGCGTGCTCGGGAGCGAGTCGGATCGAATACATGATCTTTTTCGGCTGATCCACGAGTGTACTATACGTGTATATACGTCGTCGTCAAGAGAAACGTTGCAGCACAATCGCGATTCTGGTTTCAGGCGATCGGATGTCGATGTTGTCGGTTGAATTGTCCAAGGGGTAGGGACGGGCTGCGACGATCAACGCGATCCAGCCAGAGGCGTCACGTTTTTCTGGCGTCACTTGTTCTGGCGTCCATTGATCTTGTTCGGCACGTGGCACTAATCTCTCCTCCACGCGCCCCAACGGCAAAGGTAGGCCGACTTTGAGGCGGCCCGCGCGCGGTGTGCCTTGATGTCTCGGTGACTGAGCGGAGATGACAACAGCATTGCGGCTCGTACTGGCTATCGGAGCGGTTGCCTGCTCCGCAGTGATCGTCCACTACCTCGTGTTCGCGTCGTTGTCGCCTCGGCGATTCATTGCATTTCTCCGCACGCTGCAGGGCGCCCGATTCGGTATCTACTACGGCTTGCTCGTCATTGGCTGGATCGCTGCCGCATTCTTTGCCGCACAAGGCATGCTGTCATGGATGCCATACGGGATCGGCGGAGTCGATGAGTACGGGGGCTTCACGCCGCTTCGCGACACTCTAAGCGCGGTCGTCGCGCTGATGTCTCTGACGCTTATTTCGATGGTCGAAAGGGCGGCCACCGATCGGGTTCGCGCTGAGGATGCCACGATCGGGAATGACGAATTGCACCGCCGTCTGCTCGAACCGATTGGCTATGTGCCGCCCGCTGAATACGAGGCGCGCTACTATGAGCACCTCCGCGGGCCCGCGACGAGTGACGCTGCGCGTCCAGCGGCGGTGCCTGAGGGGATACTCC
>VFZL01000036.1 GCA_016871175.1 Acidimicrobiia bacterium | reverse complement strand
ATGGTGGCGGGGCCTGTGCTAGTCTCCTGCATGGCGTAATCCTCCGTCGCCGCTGTCAACGGCGATCTGGTTAGGTCAGCAGGAGGTTACGCCATCTTCCTTTTTCCACAAGATTCGGGACACATCCTCCGCACCGTGCGTATTCGCGGGCTCCAATCGACGGTCGCACTCGGGTACCTCGGCCTCGCGTCCGAGCTCCTGTTCGTCGGCGATGCGGGAACGACCGAACCCGGACGCCCGAGTCGACGAGTGGACCAACTATCTGCGCCCGGCGTCCTGGCTGACGATCGACGCCGACCTGGCCCTCTCACGGGGGCGGTTCACTGATGCGGCGGCGGAAGGGTCGTTCATCCCTGGTGCGCTCGACCGCGTGATCGCTGCGGGCGTCACGGTCGACGCGCGACACCCGGTGTTCGGCAGTGTGCGGGTGCGCCACTTCGGACCGCGCCCGCTCATCGAGGATGCCAGCCGGCGGTCGCGCGGCACGACAGTGTGGAACGGCGAGGTCGGGTATCGCGTGTCTCCAAGGGCGCGCTTCGTCCTCGAGGCCTTCAACCTGTTCAACGCGAACGTCTCGGATATCGACTATTTCTACACATCGCGGATGCCAGGCGAACCCGCCGCAGGAGTCAGCGATGTGCACACGCACCCGGCGCTGCCACGCTCGGTGCGGGTTGGGATGCAGTTCTCCTTCTGAGGAGTCTTCCGACGACTGCGCCCGCATGTTCGCAGACCGTCTTGACCGGCTTGCCTTCAGCTGACCTGGACTTCTCCTAGCTGGGCCGGTGTGATCGTCCAGGAGGGAGACGAGGGACGTCGTCCCCGCCCGTGCGTCGGGGCGTTCGCGATAGACGGGCGCCTCGTCGGCACCTCCCAGCAAGCGTTCCGGCCGGCGCCGCCCCGGGCGTGTCACGGCTGGGCGATGGCCAGCCCGAATGCGGAGACGACCTCTTGGGTGGTGAAGTTGCAGTGCCCGTATCGCTTGACGGGGAGCGGCAAGAACCGCCCCCGGCCCACCGGGTCGACCTTGAACAGGTAGACGAGTTCATGCCAGAAGGGAACCACCTGGTCGTGCGTCGTGTGGAGCGAGACGAGCGGGATGCTCAGATGGCCGCTCGTCCGGTACGGCTCGATCGCGGCGCTGAAGGGCTGCACGTGCAGATTCAGCCGCAGATCGTTGCTCGAGCCGAAGTACCAGCGCAGGCGGTTGTCGTAGGGGTTACCACCGAGCTTCTCGACCGCGTAATTCGTGCCGAACACGTTGTACCAGAGCGTGTCGATCGTGGTCTGGACGATCGTCGCCGGCGCCGCCGGGTCGTAGGCGGCCTTGGCCGTGCGCATCAGCTCGAGCGCCCGGTCGGGCCTCGCCGCGAGCGCAGCAGTGACCTGCGGCGCGTAGATCGCGTCCCACCCGCTCATGAGTGCGGCGGGAATGCTGATAGCTGAGCCGGGCAGCACGCCTGGGAAGAAGTAGTCGAAGAGCACTCGGAAGTCGCCGAAGTTCTGGATCTGCAGCGGGAAACTGCCGATGGGGCCGCACGCCGCGAGCGCGCTCGTGAAGCGCTCGGGCGACCGTTCGGCGAGGAGCGCCGCGACCAACCCGCCCTCGGAGACGCCCGCCAGGTGCGTCTTGAGCGGGTTCGAGCGCGTTGCGGCGAACGCCGTGACGAGCTCGCGGATGTCGTCGGCGCCTTCGAGAATCGCCAGACCGTTCTGCCGGTAACTCGTCGTCGCGAACGCGTAGCCGAGGCGCTAGACGAGGAGGGGAAGCGGTGTGCCGTCGGGCAGGTTCAAGTTGTAGAAGTTGAGCGGCTGCCGCCTGTCGACGTAGCCGTGCGCGAAGACGACCAGCTCGCCGTTCCAGCCCGTAGACGGAACGCAGATGAGGGAGAGTGCTCCGCCTGGCAGCGCACCAGGCGCGCACGATCCCGGCGCCGGACCGATCTGCGCCTGCGCCAGCGACGGTAGGAACAGCGCCGCAGCGAGGATCGTCTTCAGCGTGCGGTGAACGGCGTGCAGCGGGGCGACTCCTCTCGAAAGGCTGATCAGGCGCATACGTCCTCCTCGGCGGCAGATCGAACGTGTCTCTTTACGTCGTCACGTTGTCAGCGGCGTGATGGCGACAGACAAGGTCTGCCGATTGTGGTAGAAGCGGGCGCGCAGGTCGACTCCCCATGAAGGGACTCCCATGAAGGGAATCGTGTGCAGACCGAGGTTTTGGGGGAGTCGGCTGAGAGTGTGTCTGTTCCCCTGGCGATGATCCATGCGCCCGGCGAGCCGGGTGTCGCGGCTGCTGGGTGCCCTGCTGGCCTACCAGGCATCCGTCCCGGCCGTTCCGGTGGCATATGCAGCGAGCCAATCGTTGCCAGCCGAACGCCACTCACGTCCTTGAGGACGACGTCGAGACAGGAGCGCGGGAGGCCGACTGGCGGGAGCGGCCCGCCACAGCGGGAGCCTCTACACGCGCTCGCGTTCGGCGGGACCTCGTTGCGCGGGCTGTTCGCGGGTCTTGGTGTCTACGCCGCCGGACGCCGATTCGCCGCGCTTGCCAATCCGATATGGGTCATGCCGTCGTATGCGCGCGTGGATGCTGACATACGCTGCGACTTGGCGAAAGGGCGGTCCAATCTCGCGCTCAAGAACCTCACGAACGAGCGGTACGTCGA
Source organism: Acidimicrobiia bacterium (assembly GCA_016871175.1). Classification (GTDB taxonomy): domain Bacteria; phylum Acidobacteriota; class Vicinamibacteria; order Vicinamibacterales; family CAVVIG01; genus VFZL01. The sequence continues at coordinate 39,317 of VFZL01000036.1, read as the reverse complement.
GCTCGGGGGTTCAGCTCGATGATGCCGCAGCCGTCGGGTTACGCCTCGGACGGCCGTCTGCAGCGTGACGGATCGCCCGGCGGCTGGCGGCGTGCGCCCCGCGCGGGGCGGGCTTACAACTTGAGAAGCGTGTCTCGAAGGACACGCGACTGTATGCGGCTGACAGCCAACTCGAGGCCGTTCGAGAGCGTGGCGGTGTAAGTGCCGCCTGGCATCGGGCTGAGCTTCGTGATCAGATCGAGGTTGGCGAGCGTCCCGCGGCCCAGACGGACGAAGCGTCGAGGGTCGAGTCGGGCTTCGAGGGCGTGCAGCCGGTGCGTGAGGGTGTAGCGCTCGTGGGCCACTGTCGTGATGTGCAGTAACTCGCCCTCGGATTCGACAAACGCGATCTGTCTGACTGACAGCAGGACGACCTCGTCTCGCCGCCGCACCGGCACCCGTTCCAGGTGTGGCTGCCTGGCACCCTGTTCGTAGGCGGCGGCGGCGTTGGTCAGCGCGGCCGCTCGAACCCCTGGAGGTTCGGCGCGCTGCAGCCGTTGGCGAGCGCGGTCGAGCGTCGCCTGGACCCGGGTTCGCTCCGCCGGCTTCAAGACGTAGTCGATGGCATTCAGCTCGAAAGCCTCGATGGCGAAGTCGTCGAAGGCCGTGACGAACGCCACGAGCGGCAAGCGATCGGCGTCGATCCGGCGGACAACGTCGAGGCCGCCGACCTCGGGCATCTGGAGATCGAGCAACGCCAGATCCGGGCGGACCCGCTCGATCAGCTCGATAGCCTCTGCGCCAGACGCGGCCTCCCCACAGACCTCAACGCCGTCACACTCCTTCAGCAGACTGACGAGAAACCGGCGGGCCGGCCGCTCGTCGTCGGCGACGATCACGCGCACCGTCGTCGGCGTCATGCGCGCACCCCCGCCTTGCCGGGCGCAACGACACGTCCGATGGCGTCCGTCACCGGCACGCGAAGTTCGGCCATCGTCTCTCCTTCCTTCGTCGTCACGAGCGTCACGGTGCCGGCTGCACCGTAGTAACAGGCGAGTCTCTGTTCGATGTTGCGGAGCCCGACGCCGCCACCCACCGCGTTCAGGTGGGAGTTCAAGGGCGCGCCGGTATTCCGGACGCACACGCACAGGCGACGCTCGTCGTCGAGGCGCGCCTCCACCGTCACTCGGCCTCCGGATCGGGACCCTGCGATCCCGTGCTTGATGGCGTTCTCGACGAGCGGCTGGACGACGAGCGTCGGAATCGCGATGTCCGCGAGGGCGTCTGGAATCGTCACGGCGACGTCAAGCCGTTCTTCGAAGCGCTCCCGCTCGATATCGAGGTAGCACCCGATGAGTTCAGCCTCCCGTCGAAGCGTCGTGAACTCGCCCTCGGCCCTCAACACGCTGCGCAGCAAGGCCGTCAACTTCATCAACGTCGCGACGGCACGGCCCGGTGACTCCTGAATCAGGTAGCCGATCGTCGTGAGCGCATTGAAGAGAAAGTGCGGATTGATCTGCGCGCGCAGGGCCTTCAGTTCCGCTTGGGTGGCAAGGCCCTGTATTTCGCGTTCGCGCAGGGCGCGGTCGTAGCGCTCCCGCGTGATCCGGAGCGTATCGATGCGGCGGCCAACGGCCGCCGCAATGCGGTCGAGCATGGCCAGGTCGTCGGATAGCAGCCGTCGGCCACCAGCCAGGCGGCCGACGCGCAGCTGGTAGTGCGGCGCTTCCACGGTAGGAACGGCGACGCTCGCGCGATCGGATCGGGTGGGAACGTCCCCGTGCCGTTGCTCCCAGGTGACACCGATCGCACTCAATGCCGGACCAAGTGCACGGCACGCGCGGCCGAGTAAGTCGTCCTCGGTGGTGGCATCGCGCAACGCCGCCGAGACCTCGTCGAGCGTCCGTCGGTCGTCGGCTCGCCTCAGCACGACGCGATCGATGAAGACGTTGGCCGTCCGTCGGATCGTCGGGAACAGGTACGTAGAAACCACCCAGAGTCCGAGGAGCAGACCGATGGCCCCCGGCGACGCCGGGGTGCGTGTGAGGGTGGGGCCGGCGAGAGACCAGAAGCCGAAGACGACGGCCACGGCCAGCATCAGGGTCAGCGCCTGCTTGAGGAAGAGGTCCGCCAGGGCGAAGCGATAGTCCTGATACAGGATCGCAAACGCCAATGGAATCGACGAGTGGTGGCCCAGCAGCTCCGTCGCCCACGACTCGCGCGGGCCATGGAAGTTGGTGACGTGGAGAGCGGAGATCGCGAACACGGTCAGCGCCGTCATCCACATGGCGCGGCGCCCATTCGGCTGCCGCCGTGTCGCCACGAGGAGCACCGGAGCCAGAGCGATGAGCACGAACGTCAGCAGGAGGAGCGCAACCGAGTCTGGTACAGGCGCACCGCGTAGCGCTGCCACGACCTGCAGCGCGCCCGACAGACCCGCGCCGGCGTAGGCGAGTGTCGTCAGCACCGTCGGCCAGACACTGCCTGCGACGGCCTCATCCCGCGTGCCCCGAGCGACCGAATGGATGACGACGGCCGCGAGGAAGCCCAGCGCGGTGAACGCCAGCGCCGCGGTCCACGGCTCCGCAGCCAGCCAACCCATGGCGCTGAGGCCGTGACCCGCCAGCTCGCCCACATTCCACGTGAGGCCCAGACCCGCGGCGCCGACCGTCAGCCAATCGCTCGAGGCGTCCCTCAGCGCCATGATCAACAACATGGCGTAGAGCGCGGCACCTGTCAGGTAGCCGGCAACATGGAGCAATTCCTGCGGCATGTGGACAGGCAATTGTACGGCGTCTCCCTCGCTCCGTCCCGCTCGCTCGACACGAGTAGCCACAGGCCGCCGACGAGTGGTCTGCACACGCCCATCAACGGCGCACGACACGAACCGCTCCGAGCGCTCCCGATTCTGGAGCCCCGCGAGCACCCCTGGCATCCGCGATTCAACGGGCGGGAGGAAGCGGCCGGCACGGTGGCCGGGCGCGTGGCGCCCGCCGCATTCGGGTTGGCGATTCCAGCCATCGCCCTCGTGTGGTTCGCGCTCGCGCAGCTGGCGCGTTTCCCCGTGGTCGGCTAGTCGTTGCCGACTCGTCGTCTCGTCCCCTTTCAGGAGTTCGTGCAGATGCGCTCATTCGTGTCCGGGCTCGTGCTCGCCGCGCAAGTTGGCTTCGACCGGCTCGACGTCGAAAGCAGGGCGCCTGCCGCGGGCGATGGGCTGAAGGTCGAGCTGCGGCCGGCCGGCTTCGATGAGACGGTCGTCGTGATCGGTGCTGATACCGCGCGCCGGACGCTGCGCCCCGAGAGCACCGATCTCGTCGGCTCGGTCGACATCATGACGTCAGACCAGCTCGAGCGCGCTGAGGCTGTTTCCCGCGGCTGACCGACAACGTTGGGCTGGCCCTGACCTGGACACGGCGCGCGAACCGCTGATCGCCAGAAGCTCCCTGTGGCCCTCAGAGAACCGGTCGTTGGCGACAACAGACCGTTCAACCGCGTTATAAGCCCACTGGAAGGGTCTTCCTAGCGGAGGCGGGGGCCGATCGATAGGCTGAGACGACTCTTTCGAAAGGCTCACGCGTGAAGCAGTTGACCGTTCTTCGTTCCTTTGTCACCTCCTGTGCGTTGGTCGGGGTGCTCGCATCAGCGGTGCCGGCGTTTGCTCAAGGAGGCGCGGCATTGTCGGGCACCGTGACCCGCAGCGGCAGCGAAGACCCGATGAGCGGTGCCGCGGTCGTGGTTGAAGAGCTCCGCCGCGAGACCCGTACGGGAGTCGACGGCACCTATCGCATCGAGGGGCTTGCGCCCGGGGACTACCACGTCTCGGTTCGAGCCGACGGCTACAGCAGCCGCCGGACCGAGGTCACCGTGACGGCCACCGGTGCGACGTTGGACCTCGAAGTGGACCTCGACCTGCACTTTGCCGAGGTGCTGTCGGTCAGTCCCAATCCACGCCCGCAGTTCGACTCGTTCCAGCCGACGTCAGTGCTCTCCAACGAGGATCTCGCGCGCCAGTTCAACGATACGATCGGCGCGACCCTACAGTGGCAGCCCGGCGTGACCATGCGCTCGCTCGGACCTGGTCCGGCGCGTCCGGTGATACGCGGTCTCGACGGCGACCGGGTGCTGGTGTTGCAGGACGGGCAGCGGATCGGTGACCTGTCGAGCCAGTCGGGCGATCATGGTGTGCCGGTGAATCTAGCCGCTGCGCAGCGGCTCGAGGTGGTGCGCGGTCCGGCCACACTGCTCTATGGTGCCAACGCCATCGGTGGTCTGGTGAACATTGTGACCGACCAGATTCCGACTGAGAAGGTCACGACCCCGACGGGCTCGTTCTTGCTGAACCTCGGCAACAACTCGAGGCCCGCCGGCGGCGCCGGTGACGTGCACGTGGGCAACGGCAAGTTCGCGTTGCACTTCGGCGGCGGCGGCCAGCGCACCGACAGCTACAACACGTCCGAGGGCGAAACGCTGAATTCGCAACAGCGCGGCGGCTTCATGAATGTCGGTGGGGCGTGGACGGGCGATCGCCAGTATGCCGGAGTGAGCTACGGCTACGACGACACCAAGTACGGCGTGCCGGTCATCGAAGACGGTCAGATCAGCCTCACGCCCAAGCGCCACGCGTTCTCGGCGCGTGCCGGCGGCCAAGGGCTCGAAGGCCTCCTGACGTCGTATCGGGCCACGCTGGGCGTACGGCGCTACACGCACTCGGAGCTCGAGGGCGACGAGGTGGGGACGCAGTTCAAGAACAACACCGTCGAAGGCGAACTCATGCTGTCGCACAAGCCGGCCGGCCGACTGGTCGGGTCGATTGGCGGCTGGTTCCTGAATCGCGAGTTCAGCGCCGAGGGCGCCGAAGCGCTGTCACCGCCAGTGGACCAGCAGACGGCCGCCGCCTTCCTGTACGAGGAGCTGACCTGGCCGCATTTCAGCCTGCAGCTCGGTGGCCGTGTCGACCGGACGAGCTTCGAGCCACAGGGGAGCCTCCCGACGCGCGACTTCACCGAGTTCTCCGGCTCGGTCGGCGCGCTCATCCGGCCTCGCGCGTCCAACGACAACTTCGCGATCGCGGCCAGCCTCGCGCGCGCGGCGCGCAACCCGGCGCTCGAGGAGCTCTACTTCTTTGGGCCTCACCCAGGCAACTTCTCGTTCGAAATCGGGAATCCCGACCTGAAGTCGGAGCGCGCCCTGGGCTTCGACCTGTCACTGCGCGGCCGCTCGAGCCGCGTGCGGACGGAATTGACCTTCTTCCGCAATGGCATCAGTGACTTCGTCTTCCGCAGCCCGCTCACCGAAGAGGAGTTCGAGGAGCGCGAAGCCGAAATCGACGCACGCTTCGGCATTGAGCACGGCGAGGAAGAAGGGGAAGAAGGCCACGGAGGGGAACTTCCGTTCGCCGAGTACAACGGAGTCGATGCGACGCTGTGGGGTATCGAAGCGCACGCCGATGTGATCCTGACGTCTCAGCTCGGCGTCGAGTTCACCTACGATCTCGTGCGCGCCAAGAGCACCATCGGCGGGGAGCCGCTGCCGCGCATTCCGCCGCAACGCTTCATGGGCGGACTTCGATTCACGACGGGGCGGCTCGAACTCGGCGGCAACGCGACGGCTGTGGCTCGACAGGACCGCGTGTTCGGTAGTGAAACCGAGACCGCAGGCTACGGCCTGTTGCGCTTCTATGCGACCTACTCGATTCCGTCGGCCCGAGCGGTGCAGACCATCACGGCGCGTCTCGACAACGCCACGGACCGGTTGTACCGCAGCCATCTAAACTATCTGAAGGATCTGGTTCCAGAAATTGGCCGGCAGTTCCGTCTCGTGTACGCCATCAAGTTCTAACCTCTCGCGCGGTGGCCGGAACGAGGGCGGCGACTACCGCGTGCCATCCTCGGGCACGTGGACGACCTCGCCGGACTCCAGCTGATACGCGACGCCGACTCGCCGTCCGCGTCTCTGCGTGTCGCCCGTGGTCGCGCTGCCTTTTGTCGCGTGAAATCTCTTGGCCCACCGCGCCGAACGGCTCGACCGTGACGCGCGCCAGTCGCGTGCAGCGGACGGAGACGGCCCAAGCGGAAGAAGTCGGGCGAGCCGAGGAGCGCTGGGAGTTCGGGAGCGCGCGAACGGCGGCCACATCGCGCTCGAGCAGGGCAGCGACCAGCGCGCTGGACTCGACGTATCGAAGTGCAAACGCCACGTCGGCGTTGGTGTGTGCCGGGCGCGGGCGCCGGTGCACGGAGCCACTTTCGCGCCGGTTCTACGCTTCGCCACGGTCGCCGTCGATCAACGCGGCCGCGGTACCGCGCGGCAGCCGGATGTCGGGCCAGCCCTCGAGCGGGTCGCCCTCTTCGACCGCGGGCTGAATCACGCCGGCGGCGATCAGCTCGTCGTACCGGCGCCCCGCCTCGACACGTGCCCCGGCGGCACGAGTTCGGCGACGACGCGCCCATGGGCTGTCACCGCGATGCGCTCGCCCGTGGCCACAGTCGGTCGCAGAACCACTGGCTCTCACGGCAGCGTTCTTCGCGGTCCCCGGAGGGCGCGACTTCCGCCAACGTCGCCCGCGGCCGCCATGTCAGCAACAGGCGTTCCCCGATCTGGTGCCCCGTCGTGATATGCGAGCTTTAGATGAACACGCCGTTGCGTTCGGTCCCGATTTGGGCGAAGCCCGGATCGGAGCTTGCGCCTGGCAAGCTTCGGAACTCGAACCCAAGGATGGTGCCCGAGAACGAACCCGCGGCGCGGGCTCGGGCGAAGCGGCCCACGAAGGCCCCAGGATCGGTGGGCGGCACGCCGTTGCCAAGACCACGGTCGGCCGGCGCCTCGACCGCGTCCCAAACGACGTCGACGTCAGCCACGGCAGGAACCGCGTTCGGTCCGCCACACACGAACGTTTCGATGAGCGGAACGCCGCGCGCGCGGAGGCGTGCCCTGCCGGCGTGGACATTCAGGCTGAATGCGGAGCGCGGCACCGCGACGGTCCAGAACAGGCCATTCGGGTGGATGCCGCCGTTAAGATCATGCACCTGCGAGCCCGAACCGGGCTCGAAGAGGTCGATTCAAAGCAGGGCAAAGGTACCCCGATTGCGCGACCCATCCCGGGCGCGGTAGATGCCTTCGGATACGCGCACGTCGACCTCGAGCCCGTACTCGACGCCATCGCTTCCCCTTGCACGGCCGACGACGTACGCCAGCGCCGTGGCCGCGTGGAGGTCCGTGATCACGGCCGGCTCGGGTTGAAGGCGCACGCTTGGAAAGCGTGTGTAGGGGAAACTCTACCGAGGGTTCGAATCCCTCTCTCTCCGCCAACCCTGTCGATTGGATCCCGTAGGTTCCCGTCACTCAATAACTTGGGAGCGTCGCTTCGCGCGAAATCGCTCTGTGTGACAGGTTTGAGTGACAGGTCGTCGATTTCCGAGGCGGGAACCAGCCCGGTCAGTTTCCCGATGCCAAGATCACGAAGATGAAGGACGGGAGGACGTACCTGGCGCACAAGGCGGAACACGCCGTGGACCTGGAGACGGGCGCGATCGTCGGGATCACCGTGCAGGGCGCCGACCAGAGGGACACGACCACGATTCAGGAGACCGTGCCGGAAGCGGCGAAGCAGCTCGGCGCCATTACGGCGGTGACCGGCGGCGCGATAGGGCGGCGCGATAGGGATGATCGACGAGCTCGTCGCGGACAAGGGCTATCACAGCCGGACGACGATGCACACGCTGACGGCTTGGAAGATTCGCACCTATATCAGTGAACCTGAACGCGGGCCGCAGGTGTGGACCCATCAGGGGGCCGCGCGTGACGCGGTGTATGCGAATCGCCGGCCGCGAATTGTGGGCCGCCCTCGTAACCGACCAGGACGGGACCAGTCATCGGCGCTATCGACCGCCACCGAAACGCCAAGGCCCCATCCCCGAGGCTCCAGGAATGCCGCGGTCGATGGGTGGACTCGGCCAAACGCCGAGGACCGCGAAAGAGGTGTCGTACATCCACGCTTCACCCGGATGCGCCATCAAGGGCCGCGTCGCGAACCGACGGATCCATCCATCCGGCGTGTGCGGTGTCGCCGGCTTAGGCGGACCAGGCGCGACCCGCAGTGTCGTCGCTTCGCGCCACACCGGAGTCGACACCTTGGTCACCGGGAATCCGAAACCCATCGTGCAGGTGAGCAGGTGCCGCACCGTCACGGCTCGACGGGCCAGTTCGGTGTCGTCCACTTCGGCGTCGATCCGTCGGAGGACACGCCGGTTGGCCAACTCGGGGATCATCCGCTCGATGGGGTCATCCAGGCTGCAGGCACCGCGCTCCGCTCCGCCGACGGAGAGGTCCTCCCGCTGGCCAGCCCCGCGACACAATCGCGAGGACGCCGCCGATTGACGAATCGCTCCGGACCTCCTCCCTCACAGCTCAACTCCCCATCAGTCGCCCAGTGTGTGGCGTACGACGGCTGTATCCACGGGGAGGATGCGAGTTCCGAATCCCCCCACCACGCGGTCGTCCAGCCAGCGGCGCAGGAGCCTGCCGTGCCGAGGATCGCGACGTTCAACGAGGAGAACGCCGATTTCCAGCTCGTGGACGGTGATCACCGAGATGAAGAGCTGCGTCAAAGGAAGTGGCGCCGCCCACGCCGCCACACGGTGGTCAGCTTTGCCAGCCCGCGCCTTCCTGAGCTCGGAGATGACGTTGGTGTCGAGCAGGTACATCAGCCCAGGTCAGCCGGGAACGCGGGCTCACGAGAATCCGGCATCTCCAGTTCGACGTCCTCGATGCCGGCGGGCACCCCCAGGAGATCGATGACGCTGAGGCCGCGAGAGGCGAGCCGGTTGTCCTCTCGAACGTCAGGAGCACGTGCGACGGCCGTCCCCGGTCGGTGATGACGACCGGCCCTCGACGCGCCGCGCGCTTGGCGCGGCCTGTGTCCTGGTTGAACTCCCGACTCGACACGCTGGCCACGGGCTTCGACGAAGTTGTCATGTAGCAATGTTGCTACATTTCGCGACAGGCCCGACAGAGTCCGCGAGCCGTCGTCAGCTGGGGGTGGCCACGCCCTCATACATGAACGTCAAGAGTCGAGGCCCTGGCATATACGCGGATTGAATCTGTCGGACGTGGAAACCAGACTCCTCCAGTAGAACTGGAATGGCGCGATTCAGATGACACCCTCCCGCAACACGTCGCCACGCCGGCGTCAGCCGATCCTGCCAACGCCCCACGCTGGCATCCGGCGCGCGTCCGTGCTCGACGAACAGCCATTCTCCCGACCGCTTGAGCACACGACGAACCTCTCCTATCGCGGCCCCCAGATCATCGATGCTGCACATGGTCCACGCCGTCACCACGGTGTCGACACTCTCTGACACGAGAGGCAGCACCTCGGCCTGCCCGCGGACCAGTGTCACCGCCAGCGCCTCGCGACGAGGGGCGCTGGCCGCCATTGTCAGGAGCCTGTGGGAGGTGTCCACCCCTACGACGCTTGTGACCGCATCGGGGTAGAGCAAGAGGTTGAGTCCCGATCCAACGCCAATCTCCAATACCCGTCCTCGCGCCCCACGCACGAGACGATGGCGATAGGGAGACAGCACCTCCTGCCGCATCGCGCGGCTGAGGAGGTACGGGAGGACGCGATCCCCGTAGAAACCCATCGCCACATCGAGAGCATACACGAGACGCCGTTGCTGACACTTGACGTCTCGCGGGCGGTACGCCGAAGGACGTGACGCGATTCGCGTACACTACTCGAGAGGGCTCGTGCAGCGTACGCCCTAGGCGAAAGCGAGACCGATGAACGGACTGTCGACCGTTGAGGCCAATCAACGACTCCTCGAGAGCACCGGCACGCTGCAGTTGCTCGACGTCTAACGCGTGCCGTGAGTGTCGGTCGCGGAGCGCCTTGACTGGTCGTGCCGGTTTGCCCGCAACACGGTGGTCCTCAAGGGCGAGCGAGGATCGCGATGGCCATCACCGGCCCGTGGGAACGCGGCGTGCTGTAGCGAGGCCGCCGCACACGCGATTCGACGAAGGCTAGATGGCCTCCGGAAACAACCACCGTGGCGCGACGCCGGTTGTGCTTCGCGCCATCCACGCGATCAGCGGGCGTGCAGCCGCGACGTTTACTTCTCGCGCAGCTTGATGCCTTCCAGCGCGGCTTTCTCGTTCCCCATGTCAGCGGAACCGGTGGGGTACTCGTTCAACTTCAGGATGAACGCGACGAGGTCAGTGGTCTGCGCGGGCGTCAGGTCGCCGGGCGCGTTCGCTGGCATCGTGGCCTTGATTTTGTCGAAGAGCTCGTAGAGCGAGCGTCCGGACCACGTCAGCTTGAAATTTTTCCCCTGAAGCCCGGGACCGATATCGGTACCCTGCAGCATGTCACCATGGCACACGGCGCACTGTTTGGTAGAGAGCTCGGCGCCGCGCGTCGCCTGCGCGTCGGTGTACACGCCGTCCATCGTCGACTTGCCGTCCTGCGCGAACGATGACCGCGCCGCCGACACCACGCCCAGCGCCAACGCCCCGACCAAGACTCCCGCGCCCGCCTTCACGCCATATCGCTTCATGTGACCCCTTTCCCCCACGGAACACCGCCGCCATTATCGCTCATTGAGGATGAAGACTGAAGATGGGGCGCTGGTCGACCATGACTCGCGACTGGCGACTTGTGACTGGCGATGCGACGTGCGCCTCACGAACTGCCGGCTTCTCGTCAGCGGAGGCGACGGAGATTCGTCGGTTCGTGCGCGGTCGAAATCGTCTCTTGCAGCGCGCTGTGAATTTGATACATTACGAAGGAGAGGTCGATGCGCGCACTTGCTTGGGCGCTGGCGGTCGTCCCGCTGGCGTCGTTCATCGCGTTAGCCCAGCGAGGAGGCACCTTCGCTGGCTCGCGCGACCATCCGGCTATCGCCTACTCGAAGGCGGTTTCGAACGATCCCGTCGCCGCGCTCTCACGGACGATCGCCGACGGAAGCGTGCGCTTCACGTTCGATCCGCAGCACGGGTACCTCAGAAGCGTACTCGACGCGCTGCAGATCCCCATCGAGTCGCAAGTTGTGGTCTTCACGCAGACCAGCAAGCAGGCCGAGCTCATCACGCCAAAGAACCCGCGCGCACTGTTCTTCAACGACACCACCGCCGTGGGTTGGGTGCGTGGCGCCGACGAACTGGAGATCGCGGCCGTCGACCCAGTGCTCGGGTCGGTGTTCTACGCGCTCGACCAGAAACTCTCGGACCGCCCTGTGTTCACGCGCGACGATGCGGAATGCCTCGCGTGTCATCAGACGTGGGACACGCTCGGCGTGCCGGGTTGGACGTTCGTGTCCACGTTCAGCATCCCGCAGGACAAGTACTCCTACGCCTCCGGATCGTTCTCGGATCATCGAAGTGCGTTCTCGGATCGCTGGGGCGGTTGGTTCGTGACGGGCAAAGTCGGGGCTGTTCGTCACCTCGGCAACGATACCGTTCTGGCACCTCGGACGGGCACGAACGGTCGAGTGCCGGCGCCGCGCGTTCTCGACTCGCTCGACGGCCAATTCGACACGCGAGGCTTCATCTCGCGCCACAGTGACGTCGCCGCTCTCATGGTGCTCGAGCACCAGGTCACGATGACGAACCTCATCACCCGCACGGGGTGGGAGGCGCGTGTCGCGCCGACGAGCCCGCGCGTGCGCGAAGCCGCCGTCGAGTTGGTCGACTACATGCTCTTCGTCGACGAGGTGCAAGTGACGTCGCCTGTGAGCGGGTCCACGAACTTCGCCCAAGTGTTCGCCGCGAAGGGACCGCAAGACACGCGCGGGCGAAGCCTGCGACAGCTCGACCTCCAGCGGCGACTCCTCAAGTACCCGTGCAGCTACTTGGTCTATTCCGATGCCTTCGAGGGGATGCCGATGGCGGCGAAGACGGCCGTATACGAGCGGCTGTGGGCGGTGTTGTCCGGCCAGGTGACCGGCGATGTCTACACGCGGTTGACACGCGACGACCGCGTGGCGGTGGCGGAAATCCTCCACGACACCAAGCCCGGTCTCCCCGCCTTCTTCGACCCCGGCGCCATTCGGTGAGCTATGCGAACGCCTCTCAGCTTTTCGCTCTCGTCGTCCGTCGCCACGCTGGGCGCGTGCTTCATCGCGCTCTTCGGCTCCGTCCCGTGCCTGCACGCTCAGTCCGCGGTCGATGAGGCACTCCCGCGAACGGTGCCGCTGCGTGAAGCGCAGGATCGCAATCCCGATCCAAGAGTTGTCGAGGTCGACCTGACTGCAAGGGTCGCTCGCGTCAAGACCGGGCCGAGCCAGAGCGTCGAGGCCTGGACGTACGACGGCGATCTGCCAGGCCCGCTCATCCGGACGAAGGTGGGCGATCGGCTCATCGTCCATTTCAAGAACGCGCTGCCTCAGCCGACCACGGTCCACTGGCATGGCATTCGCGTCCCAATTCAGATGGATGGCGTACCCGGTATCTCGCAACCCGACGTCGAGCCAGGTGGATCCTTCACCTATGACTTCGTCGTGCCCGACGCAGGGCTGTACTGGTATCACCCGCACGTGATGTCGGCGGCGCAAGTGGGCTTTGGGTTGTACGGCGCGGTGCTGGTCGAGGATCCGAACGACGGCATCACGATCGACAAGGCCGACCAGCAGGTCCTCGTGCTGAGTGACATCGCGATTCAGGACGATGGCACGCTCGAGCCGCCCGACAGTGGTGGTGACGCGGGGAACGTGTTCGGCCGAGAAGGGCAGATCGTCCTCGTGAACGGCCGCGTCAGCCCGTCGGTCAGCCTTCGGGCGGGCACGCTGCAACGATGGCGGATCGTGAACACGGCGAAGAGCCGGTACTTTCAGCTCGTCCTCGACGGGCAGCCGTTCACGATTGTCGGCGTGGACGGTGGTCTGACGACCGCGCCCGTGACCCGCGATCAAGTGGTGATCGCGGCAGGTGAGCGCGTCGACCTGCTCGTCGCCCCACAGGGGAAGCCGGGAGGGCAGCTCGTGCTGCGTGGGATGCCGTACGACCGTGGGTACGGCAGCTCGGAATTCCGTGCCGTCGAGGATCTCGTGACGTTCAATTTCACCAACGAACCGGCACTGCCGAACGCGGCGCGACCGAACCCGTCGCGGCCCATTGAGTCGCTGTCAGCCGAGGGTGCCACGCGTGTGAGCCTCGAGCTGACGCTCGTCGGGGTGGACGGGAAGAGCGAGTTCCAGGTCAACGGCGTCCCGTTCTGGAAGTCGAAACCGATTGCGGCCAAACCCGGGGAGACTCAGCTCTGGACGATCACCAACAAGGTGAAGTGGGCACACCCGATGCACATGCATGGGTTCTTCTTCCAGCTGGTCGACGAGGCAGGAAAGCCGATCCAGCCAATCGCGCTGAAGGACACGGTCGACGTACCGATCAACAAGACGGTCCGTTACTTGATCAAATTCGACGATCGCGAAGGGGAGTGGATGTTCCATTGCCACATCCTCGATCACGCCGAGGCTGGGCTGATGGGCACAGTGCGACTCGGCAACCCTCCGCCGTCAGATATTCGACATACCCACCGCTAAGGGCCGCCCTTGCAGACCACCGTCTGGTCCGCTGGCATCGTCGGCGGCCGAGCGAACGGGACGGCCCGGCGAAGTGAGCGGATGTCGGTGGCACGGTCAGCGGTCGGGCTGCCACTGGGCGACTCTGTCGTCGTGCACGGTGTGACCGCGAGTGGACTGGGAGTACGTCCGCTGCTGACGATGTGGCAGCTCGCGCGTCACTGAGCGGCCGTGCTTCGGCGATGGGCCGTCAGAGATAGTCCCCGCACACGCTGGCTCGGCTTGGCGCCATCCTCCAACTGTGCTAGGGTGCGACCGGCCTCTGCGGTGGAGGAGAATCCTGACGAGGAGAGCTGCCGGTGTGGTCGCGATCGCGTCCGTCGCCCTGACGTTCGCAGCGTCGCGGTCGATCGGTCAGCAGCGCGCGTCGACCTCCCCGTCGAGCGTCGTGCCTCCGCCTTGGGCCTATCCCGTGGCGCCGGCGCCGTCGGCAGGCACGCCGCCGTGACCTGTCTGACGTGCCGGATTGGCACCCGGCGGTCATCCTTCCATGCCGGACCTCGTGAGGCATGGACCGAAACCCGACGTGCGTTTCGGGTGCGCGGCGGCACCGAGTCGCTCGGCCAGCGGATTTTCGAGATGCCGCAGGACGTGGCGCGGACCGAATAGGCAGCGGACCGGGCCTCGCGGGGCGGTCCCCCACGCACGCGGTCCGGCAGCTGTTTGATTTCAACACGGGGCGCGCAATGGTCCGGGAGCGTGGCAGATGAAGCCGGTGGTGGAGAAGCTGACGCTCGAGGACTTCATTGCGCTTGCGGCGTACGCGGCGTCGATCGTTTCGTAACGCGTCGAGAAACACGGAAGAGGGGATCACATGGAGAATCGCCGTCGCGCGAACATGGGGATGGCGCTCGTTGGGACCCTGGGGGTGATGATCGCCCTCGTCGGTTGGTCCTCCCGCATCCAAGCAGAGCAGTCGACGCCTGCCGCGAAACCCGAATCTTCCTCTCCTCCGGCCGCGCTGCGGGCTCGGGCCCGTGCTGCGACGTCGCGATACGTGCCGCCGCGGACCGCCGATGGCCAGGTCGACCTACAGGGCATCTGGGTCAGCCTTAGCGCCACACCGCTCGAGCGGCCGAAGGCGCTTGAGGGGCGGGATCGATTGACGGACGAAGAGGTGGCCGAGCTCAAGCGCCGTGCCGCGCGGATCTTCGACATCTCGGGTAACTCCGACTTCGCGGCCGGCGACGCCTTCTTCATGGCGGCGTGGGAGAACACGCCGAGGTTCCGGAGCGTGACGTCCACGCACGGATCCGACGAGATGACCGTGCGCGAGTTCGACAACCGCACGTCGCTCGTCATCGATCCGCCTGACGGTCGCATTCCACCGATTACGGCTGAGGCACAGCAGCGTCGCGCGTCGGCCGCCGCGGCAGGTCAGCGCCCCGCAGGCCCGGAGGACCTGACCAATGCGCTGCGCTGTATCACGTGGAGCGTGCCCCGATTGGGCGGACGCTATGGTGCGGGCGATCTGGCGTTCTATCAGATCGTCCAGGCGCCGGGATACGTCCTCATCACGTTCGAGATCGGTCACGACGCCCGCATCATTCCGCTCGATGGACGCCCGCATCCCCCGTCACATGTGCGCTTCTGGAACGGCGACTCACGCGGCCGCTGGGAAGGCGACACGCTCGTGGTCGACACCACCAACTTCTCGGACAAGAGCAATTTCATGGGGGCCGGCTCGGGGCTGCGCCTCCTCGAACGCTTCACGCGAGTGGCCCCGGATACGATTAACTATCAGCTGACGATCAACGACCCCTCGACGTGGACCCGTCCGTGGACGGCCGAGATGCCGCTCAAGACCTCGAGTGAGCAGCTCTTCGAGTACGCATGCCACGAAGGCAACAAGGAAATCATGGAAGGCATTCTTCGCGCGACCCGAGCGGACGAACGCGCTGGGCGCTGACGAAGTCACAAGTCGCAGGTCGGGGGGGCCTTGACCGCAGTCGTGGGCGGATCGCCACCAAGCACCGCGCACACGGCCGTCAGCGCTGTTCCCGTTCTCGTCGTGCGCCGAAATGTGAATTGCGGACGCGTTTCAGCCGCAGGGGGACGGGGAACGAAAGGAAGCACGCTCCACCTCAGTTAGACTTACCGATGAGTCTGACCACGCCTCATGAAGCCTTTACGCGCAACCGATGTGAGACGGGCCGTCGGTGCGGCCGGGCGGGCCATTGCCGCCGTCCTCGAAACACGCCGGAAGGCGATCATCCCCGACATGCTGAATTCGGCCGGCAGCGTCTCCGCCGAGTGGTACATCGAAACGCTATGGAGCTACCTCGCGAAGCGCTCGCTCCTCAAGGGTGTGAGCAGCTTCGACGTCGAGTTCGCGCAGCCCGCGCGTCCGGAGGACCGCTACCTGCACTTCGCGCTGCCGCATCCCAATGCCGACGATCTCATCATGGACTTTTTCGTGATGCGTGCGCTGGATGGCACGAAGCGCCTGCAGCGCGTACCGGTGGCCTCCATCAAGATCCATCGTGGGCAGCGCCGGCGTTGGCACGGCGTGGCACCCGATCCGCCTCTGCATCCCTACGGCATTGAGGTCCGACGGCGCAACTTGAACAGTGCGGGACAGGTCTCCTGGTACACGCTCGTCTCGGTGACGATGGACGTGGCCCGCCGCGGCATGCAAATCGCCGACCCCAGAGACCACGATGATGCGACGCTCCTCTACGTCGTGCCGCGCTTCTCCTTCGCGCCGCTGGCTGAAACGACGCTCGTGAACAATCTGTTCATCTATCCTGATTTCGCGATCGAGCAGCCGTGGGCACCCGGCAAGACGTCAGCCAGGGCGCGCGTGACCTTTTGGGCCATGGCCAACGATTTCCCGTTCCCCATCGCCGACAGCCTCGTCAGCGTCGTGCGCACGAGTCTGGTCGACCGCATGCGCCGTCCGGTGGATGAACAGGGCAAGGCGATTCGTAAACTCGGCGGCTGAGCCCCGACCGCTTCGTGACACACGGGTGGTAGCGACCAGGCAAGGCCACAGCTCGATGCCGACGCCGGCTTCCACTGCGCGGTCGAAGGTCAGCTTCGCCGCGACGACGTCCTCCACGGCGAGGCCAACCGACTTGAAGAGGGTGACCTCGCTTGGGGCTCGACGTCCCTCGACGCTGCCCGCGATCACGCCCAATCAGGTGTCCGAGCTGCTCGCCCATGCGCTGCGGTCGACGCCGACGATGTACGACTCGCACCCACCGACCGAGCTACGAATCGCGCATGCCGTGTCGCCGCGTTGGGATGGGGTCTTTCGCGGTGATGGCGATGCACGCCGTCTGTTCGAGGATTTCCCGGCGCTCTGCCGGGCGGCGTCGGTTCACTGCTACGAGCAGCTTGTGGGGACCGGGTATGGCCGAGATCACCCATTCAAGCCTTTCGCTTGATTTTCGGCACGAACGCGAGGAACCGACGCGGATTGTCGACCATGATTTGGCGGAGCACTTCGTCGCTCGCGCCAGCCGCTTTGACCTTTGGCACGAAGACCGTCAGTGTCTTCGCGTAGCCCATCTCCTTGTTGTTCCGCTTGAGCTGATTGGCGCTTGAGAAATCGGACGCGAACAGCAGGTTGTCGGCGAAGCCCGCCTCCAAGAGCGCCATCACCATCGGCACAACCGGGGTGTCACCCGGGCCACCCTGTCGATCGAATCCGACGAACGCACCACGCCGGCAGATCGCCTTGTGCACGTCGACGTTGGAGTCGACCAGGTTGCCAACATGTCCGATGACGACGTGCCGCGGATCGACGCCGACGTCCTCGATGATGTCCAGCTGTTCGAGCGCAGATTTTCCTGGGATCCCGGTGTGCGTGAAGATCGGGATGTTTGTCGCCAGATGCGCACGCCCGGTGGCCCGGAACACCTTCCGCTCGACCTTGGTGATGTAGTCCCACGATCCGATCTCGCCGAACGCGCCGATGTTGTCGGCCCGCACCTGTTTCATGATGGCGTCGAACACCTGGTCCTCGCTCATCGTCGCGATCTCGGGTGGATAGAACGGCTCGTTGTAGAAGCCCGCGCCCGCGACAATCGGCATCCCCGACTTCTCGGACACCTGCTTGAGGAAGTTGATGTCGCGTCCCATATCGGGATGTCCACCGTCGACGATGCAGGCGATGCCTTCGCGTTTGGCGATCGCGATCTCCTCCGCCATGACATCCAGGTCCTGCATGAAGAACTTCCCGGCCGGAGCGGGTGGAGGCTGTGGAGGCGCCGGCGGTGGTGGAGCGTTCGGCGGACGGTTCCGCGCGGCCGTCTCCGCGCTGTATTTGATGAACCGCGGCAGGAAGTCCGGCGGGAACGAGAGGTGTTCGTGGAAGAGCGTCGCGCCGCCACCGAGCTCTTCTGGTGCGTAGTCCCTCAGCAATGTTCGGATGATGGCGCCCTTCGGAAAGGTCGGCGCTGCCGATGCCGACCTGGCCGACGCGCCGGCAAGGGCCATCCCAAGGAGTCCGATTGCTTCGCGCCGCGTCCATCCCAGTCGTTCGTCTACCCGCGTCATAGGTCACGCTCCCGGCGGGGAGCATATCAAGACGGGTGGGGGGTGGGGGCCTAACCCCTCCTGCCTATGCTCGAGGCGATCCAACCATTCGGTGCGCCTCCGCGCGAAGCCCGACCGTAGCGACAATGCGCGACAAAGCGGCCGGATTCTGGTTGCTAGGATTCGCCGGGGTCTACTACTGCTGGGTTTGGGGCGTTCTGGAGGCACACTTACATGCCACGATGGGCTTTCGCTTTCGTTCTTGTCTGTTTCACCGCCGTTCTCTTCCCGGCGCCCGCTCGCGCGCAAGCGAGCATCTCAGGCACGGTGACCGACGCGTCAGGCGGCGTCCTTCCGGGCGTAACCATCGAGGTGGCAAGCCCTGTCCTTATTGAGAAGGTCCGCACAGCGAACACCGACGGCGCTGGCGCGTACCGCATCACCACGCTGCGCCCTGGCACGTACAGCGTGACCTTCACGATGCAGGGCTTCAACACGATCAAGCGCGAGGGAATCATCCTGCAGGGCACGTTCGACGCGCCCGTGAACGCTGAGATGAAAGTGGGCGCCCTCGAAGAGACAGTAACGGTCTCCGGCGCCGCGCCCATCGTGGATGTCCAGAACAACATCACGCAGACCGTGCTGACCAAAGAGCAGATTATGGCGCTTCCCGGTGGTCGCACGGTCCAAGGACGCGCGGCACTGATTCCGGGCGTCGTCATCCCAGGCGGCAACACCGGCGTCGTCGCTCACGGATCCGATTCGCAGGACAGCCACACGATGGTCGACGGCTTCAAGTCTGGCATGCACTTGGTCGGACGAGGTACCGGTCGCCTCGGCGTGGGCAGCGTGACGCAGACGCAGGAAGCGCAGATCGAAGAGCTGGTCTACAGCACGGACTCGCAGGGCGCGGAGTACGCGCTGAGCGGCGTGCGCATGAACATGATCCCGAAGGAAGGCAGCAACAGAACGGCAGTCGAGGTTGTCTCCTATGGGAGGCACAAGCGCTTCGAATCCAACAACCTCGGTGACCTCCAGAACATCGGCTTCCGGTTCGTGCCCCAGCAGTTCAGTTTCGACTTCAACCCGGTCATCGGTGGGCCGATCAAACAGGACAAACTCTGGTACTTCGGTTCCATGTCCGGGAACAAGGCCAATACGCAGATTCTCGATTCGTTCTTCAAGCCGGATCATCCGGCGACGCCCGAGCGCTGCCGCAACCGCCCCGCTAACGACCTGTGCCCGGCCGATACGGGTGGCATCCTGAACCTGTCGCAGACGGTGCGCATCACGCATCAGGTCACCCAGAAGCACAAGCTCCGCTACAGCTTCGACAACACGCGCTTCGATGGCATTCGTGGCAACTACAACACCGGCGGCGTGATCACATCGCCGGAAGCGGCGTGGCGCCTCCCCCTGTGGCCCGCGTGGCTCGCGCAGGTGAAGTACACCGCCCCCATTACGAACAAGATCCTGCTCGAAGGCGGCTTCTCCTACGAGCGCGGCGACTTCCGCGTCCTGTTCCAGCCGGAGAACGCGCCCACTGACATCGCGAAGATCGATATCGGGCGCGGGACCCTGGAGGAGAACCACAACCTCAATTACAGCAACACCGAGAAGAAGAAGAGCGTTCGGTTCTCACTGTCGTACATCACTGGCTCGCACTCGTTCAAGACGGGGTTCGAGGACCGCTGGGCGACCGCCCAGCAGGCGAACCCGTACAACGCGGACATCTTGCGACGCCGTACCGTCAATGGTGTGCCGCTCGATGTCCTGGTCATGAACGGGACGGCCAGGAACTTGATGGAGCTCAACTTCGACGGCGGTGCCTACGTGCAGGACCAATGGCGCGTCAAGCGGTTGACCATCAACCTCGGTGCGCGGTTCGACCATTTCCGCGCAGGAATCCCGGCCCAGACCAACCCGGAATCGTTCTTCACTCCAGAAGTCATCATGCCCGCGCCGATCGGGAATACACCGAACTGGCTCGACTGGGCCACGCGCACTGGCTTTGCGTGGGACATCTTCGGCACCGGGAAGACTGCCGTCAAAGCGTTCGCCGGCAAGTTCGTGGCGGGGCACGCGCTCTCACGAACCTCGCAGTTCAATCCCATCTTCAGCCTGGGTGACAACCGCACGTGGACCGACCTCAACGGTGACGGCACCGTCGTGTCGATGGTCAATGGCCGTCCCACGCCGCAGTTCGCTGAAATCGGTCCTCCGGCCAACGCGCGGTTTGGCACGCTCTCTGGCACCGACCGCATGGATCCAGACCTGAGACGCGACAAGAACTGGACGTACGAAGTGACGGCCGACCACGAGCTCTTCCCGCGCGTGCGCGTAGGGGGCGGCTACTATCGTCGTCGCTACTTCGACCTCGCGTTCACGGACAACCTGGCGACCTCGCCCGTCGGAACCGCCGGTATGCCTGGCAGCGACTGGACGCCGTTCACGTTCATCGGTCCGGCCGATTCGCGCCTGCCGAACGGTGGCCGCGAAGCGATCACGCTCTACAACCTCAACCCGGCCAAGGTGGGCGTGCGCGAGGGCATGCTGGTCAATTCGGGTGAGTTCCGCATCTACAACGGCTACGAGGTGAGCGCGAACATCACCTTGCCGCGACGAGCGTTCGCGATGACGAGCTTCACCACGAACAAGACGCGGACGAATAGCTGCACCAACGCGCAGGAGAACCCGAACGACCTCCGATTCTGCGATCAGGAGACGCCGTTCCGGCACATCTTCAAGATTTCGGCCGGTATACCGCTGAAGTACAACATTTCGATCGCCAGCAACTTCTTCATCTTCGACGCGCCTGGCGCCGGCCTGACGGTTGTCGCGCCCTACTTTGCGGCCAACATGCCGGTGACTGCGGCTCTGGCAGGGCGAACGATTACCGGCGGCTCGGGGCAGTTCAACAGCGCGGCATCAAACCCTTCGTTCATCCAGGTCAACCTGCTCGAGCCGAATCGGATCTACCAGCAGTACTTCAAGGTGTTCGATGTCCGATTCTCGAAGGTCATGAACATGGGCAAGTACCGTCTGACGGCTCTGGCCGAGTTCGAGAACATCGGCAACATCCGCAGCATCAACCAAGTGAACCAGGCGTACTCCGTTGCCAACAGCGGCGCCACCTGGCTGCGTCCGACGTCGGTCCAGGGCGGGCGGAACGCGCGCTTCGGGATCCAGTTCCGCTTCTAACCTCGCCCAATTGGGGCTAGAATCGTGCCGCCGGGATTGGTGCTCCTCGCACCGGCCCGGCGGTTCGTCGTTTCAGGAACCATTCGGCCACCGGGGGGCGACATCCGGAGAGCTCGAGTGAAACGGCAAGTCCTCATCGTTCAGCATGACGCCGTGCAGACACGGATCCTCGAGGAGGGTCTCGCCG
Source organism: Acidimicrobiia bacterium (assembly GCA_016871175.1). Taxonomy (GTDB): domain Bacteria; phylum Acidobacteriota; class Vicinamibacteria; order Vicinamibacterales; family CAVVIG01; genus VFZL01. The sequence continues at coordinate 17,897 of VFZL01000036.1, read as the reverse complement.
CAGCAGGGTTCGGCGTGCAGTACGCGTCTGACGGCCATACCGCTTTGTCGAAGGCGAACAGTTCCGCGCCGGACGTCATCGTGTTGGACGTGAAGCTGCTGGACCAGTCGGGCTTCGACCTAAGTGTGGCGTTGCGAGGGCGGCGACACACACCACTCATCATGTTGACCTCGCGCAGCGACGCGATGCGCGCGCTGAATGCGGGGGCCGACGATTTCGTCACCAAGCCGTTCGACCTCGACGAGTTGGTCATACGCGTGCACGGCGTGCTGCGGCGCGCGCAGGCATGTCTGTCACGCCTCGCGGTCGGGCGCATCACGGTCGACCTGCAGACGTTGCAGGCGTGGAATGGGCCCGATCGCGTGGACCTCAGCCACCGCGAGTTCGAGCTGTTGAAGTACCTGTCGGAGCGGTCCGGGCGCGTGGTCAGCCGAGCCGAGCTGCTTCGTGAAGTGTGGGGCTTCGCCGCGATGCCCAACACGCGGTCCGTCGATCACGCGGTCGCGCGCCTGCGCCGGAAGATCGAGCCGGACGCGCACCATCCACGCTACATTCACACCGTGTATGGAGATGGGTACTCGTTTACGCCTGACAGCGCCGACCGGCTTGCTTCAGGCGCTCCGCCGGTTCCGGTCGGTATTGACGCCACCGAGGAGGCGAGACACCGTGCCTAATCCAGTAGCCGATTCCAACTGCGCGACGGTGCTGTCGACGCGATGTGCTGCCGCGTTTCTCGTGATGGTTGCATGGCTGCTGGCGCCCGTGCCCGTTCGGACGCAGTCGTCGCCGAAGGCCGGTGCCATTCCGCGCAAGCTGGATGGTCGCCCCGATCTCCAGGGCTACTGGACGACGCAGACGTTCACGCCGCTCCAGCGTCCGGACCGATACGCGAACCAGCCGTTTCTGACGGACGAGGAAGCCGCGAGGCTGACCGCGCTGCTGTCGCAGCCCAACGTCGATCCGCTTCGCGGGGGTATTTTCGCGGCAGCCGATCACGATCGAGAGAGCAACGTCGAACAGGCCGATCCCACTCACTACGACAACGCCCAGTGGTTGACGACCAGCCGCCCGAAGACGCTGACCTCCCGCCGAACCTCGCTCATCGTCGACCCGCCAAACGGTCGTTTCCCACCGCTCACCGAGGAGGGACAGAAACGCGCGGCGGCTCGTCGGGCCGCTGTCAACTTCGACAGCTACGCCGGTCGTCCACTGCAGGAGCGGTGCATCGTCTGGACTCACGAGGGGCCACCGATGATGCCTCCACCCTACAACGACGTCACGCAGATCCTGCAGTCGGCAGGCTACGTCACGATCGTGCGTGAGTTGGCGACGAATCTCCCGCGCCTGATACCGACCGACGGCCGTCCATCCGCGGCGGCGAGCATCCGCCAGTGGGGCGGGATCTCCCGGGGCCGCTGGGAAGGCGACACGCTCGTGGTCGAGACGACGAACTTCAGCGAGAAGACCGCGTTCCAGGGCGCCACCGAGTCGTTGCGCGTAGTCGAACGGTTCACGCGCGTGAGCGCTGACCGCATCGACTACACGTTCACGGTCAGCGATCCGGCCACCTGGACGGCGCCCTGGACCGTCGAACTCCCGATGATTCGCTCCGAGGGCCCGCTCCACGAGTACGCGTGCCATGAGGGGAATTACGGTCTGGTCAACATCCTCAGGGGCGCGCGCGCCGCGGACCAGAAGCGCGCCAAGTAGGGCGGGTCCAGGAAGTCTCGGTCGGCTCGGCTGCGCCCCCTCGAACGCAGGCGGAGGTTTCCCACGACGACACAACGCCTCGCCGCGTTCGCCCTCATAGTGGGCGGTCTCACGATCGACGGCGAACGCAAGACCTACATGGAAATGACGAAGGCCGATGTCGACCCTCTCTCGGCGACCAGGGTTTCGACGGTGTTCCGGTGCGGCAATCCATAGCCTGTCCGCGCTGAATCAGTACCGATTGCCGGAGCGCCGCGCCCGGATCGCCAGGCGCACGCACAGGCGGGCACCGCTCCCGATCCTCAAGGCCGTGGCGATGGCCACGCTCACGATCCAGGAACGCAGAACAAGGTTACGGCTGCCGGTCGTACACCTGCAGATTGTCGACGGCTCGACCCTGCGGATCGGTCCCCTTCGCGGTGACGGTGAGCGTTTTGCCGTCGGCCGACACCACGACGGTATTGACCACCGTCACCTTGCCGGCCTTCTTGAACGTCGCCTCGGTCGTCGATAGATTGACGCGCTTTCGAGAGACCGTGTCGCCATTGGGATTGTTGCCCATGATCGGCGAGTCCTTGCCGTCGTAGCCTCCGGCATAGGTCCAGCGCTGCTTCGTGCCGTCCGCGGCAACGGCGTCCACGGTGGTGATGACCCTGCCCAAGCCGGCCGGTTCGATCTTGATGGTCGTGCTCTTTGGGGGCGGGCCGGGGCTGTATTTCGACTTTGCGAGATTCAATCTCCAGTTGCCAACCGTCGAATTACCCTGAGCTAGGGCAGATGTTCCGAGAGCCAACGCGAGAAGACCGACGACGACGAGAAGCGTCTGAGCGAGTCTGATTCGCATAAAGCCTCCCTGTGCCGGCTGCGGTACAGACAGGAGATTACCGTAACTCAATACGTTTGATATTGATGGGCTGGCGTGTCGGCGGGCGGGAAAACAGCGGATATCGGTGAGGCGCAGCATGCGGCACTTCGTCCTCGTTTCCTCCGTCGTGTTGGAAATGGTCCCGCCCGACGGACCCTTCAGGGCACCTGGGAACAGGCGGACCGGCTCTTCAAGCGCGCAGCGTGGGTGAACAGAACCCCGTCTCCGGACGGTTGAACGATAGCGCCTGGAATTCCCGCGTCGGGAGCGGCGCAACCACACGGTCCATCGACGCACTCGGTGTGATGCCCATTTTGAAGTGCCCGTTCAGCTCGGCCGCCAGCATGATCCGCTCGTGGAGCGCGAACGCGGCATCGACCTGAAACCCGAGCGGCAGCGTGCTCTGGTTCACGGCCACCTCATCGTTTACCACGATCGAGTAGCCCACCGACAGCTGCGGGGCGAGGTTACGCTGCGCCGCAGCAGGCGGTACCACACCGAGGGTCACAGCTCCAAGCAAGCACCCTACGGCCGCAGACTTTCCCACGTCGTCCTCCTCCTGGCATCACGCCGCCACACCCTCTCGCTCTCCGGTCACCAGACAGTCGGCCGGCACGTCGGCAGGCGGCAGTTCGCCTAACCAGCGCAGCCCGTCGTCAGTTGCGAACCGTCTGAGCGGATGTCGTGCTCAGACAGGAGACCCGAGTTCAAGAGCTGAGTTCAAGGCCTCGACAAGAAGCAGCCACATCAACGAACAACCGCGCAAGAACGGGGAGATCTGACGATATCTTGACAGGATTCCGGTATTCAAAAGAGGCCCGGATCAGCAAGAAACACAATACACAATAGATGTCGCTTGTCCACAGATTTATAGAACTGGCTGGCTAAACGGGCGAACCGTTGCCGCTGGGCTAGCCGCGCACCTGGGTCCCGAAGCCGCCCAGGCGCCTTTACGTCAAGGGCGCGTGGCGGATCCGGGCGATCAGTCTCTCGGCTGAGGTACGTACCGTAGGTACGGTTTCGGGGCATCCCATCCGTGTGGGAAGCGCTCCCGCGCCTCGGCCTCTTGAACCGCCGGCAGGATGATCACCTTGTCGCCGTCGCGCCAGTTCACCGGCGTGGCCACCTTGTGTTTTGCCGTCAGCTGTATCGAGTCAATCACGCGCAACACTTCGTCGAAATTCCGCCCGGTGCTCATCGGGTAGGAGAGGACCAACTTGATCTTCTTGTCAGGCCCGATCACGTACACGTTACGCACCGTCTGGTTGTCCAGGGCGGTGCGCCCTTCGCAGGTTTCCCCTGCCTCGGCCGGCAGCATGCCATAGAGCTTCGACACCTTGAGGTCCAAGTCCGCGATCATCGGGTAATTGGGCGCGTACCCTTGCGTCTCCGCGATGTCCTTCGACCAGCCGCGATGGCTCTCGACCGGGTCAACGCTCAGGCCGATGATCTTGACCCCACGCCTGTCGAAGTCTGGCTTGATGCGCGCCATGTAGCCAAGCTCGGTCGTGCAGACCGGCGTGAAGTCTTTCGGGTGAGAGAAGAGCACGCCCCACGAGTTGCCGAGCCATTCGTGGAAGCGAATCGGGCCTTCGGTGGTCATCGCCTCGAAGTCTGGTGCGTCGCTACCAATCGGAAGCGGGCCGGTTGTGGTGGCCATGGTCATCCCTCCTGATGAACGTCGATGCGGTTGTCGCGGAGCGCGATTATACTGCCCGGTCAGAGCGACGGTCGTGAATCGTGATCTTGAAACAGTTCTATCTCAATTGTCTTGCTCATGCGTCCTACCTCATTAGCGACGAGAAGACGCGCGTGGCGGCTGTGGTGGACCCCCAACGCGACGTCGACTGTTATCTGCAATGTGCAGCCGACCAGGGGTTGCGCATCGCGTATGTGGTACTCACCCACTTGCACGCCGACTTTGTGGCAGGCCACCTCGAGCTGCGCGACCGCGTTGGTGCCACGATTTGCCTATCGAGCCAGGCGCAGACCGAGTACGCGTTCAGAGCGCTTGCGGATGGCGGAGTACTGGAGTTCGGCCGTGTGCGCCTCGTGGCCCTGCATACGCCCGGTCACACACCGGAGTCGATCTCGCTGGTCGTCTACGACCTCGAGGTCGGCGCCGATACACCCTACGCGGTACTGACCGGCGACACACTCTTCGTGGGTGACGTCGGGCGGCCGGACTTGCGGGCGGCGTTGGGCTGGTCGGCCACGCAGCTGGGCGGGCTGCTGTACGACTCGCTGCACGCGAAGCTCCTGCCGCTGCCAGATCCCACTCTCGTCTACCCGGCCCACGGCGCTGGTTCGTTATGCGGCAAGGCCCTGTCGCGCGAGACGGTGTCCACGATCGGTGAGCAGCGACGATTGAATTACGCGCTCCAACCGATGTCCAAGGCGGTCTTTGTCGACCTGGTGACTGCTGATCAGCCGGAGGCGCCACCATACTTCACCTACGACGCGGTGCTTAATAGCCGCGAACGCCCGACCCTCGAGGTGGCCCTGTCGCGAGAGCTGAAGCCGTTGTCTCTCGCTGAGGTGCTCGCGAAAGCAGCCGCCGGCGCACAGCTCCTCGACTCGCGCGATCCGGTCGAGTTCGGCGCCGCGCACCTGTTCGGCAGTATCAATGTCGGCTTGGTGGGGCAGTACGCCACATGGGCCGGCACGGTCCTGACGCGAGACCGCCCCATTATGATCATCGCCGATCCGGGCGCCGAGACCGAATCGGCGCTGCGGCTCGGACGAATCGGTTTTGATCACGTGATTGGCTATCTCGAACACGGGCTCAGCAGCGTCGCGGATCGCCCCGATCTCATCACCTCGACGGAACGGCTCGCTCCTGGCGTCGTCGCCGCACGTCTCTCGGCGTCCCCGTCCCCGTTCCTGCTCGACGTGCGCGGCGCGTCGGAGCGAGCGCAGAAGTGGATCCGCGACAGCGCGCACATCCCACTCGGTCAGCTGCGCGAGCGGATGCACGACGTGCCGGCGGATCGGTCGGTGATCGGCCGCCGGCTGACGCTGAATCTGGGCGTCCGGTACGCGCACGATCGCGGCTTCATTCGCGAGCAGTGCCGAGTGGAGGCACCCAGCCCCTTCAGCGGAATCTATCCGGCAGCCTGTTTCCCCGGGACCAATTTCAAGGTGTGGAATCCCCTGTCGCCCCGCGTCAACGCGGCGTACGACCTCACGGGCGACGGCAAGACGCTGCTCAAAGGCGGATGGGGCCGCTACCCGCACATGCGCTATGTCGACGAGCTCCAGATGGCGAACCGGAATGTGCCGCTGGTGACCACGTTCCAGTGGCGCGACACGAACGGCAACCTGCGCTACGAGCCCGGCGCTGAACGCGAACACCACCGTCACGCTGACGCAGCTGTCCGGGCCGAACTTCCTTGTGCCGACATCGATTCTGCCGGCCAGGAACGTGGAGTTGAGCGCTACGTTGCGCTTCTGACGGCGCTGCCGACGCCTGACGCACGTCGGCAGCGTTTTGGATGTTCGACCAGCCGTGCGGCTTCCCGGCAGGTTAACGGGTGCCGCGCGCGCTCTCGGAGGGCGCGCGCGACGCGGCATAGGCGGTGACGGCCATCATGTCCTGCACAGACATCTCGCGCACGATGGTCTGCATCAGCTCCGACCACGGGCCGCGGCGCGTTCCGGTCTTCATATCGAACAGTTGGCGCGTGGCGTAGCTGGGCGATCGGCCAGCCAGAGGCGGCACCGGACCGAGGCCTTCCAGATTCCGGCCGTGGCAGACGCCGCACTGGTACTTGGCGGCGAGCTGCTGGCCCTTCTTCAGCGTGCCGGTCGGCGCGTAGACCGTCCACCCCATCCGCGTGTCGCGTACTTCCGCGCGGAGGTTGTCGTCGGGCACTTCCACCAGGTGGTCGCCCATCGGTTCCATGCCGCCGCCTTCGTTCTGCGGAATCGCCATGTGCATGCCTCCTTGGAGGCGCACCTTGGGAGCCGTGCGCGATTCGATCACCCTGATCCGCTTCGGATACGGTTGCGCGGCGAAGTACTCCGCCGCGGCCTTCAACTCGTCGGGCGTCGCCGCCTTGGTGTACGAAATCATCATGTTGGTGTTGGCCTTGCGGGGGTCGGCGCTCCGTCGAAGACCGTTCTTGAAGTCCTCCATCTGCTGAAGGAAGTAGGTCGGGTGCAATCCGTTCACGGGAGCGTTCTCCGGACGCCCTGCCCCGTCAGCGAGGTGGCACAGACCGCAGGGAAGCACTCCTTCCTTGCCATTCCTGACGATTAGTGGCAGCTGGCCACGGCGATCGCCGGGGTGCCAGTCGGGGATCTCACCGCGCCCGGTGCGCATGGCGCTCCGCGGCATGGTCCGATCGCTCCCGGTGATCTTGATCACCGTATTGTCGTCGGCAGGCAGAGCCGTCGGCGCTGGCGGTGACCCTGGCGGGGGGGGAGGGGTGTAGGCCCAGTCGGGGAGGCCGGCCGGCACAGGGGCAGTTGGTGCTGGTGCACTCTGCTGTGCAACGAGCACCGGTCCTGCCAGGACGACACACGCAGTACGAACGAGTGCACGGCGCATTCTGCTCATGTTCAGCTCCTTGGACCGCTGCAGCGCTGTCGAACTCGGGCCGAGCGCCTCCAACGCCATGGACTCGAACACGGACATGGGGACCCACTCGCGCCGTACGCCCCTGCCCCCCGTTCGAGCGGGCTACTCTGCCGCCGCACATTATAGCCACGAGAGCCACGAGTCTCGCCGTGCCGGTCGACATGAGTCCGATCTGGCCTTGTCCATCAGCTCGACTGAGCGGGGTCGTCCATGGGGATCGCGGCAGCGACAGACGCGATCGTCGTCGCAGCCGAGGGGCTGCTTCGTCAGCGGACGAGTCGCGCCGCGCCTCGTCCTCCGAATCCGGTCAGGTCGACGATGCGACCGTCTCCGGGTGGCAGCGTGCGAAAGTACTCCAGCAACGGACGATCGTCGCTGAGCAGCGGCCCATCGCCAGCGAACGCGCGCAGCTCATCTGGTCCGGCGACGTACTGGGCGACCAGCGCATCGAAATCAGTCAGACCTACGGTCTGCAGCGCCGCCCGCGTTTCCTCGCGTGCGAGCTTGCATTCGAACGCGGCGCGGTCAATCGTGAGCGGGCCGGTCGATCCGATCAGGAGTTGACCGCCTGCCCAGAGCGTGGCGTGCGGGAAGGCGGCGAGGAACGTCCGCAGCATCAACTTGTACTCGACTTCGCTGCGGTGGCCGATCCACTGGAGCGCCAAGCCGCCGTCCGCGAGTGCCCGCCGCATCAGGGTGAAGTACTCGAGGGAGTAGAGATGCCCGGCGCCCGCGTGTTCAGGCTGAATCAGGTCGGCGGTCATTACGTCGTACCGACCCGCTCTGGACGACAGAAAGTTCCGACCATCGTCGACGCGCATGCGGACGTTCGATCGCGAGGTGACCGCATAGTTGACGTGCTCAAACCACTGCGCCGCTTCGACCACCGACGGCGAGAGCTCCACGACGTCCACTGTGGTGTCGTGCTGGCTCACCGCGCCCGGCGTGACGCCGCCTCCCAGGCCGATGACGATCGTGCGCCTCGGGTCGGGGTGCAGCGCCATCGGGAGGTGGCCGATCAGCCGGTGCAAGGCCACCATCTCCGGCAGGTCGGACGCCTGGTGCAGCCCGTCCAGATACAGGACGACGCCTTGGTCAGCACGTCGCCGTACGGCGACGGTGGTCTGAGCGCCTTCTTGGCGCCAGAAGGGACGCTCGTCTACTGGATAGCGTCGGTTGCTGGCGACGTCGAGCATATCGGGCACGCTGACCGCGGCGAGAGTGAAGGCGAGCAGTCCCGCTGCGGCGAGTGGAACGGTTCGACGCGGCGCGACGGTCAACCGGAGGAGGAGCACGAACGTCAACGCGTATACGCCCCCCAAGCAGATGATCGCCGCGCGCGTGCCCAGCAGCGGCAGCGCGACGAACCCCCCCACCACCGCGCCGACGATGCCGCCGAGCAGGTTCGCCGAGTTCAAATCGCCGACGCGTGTCGCCTGCACCGATTCCCGCGCGCCGGCTTTGGATGATCCCCCGCCACCCCACAGCCGGAGTCCGATCGGGTAGGAGAGGCCCATCAAGAAGGCTGGCGGAAGCGCCAAGACCACGCTGATGTGAATGTCGGCCGTCGTGTGCCACCCGGCCCGATAAGCGCTCGCAATCGCAGTGGCGGCGAGCGGAACGGCGATGGCGGTGGCGAACTGAATCCACACCAGGCGGCGCAGCAGCCGATCGGGTGTCCTCAACAGCGGCGTCGCCGCATACGATCCGAGGGCGAGTCCCAGCAGCACCGCAGCCAGCATGGTCGAGAACGCGTAGCTCGTCGCCGGGACGAAGTACACGAGCACACGAAACCACACAACCTCGAGGGCCAACGCCGCGAATCCGGAGAGCGCGAACACCGCTACCGCCGCGAACGGCGGACGAGCCCGCACTGGCTCTGCGAAGGTTGGTGATGACGCTCGGTCGGCCCCGCCAGACAAGGTCAGCGCTACGAGGCCGACGAGGACGTTGATCGACGCGGCGATGCGAAAAGCTCCGGCGATGCCCACGCTTCCGATCAGCAGGTAGCCGGTCAGCAGCGCGCCAAGAACGGCCCCTGCCGTGTTGGTCGCATACAGGACGCCGATCCGGCCGCTACGGCGCTCCCCGGTGTCGGAGGCTTTCAGCATGAGCGGCAACGTCATGCCCATCAGGATCGTGGGCGTGAGAAGGACCGCGAACGATCCGACGAACCTGATCGCGGTCTGGATCCAGAGACCGTCAGGAAGGGAGGATTGGAGCGCCGCATACCACGGCGTGAGCGTGGGCAGCACCCAGTAGGTCGCCAACGCCAGCAGACCGACGACGACCTCGACGCATCCGAACCAGCGGAGGGGAACCGGGGTCCGATCGGCGACGCGGCCCGCAAGGGCGCTGCCGAGGGCCAGGCCCGCCATGAAGCTGGCGAGCACCGTCGTGGCGGCGTGCACCGTGACCCCAAACACGAGGGCCAGCAGGCGCAGCCAGAGGACCTGATAGATCAGCGCACTGACGCCAGACCCGAAGAAGAGGACCGCCAGAAGGACGAGCGAAGGCCTGAAGGCGCGACCCATAGCGTCCGCACTATATCAAGACCTAGCGCATGGGAGGGGGGCGGCGGCGCGGCGGATTACCTCTCGAACTCAACCTCGATGTCGGAGAGACCGCCCATGAAGAAGCGCGCGCGCTGGCCTGCGAGCCGGTCGGTGCCGCTACCGTGCTCGAGTCCGACGACTTATGGATACCAGCGGCCGTTCCGAAGGGTCCGCACCAGCGTCGACCACGCTTCAGGGGAGGCCACGTCCGGATTGAACGACACGTAGATCCCCTCATTATCCCAACTGGTGGTCTTCGTGCGATTGAGCACCATCACGTACCGCTCCAGGAACGTGTTCCAGTGGACCGACGGGCCCCAGAACGCGTCGGCGGAGCCGCCGTCGTGTCATGAATCGTGGGTCGGAAACAGCGGTGTACCAATCGGATACTCCCAGGCGACGTCGATCGTCCCGTCGTCACGGGGAACCGTCGCGTCGTTCGCGGGCAGCCAGAGGCCGCCTTGCGAGACCTCCACGGCACCGACCGGCTGGTCTCGGTTGGCCCAGAGCAGCCGCGCGGCGGCAACGCCCTGCGCCTCGGTGTCTCGAACGTACTGCGAGAAGAGCAAGTACACGTAGTGTTCGTCTCGATCGAGGACTGCCGTGAAGTCTCCGACGCCGCCGGCGAAATACAGGTTGCGCGTGTCACACTCCGACGTGCCAGGCAGCGACGACAGAACGATGCCCAAGTCTTCCCAGGTTCGGCCGCGGTCCCGCGAGCGCGCTGCCCCGATACGTGGCTCCATTTTGTCGCTGTCGGGACATTCGGCCGGGACCACCTCATTGTGGTAGTACCCGTACCACACGCCGTCCGCATCGGCGAGCACCGCCTCCATCCACACGCAGCCATCGGGCGCCTGGGGATCCCACGTCACGTGACCCTGGAACTCCAAGTGTTCGAGCGTCCGGCCTGTGCTGAGAGACACGATGCCATCGACCGACGTGAACACGTGGAGAGTGCGCTCCTCGTCCAGGAGGTCCCAGACGACGGCGCTGTTGCTGTCGACGTGCAGCGATCCGGCCATCTTGGCGCTCGGGAGCGCGATTGGCGGCGCCGGCGTCAGGTCCACGGTTGGGGCGGGCTGCTGAGCCAGCGTGCTGGCCGCGAGCAGCAAGGCCGCACAGGCGATGAGCGCGGTGGCGCGCGCGTCGGAGCTCGGGCGTGCGAACAGCATCAAGTAAGCATCGCACGCGCGATCGATCGGGAAGCGGCGAGATTGTGGAATTTTTGTGGCGGTGCCATGAACGGATGAGCTTCAAACATCAGGTGGCCCCGTCAGGCCGCAAGCGGGCGGCGGCCTGCGTCAGTTGTTGCCGCTTTCGTAGAAGGGTCTCGGCTTCTGGCAGGGCGGGGGGCCGAGAGGCACGAGCCATTGGTGATGCTGGTCCTCCATGACGGGTACCAGATGCAGCGCCTCAATCGCGAACGCGCGCAGACGGCTCGAGGCATGATCCTTGTCGATGACCACGTGCCTCACGCAGGAGTACGCAAGAAACGTGTCGCGCGACCACCGGGCGGCCTCGACTTCGGCGTCCGTGAGCGTCGTCTCTTGGTCGCTGAGCGCAAGCAGCGCGACAAGCATGGGCGCTCGCGCGCTCGCGGTTTTCCTCGATGGCGACACACGCGACAGATAGCCTCCCTCGATTGGATGGCGGTGGGCCGTTTGAAAGAACAGATTCGACGCCGAGAAGTTGCCAAGCGACGACACGCCGTCGCGAATGCCGGTCGGCAGAGTGAGGATGCGTCCGTCTTTCGGCGTCAAGGCGAGATGCTGGTACACCGGCGGGATATTGGCGGAGTAGAGGTGACGTGGACCTGGGAACCCCTCGAGCGCGAGCAACAACAGGACGGGCATCGCCAGGCGCCGCCACGCCCGCGGGCTGTTGCGCCGCCAGGCCTCGAGCGCGAAGGCGAGGAGCAGCGACAGCCCTAGGCTGGCCAGCACGGCGAATCGGGACGGAGAGCGGGCCAGCCCGAGCACCGGCACGTAGCGCAGGATCGCCCACGGCGCGATCACCGTCGTGTTGACCCCCGCGATGTGGATGAATGGTCCGAGCGACAGCAGTCCGAATAACGCGGTGAAGGCAACCCAGAACGAGGGAAGCCAGCGTCGCCAGGCCGCGACGCCGATGCACACCAGCCCGACGATCGAGAAGGAGGCGACTAATTCCGGGAACGCGTCGGCGTTGGGGGGCAACCACCAGCGCTCCGTCCACCGTCCAAACCAGGCATGATTCGGGTTGGGCACGACATACGCGAGCAAGTCGACGCCACGGGGACTGCTTCGCCAGGGCAGCGGCGTCTCAGGCAGGCGCCCCTGGAAGAACCGTTGGACGAGGCCGACGAGGACCGGCGCTATCAGGGCCAGACACGTCGCAACCGAGACTCCCCCCAAGCGAATGAAGACCGGTAGGCGGTCGGTCGGATCGTGCAGCCGCGCGACAGGTCGGAACGTCAGCCACACCCGTGTCGCGCCGAGCAGCACGGCTAACAGTGTCGGCGTGTAGAGCGTTTTTATCGAAAATCGGATCGATCCGATGGAGACCTCGGTCCAACCGGTGATGAGCCGCCACGCGAGGAACACGGCGACCATCACCAGCGTACGATCGACGATACGGATGGCGCGAGCATCGCATGTCGGCGCCGGCGCGCGCCGCTCGATGCGGACGAAGCGCCACGCCACCACGAAGACGCCGATCAGCAGGCAGTAGACGCCGTAGTACGTGTCCGAGTAGTGCGCTGCCGCGACGGCGACGCCGACGAGCACCGCCGTCGCCAGCGTCGGCCGTTCCATCAGGCGGAGGAACAACAACACGAAGAGGGGAAGTGACCACGCGGTGACGAGACTGAAGTGCGCGGTCTCTCGGGCCGTTATCACGGGTGACGCGATGAACATCGTGCCGGCGAGGGCTGCGCTCCAGTTCCGGAGCCCCAACGTTTTCCCGAGCGCGAACACGCTCACGCCGGTCAAGGTCAACATCACCATGAGGAGGATGTTGAACGCGGCCACGACGCCCACATGGGGGATGAGCGGCGTGGCGAGCAGACCGGCGATCGGTGTGAAGTTGTGAAGCGAGAAATCGGCGCCGCCGGTGTAGCCGAAGATATGGTCGGTCGAGAACGGGAGGTGTCCCTTCTCGACCAGCTCGTGGCGGAAGATCCAGAGGTTCCAGACGTAGACGCCGGTATCGCCGCTGGGTGATCCGAGGAGGGTCGAGCGGAGGTGGCCCGCGAGTGGCCAGGTGACGGCCACTGCCACCGCTGCGTAGAAGGCGAACCAAGCGAGCGGCGTCAGGTCGGTGAGCCAACCGGCGCGCAAGTGAGCCATGAGAAGCCCTACTAACATAGGAGGGGCGGGGGTCATATGCAAGAACTTAGCGCGCCCACGGCCCTCGGTGGGTTGGCATCCGCTCGTTTTTCGTGCGTCGCCCGCGGATGAACCGCTCACTCCGTCTGGCGAGCGTGTCTCTGCCACGCAGTGTCATGTGGCAGGTCTTGCAGGACGAGGGGCACGATGTGTGTCGTGGTCACGACGCAGCCTCTGCATTTCGGCACTGTTCCACAGCGTACGCAACGTCCCGTTCGGAGCACTGGCGCGCGAGGGTAGGATCGACGAGTAACACGGCTTATCGCTGCCATCGCTCGCGATGCTGGCGTGCGAGTAGAGGAAGTCGCAGACGCCGTATCGCGCGGCTCCGCCGTCCCCCGCTTGTGAAAACGGCGAGCGCATGAACAGACTGATGCCAAGCTGTTGCACGCGATGCTCCGCTGCCAGTCCGCGTCGTTATAAGGCTCTGGTGCCGAAACGATCGAACGATGCACCTGCTGCTGGTCGAAAATGACGCCGATGTCGGCCTTCAGAAGGTGACCGCCGCAGTCAGGAGGACTGGAAGCACGGCGCGTAGCGCTACGTCGAGTCGCGCAGTCCACTGCTTCTGCAGGCCACAACGTGCACGGTTGGTGATGCGAAACGCCTCGTCTGCTCCCGGTCTTCCGGACGGTCGATACGGAGAGTATGTCGCCAACACCCACCGTGCCGCGTCGCGGCCCGGTCGCGCGTCTCGCGCTCGCCATCGGCGTCGCAGCGTCCGGGCTCTGCCTGCATGTCGCGACGGGGCACGCGCAGAGCAGCGACGGAACACGCCCGGGTGAACGGCCCGTCACCATTCCGTACCTGGCGCGCGCCGGCAGCGACATCGAGTTTGCGGCCGCCGAATGCGACATCGCACCTCATGGAGAGCAGATGATGTGCCGGTTCAGACAGGTCTTCATCACCGTCGCGAGCACTGATGCTACGGCGTGCGTCATCACCACCAACGGCTACCACCAGACGTTTCGGAGGGCATCGTCCACGAAGTGGGTCAGCACCGAGGGCCCCGATGGACTATGTGGACGCCTCGAGCCCACCACACTGGACGACGGTGGCGGGACGCGATGGATGATGACCATCGAGAGACGAGGCGCGGACGGCGGCGATCGAGCCGAGTGCGGTGCGCCCGTCGAGCCTCCCGTCGTCTTCGGTTGGCGCGACATCAAGCGGGCACTGCCGTGCGCGACGATTCAGCCAGGTGCCATCGAGCGCTGACCTGTCGGACCCGGATGAGTGTCTCGGCCGCGCGGATCACAGGGCCTGCGCACCTCGCCAGGCGGCGTACGCCGCGACCCACAAGGGTGTCACGCCGCGTATGTCACGGTACCGACGGCGAACGGCTCGAAGGCCCCCGTGTTCGGGTGCGCAAGGTAGAGTTCTGCGCGAAGGCTTGTCGTGACTGTGCGCCAGGTCGGCGCCACGCGCGAGCAGCGCCTTGAGACGGCGAGGCGTGCCTGCGGGTTCAGGCCGGCAAGCAACGCGTCGATGGTATGCCGAAGGCCGTGGCGCTGGAAGCGCACCTCGACGAAGGAGACACCTTCGAGGTATCCGTTGCGGATGTGCTCGGCGAGGCGGCCACGACGACCACGCGGGTACGACAGCTCGGTGTCCGTCCGCATCGCGTTCATGAGGTCGGCTCTCGCGCGCTCCGTAGACGGGCCGAGTGTCTGGCGTGCCCTGCGAGCCGCCGAGTGCGCCGCCACTATAGGACAGCCCGGCCGGCCGGCTTCGTCCGCGCTGGCGTTTCTTTCGGTCCCCCGCGACGTACAATCGAGCAATGAGTGCGGACGAAAGCGCCGTCGACGACGCCCCTCGGTCGTCGATGGACGACGTCATCGACTGTTACAAGAAAAACGTCGACAGGACGCTGTTGCGGGAAGCGTTGGCGCTCACGCCAGGGCAGCGCCTGCAGAAACTCGTCGATCTCCTGCGTGCTGCCGATGCGCTGCGCGAAGCCGGCACGCGAGCCTTCCGGTGACCGATTTCGAGCGGCTGCTTCGGGCGCTCGGCGCAGGTGGCGTCGAGTTCGTGGTAATCGGGGGATTGGCCGCCAACGCTCACGGCGCCATCCGGACCACGCGCGATCTCGATATCGTCTACGCGCGCACCGCCGAGAACCACACGCGCCTTGCGCGCGCGCTCGCGCCACTGCACCCGTATCTGCGAGGTGCACCAGCGGGCTTACCTTTTCGGCTTGACGAACCGACGCTTCAGGCGGGCCTCAACTTCACGCTGACGACATCCGCAGGCGAGCTCGATCTTCTCGGTGAGGTGGCCGGAGGCGGCACGTATCAGGCGCTCATCCCGCACAGCCGCCGATTGGATCTGCTGGGCACAACCTGCTGGTGCGTTGACCTGGATACGCTGATTCGATTGAAGCAGGCGGCCGGGCGCCCGAAGGACTTCGAAGCGCTCGCTGAACTCGTCGCTCTTCGCGAAGAACGTGATCGGCCGGAGCCCTGAAGCCGACACCGGCCGAGCCGAGGAGCGGCGGTCATTGCTTGATGAGCGCCGGCATCGCGTTCATCCCCGAGATGTCCGTTGTGAAGAGAGGTGAGCGGTGCGCTCGTTCATGGGACGCCCACCGCAGCTGGGACACACCGCGCGGCCTTTGCAGGAACAAGCGACCAGCCGGTTCAGACCACACTGCTCACCACTCGGCTTGATCGCCGCGTTGGCGGACGCCCCGATCCAGAAGCTCCTGCTGGATCGCGATCCGATGCCCGAACAGCTCTGACTCCAGCAGGTCACGGGCTAGCTCCGACTGCTCCTCTCAAGATGAGAGCCCATCCTATCGAAACGAGAGACTCGCCGGCGCAGGGAATGCCGATACACCGTTGAGAACACAGCGCGATGGGCTTGGCAGGCCAGTTGCCTTGGGTAGTGGCATGCGCCACACAGACGGCGCCAGATTGGAGAAGCCCATGAGCACCGAACGTTGGCAGATCGACAGCAGCCATTCAGGCATTCAGTTCACAGTCCGTCACCTCGTCATCGCGAAAGTGCGCGGCCAATTCAGCCGCTGGACGGGCTCGCTGGAGACACCAGGCCGCGATTGTTACCGCGCGTCCCTTAACGTGGCTATCGATGCATCGAGCATCGACACGGGCGTGGCCGATCGCGACGCGCACCTGCGCTCCGCCGATTTCTTCGACGTCGAGCGCTATCCGGAGATCACGTTCACGTCGACGGCCGTCACGCAGGCAGCTGCCGATCGGCTGCGCGTCACCGGCGCGCTGACCATCAAGGGAGTCACGCGCGACGTCGCCCTCGAGGTCGAAGTGCTCGGTCAGGCGAAGGACCCGTGGGGGAACGAGCGCGCGGCGTTCAGCGCCACCACCGCGATCGATCGCCGCGAGTTTGGGCTCACGTGGAACCAGGTGCTGGAGACGGGCGGCGTAATGGTCGGTGAACGCGTCCGCATCGCCATCGAGATCGAAGCTGTCCGTCAGGTGGCTTCGCAGGTTGCGTAACGCATCACGTCAGCCACAGACACAGGAGCTTCACATGACCACGCTAATCGCCAATCCTTCATCTGCCCAGCTCCACGTCGGGCTAATGCTTCTGCGTGCTGTCGTCGGCACCATCTTTATCGCGCACGGAGCGCAGAAGTTGTTCGTGTTCGGCTTCGAGGGCGTCACCGGCGCCTTCACGACGATGGGCATTCCATTGCCCGCGCTCGTCGGTCCGGCGGTGGCCCTGCTGGAGTTTGTCGGCGGTGTTGCGCTCGTCGTCGGTCTGCTCACGCGGCTTGCGGCACTTGGGCTCGCGCTCACCATGGTCGGCGCGATTCTTTTCGTGCACCTGAGCGCGGGACTCTTCATGCCGAACGGCTATGAGTTCGCCTTGAGTCTCCTGGCAGTGTCCACGTTCCTGACCCTCGTGGGCGCGGGCCGCTTCTCGCTCGACGGCGTGATTGGACGTCAGCGCGCACTCGCGTGAGGGTTCGCAGATCGCTGTTGGAGACCGTTCAGCACCTGCAGACAAGGGAGGTTGTCGTGAATACAGAAACCAGACCGCGACCGTACGGAGTGGCTCCGCCACACTTCAGATTGCCCGACACCAGCGTGTTAGGCCCCGTGCATCTGCTGGTCAGTAACCTCGCGCGATCGCTCGAGTACTACCAGCGCGTGATCGGATTGCGTGCTGAGCAGATCGGGGATGACCGTGCCGTGCTGACAGCACACGGTGACACGCGGCCACTCGTGATGCTGCGCACACGCCCGGGGGTCACGCGCGCGCGGCGCGGCGCATTCGGCCTGTATCACTTCGCGATCCTATTGCCCGATCGGCCTGCCCTCGGCCGCTTTGCTGCGCACCTGGCCGCGCAGAACATTCGTGTCAGCATGGCCGACCATCTCGTGAGCGAGGCCCTCTATCTGTCGGACCCTGACGAGTTGGGTATCGAGGTGTACGCCGATCGGCCGCGTGACACGTGGCAGTATCGAGACGGCGAGCTCGCCATGACAACCGACCACCTGGACATCAATGACGTGATCGCCGCGAGTCATGGCGCGACCTGGAATGGCTCTCCGACAAACACCACGAGATCGTAGGCAGCATTAGCGGGGGTGTGGGTTAACCGAACGCCCCTTATCGGACCCACCCGCTCCTCCCGCTCCCTCCTGTTCCCCCTTCGACAGAAGGCCGTGAGGGCGTCACTCTCATACGATGCGAGTGCACTTGCGCGAGTGAGCAGCCGCTCGGACGGATAGATCGCCGCGAGCGCCGTCGTGAAATCCATCAGCGCGCGGTCACCCAGGCGGCGATGTCACGCACGACGGCCTCGTCGACATGGCCCTCGACACGGTACT
>VFZL01000035.1 GCA_016871175.1 Acidimicrobiia bacterium | reverse complement strand
CAAAGGTTTCCGGCGACTGAAGGAACACGCTGACATGCCCCGGCTCGTCGCCGCGCTCCGTGCTCGCGATCACAGAATGGGCCTTCGCGTCTCAGTCGAGCACGTCGCGTAGAATCTCAACCGAGCCGCCGCCGAGTTTCAACAGCGGGCGGGACATCCCCCGGTTCCGACACCCATGTCAGCCCTTGAGAAGCCGCGCGCGGCGGTTCTCCCAACCATCGGGCCATGCCGCCGCATATAACTGATTGTAGGTATTTCTGGACTCGACTGTTCAGGCTCCCATTCCTCCCGAAACCCATCAAACAGGGCTGTCGCGCGGCGGATACTTGTGAGATGCTTATCAGGCTACCCGTAGGAATGACTCGGCCATGCAGGAGGACAGCCCGATGAATGGTTCCAAGTGGGGCGGAATCGCCGCGTTCGTATGCGCCGGCCTGGTAGGAGCGTCGAGCGTGGCTGTCGCGCAGGCCAAGCCTCAAGTCACCTTCGCCAAGGATGTCGCACCGATTCTTCAGAGGGCGTGTCAGGCATGCCATCGGCCGAACAACATCGCGCCGATGTCGTTGCTGACGTACGAGGAAGCACGTCCGTGGGCGCGGTCGATCCGTGTCAAGGTGGCTGAGCGCGAGATGCCACCGTGGTACATCGATCGAAACGTCGGCGTGAAGAAGTTCGATCCAGATCCGTCGCTGAGCGATGCCGAGATTGACACCATCGTCAAATGGGTGGACGCCGGAGCGCCGCGGGGCAACCCAGCCGACATGCCGCCGCCGCGCAAGTTCGACGACAGCGATCGCTGGCACATTGGTGAACCCGACATCATCGCCACATTGCCGAAGGACGTGATCGTCAAGGCGGCCGCTGCTGATCAGTGGATGGACGTGGACATGACCCACGTCGACATCCCCAAGGATCGCTATATCAAGGCCGTCGAAGTTAAGCCGTCGAAGGGCCCTTCGGTCGTGCACCACGCCGTGGCCAGCACTTACCTCGAAGACGATCCCGAGATCTCGAAGACCCTGCTCGTCGAGTACGCCGTCGGCAAGTTCGGCGACATCTACCCGGACGGGGCGGCGCGCGTGCTTCGAGCGAACTCCAAGCTCTCGATGAATCTCCACCTGCACTCTATCGGCGAGGAGATTCCGGCCAACGTCGTCGTCGGCATCAAGCTGTATCCCGAAGGCTACAAGCCGACGTTCGTCGAGACTGTGACACACGTCGGCGACAACGAGGATCTCGATATCGCGCCGGGCGATGCGAACGCGCGGTCCGAGGGCTACACGGTCCTCACAAAGCCGGTACGCCTGACCTCCTTCCAACCACACCTGCACAACCGCGGCAAGGCCCAGTGCGTCGAGGCCATTATCCCGGGCGCCGGCATTCGCCCCGGCATCGCGAAGACGCAGACGATCAGCTGCGTGAATCGCTATCGATTCAATTGGCACATTGTCTACCACTACACGCCGGACGATCAGCCGCTCTTGCCGGCAGGCACGATGCTGAAGGTCACCTCGTGGCACGACAACACGTCCGCCAACAAGTTCAACCCAGACCCGTCGAACTGGGCCGGTTTCGGGCAGCGTTCCATTGACGATATGGCGTTCGCCTGGATGACGTGGTACGAGCTGACCGAGGATCAGTACAAGGAGATGGTGGCCGAGCGGCAGCGCAAGACGCAGGCGGCCACGCAGAACCAGCAGCAGTAGTTACGACGAGAGGGCGGCGATGAACCGGTCGGTCGTTGGAGTGGTGGCGTGTGCGCTCGCGTTGGCTCTGTCCAACGCGAGCGCCGGCGCTCAGGACATCCAGTACCAGTCGGGCCAGAACCTCGTGCCCGTGTTCGAGGGCTGGCAACGCAACGAGGATGGCAGCTACAAGTTCTTTTTCGGCTACCTGAATCGGAACTATGGAGACCAGCTCGACATTCCCGTCGGGCCCAATAATCGGTTCGAGCCGGGTCCCGCCGATCGCAACCAACCCACCCACTTCTACACACGCCGCCACGAGTTCGTCTTCTCGGTGAGCGTTCCCAGAGACTGGGACAAGACGCGGCGACTGCAGTGGATCGTGACCGTCAACGGCAAGACCGAGACGGCGAACGGTTGGTTGCAGCCCGAGTGGGAAGTGGATGATGGCGTCATTCAGATGAACCTTGGCGGAGGTGGAGCGCCGCCGACCAACCCGCCGAATCAGCACCCGAAGGTGACGAGCGGGAGCAAGGACATGACGGCGGGGATCAACAACCCGCTGACGCTGTCGGTGCAGGCCAGCGACGACGGCATTCCGAGGCCGCGGAAGCCGCGACCGGGCGCGACGACGCCGCCAGCCGCGCAGGGGCTCCGTGTGCGGTGGTTCCACTATCGAGGGGCCGGCAAGGTGACCTTCACGCCTGAGTCCAGCACGCCAGTCCACGGCAAGCCCATCGACGAGAAGACCCAGGCGGTGTTCGCGTCGCCTGGAAGCTACATTGTGCGAGCGGTCCTCTTCGATGGCCTGCTTGAGACGCCGTACGACATCACGGTAACGGTGAAGTAATGGGCCGCCCGCGCGGTCAGCGCCCCTTTCGTTTCGCCACGTCTCATGCGTTCCCTGCTCGCGGCGGTTTGCGCCGCGTGAGTGAAGTCTCGCCGTGACCTCAATCCTGGAGGTATCTGTGACGCCTGCCACCCTCACCAAGCCGGTCAAGATGATTCTCCTCGCGCTCCTCGCCGGCGTGGTCCTGTTGTGCGGCGGCGTTCGCGCGCAGCAACCGGCAACGCCTGCGCCCGACATCGCGTTCGACGCGCAAGACATGCTGAAGATGCCGCCGGACCTCTATCTCGGCGAAATCGCCGGCGTCGCCCTCAACTCCAAGAAGCACATCTTCGTGTACACGCGGACCGCTGCCGACAACGGCCAGACGATCCTCGAGCCAACGTCGGCGCGAATCTTTGAGTTCAATCCCGACGGCACCTTCCTCAAGGAGATTGGGAAGAACCTCTACTCGAAGGGATGGGCCCACGCGGTTCGGGTGGACAGGGAGGACAACATCTGGCTCGTCGACAACGGCACCGACGAAGTCGTGAAGCTCGGGCCGGACTACCGTGTGAAGTTGATTCTCGGTCGCCGCAACGAGCCGGTGCAGGAGCGCGTGCGGCGCGTGGGCATGAATCCCGGCAACCCGCCGCCTGCGCCGCGGACCGGGTACTTCTACGAACCGACCGACGTCGCGTTCGACGCGCAAGGCAACATCTTCATCAGCGACGGGTACCAGAACTCGGTTGTGCACAAGTTCGACAAGGACGGCCACATCGTCAAGATGGCCGGAGGGGCGAGGGGCAGCGCGCCAGGGCAGTTCAGCACGCCGCACGGCATCGCCGTCGACGCCAAGGGCCTGGTCTACGTCGCCGACCGCTCGAACGCGCGCATTCAGGTCCTCGACAACGATCTCAACTACGTGCGCGAGATCAAATACGACCCGCCCCAGCCGGCTGGTTATGTCTCGCCGATTCCAGACTTCGGCAAGCGAGCGGACGGCAGGCACAACACGCTCTGGCCGAACACGCTGTGCATCACGCCCGGTGAGCCACAGTACATCTACGCGAACTCGATGTTCCCCGGGCAGATCCAGAAGATCACGCTGGACGGCAAGGTCGTCGGCCAGTTCGGCACGGCCGGGCGCAAGGTCGGCCAGTTCGGCTGGGTGCACGCGATCGCGTGCGTCGCCGAGAACGAGCTCTGGATTGGCGAGCTGCTCAACTGGCGCGTCCAGCGGTTCCTGCTGAAGCCGGGCACGGTGCACCGATCCTCTCGCGGACAGTAGGGAGGCGGAGATGCGACGTCGACGAATCGCAGCGCGCGGGCTGCTTGTGGCGGCCTGTGTCCTCGGCTCTCCCATCGCGACCCTCGCGCAGAGCGCGGTCGCCGGCGTCGTTCGCGACTCGAGTGGCGCCGTTCTGCCCGGCGTCACGGTGACAGCATCCAGCCCGGCGCTGATCGAACGATCGAAGGCCAGCGTCACGGATGCCTCCGGCCAATACCGCATCGTCGACCTGCGCCCTGGCACGTACGAGGTGGTGTTCGAGCTGTCGGGCTTCCAAGCTGTCAAGCGCGACGGGCTGGTGATCGAGGCGAACTTCACCGCGACGGTCAACGCGGACCTACAGGTCGGCTCGATGGAGGAGAGCATCACGGTCACCGGCGCCTCGCCGCTGGTCGACGTGCAGACCACGGCGAAGCGCGAGGTGCTCTCGCGAGACCTGCTGGACGCGCTGCCGACCGGACGCAGCTTCCAAGGGATCGGCGCGACGCTGCCGGCGCTGAGCATGGGTCGCTTCGACGTGGCCGGGTCCAACGCGATGCAACAGGGCGTGCTCGTCGTCTACGGCGGGACAGGGACTGACCTGGCGATGGAAGTCGACGGCCTGAACGTGATGGGCACGCTCGACCGCGGCTGGTTTCCGCTGGTGTACCACAACGACGGTGAGTTCCAGGAGATGGTCTACCAGGTGGCCGGTGGACCCGCGGAGAGCCAGACGGGCGGCGTCAGGATCAACATGATCCCGAAAGTCGGCGGCAACGAGTTCAAGGGGGACGCGACGATCCTCTTGTCTTCCACGCGCTTTCAGTCGAGCAATCTCACAGACGACCTCGTCCGCCGCAACTACCGGTCGCCTGGGCGGCTGGACAGGCTGTGGGACGTGAACCCCACCATCGGCGGGCCGGTCAAAAGAGATCGCATCTGGTTCTTCGGTTCGTTTCGCGATTGGGCCTATAACAACCAGGTGGGCAACATCTTCTACCGCGACGGCCGGCCCGGGATCGACGACAACACCGTCCAGGCGTACAGCACGCGCTTGACGTTCCGACCATCGGAGCGCGATCGCATCAATTTCTCTTGGAACCGCTATCCCCGCATCCGTCGCCACTCCGGGATCGAGACGGGCCTGCAGACACCCTACGGCGCGGGGATTCTCGACATCGTGCAGGCGCACATCAGCCAATTGAAGTGGACGTCCACGTTGTCCAATCGGCTGCTGTTCGAGGCGGCCGGGATCATCTTCCCGTACTACTACAACTCGAAGTACCAGCCCGAGGTGGCGCCCGCGACGTGCTTCACTGCTGCCGCGGCATGTGCGCCCGGGACGAACTACGGGGACATCTCACACTTCAACATCACGACGGGCATCACCGATGTGGCGTCGCAGAACGTCACATGGAATCGGCTGTGGAAGGACGGCGTGATGTCCGCGCTGTCGTACGTGACCGGGAGCCACGCCCTGAAGGCGGGGTTCACCTTCCAGCATGGGTACAATCGCAACGGGTCCTCGGCGAAGAACGCGGATCTGGTGCAACGGTATCGCAGCACGGCGGCGACGTTCGGCAACCTGTTCGTGCCTGGCGTGTGGACATCCGACTCGGTGACGATCTCGAACACGCCCTATATCCAGCAATCCAATCTGGATTTCGACATCGGGATTTACGTTCAGGATTCGTGGCGGCTCAACCGGTTGACGTTGAACCCCGGCGTTCGGTACGAGCGGCTGCGCGGATCGACGGAGGCGGTAGATCTGCCCGCCGGCCGCTTCGTTCCAGCGCGGCGCTTCGACGCGATCCCGAACCTGCCGAACTGGACCGATATCTCGCCGCGCTTCGGCGCAGCCTACGACCTGTTCGGCGACGGACGGACGGCGCTCAAGGGAAGCGTCGGCAAGTACACACAGCAGGAAGCAACCGGCTTCTCGAACACGTACAACCCGAGCATCCTGTCGACGGACATCCGGACCTGGCGTGACGCCAACGGCGATGACATCGCGCAGGAGAACGAAATCGGCCCTCCCACGAACGCGACGTTCGGCATCCGCCGCAACCGCAATCCCGACCCCGACATCAAGCGCCCGTACCAGGTTCTGTACAACGCGGGCGTTCAGCACCAGATCGGTTCGTCGACATCGGTGTCGTTCTACTACTACCGGCGCGACTACTACCGAATCATCTGGACCGAGAATCTGGCTGTGCCTGTCGCCAGATGGGACGAGGCGTACGTTCCCGTCACGGTCGCCGATCCAAGGGGTACCGGACAGGCGGTCACCATCTACAACGTCAGGCCGCAGTTCGCTGGATTGGTGAACGAGTTCGACACCAACTCCCCGAACAACAGCCGAACCTACAACGGCTTTGACATCACCTTCAACGCCAGGCTCAGAAACGGCGCGACGCTCTTGGGCGGTACGTCCACTGGCAGGCTTCGGGCCGTGACCTGCGATGTGCCGGATCCGAACATGCGGCGCGGCTGCGAAGCGGAACAGCCGTTCAGGACACAGTTCAAGCTCACAGGTACGTACCCGCTGCCGTACGCGTTCCGTTTGAGTGCTGTGTTTCAAAGCATGCCCGGCGTCCTCGAGACCAGAACGGCCAACAACGACGGCGACGTCGTGATCAACTACATCGTGAATCGCGCGATTGTGCCGTCGCTGACCCTTGCTCAGGTGACGACGCGTCTGAACGAACCCGGGACGGAGTTCCTCGATCGGAACAATCAGCTCGACATCAGCTTGACCCGGGACTTCAAGGTCGGTCGGGTTGTCCTGAAGCCCCAGCTGGACCTGTTCAACGCATTCAACGTATCGCCCGTGACGAACCAGGTCACCACCTGGGGCGCGTCAGTC
The DNA here is from genome assembly GCA_016871175.1 of Acidimicrobiia bacterium. GTDB lineage: Bacteria > Acidobacteriota > Vicinamibacteria > Vicinamibacterales > CAVVIG01 > VFZL01. The sequence continues at coordinate 35,591 of VFZL01000035.1, read as the reverse complement.
GGTCAACCGTTGACGATTCTGCCAGGCCGGCTGCTGCGATTTGGGATCCGGATGAACTACTGAGGCGCGCGAGACTCATACGATCCGCTGCCGCCGCTGCCGACGGCTGTCCATGTGACGGCTGTGCCGAACACCTGCGATCCCTGCATGTCCGCTGACAGCGTCACGCCTGTCATCACAGCGCCAGCACCAGTACTCTCTGTGACGCCGTAGCCGATCGCGCTCACCACTTCCGGGGCCGTCGCGCCGGTGCTGCGCGCCTCGACTGCGAGGTTGTAGCCGTCTGCGGCGGTTGGGATCCAGGCGTACCCGCGGGACTCCAGTCCTGCAAGACCGAGGAAACCATCAACGCTTCCGGCGCACGGGCCATGACTGGCAGAGTCGCACGCGCACACCAAGACCCTTTCACACAGGCCGCACGTGGGGCGAAAAGTGCGCAAGAGCGCGGCCGATCGCAGGGGGCAGTGAGCGGATCGGATGATCAGAACGCCAAGCGCCACGGATCCTCGATACGTCGTTTGAACGCAGCGAGGAACTCGGCACCAGCAGCGCCATCAATCGCCCGATGATCGGCGGACAGGGTCGCCGTCATCATGAGACCGGCGACGACGGCGCCGTCTTTGGCGATGGCGCGCTCCTCGACAGCACCTACGCCGAGGATGCATGTCTGGGGGGGATTGATGATGGGGTACAGCCCCGTCACCCCGTACATCCCGAGGTTTGAGACTGTGCACGATCCGTTCGCGTACTCGTCGGGCAACAGCTTGCCGGCCCGCGCCCGCGCAGCGAGGGCATCCAGTTCCTGAGCCGTGGCGGCCACCGAGCGCTCGTCTGCGCGTCGGACAACCGGCGCGATCAGTCCTGCCGACGTCATCACCGCGACCGCCACGTCCACGGAGGCGCACGCACGGACTTTTCCGTCGAGCCACCACGTGTTCGCTGCCGGCACGTCTCGGAGCGCCAAGGCCGCGGCCCGCACGACGAGCGCCGTAAACGATAGGTGGGCTTCGTTGCGCGCGTTGAACTCCCGCCGCGCGTGCGCCACATGGTCCATGTGGCACTCGGTCCGCAGGTAGAAGTGCGGAATGGTCTGCTTCGCGAGCGTGAGCCGCTCGCCGGTCACTCGGCGGAGCGCCGACAGGGGTTGTGGCGGGCCGAGATCCGGAGGGGCAGCGGCGAGCATTGTCGATGTCGGAGCCGACGCGGAGCTGACCGATGACTCAGGCCGCCGAGCAGCCCGAGGCCCGCTGCCGATCGCGGCCTCGAGGTCGAGCCGCGTTACGCGGCCTTGTGCGCCTGAGCCCGACACATGGCCGAGGCTGAGGCCGGCAGCCTCGGCCATGCGCTGGACGAAAAGCGATGCCGGGGGCGTCGGGCCTGCGGCTAGCTGGGTCGTGGCACCTACATCGACAGGCGTGACCTCGGCGCCGGGTGGGGAGACGGGGGACGCCGACGTCGAGACGGGACCGGGCGCAAAGACAGGCGCGGAGGAGACGATGGCCGTGGGCGCGCCCGCCTCGCCGATGTAGGCGAGCAGCGCGTCGAGCGTCACCTCTTCTGTGCCAGCGGGCACCAGGATCCGCGTCAGCACGCCTGTTGCTGGAGCGGGAATCTCGACGGTCGTCTTGTCCGTCTCGAGTTCGGCGATCGGATCGCCGATCGTCACGGACTCGCCTTCGCGCTTCAGCCAGGCGATCAGCTTGGCTGCGGGCACACCCGTGCCGAGATCGGGCAGGCGGACGGGCGTTTCAGTGGCCATCGCCTGTTTCCGAGAGGCAGGTCATCACACGTGCGCGTGCCGCGGCGTCGATGATCGCTGCGGTGTCGATGCCGTAGGTCCGGTAGAGATCCGGAATGTCGCCTGATTGTCCGAACTTGTCGACGCCCAGATTGACGCTGCGATGCCCGCGGACTGCGCCGAGCCAGGTGAGCGTCGAAGGGTGACCATCGAGTACGGTGACAAGCCCCGCCGATCGCGAAAGCGGCTGGAGGAGCGATTCGATGTGCGAGCGCCGCTTGCGGACGGTCCCGATCCGCTGACCCCGTACCCAGTCCCGTTGCAGGCGGGCTGACGACGTGATGACCAGCAATCCGGTACCAGGAAGCTCCTCGGCAATCGCGCGCTGCGCCTCCAGGGCTTCGGGGAGCACGGCTCCCGTGCACGCGATCGCGAGATCGGCTTCCGGGCCGGGTGGCACGATCCAGTAGCCGCCCTGGATGATGTCGTGCCGCAGCGCATCGGTCATGTCTCGTTGCACCTGCGGAAGCGGACGCGTCGACAGGCGCACATACACCGCGCCGCCATCTTCGGCCTGGATGTGCTCGAAGCTCCAGCGGAGGATCTCCGTCATCTCATCCACGAGCGCGGGCTCATAGGAAGCCAGCCCAGGCTGGCCGATGCCGATGAGTGGCGTATAGATCGACTGGTGCGCCCCACCCTCCGGCGCGAGCGTAATACCAGACGGCGTACCGGCCAGAATGAACCGCGCGTCCTGGTAGCACGCGTACGTGAAGGCATCGAGGCCGCGTGCGATGAACGGGTCGTACACCGTGCCCACGGGCAGGAGCCGGGCACCGAAGAGCGAGTGCGATAGCCCTAGCGCAGCGAGCAGCAAGAACAAATTGTTCTCAGCGATCCCGAGCTCCACGTGTTGACCGGTCGGCGTCAGTCTCCATTGCTGTGGCGAGGCGATCTGCGCGGCCGGTGGCGCGGGGGGCGTCTCCTGATGTGAAAAGATGCCGCGGCGATTCACCCACGGACCGAGATTTGTCGACGTGGTGACATCAGGCGCGGTCGTGACGATCCGATCGGCCAAGTCGTGATGCTGTCGCGCGATGCCCGCGAGCACATGGCCGAACGCCTCTTGTGTGGACATCCGTCCGCCAGCCGGCACGTCGAAGCGCGCAGGAACGGCAACCCCGGGCGCTGTGTGGCGTCGCTCCACACGTCGTCCAAACGGTGCGGCTGCGAGATACGCCTCGAGCTCGAACGCCATCTCCTCCAGGCCCGCGAAGCGTTCCCATTCCTGGCCAGCCTGGATGTTGAATCGCCGTTTCAGCGTGTCGATCTGATCGGCCGTCATCATCCCGGCGTGGTTGTCCTTGTGCCCGGCAAACGGGAGCCCGAAGCCCTTGATGGTGTAACCGATGAAACACGTCGGCTGATCGTCCTTCACTTGACGAAACGCGGACAGAATCGTTTCCAGATCGTGGCCGCCGAGGTTGGTCATCAACGCGTGCAGTGCCTCGTCGTCATACGACGACAGCAAGGCTTCGACCCCAGGCTCCGTCCCAATATCCGACGTGAGTTGCGCGCGCCACGCCTGACCACCCTGAAACGACAACGCGGAGTAGAGCACGTTGGAGGACTCGTCGATCCATGACTTGAGCGCATCGCCGCCGCGGCGTGAGAAGGCCTCCTCCATCCTCCGGCCGTACTTCATCGTGACGACGCGCCAGCCCATGTCACGGAAGATGGTGTCGTGGCGCTGGAACAGGCGATCGGAGACGATCGCGTCGAGACTCTGGCGGTTGTAGTCGATGACCCACCAGACGTTCCGGATGTCGTGCTTCCAGCCCTCCAGGAGCGCTTCGTAGACGTTGCCTTCATCCAGTTCCGCGTCGCCGACCACCGCGACCATCCGTCCACGAGGCGCCTTCGCGAGCTGCCGGGTGTGCACGTAGTCCTGGACGAGCGCGGAGAAACTGGTCAGCGCGACACCGAGGCCCACCGAACCCGTAGAAAAGTCCACGTCATCGGCATCTTTTGTCCTCGACGGGTAGGCCTGGGCGCCGCCGAGCGCGCGGAAGGACTGGAGTGCCTCGAGCGACTGCCGTCCGAACAGGTACTGAATGGCGTGGAAGACTGGGCTGGCGTGAGGCTTGACGGCGACGCGATCATGAGGCGTCAGCTCCTCGAAGTACAGCGCCGCCATCAGCGTGGCCACCGACGCGGACGAGGCCTGATGGCCGCCGACCTTCAGATGATCCCGCTTGGGGCGAACCTGGTTAGCCTGGTGGATGGTCCAGACCGCAAGCCACAAGCTCTTCCGTTCGAGCGCACGCAGCAGGTCGAGACGCTTCGCCGTCTCAGTGGTCACCGACAAGTCTTGTCCTCCGTCGCACAGCAGTCCTGGCCGTCACGACACCGCGAGCGCGACGAACTCGGCTGGCACTCCCTGTGCGCCGACGGCCACGACGATGAACTGACGTCCGTTGACCATGTAGGTCATCGGGATGCCGCTCTGATTCGCCGGCAGTTTGAATTCGTGGATGACCTCGCCGGTCATCTTGTCGTACGCACGGAACATCGGCCCACCGGATCCGGGTGGGACCGCGAAGAGCCCGGAGCCCTCGCCGGCGAACACCAACGTCTTCGTGACGATGATGCCGGAGTGCTCGTAGCGGCCGGTCTTGGGCAGCTGGACGCCTTTCAGCGCCGAATGGCTCTTCACCCACTCCGGTGCGTCGCCGTTCGGGACCATCCACTTGATCTCGCCCGCGTTCAAGTCGATGGCCGTGATGCGGCCCCATGGTGGTTTCGCCATGGGGAGCCCTTGCGGTCCGAACACGCGCGGTGCGGCGTTGGCAGGGCGCGGCCCACCACCACCTTCGCCACCGCCGCCGCTGATGTAGTTCTGCTCAGACCGCTTCGGGTCGTTCACCAGCGCGAGCGGACCGATTTGCGTCCCTGACGAGACATACAGCATACCCGTCTCGGGATCGGCTGCGCCGCCTTGCCAGTTCGCGCCGCCGGTGGCGGCTGGCAGCATGAGAAGGCCCTTCAGCCCGTTCGTGCCAGCGACGATCGGTGCTGTGTACAGCGGCCCGATCCTGTACTCCGACACCATCTTCACCGCCTCAGCCTTGAGCTCCGGCGTGAGATCATTCAGATCATCCAGCGAGACACCCTGACGATCGAATGGCGGTGGTTTGGTGGGGAAGGGCTGCGTCGGCGAGAGCCGCTCGCCAGGCACTTCAGAGGGATACACGGGCCGCTCTTCGATGGGCCACACCGGCTGGCCCGTCACGCGATCGAAGACGTACGTGAACGCCTGCTTCGTCACTTGGGCCACCGCCCGAATCCGTCGGCCGTTGACCGTGAGATCCAGGAGAATCGGCGGCGCCACGGTATCGTAGTCCCACACGCCGTGGTGTACGAGCTGGTAGTGCCAGATCCGCTTGCCGGTGTTCGCGTCGAGGCAGACGAGCGACTCGGCAAACAGGTTGTTGCCGAGACGATGACCACCGTAGAAGTCGTTGGTGGGGGTTTCGACGGGCAGGTAAACGTAGCCCAATTCCTGGTCCGCTGACATGGGCGCCCATACGGCGGTGTTGCCCTGCACCGACCACGAATCGTTCTCCCACGTGTCATTGCCGAACTCGCCTGGCGCGGGAATCGTGTGGAAGATCCACTTCCGCCGACCGGTGCGCACGTCGTAGCCGCGCACGTGACCCGCGATATTGCCTACCTTGCGTGGGAACGCGGTCATCGCCGCCCCGACCACGACGGTATCTCGAACCACCATCGGCGGTGAGCTGGCGCCGATGGTGCCGTCCTCCGGCGCGGGACGATCGAGTCCTTCGTAGAGATCGACCATGCCATTGGTCCCGAAGCTGGGGATCGACCGTCCAGTCTTTGCGTCGAGTGCGATGAGGCGGTAGCCGGGTGTCAGGTACAGGATGCGCTCGTCGCCCTTGCCGTCGGTCCAGTACGCCACGCCGCGGTGATTCTTGCGCGGCGCCACGAGGCCGCGCTGCCCTTCGTCGTACCGCCACATCCACAGCGTCTCACCCGTCGCCGCATCGATCGCGACCACGTTCCGGCGGGTGCCGGCGGTGGTGTACAACACGCCGTTGATCATGAGTGGAGTCGCTTGCAGGTTGAACTCGGGGCTGCTGCCGAAGTTGTCTGCCTTCCATCGCCACGCGATCCGGAGATCCTTGACGTTCTCCTTGGTGATCTGGTCGAGCGGCGAGTACTTGGTGCTGCCCGAGTCGCCGGCGTAGTAGCGCCATTCAACGTTACGTGCGGAGGCGGGTGGCTGTGCCTGCGCTCCCAGCGTCGCTGATACGCTCTGACCGCCGACACCGGCCATGAAGGACAAGAGCGCAAGAATCGCCGAACCTAGTACGACGCGCATCATCATGCTGACCCCAGAGATGGTGACCCCAGCCACAGTGTGTGCCCGCGTCAGTATAGCGAGGTCGACCGCTGACGTCTCACGGTTCTTGGGGCTGCCACACGAACGGTCGACTGGCTTGATAACGTTGGAGCCGTGCAGCCATCGCCGCCCGACCGGATGCCTGTTCTGGTCTGGTCGCCTCATTCAGCGCCGCTTGCAGCGTCGCCGCGGCCGCGTCGAAACGGCCGACGGCGGCCTGCGCCGCGGCGAGGACGTCCAGAACATGCGGATCGAGTAGCTGTGTCCCCGCCGCCGCCTGCTCCGCCAGGGTGAGCGCCTCGATTGGGCTGCGCTGCGTCGGGTCGGGTGCAACCGCGAGCGCCCACGCCAGCTCGGTCTGCGCGGCCCCCCAGTGGGGACGCGCGGCCAGCGCGCGTCGGAACGCCTCGATCGCGGGGCCAAAGCGACCAAGCGCGGACTGCACGACACCCACGTTGTAGTTAACGTCGGCATCATCGGGCAGGAGCCGAAGTGCGGCGTCGAGCGCCGACCGACTCTCGGTCAACCGTCCCTGAGCCCTCAGCGCCAGTCCGAGCCCTTGGTGAGCCAAGCCATACGTCGGATCGCGTGCGAGGGAGGCCCGGAAATGACCTTCGGCATCAGTTGCCTGGCCGCGCAACAGCAGCACATTCCCAAGGTTGTAGCGCGCGGCGGCCGACGTCGGGCGAATGCGAACCGTCTCCGCGAACTCCGCCGACGCGGCGACGAGGTCGCCCGCCTCCAGCTGGAGAAGCGCCAGATCGTCGTGTAATGCCGCGTTGTCCCGGTCCGCTTGAATCATCATCCGGTAACCGACGATGTGCTGGGGCAGCAGCTTGCGGCGAAGGTGTGCGACCAGACTCGGTAGCGCGGCAGGATCGCGCGGGACGACTTGCAGCCAGAGATCCGCCATCTCGTCCGTCGATCGCTGACCGTAGGTGACGCGACGCGGCGGCTGAGTCGGGTTGGCGCGATTTGCCGTCGAGTTGTCGAACGTCCACTCCATCAGCAACTCGGCTCCGGCGGGCAGCACGATCGGTTCGCGAAACCGATAAGCGTCCTGCCAGTGAAAGTCCCACTGCGGAATATCGATGATCGTCGTCGTTCGGCCGTCGGGCAGCTTGGCGACGCCGCGGATCCGACGCGCGAGATAATGCGCGTGCGGCTGGACAGCGTGCAGCTCGACGTCGACCGGGAGCGTGTAGCGATCGACAGCGACGAACTGTGCGTCACTCGCGGGAATGTCCAGATCCTGTCGATTGAGCCGAATCATCGCCGGCACGCGTGAGGGCGGCGCGTCCGTGAAGTACAGGCCTACTTGCACGTCCACCCGCTCGGCCCGCTCGATTGGCCGAAGGTGCAGCAGCGCCACCAGATCGCTGCCGGGCATCAACCGCCACGCGAGGTCCGACCGTGAGACCGATGGACGGTGCCCGGGTGTCCAGCCGAGAAAGTAGCCATCGGGGCTCTGCGCGGACAAGGGGAGGAGCCCCTCATAACCGACCGCCGGATCCTCGGCGTCGAGCCTTCGAGCCGTCGCGGCCGAATCGACCACGAGGGTCGCGTGATGGACGACGCGCGGGGCCGTGGTCTTGAGCTCCCACGCTTTGACGTAGCGAGTCTCGGTGAGGCCCACCGGGAAGACGACATTGCGCATTTGCTCGCGCCCCTTCGGCTCGAGCATGTACGGCGACGGCAGGCGCAGCACCAGATCCGGCGTGCCCAGCTGCCAATCGAGAGGCGGTGCGGCGAATCGAGACCGACCCCGCGCGTCGCCTTCGGGTGCGCCGCGCGCGACCCATCGTTGAACTACCGCAATCTCGTCGTCGGTCAGTCGTCGCTCGCCAAGGAACGTCCCGGGCGGATTCGCAGGTTTCCAGGGCGGCATCGTCCGACGGCGAAGAGCAGAAGCCACCTGCCGCGCGCGTGGTCGCACCTCCTCGAAGGTTTGCAGGGAGAACGGCGCGGCGCCGTCCGGCCGGTGACAAGTCACGCAGTGTGTCGCGAGCAACGGTGCGACGTCTGCTGTGAAGGTTGGCGCCGCCACCGCCGCGGCGCTCAGTGGAGCGATGAACAGCAGCGTCGCGAACGGTGTGAGAAGGCAGGCAGCACCGACACCCATCACCATCCTCGACCCGAACACTCCGGGATTGCGTCGCGAGCGGGTCTTCGCGGCTACGGCCGTGCGGCGGCGCCCATCACCTCGCGCACGGCGGCCTCCGTGATCGCCGAGCGCACGATGTTCATACCCGACACGACGCCTTGCGTGATCGACAACGGCGTTCGGCCGTCCGCGTTGCCTTGATTCCAGACTTCCATGTTGGCACCGGCCTGCGCGAGATGTCGGACGACCGAGGGCACGTGCTTGGTCGCCGCGCCGTGCATCGCGGTGTTGCCGCGGATGTCCTTGGCGTTGATGTCATTGCCGAGCTCCAAGGCGAGCTTGACGGCTTCGAGGACCTCGGGCTCCGTACCAGGGTCCTCGCCAGGCGCTGCGGTGCCTAGCCCGGCCGCCACCATGAGTGGCGTCGACTGATCGACGTTGGGCAGCTTCGGGTCCGCCCCAAGCTCCGCCAGAAGCCGCATGTACGGCGCATCAGCTGTGCGCGCGGCCAGGAGGAACGGCGTGCCGCCGGTCATGTTGAGGCCGGTGACGCCGACAGGCGGCCGTCGCGTCACGCGAGCATTCAGGTCCGCGCCTTTCGCGACGAGCGTGCGGGCGAACTCCAAGCTGGTCATGGCGCCGGACCCTTGCGGCGGAGGATTATTCGAGCCGGCGATGCCAGTCTTCCGCGCCCATGTGAGTTGGTGGAGCGCGGTCCAGCCGAGCGGTGCAGCATTCGGATCGGCGCCCTTGTCCAGGAGGAACGCCGCCACTTCGTAGTGCGCGTTGCCGACCGCGAGCAGCAGGGCGTTGACGCCCGTCTGAGGCCAGGTCTTCTCGCGCGAGTCTTCGGGCTTGTGTGGTGCCGGCAGCGTGTCGTGCACGTACGCGCCGGCCTCCAGGAGCGAGCGGGCCGCAGCCAGCCGACCCTCGCGCACCGCGAACAGCAGGGGCGTGAAGCCGCCCTTCGAACGCGCGGTGATGTCGGCGCCTCGAGTGAGGAGGGCGCGCACCACATCGGCGTGGCCTTCTGCGGCGGCCCACATCAAGGCCGTTTGGCCTCGCCAGCGTTCGCGCGCCTCGACGATGGCGCCGCGGTCGAGGAGCGCCGACACCACGTCGAGGACGCCCGTGCGCGCGGCGACCATGAGGACCGTTTCGCCTTCGGTGGACGTGGTATTCGGGTCGGCGCCAGCCGAGAGAAGACGACGCACGATGGGCCCCTGCCCGTTGAGACACGCGAGCCAGAGGGGCGTCACGCCGTACCGGTTGGTGGCCTTCACGTTCGCGTTGGCGTCGAGGAGGAGCCGAACGAGCTCGTCATCGCCGGCGCGAACGGCCCAATGCAGCGGCGTCGTCCCGTCGACGCTCGGTTGATTCACGTCGGCGCGCCGCTCCAACAGCGAACGAACTACAGCCTTATCGCCCGCCCGAACGGCGTCGATCAAGGACGAGTCCCTAGCGGTCGCGCTCGCCTCGATCACCACGACACAGGCGCCTGCGAGCGCCAGCGCGAACGCGACCCATTGCCCGCCCGTGGACCTGCTACTCGTTCGCATGGCGTCGCATCCCCTAGAGCGTCACCGGCTCGTTGAGGACGTCCGCTCGACCGGTGCTGTCCACGAACCGATCCAGACGCACCCCCACATCGTCGAGCAACGTCAGGTGCAGGTTCGCGAGCGGTGTAGGCTCGGAGTACTTGATGTGACGGGCCCCTGGCTTCCCCCCGCGCACCACGACAATCGGCAGGTTCGTGTGGTCGTGGATATCCGGATTGCTCATGCCGCTGCCAAGAAGCAGCGTGGCGTGATCGAGGAGCGTGCCGTCGCCGTCGGGCGTCGCCTTCAACTGCTCGAGGAGGTAGGCGAAGAGCGACACGTGGTGCGCATTGATCTTCGCGAGCTTCGCCAGCAGGTCCGCATCGTTGCCGTGGTGCGACACGGGGTGGTGCGGTTCCGGCACACCGATCTGCGGATAGGTTCGCGTGCTGGCTTCGCGCGCGATTTGAAACGTCGTGATCCGCGTGACGTTCGCCCGCCACGCGAGCACTTGGAGGTCGAACATCAGCTTCACGTGGTCTTCCCACACCGAAGGCACATTCGCCGGCCGTTCCAGGTCCGGCAGTGGCGATTCAGCCGACTGCTGTTCCGCGCGCTGCATACGGCGCTCCACTTCGCGAATGGCGTCCAGGTACTCGCTTACGCGCGTGCGGTCGGCTGCACCCAGGCGTCTCTGAAGCCTGGACACATCTGCCATCACCCAATCGAGGATGCTGGCGTTTCGGCGGAGCTCCGCACGCCGTTCGGCCGACGATCCACCGTCGCCAAAGAGCCGCTCGAACACGACACGAGGGTCGGCCTCGGTCGGCAACGGCGTGGTGGTCGAAGACCACGACAGATTGTTCTGATAGGCGCACGCGTATCCATTGTCGCAGGAGCCCACCTGCGCGATGAGATCGGTGCCAAGTTCGAGCGAGGGAATCGCGGTCTCGCGGCCAATCTGCTGTGCGGCAACCTGGTCGGCCGTGATCCCCAACTCGTAGTCGTTGCCCTCGGTCCGTTTCGCCCTTGCGCAGCTCAGGAACGAGCAATTGGCCGACGCGTGGTTACCGGTGGTGTTCGCGTTCTTGAGCTCCAGGTTGCTGATGACCGTCAAGCGATCGAGAAACGGCGTCAGCGACGTGAGCGTGGGCGACAGCTCAGTGAGGCGCCCCACGGGTGCCGGCATCCACGGGACCGGGTTCATCCCCATCGGGATGTACACATAGCCGAGTCGCCGGGCCGAGCCGGCGGCGGCCGCGACCGAGGAGAACACCGGCACCATTGCGTCGAGCATCGGCAACGCGACGGTGGCGCCGACGCCTCGCAGGAAGGCACGGCGGGGGAGAGAAGCTCGGGTTAGGAACATAGCGGACCTTCGCAGCTCGCGGGTTTCACGGGTTCACGGGTGCGAGAAGTCGATGGCTCATGGTCTCCTCGGATCACCGTGCCGCGGATGTCGACAGTGGCGCCGGTTCACTGGATCCATCGCGCCGCATCTGGAACGGGACGCTGTGGACGACACCCTGGATCAGCGCGGAGAGGCGATAGTCCTGACGCGCCGCCTCGCGGACGATGGCGCGGACGGCTGGCGCGTCGCTGGCCTCGAGCCCTCGCCCGAGCGCGAACGTCAGCAGCTTCTCCGTCAGAGTGGTCGCAAACACCTCTGGTCGTGCCAACAGCGCCTTGCGGAGACCGGGCGCGCCCTCAAACGGAGCCTCGCCGAAAAGCCGGCCCGACGCGTCGATGGCGATGCCCTCCTCTCCGCGGTCGCGCCAGCGACCGATGGCGTCGAAGTGCTCCATCGAGAGCCCCAGCGGATCCATCAGTTGGTGGCACGACGCACACGCCGCGTTGGCTCGGTGCTGCGCCATCCGATCGCGCATGGTGGCCGGCTTGCTGTTCGACCGATCCTCTGGCAACGCAGGCACGTTGGGCGGCGGCGGCGGTGGCGGCATGCCCACGATCGACTCGAGAATCCACTTGCCGCGGCTCACCGGAGACGTCCGCGTCGCGTACGAGGTCAACGTCAGGATGCTGCCGTGCCCGAGCAGGCCGACACGCGGACTGTCAGGCGGCAGCTCGACCCGCCGGTACCGATCGCCGTAGATGTGGGGGATCCCGTAGTGCCGTGCCAGCCGCTCGTTGAGGAACGTGTAGTTGGCGCGAAGGAGATCGAGCACGCTTCGGTCCTCACGGAACACGCTTGCGACGAAGAGCTCGGTCTCCTGCCGCAACGCCTGCCGGAGGTTGTGATCGAAGTCCGGGAACTGTCGAGGATCGGGCGAGACGGAGGCCAAGTTCCCGAGACGCAGCCACTGCGCGGCGAAGTTGGAGACCAGTGTCGCCGCCCGGGGGTCGGCCAGCATACGGCGCACCTGCGCGTCGAGTCCGCCGCGTTGGTCGAGCGCACCGCTAGCCGCGGCGTTCAGGAGCTCTTCGTCTGGGATGCTGCTCCACAGGAAGAACGAGAGCCGTGACGCCAGTTCCACCGGGTTCACGCGATAGGCGGAGCCCGCTGCCACGCCGTCCGGATCGCGCTCGACCCTGAAGAGGAACTCGGGGCTCGCCAGCAGCGCGCGCAAGGCGAGCTCGATGCCCGCCTCGAAGCCAGCGTCCGCAGCGGCCCGTTTGTACAGATCGAAGGGCACTTTGACGTCCGCGGGGGTCACGCTCCGACGATACGCTCGGCGCGCCAGCGATGTGAGAATGCGTGTCGCACAGGCGTCGGCGGAGGCGCGGACGTCAGGGTGGCAGACGAACACCCGCCGGCGACTCGGCGTCTCGCCGGCCGCAGTGTCGGCGTACGGGCCGACGATGGAGACGGAGTGGATGCCGGGCTGCGTGCGCGGATGGCGGTCCGCGTTGAAGTGCGCTTGATACGGTTGACGCTCGGTCTCCATCAGGGCCGCGTTCTTGCGCAAGAAGGTGACCGCCACGTCGCGCGGACCGGCGCGCACCGGCAGCCTGATCTGTAAGTCGCGATCGACGGCCTCGTCGGCATAGTACTGTCCGAGCCGATTCCGGCTCGGCGTCACGGTGAAGCGCTTCACCGACGTGCCGTCCAGCAAGATCTCCATGTCGTGTGGCTCGTTCAGCCCTTCGACATTCTCGTTGCGGTTCCGGGCGAGTCGCACCTGGACGGCGTACTCGCCGTCACGCGGGAACACGTGCGAGAACACGGTGCCGCCGCGCGTGCCGAGCGGCAGGCCCTCCAGGTGATCCTCTTGGGTCAGGTCTGGCGGGACGAGGACGACGCGGCTCGCCGGCGCGCGGAATGCGCTTCCCACCGCGAGCCGACTGACCTTCTGCGCCGCGGCGAGGTAGCGCTCCATCAGCGTCGGCGACAGGCTGGCGACGCTGACGTTGTCGAACCCGAAGCTCGATTCGTCGGCCGGTAGCAACTCGGTCACGTCGACGTCGAGGTCGAGGAGATCGCGGATCGCGTGACGGTATTCGGTGCGATTGAGTCGGCGAAGCGCGTCGGTGCGTCCGGGATTCGGCGCGGCCAGCGCGGCGCGATCCAGCTCGCCTTCGAGGTAGGTGATCAGGCGCGTGTATATCGCGTCGTCCGGGCGCGGCGCACCAGCTGGCGGCATCGCCCGTGCGCGCAGCTTTCGCACGACCTGTTCCCACGTCGCCGCGTGGCCCGCCACCGGGCGCTCGCCGAGCGACTCGAGCACGAGGCCGCCAGCCTTCGTTCGTGGGTTGTGGCACCCGCCGCAATACCGATTGAGCGCCTGCTGCGGGGTCTCGTCGGAGGATGAGCCTGACACGGACTGGGTCCGCCCCATAGCCCAGGTCGGCAGCATGCCAACCACGATGAACGCGGCGAGAAACGGCCCACGGATTGCCATGTACCCTCCGAGAAGAGCTTGCTAACCATAGCATTCCTGGGCCTTTGTGGCCAGCGCTGCGCGAGCACGGTCGGATGCGTGTCTGGACGCCGACTGAGCGGCTCCATCGGCCTGATTCCGGCCGGTTTCGGGGGGGGTCTGGCGGCACGCCCTGAGCGCCGCCTCGTCGAGCAGAGGAATCGATTGGACGACCTTCGCGCTTGGCGTCGACGACGCGACCGCCGGCGTCGATGACCACCTCGACGAGGGCGATGGTTTTGAGAACTGCTGCTCGCGCGTCGGGCGAGTATTGCGGGACATCGAGCCGATTGGGAGCCTGTAGGGAGCCGCCCGCCTGGTACACGCCTGATGCATCTGGCCGGCGGGCTGGCCGGGCGGGTTGGCTCTTACTGAACGTCGCATGCGCGCCTTTCAAAGGCGACTCGGTCGTCGTGACTCCCGCCCACGAGCGTCGCAGTGCAAGTACAATCCGATGGGTCGACGATGCGCCGCCCCGTGCCGCTACACCGGTCATCACATCGGTCGCGACATCGGTCGCGCTGGCGTGCGGACTCGCGGTGACGATCGGGCGTGCGGCGGGTGCTCGGCGACGTCTCGCCTCTGGCCGCAGGCGGTGTGGCACACACTGTGGCTCCGAGCCACGTGACGTAGCGGGCGCCAGACGCAGAAGGAGTCGATGCATGGAAGTTGCGAATCACCGTGTAGACCGACGGATGTTCCTTTCGGCCGGTGCGGGCCTCGGCTTGGGGGTGCTCTTGCCAGGCGAGTCGGCCGGGGCGCCGACGGGCGCCGAGCAGGCCAACATCAAGATCGTGAACGAGTTCTGCGGCGCGTGGCCGAGCCACGATCTGAACAAGATCCTGGGGTTCTTCGCGGACGACGGCGCCTATCGCATGACCGAAACGATGGAGCCCGCAAAAGGAAAAGAGGCGATGGCGGCCCGCATCAAGACGATCATCGACGCCGTGGTGCGCTTCGACGTGCTCGAGACGTTCGCCCGGGGTCCGATGGTCATCAACGAGCGCATCGACTACTTCTCGAGCGGTCCGCTGAAGTCCTGGCGCGGCGTCGGCGTGTTCTTCCTGAAGGACGGCAAGATCGTCGAGTGGTACGATTATACGATTTCGATGGAACGGGCCTAGCGGGCGATGTCGTTACGCGCCTCATTAGACGTTGTGCCGACCGGAGCCGCGTTGGGGGCGGAGATCCGGCGCGTCGACCTGCGCGCGATAGACGACGGAGTGTTCGCGGCGATTCACGACGCGTGGCTCGCGCACCAGGTGCTGCTGTTTCGAGGTCAGACGCTGTCCGATGCGGATCTCATCGCCTTCAGCCGGTGCTTCGGCGAGCTCGATCACGCGCCGATGCAGGAGACCGGACGCCGTTTCGTCGAGGGGCACCCGGAGCTGTACGTCGTCTCAAACGTTGTCGAGAACGGCATCCCGATCGGCAGTCTGGGGGCCGGCGAAGCCGTGTGGCACACCGATATGTCGTACTTGCCCGATCCCCCGAAGGCGAGCGTGCTGATGGCGCGGGAGGTGCCGTCCCAGGGGGGCGATACCAGCTTCTGCACGATGTACGGCGCCTTGGAGACCCTGCCGGATTCGCTCCGCGCGCGAGTGGCGCATCTTCGTGTGAAGCACGACGGCACCTACAACAGCGGTGGATACGTTCGTGCCGGCCTGACGCCGACCGACGATCCGCGGATGGCGCCCGGTACCCTCCACCCGCTAATCTGCGTCCATCCCGAGACCGGTCGTCGTCATCTCTATCTCGGTCGACGCCGCAACGCGTGGCTCGAGGGGTTGTCGCTCGAGGAGTCCGACGCGCTACTTGATCAGATCTGGGAGACGGCTACGAATGACGCGCTGACGTGGCGCCATCACTGGCGGGTCGGCGACGTCGTGATGTGGGACAACCGTTGCGTGATGCATCGCCGTGACGCGTTCGACCCACACGCCCGCCGCGTCATGCATCGGACGCAAATCAAGGGAGACAGGCGCGCCGGCGCATAGGCCTCGGTTCGGAGGGTGAGCGTTCGCGGACTCCGAGAGTCACGCATGACAGGCCGGCCTCAGAGCCCGGCGAGGCGCGCCACGGATTGCGTCAGGGCGACGCACGCGGCGGCGGCGACCGTCATCCACACGCCCGCCTTCGCCAAGTCCCCAATCGAGAAGTAACCCGACGAGTACGGAATGATGGTCGTCGGTCCTTCGCTGACGAGGATGAATGCCAACGAGGACGTGAAAGCGGCTGGTGCCACGATGCTCCAGGGATCGAGGCGGAGATCGGTCGCCAGCGCCACGAGAATCGGGATGATGATGCTCGCAGTCACGGTGTTGCTCGAGAAGAGCAGGTGCAGCGCGGAGACGGCGAGCACGATGACGAACGGCCGAAGCACGTCTGGCACCGACGTGATCTGACCGAGCAACACCCACGCGAGCCAGCGGGCCGCGCCGCTGTCATACACCGCCAGCCCCAGCGAGAGCCCCGCGGCAATCATCATGAGCCCGCCCCAGTCGACGCCGGCCTCGGCCTCTCTCCAGGAGAGCACGCGCAGGCCCGGGAGGAAGAGCGCCACGCCGCCCGCGAGACCGACGGCTTCCACCGGGAGCGCCACGCGTCCACCGGTCCATGCGCCGAGGAGCGGAGAGAGCAGCCATAGCGCGACAACGGTCGCGAATATCGCGAGCGTACGCCGTTCGCCGGCTCTCAGAGGACCAAGTTGGACCAGGCGAGCACGGATGCCGTCAGCACTGATAGGCAAGCGGTCGATCTCGGGCGGGAAGAGCCAGCGGAGGATCCACCACGCGAGCGGGATCATCAGGAGCGACGCAGGCGTCCCCAGCAACATCCAGCGCAGAAACGACACGTCGGTCGCCGCGAGTTGTTTCAGCTGCGCGATCGCGACGATGTTGGCAGCGGTTCCCGCGGGCGTGGCGATGCCCCCGATGAGCGGACCAAACGCGGTCGCGATCATGAGCGAACGCCCGAACTGACTCCGACCGGGGAGCAGCTCGGCATCTCGCAGCAGACCGACACCCAGCGGAAGCAGCATCGCCGCCACCGCCATGTCGGTAATCCACATCGAGATGAGCGCGCCGACCGTGAGGACCCCCAGCAGGACGCGATCGGTCCTGGTCCCGACCCTCTGCAACACGAGATACGTCAGCCGTGTGCCGAGTCCCGAGTGCGTGAACGCAGCCGACAGCAGCAGGACTCCGATGAAGAACGTGATCACCGGATCGCCAAAGCCGGCGCGAACCACGGCCCGGTAGTCCGCGATGCCGAACACCGGGATCAGCAACACGACAAGGAGAGAGGTGGCCGCGAATGGCATCGCCTCGGTGATCCACAGCACCACGGCGAGGGCCATGATCGCCAGGCAGGCTTTCCCGTTCGCGGTGAGCGGAATCGAGGTGCCCGCGCGCTCCAGCGGTGCCGGGACCGGCAACGCGTCGATGAGGAGCATCAGCGCGACGGCCGCGATGAGCGCGAGCAACCTGCGATCGCCGGGCACACGATCGCGTGTTGGAAGCTCTCGAGAAGTTGGCGACGGGGAGGGGCGGGGCCGGATCAAGGGCGCAGCATGAACCAGCGGTCCGGTCTCGGTCAAGCGCCGGGGCGCCTGAGAATCCCTGGCGGCGGGATGGCAAACCCTGGTAGCCGCGACGAGTCCGTAGCCATCAGGAGACGAACCGGCCGCCGAGGATGGTCGCGCTGGGGAAGAGGCGCTGCTTGCCGATCCGCGTGTTGCCGTAGTTGTCGACGAACTCGAACGACCCGTCGCGCAACTCGAGGATCGCGACGTCGGCGGGCGCGCCGACGTTGAGCGTTCCGCGGTCGCGGAACACCTCGAACATGCGCGATGGGTTCAGCGTCGCTCGCGCGATGATGGCGTCGAGCGGCATCCCGATGAGCAGTCCCTTGGAGAGCACGTTCGGGAAGTCGAGCACTTGCGTCGTGCGCCCTTCCGGTGTCCAATCCGTGGAGAACGAGTCTGGCCAGAAGCCCGCCTGCATGATCTGGTCGACCGTATCCCACCGAAGGTGACCGGTGCGGCCGTTGCCGACGTCGAACCAGACGCCTCGACGCCTCGCCGCGAGCACGCCGGGCCGGATCCGACCGTTGTCGTCGACGAGGCTGTTCGGCGGTGGCGCGAACATGTGTGTGACGATGTCGCCCGGTCGCAGGAGATCCATGATCTGATCGATCGGTGACATCGTCTGGCCCATGTGGATCATCACCGGCAAGTTGAACGGCGAGACGACCTCGCGCGCTCGCCGTAACACCTCGACGTCGTTGTTCCCGCAGACGTCTCGCGACAGCCGAGCCTTGACGCCCACGAGGACGTCGCGATTGCCGGCGATCGCGTCACGCGCAGCCACGACATCCGCGCGAGCCAGATCCATCGTGTCGCCTCCGGGCAGAATGCCCGCCCGGCCGATGTTGATCAGCATCTTGGCCGGCTGCGGTGCCGCCTTCACGACGGCAACAGGCGCGGCGATGCCGTCCGCACCTTGCGATCCGGCGTCGATGAAACCGGTGACGCCGTCTCTCAGACAAATGAGGGGCCCGTCCTTCACCCGCCCGGCGTGGGTGTGCACGTCGATCAATCCTGGCGCGACGATCTTGCCGCGCGCGTCGAGCGTCCGCTCGGCACTGGCCGCGATGCTCGGCTCGACCGCTTGAATCGCTCCGCCCGCAATCGCGACGTCGCGCACGGCGTCGAGCCGGAGCGACGGATCGATGACGCGGCCCCCCGTGATGACCAGGTCGTAGCGTGGCTGCGCGAAGAGATGCGGCCCGAGACGAAGGCCTGCGGTGGTCGCAGCCGCTGTTTGGAGGAATTGCCGACGGTTGAGAGACATGCTGCAGATACTACCTCGCTCCGACCCGCGAACCGGCCCAACCGAGCGCCGGCGATCGCCGTGCTGCGGGTTCCGGTCGGGACGGCTTCAACGTGACGACGGTGATGGGATGTCGTTCGGCATTCTCGCGCCACGCATCGCGCGGGCCGGCCTGATGGTCACGGGATCGCGGCCGAGTCCGCCCGACTCGCATCGGTCCGTCTATACTCGACACAGGGCGCGGGTTCGGCCGGACCGCTCGCGCGACGGGGGTGTGGCGTATGGCTCGACGAGGTCTCGCGATCGTGATCGTCTTCCTTGGCCTTGCGATCGTCGCGTCGACGCTGGCGTTGGTGTCGATGTACTTCCTGATTGGCCGCCAGCCGAGCCTGCCGAGCCGCGCGACGTTGACGCTCAAGGTCGGCGGCGAGCTCCCGGAGCTCGACCCGACCGATGTCGTCAGCTATCTCAGCGTGAGGCGGCCGCCCACGGTCCGTACGATCGTCGAGACGCTGCGGAAGGCCAGGGCCGACTCGCGTGTCAGCGGCGTACTCCTTCGGCCGACTGGCTTCTCCACGCCGTATTGGGCCAAGGTGCAGGAGATTCGAGACGCAGTCCTCGACTTTCGCGCGTCGGGGAAGCCCGTGTACGCGTACCTGGAGTACGGAGGCCAGCAGGAGTACTACTTGGCATCAGCGGCCGACAAGGTGTTCCTCATGCCGTCGAGCCCGCTCGACGTCAAGGGTGTCGCGACGCTCCAGCTGTTCCTGAGGGGCACGCTCGACCTCATCGGCGTGTTCCCCGACCTGCACCACGTCGGCGACTACAAGACCGCCGTGAACCAGTTCACCGAAAAGGGCTATACGCCCGCGCACAAGGCAATGGACGTGTCGTTGAACGGCAGCCTGTTCGACGCGCTCGTCCGCGGCATCGCCGAGGGGCGCAGAAAGACGTTGGGTGAGGTCCGCGCGCTCATCGACGACGGGCCGTTCTTGCCCGAGGCCGCCGTCCAAGCCGGACTCGTCGATGATCTCGGCTACGAAGACGAAGCTCGTTCGGCGATCCGCGAGGCGACTGGCGGAAAGAACGACGACCGCGACATCGAGGACCATGACTACGCCAGGGTCAGCGCAGAGTCTCTCGGCTTGAACCGGGGACCGCGGATCGGCGTCATCTACGCGTCAGGGACGATTACCGGCGGCCGGAGCGGCTTCGACCCGATCAACGGCTCCACGGTGGGCTCGGACACGATCATCGAGCACATTCGCGAAGCGCGTAAGGATCGGTCGCTGAAGGCGCTGGTGCTTCGGATTGACAGCCCGGGTGGCTCCGCGCCGGCGTCTGACGCGATCTGGCACGAGCTGATGCTGGCCAAGGCCGAGCGCGACAACCGTCCGCTGGTGGCATCGATGTCTGACCTGGCGGCATCGGGCGGCTACTACCTCGCGATGGCCGCCGATGCGATCGTCGCGCAGCCGTCGACGTTGACGGGCTCGATCGGAATCTTCGGCGGAAAGTTCGTGTCGAGCGGCCTGTACGGCAAGCTGGGGGCGAGCATCGACTCGACGAGTCACGGACGGTTCGCCGAGATGGAATCGCCTGCCCGTCGCTTCACGCCCGAGGAGGTCAAGAAGTTCCAGCAGCAGTTGCAGGCGTTCTACGACCGGTTCATCGAGAAGGTCGCCGAGTCGCGCGGCAGAACGCCCGCCGAGATTCATGCCATCGCCCAGGGGCGCGTCTGGACCGGACAACAGGCGTACCAGAACGGGTTGGTCGATGCGCTCGGTGGCCTCGATCGCGCGGTCGCGCTCGCGAAGGAGCGGGCCGACATCGATCCAGATAGTGATGTCGAGCTGGTGCCCTTTCCGCCTCGCAGGAGTTTCTACGAAGCGTTTTCGGAGCAGTGGGGCGGCGAGCTCGGCATCTCACAATGGATCGCTGCCCGTTTGACGACCAGCGAACGCGACCTGTTACGCGCGATCCGTGGACCGTGGGCGGCGTTCCTGTCCGGTGAGATGCTCGCGCTCATGCCCTACGTGCTCGCCTACTAGCGGCCCGTCCCGCCTGAATCAGTCCCGCCTGCCGGGTGGGCCACCCCGCCTCGCGGCGTTGTGCTCAGCGCTCACCGATGCCCAATACGCTCGCTCTTCGCGCCTTGCAGGCTCCTCATTGGGCTATTCTGTGCGGGCACATGGGGCGAGACCTTCTCGAGGCCTCAATGACGACCATCGTCGAGATCGCGCCGGAACCGAGCGCCGCCGATCTCGACGACGTCATCACTCGGCTGAAGAATTCCTGGACGGCGAAGATAACCATGCGTCGCCAGTCACGAGTCGACGCGGGCATCAAGTCGATCTATGTGTCACTCGACGGCGAGCGGATTGCGCGGCTCAGCGTCGATCAAGAGGTGACGTGTGACGTCAAGCCGGGGCCACACACACTCCGCGTGCACAACACGCTCTTCTGGCGGACGATCAGCTTCACGATCGGCGTTGGTGAGCACGCCAGCTTCATGACCGCGAATCGCGAATGCTCGCTGACCTTCTCGATGTGGGCGTACGTGCTCGGCACGAACATCGTCTACCTGACGTTCGACCGAGAAGAGTTGTCGTAGTCGGGGAGGCCGCTCAGCGCGTTTCGCCAGTACGCCGCTGTTGCTCAGCCGCCCGCTTTTCGTCGGCCCGCGCACCCCGCAAGATGCCCTCGAGACCGTAGTTGGCCTCGTGGCAGGCATACTCGAAGATCGGCCCCTCCGAGCGCGACATCGGCACTTCCAGGGTGAACGGACGTGTGAAGGTCGTCGGATCCTCAACCGTGAAGCGGTAATCGATCGTGTTGGCGTCCACGCGGCGGAATTGCTCCGTGATCTTGAGGTGCTCGGCGGCGCCTCGGCAGCAGTAGTACGAGTTGAACGCCGAGAGCGGGTGGTAGTTGAGGGTTTCGACGACGAGCGTATCGCCTTCCCAGTGCCCGCGTGAGTCGCCCAGCCACAGGCCGATGCGTTCCGGCAGGCGTGGGCGGTTGTCGAGCGGGATGATCCGTGTCTCGTGGATCATCTCTTGTGTGATCGCCACGTACGTGGGCGTCTGTACGATCTGAAAGTTATTGTTGTAACCGCCGGGCAGCTTCGGCGCCCCGCGCGTGATACACCGCTCCGCCAGGTTGCGGTCCTCAGGGCCGCTGGCAGCTCCCCGCAATCGTGAGGCGATCTCTGCGGCGCGCTTCTGACCCTCGGGGGTCATCGGCGGCAGGCGACCATCCGGCGGGTCGACGATGAGCGACGTGCGCCGAGTGCCGACCGTCTTCCCGCGTTCCCACCAGAACTGGTTGTAGGCGGCGTCGACGTCGGCCGCCGCGTCCGCCGAACGTTCGTCATAGCGCGTCTCGGCGGCCTGATCAATCTTGCGGGCCTCCGCCTCGGTCATGAACTCACGGCCGGCGAATTCCTTCGGTCGTTCGAGGGGCGTGATTGTCGAGTTGTTCCAAATGCCCTCGAGGTCGGGGTGGCCCCACGGCATCTTGGGCGATCGCTGCCCCGGTGCCGCCGTGCGTGACTGACCCGCGACGGGGGAGACGACGTACGCCGCGATGAGAACCGCCGCTGCCACGACCACTGCGCCCCGCATGTGACAACCTCACTCCAGGGGCTCTCCCCCTGGTCTCGCCGCCTATCCGAGGATGCGCTGAATCTCGCTGCGATTCAGCTGAATCTTCATCTTCTCTTTCGCTTTGCCCATGTAGGCGCTGAAGAAGCGGCCCCGGCGATCATTGAGGAGCTCTTCGCGGAACTGGTCGCGATTGGCGAGCATCTCGGTATCGCCGACCTCCTGCTTCTCGACGACCTTGATGATGGCGGCGCCGGAGCTGGTCGCGATGACGTCGCTCACGGCGCCCTGCGCCAACGTGAACGCCACATCGGTGACATCGGGTGCGACGCCCAGATCGGGAATCGCTCCCTCGCGCGTGAGGAGATCCGTCGTACGGGCCTCGAACCCGGCGGCCTTCGCGGCTTTCTCGAAATCGTCCGCCGTCTTCACTTTCGCGAGCACCTCAGTGGCCTTCTGGCGCGCCAGGTCACGCGCCTTCTGACCGACGACAGCTTCCTTGACCTTCTCCTTGGCCTCTTCGAGCTTGGGGACGTAGGCGTCTTGTCTACCGGTCAGCGTCATGAACACGACGCCGCGGGTCGTCCCGACGGCTCCGGTGACCTCGCCCTCTTTGAGTTGGAACGCGCGCGCCGCGATCTCGGGCGCGCCGCCGAGTGCCATGAGCGGCTCGTCCCGCGCGAAGAGCGCCGTCTCCTGTGCGGTCAAGCCGTTGGCCTTGGCGACGGTGTCCAGATCCGCAGGCGCCTTGATCAGGGGCTCCAAACGGTCCGCCGTCGCTTGGACCTGCAGTTGGGCGTTCTCGCGGCTGATCTGCTCGGTGAGCTGAGGTTTGACCTCGTCGAGCGGCCGGGTCGTGCCGCCCTTCTTGTCGGTGACCTTGATGACGTGGAAGCCGTACTGCGTCTTGACGAGATCGCTGATCTGTCCAGCCTCCATCGCGAACGCGGCATTGTCGAATTCGGGCACCATGCGGCCGCGGCCGAAGTAGTCGAGGTCGCCGCCGTTGGCTTTCGTACCCTCGTCTTCCGAGTACTTCTTTGCGAGTTCGGCGAAGTCCGTCCCGCTCTTCGCCTGCTTCAGGACGTCCTCGGCCGCCGCCTTCGCTGTGGCCTCGTCTTTGCCCTCGGTCTTGATGAGCACGTGGCTCGCGCGAATCTGCTCCGGCATCGTGTACTGGTCGAAGTTGTCGTTGTACGCCCGCTCGAGATCGGCCTGCGTGACCTGGATTTTGCTCTTGATGTCTTCGGCGTCGATGAGCACGTACTTGATCTTGCGTTTCTCGGGCACCTTGAAGTCGTCCTTCTTGGCCTCGAAGTGGGCCGCGATCTCCTCATCGCTGGCGGTCACGTCCGGCCGGAAGCTGTCGCTCCGAAAGGCGATCAACGCGAGCTTCACCTTGTCATTCCGCCGACGGTACTCCTGGTCGATCTCCTTGTCGGTTATCGAGAGCCAGTCGGTCACGGCGGTGCGCAGCTTGTCGATGATGATCGCCCGTCGGATGCTGGCCTCGAAGTTGGCGGCGGTCAGCGGCGGCCGCTGCATGCCCAGCAACTGTTGATAGCGCTGCTCGCCAATGAACTGGCCATTCTCCTGGAATGCCGGGATCTTCAGAATGCGTTGTCGCACCTCTTCGTCACTCGCGCTGATGTTCAGGCGTTCGGCTTCTGCGAGGGCCGCGCGCTCGTCGACCAGTTGCATCAGCACTTGCTGGTCCACGCCGAGCTGTTTGAGGAGCTGATCGCTCATGCCCGCGCCGTAGGCACTCCGATACGCGGCCAGCTGCGCCGTGTAGGTCCGCTGGAACTCGTCGGCCGGGATCTCGTGGCCTTCGACGACGGCCACCGCGCCCGTGGGAGTAGCGGCGTCCATCGCCGGATTCTGGAGGAAATCGGGGATGTAGAAGACGACAAAAGCCAGGCACACGAGCGCAAGGCTCCATTTGAGCCAGTTGCGGTGCCGGCGCATCCGATCGAGCATGGTCATTGCAATTCCTCGAAATGCTGATTATGCCATGAACTTGCACATAGGCAAGCAGTTACAGGGCCTCTCGTGTGCTATATTTGCTGCCGATAGAAGTAGTTAGCGTCCCCCCTGATGGGCTGGGGACCTCCGAGCGACATGCCAGCCCCAACTCGCGCGTCAAGTCTGACGTCCCGGCGCCGTCCGTCGGCGGGCCGTCTGGCCGTTGTCCGGGCGGCGCCGGCAGCGGTTCCGTCGCCGGAGGGCTTCCGCACTGCCACCGTGCCCGCGCAGAACCCGGACCTGTCATCCCGGCTCCGGAGCGCGCTGCCCACCTTGCGCGACCAGCTGGGGGCGAGCTTCCCTGTTGGCGATGATCGAGGCCGTCAACCGAAGCCTCGAACCGACTGACATCGCTCAGTGTGTCGTCGAACAGGTCGCCGGTTGGCTGCCAGCCCCGTGCCTGGCGCTGGTTTCATGCGATGACACCGGCCAACTGTCCGTCCTGGCAGAGCGTGGGCTCGGGGACACCTGGGGACCGGCCGTCTTCGGCCCAGCCGCCTGGGTCATCAAGGCTGGCTCCGGGCGTGCCGAGGCCTTTGTCAGCGCCGATCTGAGCCGCGACCGCCGGGTTCGTGACGCCCGCGCGGCCACGGCCATTGCCATCCCCTTGATCTGTCGAAAGAAGCGGATTGGGGCGATGGTCGCGCTGGACCCCAGACCGTCCAGCGCGGAGCCCCCGTTGCCACGGAGCCTCTACCGAGCGCTTCGTCAGCTGATGGACCCAGCGGCGGCCCTCCACAACGCGCTGCAGCTCAAGCGGGCCCTGGAGCTGTCGGTGACCGACGACCTGACCCGCCTTTACAACTCCCGCTATCTGAACCAGGTCCTCCGACACGAGACGAAACGGGCCGCTCGAAGCGGTCGGCCGTTGTCGCTGCTGTTCATCGACTTGGACGGATTCAAGGCCATCAACGACACCTACGGCCACCTGTGCGGGAGCCGGGCGCTGGTCGAAGCGGCCGCCGTGATCCGGAGCAGCGCCCGCGAGACGGACGTGGTCGCCCGGTTCGGCGGAGACGAATTCGCGCTGGTGCTGCCAGACACGGGTGCCGACGGGGCCTACGCCGTCGGGGAGCGTAGCCGGGACCGGATTGCCGCGTTCGCGTTCCTGGCCGCCGACCGACTGAACGTCCGGCTCACCGTGTCCGTCGGGCTGGCCACCTTCCCTGACGTCGCGAACTCGTCGGAGGAGCTGATCCAGGCGGCCGATGCCGCCATGTACCGTGTCAAGCGCCTTGGAAAAAACGGTATCCGCGCCGCCGGATCCAGCCGATAACTTACCCGGAAACGCTCGACTCTCTGGTCATCAAGCAAGTAATCTTGAGCTGTAGCCGTTCACACGACTGCCGGCAAGTGCGCACCCCCGCCACGCCGATCGTCCGCCGACCGTTCGTCGGTGTTTCCGCCGCAAGGAGCGTCCGTTGAGTCTCCGTTCGATGCTGTCGCTGTTCTCGAGTGATCTGGCGATCGATCTCGGTACCGCCAACACGTGCGTGTTCGCACGCGGCAAGGGCATCGTGGTCAACGAACCCTCGATCGTCGCCATCAACAAGGTTAACGGACGGGTCGAAGCGGTCGGGCGGGCCGCGAAGGAGATGCTCGGTCGCACGCCGGGGAACATCGTGGCGATCAAGCCGATGAAGGACGGTGTGATCGCCGACTTCGAAGTCACCGAGAAGATGCTGACCTACTTCATCAAGAAGGCCCACAACCGCAACGTATGGGTGCGTCCGCGGATCGTGGTCGGTGTCCCTTCGGAGATCACGCAGGTCGAGAAGCGCGCCGTCAAGGACTCGGCGTACCGGGCGAAGGCGAGTGAAGTGCACCTGGTCGAGGAAGCCATGGCCGCCGCCATTGGGGCCGGCATGCCGATCACGGAGCCGTCCGGGAACATGATCGTCGACATCGGCGGCGGTACGACCGACATCGCCGTGATCTCGCTCGCGGGCATCGTCTACAGCAAGGCTGTGCGCGTGGCCGGGAACGAGATGGACGAGGCCATCATCCAATACATCAAGAAGACGTACAACCTGCTCATCGGGGAACGAACGGCGGAGCAGATCAAGATGGAGATCGGCTCCGCGTTCCCGCTCGAAGAGCGGATGACGATGGAGATCAAAGGGCGGCACTTGATTGAAGGCGTGCCCAAGACCATCACGATCTCGGACGAAGAGATTCGGGAAGCGCTCGCGGAGACGGTGAACGTCATCGTCGACGCCGTCCGTGTTGCGCTCGAGCGGACGCCGCCGGAGCTGTCGGCGGACATCGTCGACCGCGGGATCGTGCTCACCGGCGGCGGGTCGCTGTTGAAGAATCTGGACAAACGGTTGCGGGAGGAAACCGGCCTGCCCTTGGCGATGGCGGAAGACCCGCTCTCATCGGTGGTGCTCGGCGTGGGCAAGATGTTGTCGGACTTCAACCTCCTCCGCAAGATTTCGATCGACTGATGGCGATGCGGTGACCCAGTGGCCCTCGTAAATCTGCGACTCCGCTCCGGGTACTTGTTCCTGGCGCTGATGTTCGGCCACATCATCCTGATCTCGGCGCAAGTCAACTCGCAGCAAGGCGTGCCCGTGCTCGAGTCGGTGATCTTTGGCCTATTCTCCGAGGTGCAGCGAGGGACCGCGTCGGGGATTACCGGAGTTCAGCGGCTGTGGAACGGGTACGTCTGGCTCCGGGGCGTCCGCGCCGAAAACGAACAGTTGAAGCAGCAGCTTGAGGCCACCATGGTCGAGCTGCAGCAACAACGCACGTTGGCCGAACGGTCGCACCGCCTTGAGCGCCTGCTCGATTTGCGCGAGCGCGCCTCGCTCACCACCGCGGCGGCGGAGGTCATCGCTTCGGCTGCGACGCCTGAGTTCCAGAGCGTCAGCATCGACAAGGGCGAGGACGATGGCGTGGGGCGTGACATGGCCGTTATCGCGGCGGACGGTGTCGTGGGGCGCGTCGTGATCCCGAGCGCGAGAAACGCCAAGGTCCAACTCATCATCGACCGGAACGCCGCCGCCGGCGCGATCATCGAACGCTCGCGGGCTCAGGGTGTGGCCGTCGGAACGGGCGAGCGGCT
Organism: Acidimicrobiia bacterium; assembly: GCA_016871175.1. Taxonomy (GTDB): domain Bacteria; phylum Acidobacteriota; class Vicinamibacteria; order Vicinamibacterales; family CAVVIG01; genus VFZL01. Next base: position 8,381 of record VFZL01000035.1, on the reverse strand, counting down.
CTTGCGTCTGGAGTACGTGTCCGAGGTGGCGGACGTGGCTGAGGGGGACGTCGTCGTATCCTCAGGCCTCGACCGAATCTATCCCAAGGGGTTCGTCATCGGGAGGGTGACCAAGGTCGATCCGAGCGGGACAGCCTATCGGAGCATCTTGGTGGAGCCGGCCGTGGACTTCACGAGCCTCGAGGACGTTTTGGTCGTGCTGACCCCGAACCCGCAGCGAGCGGCCGAAGGGTTCTCGTCCGCGGTCTCGAAGGAGAAGCGACCGTGAAGGTCGCCGGCCTGGTGCTGGCGACGGCCCTGGCGTTGGCAGTGCAAAGCTCGATCGGACGGTACGTCGGGTCTGCCGCGGGCTTGGACTTGGTCCTGATCGTCGTCGTGTACTCGGCCCTGACGTTTGGACCCGTCTCTGGGCTGCTCAGCGGCACCATCGCTGGGCTGGTGCAAGATGCGATGTCGACCGGCATCATTGGCGTCGGGGGACTGGCCAAGACGGTGGTGGGCTTCGCCATCGGCATCGTGGGGACGCAGTTCATCGTCGAGCATCCGCTGCCGCGCTTCGTCGTCTTCTTCGGCGCGAGCCTTCTGCACGCCGTCCTCTTCATCGGCGTCTATGCGGTGTTGGGAGCACGGGATTTCGGGGACCCCTACCGCCGGATTGCGCTGCCGGCGGCGATCAATGCCATGGTCGGATTGCTCGTGTTCAAGGTGGTCGATTCGCTGCCGGGCGCGGAAGAGCGGCGCCACGCGAGCACTCGGATGCGCCGTTAGGAAAAGGCCCGGCTACAATGGTGGTGGATGGCTCACAACGCCGACACTGAGGACCTTCGTCGCATCGGCACCCGGTTGGCCATGCTCCAATACATGGCCTTCGCGGTGTTTGGCGCGCTGGCCGCCAGCTTCTGTGTACTCCAGGTATTCCAGCACGCGAAGTACGAGGAGATGGCGGAGAACAACCATCAGCGCACGCTGCCGTTGCGCGCGCCGCGCGGGGTGGTGTTCGACCGCGACGGCAAGGTGCTCGTCGAGAACCGCCACTCCTTCGGCATCTCCATCGTTCGCGAGCATACCCGGGACCTGAACCGGACGATTCACCTGCTGTCGGACGTCCTGGGGATCGATGAAGCGAGCATTCGGGAGACGGTCGATCGTCACCGCCGTGAGCCCAGCTATCGCCCGATTCCCATCGTCCAGGATGCCACCCTGGCCCAAGTCGCGGCGGTCACCGCGCGGCGATTGGACTTCGAGCTGCCAGATGTCGTCGTCGAGCCCATGCCGACGCGGCAGTATCCCGAGAAGATGGCGGCGCATTTGTTCGGGTACGTTGGCGAAGTGAGCGACGCGCAGCTGACCGACGGCGAAGGCCTCAAGAGTGGGGACGTCGTGGGACAGGCCGGTATCGAGAAGATTTACAACATGGCGCTGATGGGCAGAGACGGCGCTCGGCGCGTGGTGGTGAACAGCGTCGGCCGTGAGATCCGAACGCTGGAACGTGAAGAGCCAGTGGAGGGTCAGCGCATTCAGTTGACGATCGACGCCGACGTCCAGAAGTCGGTCGAGGACGCGTTCAAGGCTACGCCGTTCAACGGCGCCGCCGTCATCCTCGATCCGCGCGACGGAGGAGTGCTGGCCTTCGCTAGTCTTCCAGCCTACGACCCGAACGCGTTCGCGGCCGGTATCGATCGTGGCACCTGGGCCAAGCTCAACAGCGACAGCTTGCGCCCGCTGAACGACCGCGCGATCCAGGGGACGTACTCCCCCGGCTCGACGTTCAAGATGGCGGTTGGCTTGGCAGGGCTCGAGGAGGGGGTCATCACCCCTGAGACGACCGTGCACTGCGGCGGTGGGGCGAACTTCTACGGCCGCTACTTCAAGTGCTGGAAGCGGTCTGGCCACGGGTCGGTGGACCTCGCGCGCGCGATCGAGCAGTCGTGCGACGTGTACTTCTACACGGTGGGCAACCAACTCGGCGTCGACAAGATCCACAAGTGGTCAACCGCGCTGGGCCTCGGCGTGAAGAGCGGGATCGACCTGCCCAACGAGCAGCAGGGGCTCATCCCGTCGACCGAATGGAAGCGCCGCCGGTTGAACGAGAAGTGGTACGCGGGCGAGACCATTTCGGTGGCCATTGGGCAGGGGCAGGTCTCGGTGACGCCGATCTCGCTGGCCGTGTACGCCGCCACGCTCGCCAACGGCAGGAGCCGCGTGACCCCGCACCTCCTGAAGGCGATCGATGAGGGGCGAGGCTGGACGCCGGTGACCCCTCCGGCGCCGCAGCCGGTGGTCGACATCAGTCCCGAGAAGATGCAGGCCATTCGCGACGGAATGTGGCGAGTCGTCAATGCCGCGGGCACCGGCGGCCGTGCGCGGATCGAGGGCAAGGACGTGGCGGGCAAGACCGGGACGGCCCAGGTGATCTCGAACGCGGGCCGGCTTGCGGCGAGGACCAGCCGCAACCTGCGGGACCATGGCTGGTTCGTGTTCTTCGCGCCGCGCGACAACCCCACGATTGCTGGGGTCGTGTTCGCCGAGCACGGCTTGCACGGGGGCAACGCCGTCCGAATTGCCCGGCACGTGCTGGACACTTACTTCGCCAAGCAAGGGGGTCGTCCGTTGCCTCCGCCACCCACCGATCTCAAGTTGGACATGTCGGACTCGCTGGCGCGCAGTCAGCCAGCCGACGAGTGAGCGGAGGCTGTTAGACTAAGGGCCAGTTGTGTTCGAACGCCGTCTGTACTACCACATCGACTGGGCGCTTCTCTTCGCGATACTCGCGCTGTGCGCCATGGGCGTCCTGATGATCTTCAGCGCGACGGCCGCGACGCCAGCCACGTCACGGATGTACGTCACGCAGTCGTACGCCATCGTTCTTGGACTCGTGGCCATGGTCGTGACGCTGTCGGTCGACTATCGCGCGTTCACGGATAAGTCGCATTTGCTCTACATCTGGCTGCTCGGCGCGTTGTTGTATGTCGTCTTCTTTGGAGACGTGCAGATGGGGGCGCGTCGCTGGATCCCCATCGGCTCGCTCAACCTCCAACCGTCGGAGTTCGCCAAGGTGGGCGTGGCGCTCGTGCTGGCGAAATACTTCGGCGAGAACCGGGGCATTCCGTCCTGGCCCGACCTGGCGGTGGCCGGCGTGCTCACCGCCATCCCGCTCGGCCTCATCGCAAAGGAGCCGGACCTGGGTACGGCGGTCACGCTCGTACCGGTGTTCATGGCAGTGGCATATCTCGCCGGGATACAGACCCGTATCCTCGGCTTTCTCGTCGCGGCGCTGCTCGTGGCGGCGCCAGTGGCGTGGCAGTTCGCGCTGAAGGACTATCAGAAGACCAGGATTTCCACCTTTCTCGATCCTTCGCAGGATGCGAAAGGCGCCGGATACCAGCAGATCCAGGCGCGCATCACCGTGGGATCGGGCGGGCTCCAGGGCAAGGGGTTTCGACAAGGGACGCAAGGCCAGTTGCGGTTCCTCCCCGTCGCCCACAACGACTTCATCTTCTCGGTGCTGGCCGAGGAGCGAGGGTTTGTCGGCGTCGTGGTGGCGCTGGCGTTGTATTTGTTCGTGATTGTGCGCACGCTCGAGGCGGCCCGCCTGGCTAAGGACCGACTCGGCTCGTATCTCGTGATCGGCGTGCTGGCCAGCTTCACCTTCCAGGTGATCTACAACATCACCATGTCGGCAGGGCTGGCCCCCGTCAAAGGGCTCACACTCCCGCTCATGAGCTACGGCGGCTCCTCGATGATCGCCACGCTCGCCGCGTTTGGGCTGGTGCTCAACGTCCGCATGCGCAGGTTCACGAACTGAACGGAGAGGATCCTTCAGTCGCCAGTCATCAGTTCGCAGTCACCCTCTCGTCGAGTCGCTCGTCCCGAGTCTGCGGGTCGCGAATCACCTGTTGCGGTCATCACTCCGTGTCGTCGGACAACCGGACGCGTGATGACTCTGTGACCGGCTGACCGCCGATTGGCACACTCGTGACTCGCGGTCGGGGGATGGGTGACAGGCGCCTGGCGACTGGGGACCGAGGTCATCTCCATTCGGGGAGTGCTGAAATGACGAAGGAGATGATTGTCTCTTCGAATGGGCACGAAACGATTGTCGCCATTCTCGAAGACGACCTCGCAGCGGAGATCTTCGTCGAACGCGAGCGATCGCGCGGTGTCGTCGGGAATGTCTACAAGGGCCGGGTTTCGAGGGTGCTGCCCGGCATGCAGTCCTCCTTCATCGACCTGGGGCTGGAGCGCGACGGATTCCTCTACGTCGCGGAAGTCGTCGACACGCTCGAGGAGTTCGAGAAGCTCGCGACCGAGGAAGAAGAGGCCGCCCAGGCCGCCGCCTCGCCGGCGGAAGCGCCGTCGAAGGACGGCGAGGACAAGGAGTCGCTTGCCAAAGACGGTGGCACCAAGGACGCCGTCACTGGCCGTAACGGCGACCAGAAGCGGGAGCCCAAGGCGCAGCCGAAGATCGAAGACCTCCTCAAGCAAGGGCAGGAGATTCTCGTCCAGGTGGTCAAGGAGCCACTCGGGACCAAAGGCGCGCGCCTCACGTCGCACGTGACGATGCCCGGTCGGTTCTTGGTGTTCATGCCGACGGTCGATCACATCGGCGTGTCGCGGAAGATCGACTCGCGTGAAGAGCGCGCTCGTCTCAGGGGAATCGTCCGCGAGTTCAGGGAGTCGCACGGCTTCAGTGGCGGCGTGATCATCCGAACCGCCGCGGCGGGGCGGCCGCAGGACGACATCCTTGCCGATCTCGAAGCGTTCCACACGATCTGGAAGGAGATCCGCCATCGCATGGAGGCGTCTCGCGCGCCGGCGGTGGTCTACCGTGAGCAGAGCCTCGTGGGCAAGATGCTTCGCGATCTGCTGACCGACGAGTTCCAGGCCATCCGGATCGACAGCCCGCAGATCTATCAACAGACCCTCGACCTCGTTCAGCGCATCCTGCCGAACCTGACGTCGAGGGTGAAGCTGTACCAGAAGCCGTTTCCGATCCTCGACGAATACGGTGTGCAGGGCGAGATCGACAAGGCGCTCAAGAGCAAGGTGTGGTTGAAGTCCGGTGGGTCGATCGTCATCAACCAGACCGAAGCGCTCGTCGCGATTGATGTGAACACGGGACGCTACGTGGGGAAGAAGTCTGCGGGGCGTCTCGAGGACACGATTGTCAAGACGAACCTCGAAGCGGTGAAGGAGATCGTCCGGCAGATCCGGCTGCGAGACCTCGGCGGCATCATCGTCCTCGACTTCATCGACATGGAGGAGAAGAAGAACCGACAGAAGGTACTGCAGGCTGTCGAGCAGGAGCTGAAGAAGGATCGGTCACCCTCAAAGGCCCTGCAGGTGGCCGACTTCGGCCTGGTGATCATCACCCGAAAGCGCGTCAAGCAGAGTCTCGAGCGCGTGTTGACCGAGCCGTGTCCGTACTGCTCGGGTACAGGCGCCATCAAGTCGAGTGCGACCATCTGCTACGAGATCCTGAGCGAGGTCCGGAAGATCAGCAGCGATCTGAACGGGCATCGCCTGCTCCTTCGGGTGAATCCGGACATCGCACGTGCGCTCAAGGAAGAGGAGAACGCGGTGCTCAAGGACCTACGCCAGGACATTGGCAAGGAGATCCAGGTCCGCCCGGACGTGCAGCTCCATCACGAGCAGTTCGACGTCATGGCCATATAAACGTCGATGTCAGTGCCACGCGCGCGCGCCACCGTCGCCCGCATGTTGGGATACGTGCCCGGTGAGCAGCCAACGCCCGGCGAACGGGTCATCAAGCTGAACACGAACGAGAACCCGTATCCGCCGAGCCCGAGCGTGCTGGAGTCGATTCGGCGACTGGAGGGTGACGCGCTCCGCCGTTACCCATCGCCGATGGCAGACGCGTTTCGGGAGGTGGCCGCTCGGGTGCACAACGTCTCACCGGATCAGATTCTGGCCGGCAACGGCAGCGACGACGTCCTGCAGATCGCGCTTCGCAGCTACTGTGGTCCCGGCGATGTGTTGGCGAGCCCAAACCCCACGTACTCGCTGTACCCGGTGCTCGCGGAGCTCGCTGACGTCCGATTCATCACGGTGCCGTGGGAAGACCACTGGACCCTGCCTGTCGCGGCGCTGCTCGCGGCGAAGCCCCAGGCCATCTTCTTCGCGAACCCGAACGCACCCTCCGGGACCATCGTCCCGCCCGCCGACGTCGCCACGTTGGCGTCTCGCACGGATGCCCTCGTCTTGGTGGATGAAGCGTACGTCGACTTTGCGGACACGAACTGTCTCGGCCTGATCTCGCAGTACGAGAACGTGCTCGTGACGCGCACGTTCAGTAAAGGGTATGGTCTCGCCGGCCTTCGCTTCGGGTACGCGATCGGCCATCCGTCGGTGATCGCGTCGATGGCGAAGGTGAAGGACAGCTACAACTGCGATGCGATTGCGATCGCCGCGGCCTGTGCCGCCCTCGACGATCAGTCGTACGCACGCGACTGCTGGGACCGGGTTCGTGTGGAGCGCACCAGACTCACGCGGGAGTTGGGCCGCCGTGGCTTCGACGTCATCACGAGTCACGCGAATTTCGTGTTGGCGACCGTGCCTTCCTCAGTCGATGCTCGAGACCTCTACCAGGCGCTCAAAGCACGCGGCATCCTGATTCGTTTCTTCGACAAACCGGAGCTCCAGGACCAGCTGCGCATCACGGTCGGCTCGCCTGAGGAGAACACCGCGCTGCTCGCCTCGCTCGCGGAGCTCGTGCCGTCGCCAGCTGAGGCATGAGTCAGCGGCGTGTCCAGGTGCGGTCGCGCCTCCGGACGATCGGCGGCGACACGGGCCCCGGATCAGTCAACGCCCGCCCGGCCCCGAGATCGACGCCGGCGGCATGTGGATCAAGTAACTCCGTCCCCCGTGATCAATCCGCACGCGGACGTAGTCGCCCCCGCGCAGGCGCTCCACCCTGACGCGGTCACCTGTCGGCGCGCGGCTGTTTGCCGTCGGGTCACCCTCGGGACCGATGACCGTGGCAAGTTCTCGCGCGGCTACCGACCCGCCACGCACGAACTCGACGTAGCGTTCAGCATTCGGGCTCTGACCGACACCCGGCTTGGCCACTTCCTCCGTCAAGCGGACCTGGTAGGTTCCAGGAGCCAGGCGTTTGCCGTCCGCCAGAACCGGGATACTTAGCGTGACGCTGCCGAGCACGGTGTCAGGCGCAGGCACCTGATGGGCTGAGCTGGCGATCGGAAGAGCTATAGCGACGATGAGGATGATCCCTAAGTGGCTGTATGTCATCGTTGCCTCATCGCACATCTTCATCTTTTACTTCCTCCCGATAGTCCTGCTCCTGAACTACCTGCTGCCGTTCCGGCTGCTCACGTTGATGCTTGTCCTCGTGAGCTACTTGTTCTACGGCTGGGCCAACCCGCAGTGGCTGGTGCTGCTGTTCACGAACTCCTTCATCGACTACTTCTGCGGCCTGGCGCTCGTGAAGTACTCGGGTCGGTCGCTCTCCGGGCCGGACCTGCCGCTCTTGCCTAAGGATGAGCCTCGGACGCGCCGGCAGAAGACCGCCCTGGCCGTGTCGATGGTGTCGAATCTCTCGATTCTGGGGTTCTTCAAGTACTTTTACTTTGACTTCGGCGCCTCGACGGTCAACGCCGCGCTCGCGGCGGCTGGTGCCACGTCGCAGCTCTCGCTCCTGCACGTGGCGTTGCCCATCGGCATCTCGTTCTACACCTTCCAGTCGATGAGCTACGCCATCGATGTCTATCGCGGGGACGCGCGGCCGCTCAAGAGTCCGATCGACTTCGCCTGTTTCGTCGCCATGTTTTCGCACCAGCTGGCCGGCCCGATCATTCGCTACTGGAGCATCGCCGAGCAGTTTCGGCATCGCACGCTGACCTACGAGAAGTTCGCGCGTGGCACCGCCTTCTTCTCCCTCGGGCTCAGCAAGAAGATCCTGCTCGCGAATCCCATGGCGCACATCGCGGACAGCGCGTTCGCGGCGGGTGCAATGCACTGGTACGACGCCTGGTACGGCATCGTCGCGTACGCGTTCCAGATCTACTTCGACTTCTCGGCCTACTCGGATATGGCCGTGGGCCTCGCGCTCATGCTGGGCTTCGTCTTCCGGAAGAACTTCGATGACCCGTATCTCGCGACGAGCATCACCGAGTTCTGGCGCCGGTGGCACATCTCGCTCTCGACGTGGCTCCGCGACTACCTCTATGTGCCCCTCGGCGGTAATCGTCTGGGGACGGCACGGACGTACATCAATTAGGGCGCGGCACGAAAGGATTGGACAGCCCATTGGAGTGAGGAGAATGGGGTATGTCCAGACAGAAACCAGGCGAGGCGGGGGCCTCGGAGGGCGCCCGGAGAGGCCTCGGCCTCGCCGAGCCGCG
>VFZL01000034.1 GCA_016871175.1 Acidimicrobiia bacterium | reverse complement strand
AGGGGCTGACCGAGCAGGCGATCGGCGCCGAGGACATCGCGCACGCTCTGGCCGAGACGGTGGCGGCGCCGCGCCCCCGGCCGCTCGGCCCTCCGGCCATAGGCACCCCACCCGCCCCGCGCGGAGGGCCTGGACGCGGCTGAGCACGGGGCTTCCCTTTGACACGGACGGAGGGCCGCGATGACCCTCGCCGATAACCTCTGGTCCGAGCCTGAGCTGGCACGCGGTTCTCCTGCCGCGTTCGACCGGCGGCGACTGATGTCCGGGCTCAGGGCGCGTGAACCGGTTGGGACGACGACCTCGGCGTACACGCGTGGCGCTCGAAGAACCCGCGCCCTAGACATGCTTCAGCGGCGTCTTCCCGATCGGAAAGACGTTGAAGCCGATCTCGAAGAGCGCTCGGTGGTCGAGGATGTTGCGGCCGTCGAACACGAAGGCCGGCTTCTCCATCGCGTCATAGATGCGCTTGTAGTCGAGCGTCTTGTACACGGCCCACTCGGTCGTCACGGCGATCGCGTGCGCACCCTGAGCGGCCCGGTAGGGATCGGCATCGAACTCCACCGCGTCCCCGACATCCTGCAGGTCCACACGTGCGTTGGCCAGCGCCTTCGGATCGGTGATCACGACGCGGGCTCGCTCGGCGATCAGCGCGCGCGTGACGGTCATCGCCGGCGACTCGCGCGTGTCGCCCGTGTCGGCCTTGAACGCGAACCCCAGCACCGCAATACGCTTTCCAGCCACGGTGTTGAACATGTTCGCCAGCATGGTCCGCACGAAGCGAGCCTGCTGCCACTCGTTCATGCGCACGACCGCTTCCCAGTACTCGGCCACCTCGCGCAACCCGTAGCTCTGCGCGATGTAGACCAAGTTCAGGATGTCCTTCTTGAAGCACGAACCGCCAAAACCGACGCTGGCCTTGAGGAACTTTGGCCCAATCCGCGAGTCGGTGCCAATCGCGTACGCGACTTCATCGATGTCGGCCTCGGTTCGCTCACACAGCGCGGACATCGCGTTGATCGACGAGAGGCGCTGCGCCAGGAACGCGTTTGCCGTCAGCTTCGACAGCTCAGCGCTCCAGACATTCGATTCGATGACCCGCTCGCGCGGGACCCAGGTGGCGTAGAGATCGGCGACCGCACGGCGGGCAGCGATGCCCTCCGGCGTCTCTTCTGACCCGATCAACACGCGATCGGGTTGCTCGAGATCGCGCATGGCCGTCCCCTCCGCGAGGAACTCCGGGTTCGACAGCACCTGAAAACGGATCCCACGGCCGTTGGAGTTGAGAATTCGAGCCATCGCCGCCGCGGTCCTGACAGGCAACGTCGACTTTTCAACGACGATCTTCCCGCGATCCGAGTGCGCGAGAATCTCGCGCGCCGTCTTCTCCCAGTACTGCAGGTCGGCGGCCCGGCCGGCACCCTCGCCAAACGCCTTGGTGGGCGTGTTCACCGACACGAAAACAATGTCGGCCTCGCGAATCCCCGCGGCGACATCCGTGCTGAAGAACAGGTTACGACCGCGCGCGCGCTTCACCACCTCGTCCAATCCGGGCTCATAGATCGGAAGGTCGTTGCTGTTCCACGCGTCGATGCGCTGCTTGTTGATGTCGGTCACGGTGACCCGCACGTGTGGGCACCGATCGGCGATCACCGCCATGGTGGGTCCGCCGACGTGGCCAGCCCCGATACAGAGGATGCGTGTGCTGAAGCTCATGTAGTCCGATCATATCGAAGCCGGCAGGATGGCGCGACCGGCAAGCACGACGTGAATGGCGCCTGCGTGGCGGCGGTGTCGGCCCTCAGCGAAACCGACGATCTCGCACGATCAACCGCGGCCGCAATCGCGCCACTCGGGCGGCACGTCGACGAAGGTCGAATCGAGCGCGCCAGATGATGCACACCCGAGCAGCTTGAGCGTCCGAAGCAAGTCGCCCTTCAGGATGTCGATCGCCCGGCGGACGCCTGCCTCACCCGCCGCCGCAAGGCCGTATCCGTAGGCGCGACCGATGAGAACGGCGCGGGCCCCGAGACAGATGGCTTTGGCGATGTCTCCGCCACGTCGGATTCCGCCGTCGAACAACACTTCGAGGCGGCCCGCGACGGCGGCCACGACCTCTGGGAGCGCCCGCAGCGTCGGCGACACCGTGTCAAGCTGCCGCCCGCCGTGATTCGACACCACAACGGCCTGTACGCCGGCGTCGACAGCGTGGCGCGCAGCGTCGCCGGTCAAGACGCCTTTGGCGACGATCGGCCCCGCCCACACCTTTCGGATCCACGCGAGGTCGGCCCACGTCACGACGGATTCCTCGAGCGCCGGACCGACACTCGCGTACGGCATCGGTCCGCTCCCGGGAAGGACGACGTTCGGGAAACGCATCAAGCCGCCGTCGGCGAGGAATCCGGCAAACCACCGCGGACGCGCGAGGATCTGCGGCAGAAACGGGGCCATCGTCCACGGTCTGAACGTCAGGAGTTCCTTGACACCGTTGCGGGTGTCGCGCTCGCGCTGTCCGGCAACTGGCGTGTCGATCGTGAGCACGAGCGCGCCGAACCCCGCGGCGGCGGCACGTTCGATCGCCGCTCGCGCGACGTCCCGCCCACCAACGAGATACACCTGATACCAGGCCGGGCCCCTCGTGGCCCGCTTCACGTCCTCCAGGCGGCATCCCGACAGCGTGGAGAGGATGTAGCCGGTGCCCGCGTCCCCAGCGGCTCGGGCGGCCGCCTCCTCGCCTCGCGGGTAGAACAACCGACTGCTGCCCAGCGGCGCCAACAGAAACGGGACATCGAAAGTTGTGCCGAGCACCGTCGTAGCCAGCGTGACGTGAGGCGTCGCGACCGCCCCGCGCGGCCGGAAGGTCACGTCTTCGTACACACGACAGTTTTCACGCAGCGTCACCTCGGCGTCGGCGCCCCCGTCGAGGTAGTCGAACACCATCCGCGGTACGCGCCGCTCGGCGAGCTGTCGCAGATCGGCGGTGGTGAGCGCGCGCGATAGGTCACGTGGCACGGCGAGTCTCCCGCGGGTCCAACGGGTCTAGAATACCCCGAAGTGTCTGAGCGCCTCTTCTTGGCCGCTCTCGCGCTCGGTCTGTCGCTCCGCCTGGCCTCGCTGCCGCTGCCGGGACACGACGACGTGATCACGTGGAAGATCTGGAGCTTCGCGGCGACAACGGATGTGACCGGGATGTACGGCGTCGGTGGCTCGCCCCCCGAGCGCGGCATCGTACGATGGGGCGAACGCTGGTCGACGGTGGACTACCCGCCGTTCTTCTTGTTTGAGTACGCCGTCGTCGGCTGGGTCTACAAACAACTGTACCCGCAGTATCCCAACGGGCTGCCTCTGCTCATCGCGCTCAAGCTGCCCGTGCTCACCGCCGGTGCCGCGCTGACATGGCTGCTGTTCTCGACCGTACGGCGTGTGTGCGGCCGTGTCGAGCCTGCGCGCGGCGCAGCACTCGGGTACTGGCTCAACCCGGCGACGATCTTCGGCGGCGAGATGCTCGGGTACGTCGACCCGCTGCTCACACTCCCGTCGGTGGCTGGACTCGTGCTCGCGTGGCACGGGAAGCGCTATTGGGCCGGCGTCGCCGTGGGGGTGGCAGTGATGACCAAACCGCAAGCGATGCTCATCGGACCCGTCGTCATGTGGTCGCTGTGGCGTACGGTTGGCGTCACGGGCCTCGCGCATGCTGGTGCGGCTTTTGCCGTCACGACGCTCGCTATCCTCACGCCCTTTGCCTTGCGTGGGGCGCTGAGCAATATGTGGCTGGCCTTCGGCTCTTTCTACGAGCGGCGCGACACGATGTCGGCCTTCGCGGCCAACGTCGGCTGGCTGATCAACTGGAGCCTGCGTTCGTGGTTCGGTGTGCCAGAGCTCGGATGGCGTGCGTTCCTGCAGGTCGTTCCGAGGCCGTTGGCCATCACGCGCTTTCAAGAGCTCGGATATCCGAATCCGAGACCAATCGGTGCGGCACTGGTCGCGACGTGCCTCCTCTGGGCGGTGTGGGTCGTGCGGCACGCTCGAGATCTCGGCACGATCGCGGCGCTCGGCGCATTCACTGTTCACGCCTTCTTCGTCTTGAACGTGGGCATGCATGAGAGCCACCAGCTCCTCGAGATCCCGCTGCTCGTGCTTGCGGCATCGCTGCGACCGGATCTTCGTGCGCCGGCCGTCGCGGTCAGCACCATCGTCACGCTGAACATCAACACGTACTACGGCATTGGGCTGGGCTGGGGGTGGGCTGTCCCACGATCGATCACCGGAGTCGATCTGATCGTCGCCCTCGCGATCGCGAACGTGGTCACGCTGGTCTGGCTTGCCGTCCGCCTGGCGTCGCCAAGGCAACAAGACCCAGACCAGCCGTGGAGCACCTGAGCCGGGTTGGCGCGGCGCCCCGACTAGTCGAAGAGCACGCCGTCCCGAGCGCGTGCGTACTCGTCCGGCGTGTCGATGTCCATGAACGCGCCGGGGTCGTCCACCGGCACGTCGCCGGCCGGCGAGACGTGCGCTCGGACGATCGGCTTGGCGCCGCTCGACGGGTCGGCGGCGCGCAACAGCGGGAAGAGCGACCGATCGATGAGCACGGGATGACCGTGTACCTCGCCGCGAACCGGTCGAACGATCGGCGCTCCAGTGGCCCGATACCGCTCGATTACCGACCGCACCGTTGATGCCGCGACAAACGGCGCATCCACTAACATCAGCAGCACAGCCTCCGTGTCGGGCCCGTCGGCCGCGGCAAGACCCACGAGTAACGACGAGAGCTGCCCCGCTTCGAAGCTCGAGTTGATGGCGATTTCTGGCATGAGGCCGCTACCCTCGAGGTGAGCCTGGAGCGTCTCCGCTTGGTAGCCGAGCACCACGAGCTGCCGTTCGACGCCAGCCTCAGCAAAGGTCCGGAGGACCCGCGTCAGGAACGAATCAGCCGGACCGGCGGGCAGAAGGGCCTTCAGCCTCCCCATCCGGGTCGACATACCAGCGGCAAGGACGATGACCGGAATCACAGCTTTCCATGCTAATCCGTTCGGTCGAGGCGTCCTCCCGGTCAGCTTGACTTCTTTAGGACGTCCTGCCTAGACTGGCCCGTTTTTCCGGCTCAGCTTCGAGTTGGGTGACAACTCGGGCTGCTCGTTGGGGCGGGGACGTCAGAGGGCCCAAACGACAACCGGGAGTCTCTGGGATTGGCTCGGAGTGGAACGGGAGGGGTTTGGGTATGTCGACCGGCACAATCGCACGGCTCCTGATTGACAAGGGGTTCGGCTTCATCCGCGACGAAAGCGGGATCGAGCACTTCTTTCATCGCAGCTCTGTGCGGCAGACCGTATTCGAGTTGCTACGGGAAGGCCAGCGCGTGGAGTTCACGCCTGAAGATTCTGGGAAAGGTCCGCGCGCTGGCGAAGTCCGCTTAATCGAAAGCTGAAGCTATCCACCGGCGGCCCACCGCCCGACTCGGTCCGGTCCGCATCCTTCGCGGCCGCTGGTGATGCACGAGTCGGCCGTGTGTCACCAAGCCGGTCGATCTCGGTTGCCCTATGACGTCGGCGATGTGTCGGGCACCTGCAGCGCCCGCAGCGCCGCGTTGAGATCACCGAGGTCGGCCAGCACCTCGTCGGCTCCTGCGTCCCACAACGACTCCGCCGAATGCGTGCCCGTTGCGACAGCGACTGATCGCGCACCTGTTTCGACGGCGACCGCGACGTCGAGTGGAGTGTCGCCAACCACAACGACATCTTCGGGAGCAAACTCGACGCCGCAGATCGCGAATACGGCCTTCAATGCGGCAGTAAACATGGCGGTGCGGTCCAGCGCGGCGTCTCCAAACCCGCCAGCGACGAAGTACCGCCACAGATCGAAGTGCTCGAGCTTGATCTGGGCGCCGTCGGCTACGTTCCCCGTGAGCAGTCCGAGACAGACCTCGTCATGACCACTTAACCGATTCAGGAGCGCGCGCACCCCAGGCAGGACACGCTTGCTGGGGCTCGGTTCTCGAATCTCTCGAATGAGGTGCTCGAGGTACACCGCGCGTAGCCGCGCCAGACCGACGTCATCGATATCGACCCCCCGGCGACGGGCGTACTCAGCGAAGATCCACCGGTCAGTCCGACCAGCCAGCGGCACGTCGTCGAAGCGACTTCCATTTCCCTCGACGGGGAACAGGGCGTTACAGGCACCTGCCACGGCGCGACTTCCAGCTCCGCCGGTCATGATGAGTGTGCCGTCGATGTCGAATAGCACGAGTCGCTTCAACTCTCGGCGCGCACGTTTGCGGCCCGTGGCCCCTTGGGTGACGGTTCTTCGTCGAAGCTGACTCTTTGACCTTCGTTCAACTGGTCGAAGCTGCCATGCACAGCCGTCCGATGAAAGAACCACTCTTGACCGCCCTCGTCCCGTATGAAGCCAAACCCTCTGTCGCGAACGACTCGCTTGATCGTGCCGGCTGGCATGCGTCTCTCCTTGAGCGCGGATCGTGCACATTCGGCGGCAGTCAAGTTTCGTTCCGTTCTCGTGCGAGTTCGATTGATCCGGACACATGTTCGGCTGGGGTTTCTTGCCTTAGTCAGCGCGTTTCAAACGAATACGCCAGTGTACAGAATCACGATGCACGGTCGGTTCGCTCACCTCCGAAACGGCCACCAGTTGCGTGTGCGTTCCCGGAGCGTGCCCCTGGCTGGATCCCACTGCATCACTCGCAGACCCATGGTCTGGACGAATTCCTCGTCTCCGGTCAGGGCGAGCGTTGCGAGGCCGCGGCGACCTGCCGTCGCTTTGATGTCGCGCGCCAGCGCGCGCACGGCTGCTCGAGCCACCTGGGCCGTCGGATGCTCGAGCAACAGCAGGGTCGGCTCGAGCGCCAGGGCTCGTCCCAGATGGACGCGCGTCTTGTCGTGGGCATCGAGATCCGCCACGCGCGTGTCCCACCTCGACTCGGACAACCCGACCTCAGCTGCCAGCGCGGTCGCGCGAGCGCGAACGGTGTCGGCCAAGGGTTCGATTGACAATGTGTAGGACATCGCGAGGTTCTGCACGACCGTGAACAGTTCCAACAGTGTCGCGCGGTCGGTCACCAGGCCAATCCGATCCACGAGCCGGAGCCATTCGTCGGCGTTGGTGATCCCCGTGGTGCTCATCCCGAGCACCTGGATCGTGCCTTGGTCCGGCAGCGCGGCCCCCGTCACGAGCGTCGTCATCATCTCGGCGGCGGGGGCATCCATCCCTACCACGGCGACCTGCTCTCGCGGTGCCAGCGACAGACGCTGCACCCGAAGGGGCCGCAGGCCTCGATAGTCCTTCACGACATCGGCCATTTCCAGAACGGGCGGATCGTTGTGCAAAGGTTATTGGTCCCCGTCAGCTTCAATCCTCAATCTACAATCTTCAATACGACAACGCTGCCCTCTGTCTTCGTCGCCGAGTGGGTGCCGCGCATCGCCGAGCGTTTGCCTGCGTCCCGCCGCGCGCTGGATCTCGCGATGGGACGAGGGCGTCACACCTCCATCCTCGCAGCCGCTGGCTTCCGCACGTTCGGGGTCGATATTTCGCTCAACGCAGTCCAGTCGGCCGCAGCCCTGGCCCGCGGCTCGGGGACGGCACTACGCGCCTTCTGTGCGGACATGACGACGCACCCGCTGCCGCGCCGGTGGTTCCACCTCGTGATCGTCACACGCTACCTCGATCGCGAACGCTTTGGGCCACTCAAAGACGCGGTCGTGCCAGGAGGATTCGTGGTGTGCGAGACGTTCACGCGCCGACAGATCGAGCACGGGCGCGGTCCCACTTCACCCGATCACCTGTTGGAGCCCGGTGAGCTCGCCGCCCGCTTCACCGACTTCGATGTGCTCTGGTCCGAGGAGATCACCGCACCCGACGCACTTGCGCGCATCGTCGCCCGCCGCAGTTGACCAAATCGGGGCTCTACCCCAAACCCTGAGGAGACTGTGGCCGCTCACCGAGCCGCGCGTTGAAGCAGACGCTCAAAGGCCTCCTCAGGCAGCGTCACCGAACCGGGCTCGCTCGGTCCGTGGAAGGGGTCCCCATGGAAGTCCGAACCACCAGTGATCAGCACGCCCAGATGGCCCACCATCGTCAGGTAATGCGCTGTCGTCGCCTCATCGTGACGACTGTGATACGCCTCGAGGGCATCGAGTCCGGCAGCGACGAATCCGCCGATCCTCGGATCCACACGGGTCAAGCCGGGATGTGCCAGCGACACCAGCCCGCCTGCGTGGTGGAGCCGCTCGATGACTTCTTCAGGCGACGCTCCCACGCGAGGGACGAATGCCGGGCGGCCGCGAGCGAGCCATCGGTCAAATGCTTCGTCGGTGCCGGTGACATAGCCCGCATCGACGAGCGCGCGAGCGACCCACGGCCGTCCCGCGGCCTTGCGGCTGTCCGCCAGCCCAGGTCGCAGAACGTCATCGGCGTCCAGCTCGATGCCCTGTCGCGCGAGCCGTTCCAGGATCGCACGGACACGATCGAGCCTTAGCTGGCGAGCCGCTCCCAGAAAGTCAAGGAGCGCCGGCGACAGCGGATCGATGAAGTACCCGAGCATGTGCACATCCGAGCCTTCGAGCACCGCGGTGACTTCGATGCCCGCGACGAACTGCAGACCGGCAGCCGCGCACGCTCGCTCGACGTCGGCGCACGCGGCCACTGTATCGTGATCCGTGACACCCAAAGTCGAGACGCCCGCGGCGGCCGCACGCGAGACGAGGCCCTCGGGTGAGCATCGGCCGTCGGACGCGGTGGTATGCGTATGAAGGTCGATCACTGGACCGAGCGGCCGGCGGCGGCGCGCCGGCGGCGCTTGGTGCCCAGCCGCTCGCGCTGCTCACGGTACTCGCGAATGAGCATGTCCAAATGCATTCGCTCTTCGGCTGCGAACTCGAGGAAGATCTGCTTGCCCTCCGAGTCCTCGAACCGTTCACCGTATCGCTTGAAGAACTTGTGGGATCCGCGCTCGCACCGGATACCGATGAGCAGCGCTTGCAAGTCGGTCACGCCACCACGCCGAAGCTCCGCGGCGCCTTCCGCGAACAACCCGTTTGCGGGTCCCTTGAAGAAGAGGAACGTGGGACGCGCCTCGAGGTCAGGATCCTCGGCCAGCAGTTCCGCATAGCGACGTTCGAGCGTGCCGAGGTGTTCTTTCTCCTCCTTCGCGAGTCGCTCGAACGTGGCTTTTCCTTGGGGATCCCGAGTAAGGCTGGCGGCACGCGTGTAGAACTCGAGCCCGCTGCGCTCGGTCTCGATGGCGATGCGCATGGCGTCGCGGGCGAACACACGCTCGGTGATCCCGTGATCCAGCACCGGAACGGGTCTGCCCGTGCGGCACTGTTCGCACTCACCGAAGACCTGCACGACCGCCTGTGTCATCGCGAACTCGCGCGCGAGGGCGATTTCGTCGATTAGGGCCTCGATGTCCGAGCTCAGGAACTCGGACGACCGGTGACAGGTGTTGCAGACGAAATGGAAGTGTCGTGGGTGACGAAACGACGGCTCGAATCGAGAGCGTCCCTCGCCAAAGTCGACCTTCCGCGCAACACCCGCGCCGACCATCCACTGCAGCGTGCGATAGACCGTCGCGCGCCCGATGCCGGCGTCCTCGCGGCGGACTAGGTCGTACAAATCGTCGGCGCTCAAGTGGCCCTCCTGACGCATGAACACGTTCAGGATCAGGTCGCGCTTGCTCGAACGCTTGCCGCCGCGCGGCCTGAGCGACGAGATGTCGGGAAGTGGTCGGTTCATGAGTCAAGCCGCAGAGCCGAAACCAGTGGCAAACGGACCTGGACTGCCCAGACCCCGCAGCTTTGATCGAGCGGACGGGCTAGTCCACGCTGAACGAGCTGCCGCAGCCGCAGGTCGAGGTCGCGTTCGGGTTCTTGATCGTGAAGCCGCCGCCGGTGACTGTGTCGACGAAGTCGACCTCGGCGTCCTTTAGGTATCTGACGCTGATCGGATCCACGTAGAGCTTCACGCCATGCGACTCGAACACCTGGTCGCCGGAGCCCTGACCGTTCTCTTCGATCATGAGACCGTACTGGAAGCCTGAGCAGCCACCGCCCTGCACGAAGACTCGCAGGCCAATGCCTACCTTGTTCTCCTCCGCGAGCAGCTCGGTGATCTTGGTCGCGGCAAGTTCGGACACGTTAATCATGGACTCTCTCTCCTCGGGCCATTTCCACCCGGGTTACAGGCCATTATAGCATTGACCCTTCATGGCTTACGTCGCTCTCCCGGCTGCTACGCGCGCGTCGCGCCTGGCTGTCGCACGGTCGCGGTGGGACGCTATCCTCCACGTCCGGCCGGACTTGGAGCCAGCCATCACGCTCCAGCGCACCCTGATCGAGCCCGTCGTCGACCTCTCAGAGACACTCGTGCAGGGACGGCTACCCCGGCTGTCACTGCCTGCGAGATACCTCGCCGCCAAACTCGGTAAACATGTGCCGGCGCTGGCCGCCGAGCCGATCCCGATCCCGACGCCGCTGCTGAAGCCCACGCTCCTGATGTTGTGCGAACACCTCGCAATCGGCGGCGGTGGCGATCCGGTCCGACACATTTGCGCCGCAGTGA
The DNA here is from genome assembly GCA_016871175.1 of Acidimicrobiia bacterium. Lineage (GTDB taxonomy): Bacteria > Acidobacteriota > Vicinamibacteria > Vicinamibacterales > CAVVIG01 > VFZL01. The sequence goes on along the minus strand of VFZL01000034.1, from coordinate 33,321 downwards.
ACGCTGGCACACTGGAGGCTGGTGCGGTCTTCGCCGCCACGCTCAGCCGCGATCAAAAGGCGATCGTCATCGGTTCCCGGCATCGCGGTCTTCAATCCGAGCTCGTGTGGCTCGTCGCCGAGCTCACGGTCAGCCCGTTCGTCTACGGGCTGCAACAGCTCATCCTGGGCCGGAACGCTGGGCGTCTCGACGCCACCCTCCAGGCGGCGCTGGAAGGGTGGAAGCAGGGGTACTGTCCCATCTGCGGTTCGTGGCCCACGCTCATCGAGGCCCTGGGGGGAAAGAGCGTGCTGCGGTGTTCGTTCTGCGCATACGCCTGGACGCTCGATGAGCCGGGTTGCGTGTACTGCGGCGACGTCGGTCCGACGTTTGTCACACGCGCGCCGGACCCCTCGCGACCGGATCGCCGCCTGGAGACGTGTGGCAAGTGCCGCAGCTACGTAAAAGCCATCGACGTCGACGACCTCTCACCGTTTCCGCTGGGCGCCATCGCCGACCTCGAAACGATGGACCTGGACGTGATGACGATGAAGCAAGGGTTCCAGCGGCCGGCGCTGAAGGCGTTCAGCACGGCGAAGGTGGTGTAGGCCGAAGGATGTTGACCGGCTCCACCCTCTCATGTTCATGACGGGCTGTAGGCAAGCCAAGCCGGGTGGATAGCGGGCATGGCGCCCCTTCACGCGAGCGATCGTGCCCTGGTCGACCGCCTCTTGGCGGGAGATGAGCCGGCGTTCGACCGGTTCTTTAAGACGTATGCGTCAGGGCTCTTTCGGTTCGCGCTCCTTCGGCTTCATCGCGACGAAGACGCCGCCGAAGAGGTCGTGCAGGCAACGCTCAGTACGGCCATCCGCAAGCTCGGCACGTATCGAGGAGAAGCGAGCCTCTTCACCTGGCTATGCACGTTCTGCCGGCACGAGATCAGCGCTCACTACAGGCGGGCACAGCGAACGGCTTTCGAAACGGCCTTGGTTGAAGAAGCGCTCGAAATACGGGGCGCATTGGAGTCGCTGGCGGCACCGGGGGACCAACCAGATGCCGCGCTCGAGCAGCAGGAGCTGGCGACGCTCGTTCGGACGGTGCTCGACCTGCTGCCGAATCGATATGGCGATGCGCTGCAGTGGAAGTACGCCCACGAGTTGTCGGTGCGGGAGATTGCCAGCCGCCTGAACGTCACGCCAAAGGCGGCCGAATCGGTCCTCACCCGGGCTCGAGAGGCCTTCCGCGATGCGTTTGCCACACTGCACGGCGACCGCGACGGTTCGCCAAGAAGAGGTTTGGCGTGAACGCGCATCCGGACTCCGGTCATTCGCATGCGGACGGAGATCCAGTCGAACGGCTGGTACGCCTCGCGGGTCCGCAGGCGCCGATCCCGCCCGAGCGGCTCGCTCGTTTGAAGGACGCGGCGAGGGTCGCGTGGCGAGCTCAGGCCGACGCCCGACGTCGACGCACGAGAATCGTCTGGGTGGCCTCGGCGTTTGGCACAGCCGCGCTGGCAGTGCTCTTCATCCTGCTGCCGAGCGCTGAGCCCCAAGGGCCAACACCGACACCCCTTGTGGAGGTCGCGACCGTTCAGCACGTCCGAGGCGCCGTGGCGCGGGGCTCGACGAGGGACACGGGAGAGGACCGGGTGCTCCGGTCCGGCGATCGGCTCTACCCCGGCGACAGCGTCACGACCTCGAATGATGGCCTCTTGGCGGTGCGCCTGGCGACGGGCGTCGCGGTGCGGCTCGATCGAGGCACACGGCTACACGTGGTGTCGACGACGGCGCTGACGCTGGACGCGGGTGCAATTTACGTCATCTCAGATGCCATGTCGGCGGAAGGTCGTTCGACTCGCGACATGAGAGGCACAGCGGCGGTGGAGATTCACACAGCGCTCGGTGTGGTGCGCGATGTCGGTACACGATTCGAGATCCGGGTGGACCAGGGTGCTTTGCGCGTCCGTGTGCGGGACGGCATGGTGAGCGTCAACGGGGCTCCGCCCGTGTCCGCTGGCATGCAGATGACGCTCGCCCGCGACGGTCGCAGCGAGCGTGAGCGCGTGAACACGTATGGACCCGATTGGGCATGGACCGTGGCGCTGGCGTCACCCTTCACCCTGGAGGGCCGTTCGCTGCGGGAATTCCTGGACTGGGTGAGCGCGGAGACCGGGCTGGAGATCCGATTCGCAAGGGCATCGGATCAACAAAAGACTTCGACCTTGATGCTACATGGGTCGATCGAAGGTCTGAGCCCGGAGCAGGCGCTCGACGCCGTCCTCCCGGCGAGCGGAGTGGACCACGCCGTTGCTGGCGGGGTGTTGACGATTCGAGGCATCGCTGAGGCGGTTGGACGGTGAACTGATGCCGGGCCTCCGGTGGTCCGCCGTGTGGATGCTCGCGCTGGTGTGCGCGACGGCTGACGCGCGGGCCCAAGTCGTCACGCGCGGAGGGTTCGCGGGATTGAAACTGGAAGACGCGCTCGCACGGCTCCAAGGCGACGGACTGCGACTGATCTACACAAGCCAGATCGTGCGGACGGACATGCGGGTCCGCGCGGAGCCCGTCGGTCTATCTCCGCGTGACGTGCTCGACCAGCTGCTCCGTCCACACGGTTTGATGGCACGCGACGGGCCAGCCGGCACGGTCATTGTGATCAGAAACCCGCGTGCTCGCGATCCGTCTCCGCCGACTCCCGCGGCCGCGCCGTCGCCTGGTCCGCCGCCTCTTGCGGTGCCGACCGCCGAGGCCCTCGAAGCGTTGCGTTTTGCGGTCACCGTGGACGTCGCCGACGGCAACGGGACCGAAGGCTCCCCGGGTACCACGCCGCTCATGGTCAACGCACGTGAGATCTCTGCGCTCGCCGGTGGGTTTGAGAACCCGTTCCGCGCGGTCCAGGCATTGCCAGGAGTCGTCGGCACGCAAGAGCTCGACAGTCGGCTGTCGGTACGCGGCGGAGGACCGGACCAGAACCTAACGCTTCTCGATGGAATCGAGATACACAATCCGTTCAGGCTCAAGATGGCGGCCGACGATGCCGGCAGCGTCAGCCTGGCGAGCACGTTCAACGCCGAGACCATCAGAAGCGTGGAGCTGCATCCAGCAGCGTTCGACGTGCGGCACGGCGACCGGCTGTCGTCACTGCTCCTGGTCGAGCCGAGGGACGGCGTCGAGACGGCGGCGCTGCGTGGATCGGCATTCGTCGGGCTCACTGACGCCAACCTCATTCTGGAGGGGCGGCTTCCGCGAAACCAGCGCGGCTCATGGTGAGCACTCGGCGCGGTTTCGTCGATCTCGTGCCTGAGCGCGTCACCGGAGTCACACTGCCCTCGTTCTACGACCTGCAGGCCCGCGCGGTGTGGCGCACCGGTCAGGGTCGCCAGGTCACGTTGGTCGGTTCCGCGAGTCGGGAGCGGTCCCGGTCCACCGGCGCGGTGAATCCGGACGCGAGCCAAACCACCCGAACCAGGAATGGGTTCGTCGCATTGACCTTCAACTCGACATTGGGTCTCCGTGCCTCTTCCCGGACAACCCTGTCGCTCTCTCGCATCGACGACACGCTGGACGCGTTCGAGCTCTCACTGGACAACAATCGCGGGGCAAATACGCTTGCCAGCATCGCCACCGGCGAACGACTTGCGTTCCAGCTCTCGCGCGGCGCCCAGATTGACGATGTCTCGGTTCGGCAGCAGCTCGGCCTGTCGTGGTCGCCGAGGCACGTAATCGACGCGGGGGCCGAGCTGCACCGGCTAGACACCAGGTGGACATGGCAGATCAGCGGGGATCGCAGCCTGCTCCAGACCAACGGCTCGAGCATCCGATTGGGACAAAGCCTACCCGCCACGCTCGACTCCTCCGTGGACTCCGTCCGCGTGGGCGCCTGGATTCAGCATCGGTGGCAAGTGAGCTCGCGGTTCGCTCTTCAACCCGGCCTTCGCATCGATCACAGCCGCCTCACGCAGGCGACGACGGCGTCACCGCGTCTCGGCGGCACCGTCGCCCTGGGATCGAGCTGGCGCGTCGATGCCGCGGCGCGTCTCCATACGCAGACGCCGGGCTACGAGAAGGTGCTGCAGTCGGACCACTTTCTCGACCTCAGTCTCGGCAACGCTCGGCTTCGCCCGGAGCGGGCTTGGCACTTCGTGAGTGGGGTCGAGCGATTGCTCCTCGCTGGCGTCACCCTTCGGCTCGATGCGTACTACAAGCGCTTCTCGGACCTCATCATCGGGCGCCTCGAGTCTGACGAGGAGCGCCTCGCGCGGCTTTCCACCTATGACGTCCCGACGGCCCTGCGAGCCTATGTGCCACAGGGTCCATGCATCACGGTGACGCCGATCAATGGTGGTCGTGGTGATGCCCGGGGCCTCGAGGTCCTCGTGTCGCGCCCTGCCCAGGGTGGCTCGCCCGTCGGCGCGTGGGTCGCATACAGCCTCGGTCGTTCGAGCCGCACGGCATACGGACTCAGGGGTCCGTTCGACTACGACCGAAGACATGCGCTGACTGCCGTGGCCACCGTCAGAATCGGAGAGCGCTACGACGTCTCGGCGACGGGACGATGGGCCAGCGGCCTGCCACAAACGCCCGCGTCAGATGTGCGCCTGTCGCTCGGTCCGGACGAACGGGACAGCGATGGCGACGGCGATCGAGCGGAGATCGTCCCCCTCCGCAACCCGGCCGGCGATCCGCTGTTTCAGCCAGACCTGAGTGCACTGGCGACCATGAACACGGCACGTCAGCCGGGCTTCGGTCGCTTCGAGCCCGCCTCACGTACCGTCCGAAGTGGGGAGGCGAGCACTGGACGCTACACGTCGACGTCGTCAACGTCTTGAACGGCCGGAACACGACCGCCATGGATTCTGTGCTGGTCCACGATCCCGCGCAGGATCGTCCGCGCGTCGTCGAGGTGCCGGGCGATCGCGGGCTTCCTGTGTTTCCCTCATTCGGCGTGCGCTATCGCTTTTGAGCGCGCCCGGGCCCACCGCGGGCGGGCACCGCCGGCTGGGCGACGCTACGGTGTCGCCAATGCCTCGAGGTGCTGGCCCGACTCCTGTTCGATGTCCTTGTGCAGACTGTTCCCGTGCGCGTCCATCGTCACGATCGCCGGGAAGCTATCCACGGTGAGACGCCACATCGCTTCTGGTGACCCGAACTCCATCAGCGACACGCCGTCGACTGATTTGATGCTTTGCGCGTAGAACTGCGCGGCACCCCCGATCGCGTTCAAGTAGACGGCGCCGTGGTCCTTGAGCGCGGCGAGCGTCTTCGCGCCCATCCCACCTTTTCCGACCACCGCCCTCACGCCGTAGCGCTTGATCACCTCGCCCTGATATGGCTCCTCGCGGATGCTCGTCGTCGGACCGGCGGCCGTCACACGCCACCGCTCACCGTCTTTCAGGACGACCGGTCCACAGTGGTACAGAACGGAGCCGCGCAAGTCGACCGGTGGGTCGTGCTTCATCAGGTAGGAGTGCACGGCATCACGTCCGGTGAACATCCGGCCCGAGACCAGCACGACGTCGCCTACTTTCAGCGATCGCACGTCCGCTTCGGTGAGCGGCGCCGTTAGCGCGACCTCGCGACCCGTGCGCACGAAGCCGGCCTGGTCGAGCATCGGGATGATCGGGTGGGCCGGGTCCCGGTAGAGCCACCGCTTGATCGCGCCCGTTTGGACGTCGAGCATCACGCCCAACCGCCGAAACGCCCAACAATCGTACGCGACCGACACGAAGAAACTGGCCGGCAGCCGGTTGAGCGCTCCGATCTTGCAGCCGATCAGCGTCACCCTCCCGCCGAAGCCCATGGGGCCGATGTCGAGGTGGTTCACCGTCGCCATGATTGACGCCTCGATCTCCGCCAACCGCTTGTCCGGGTTCACGTCGTCCAACGTCCGGAACAGCTGCTCCTTTGCGTGCGTATAGCCCGAGGTCCGATCGCCGCCGATGCAGACGCCAACCGCGCCCGGGCTGCAGCCCTTACCCTGCGCCTGCCATACGGCGTGCAGGATGCACTTGCGCACACCCTCGAGAGACCGGTCTGCACGCCCGAGGTGCGGCAGTTCCATGGGCAACGAGTACTGCGCGTTCGTATTCTCGCAGCCGCCACCCTTCAAGATCAGTCTGACCTCGATCTCGTCCTTCTCCCACTGATCGAAATGGATGATCGGCGTGCCGGGCCCCAGGTTGTTCCCGGAGTTCTCACCCGTGATGGAATCGACCGAATTCGAGCGCAGCTTGCCGCGCTTGGTCGCCTCCGCGATGGCCTCGATGATCTGGCGACGCATGACGATCTGATTCGCGCCAACCGGCACGTGCACGTCGAAGGTCGGCATGCCGGTGTCTTGGCAGATGGCGCCCTCGTGATCGACGGCCAGGTCGATGTTCTGCGCGATGATCGTGAGCGCCTGCTTGGCTCGCGTGCCCTCAGGCTCGCTTACGAGCGCGTGTTTCATCGCCGCGCGCACGTCCGGCGGCAGGTCGGTCGACGTCCGCACGATGAGCTGAAGCACGCTGTCGAAGAACGAGGGCAGGGTATCCGGAAGCACAGTTGATGGCATCACCGTCAGTATACTGGTGACACGAGGCCGGGCAGGTCTGTGGGCCTGGCAAGCCGAGCAGGAAAGTGAAGAGCTTTCTCATCAACAACAGTCGGGGGACCTCGCGGAGGATCGCCTGCGCGATTGCAGCACTCCTGATCCAGCCCGGGGCCGCCCCGCTGCCAGGCCTACCTGGCCTGATAGGCTTGCCCAGCGCAGTCGCGACACTCACAGCGCAGCGCCAGACGTCCTTGCGCCCCGAGCCGCCCAAACGCCCGCTGCCAGCGCCGCTGAGGCAAACGCGCAACGGACGACTGTTCCCGCCGCTCGACCTCGGCCTGCTCGAAGGACCCGACCGCGAGGCATGGCAGAAGCCCGACGTCATCATGGACGTGCTCGGCATTGCGGACGGCGCTGTGGTTGCGGATCTTGGGGCAGGCGGGGGCTGGTTCACCATGCGGCTCGCGCGGCGTGTGGGACCAAACGGCTTGGTCTACGCGCAGGATGTTCAGGAGGAAATGATCAATGCCATCCGGCGACGGGTGATACGCGAGAATCTGACGAACGTTCGGACGGTGCTCGGCGCCACTACTGATCCGAAGCTACCGCGCGGCCTCGATGTCGTCTTGATCGTCAACTCGTTTCACGAGATGAACGACCCGGCGAAGCCCGACGGCATTCTGACGTTGCTGCGCAATCTGGCCAGCCTGTTGAAGCCGCAGGGCCGTATCGGCGTGAGCGACTTCACGCCGGGCAACGGCGGACCGGGACCACCCGTGGACGAGCGGGCCCCGGAGGAAAGCGTGATCGGGACGGCCGCCTCGGCTGGTCTGCGCCTGATGCGACGCGAGCTCGTCCCACCGTACCAATACCTGCTCGTCTTCGCGCGAGCATCGACCGGACGCGAGTCGCCATGAGCACCCTCGACGCCGTTCGAGCGCCTGTCCGAGCCGCCCTGACGATTGCAGGCAGCGATTCCGGTGGTGGCGCCGGTGTGCAGGCTGACCTCAAGACATTCGCGGCGTTCGGGGTCTACGGCACGAGCGCCATCACCGCGATCACGGCGCAGAACACCCTCGGCGTCACGGCAGCGATGCCATTGCCGGCCGATCTCGTGACCGCGCAGATCGAAGCCGTCGCCTCGGATATTCCGCTGCGAGCGACGAAGACCGGCATGCTCGGCAACGCCGCGATTGTCGAGGCAGTCGTGGCCGCCATCGACGCGCTCGAGCTTCCACTTGTGGTGGTCGATCCGGTGATGGTGGCCAAGAGCGGGGACCGGCTCGTGGACGAGGATGGCGTACGCGTCATCTGTTCGGAGCTGCTCCCACGCGCGCTGGTCGTGACGCCCAACATCCCGGAGGCCGAGGCGCTGAGCGGCGTGACGATCAGGACGCTCGATGACGCGCGCGAGGCCGCGCGCCGGATTCACGCCATGGGGCCGTCGGTCATCGTGAAGGGGGGCCACGCCGTCGGCGATGACCTCGTCGACCTGCTGTTCCACGACGGTGTGTTCGTGCCATTCCATACGCCTCGCATCAAGACGCTGAATACCCACGGTACGGGGTGTACGTTCGCGTCGGCTGTGGCCGCTCTCATGGCCCTCGGGCACGGGCTGCCAGAGGCAACAGGTCGCGCGCAGGCCTACGTGGCTGGTGCGATCCAACACGGCCTAACCATCGGACGCGGTCATGGCCCTGTCGACCACTTCTGGCAGTCTCACCACCTGCGACCCGCGGGTCTATACTGACAAGGTGACGCCGCCGACGCCGCTTCTGGCCATTGAACGCGCGCCGCTCGGCCTCGACCTGATACTGGGGGCAGTGAGCCAAGCGGACTCCGCCCGAGGTGGGGCTGACGGAGCAGTGGTGACATTTCTCGGGCTGGTGCGCAACCACAACGCGGGCCGCCGCGTCCTGTACCTGGAGTACGAGGCGTACGAACCGTTGGCTGTGAAGTCGTTCGAGCGGATCGCCAAGGAGATCCATCACCGCTGGCCAAGCGTTGTCATGGGCTTGCACCACCGGATCGGTCGTCTCGAGATCGGCGAGGCCAGCATCGTCATCGTCACGACGTCGCCGCATCGTGCGGACGCGTTCGCGGCGTGCCGATACGCGATCGAGCGGATCAAGCAGATTGCGCCCATCTGGAAGCACGAACACTTCGAGGGGGGCGACGTCTGGATTGAAGGGGCGACCGCGGATCCAGACGACGTGCGGGCGCGCGAGGCGGCGGAGCGGGCGGCGTGCGCGTGACGGTCCGGTTGTTCGCGCGGCTACGGGAGATCGCCGGCACGGCCGAGCTGACCCGTACGGTGGAGGCCGGCGCGACCGTCGGATCGCTGTGGAAGGATCTGGCGCGAGAGCACGCAGCGCTGGCACAGTATGAGCGGTCGATCTCCAGCGCGGTCAATGCCGACTACGCGAGAATGGATCGTCCGCTCGCCGACGGCGACGAGGTCGCATTTCTCCCGCCCGTCTCGGGCGGCTGAGCGCACGGCGGAGACCAGGGGAAGGGCCCCTAGAGTGAGCAATGTTTGACAAGTTGAGTGCTATCGAGCACCAGTACGAGGATCTCGTCGGGATGTTGGGATCCGTCGAGGTGCAGAGCGACGCGGCGCTGTACCGGAAGCACGCCAAGACGTTGGCCGAGATCGAGCCGACCGTCCAGAAGTTCCGCGAGTATCAGGCGGTCACACACGGCATCGCCCAAACCGAGGAGCTGGTCCACGCCGGCGACCCGGACATGCGCGAGCTCGCGCAGGAAGAGCTCAAGTCACTTGTGGCCAAGCGCGAGGCACTGGTCGCGGAGCTCAAACTGCTGCTCATCCCGAAAGATCCGAACGACGAGAAGAACGTCGTGTTGGAAATCCGCGCCGGCACCGGCGGAGACGAGGCGGCGCTCTTTGCGTCCGAGCTCTTCCGGATGTATACGAAGTTCGCGGAGCGGCAAGGTTGGCGTATCGAGGTCATGTCGACCAGCGAGACCGGCATCGGAGGCATCAAGGAAGTCATCGCGACCATCGAGGGACGCGGTGCGTACAGCAAGCTGAAGTACGAAAGCGGCGTCCATCGTGTGCAGCGTGTGCCGGCCACCGAGGCGAGCGGACGTCTCCACACGTCGACCGCCACCGTCGCGGTCCTGCCGGAAGCCGAGGACGTCGACATTCACATCAACGAGAAGGACCTTCGCGTCGATACCTTCTGCTCGAGCGGACCCGGTGGGCAGAGCGTGAACACCACCTACTCGGCGGTCCGCATCACCCACATCCCGACCGGCGTGGTCGTGTCGCAGCAGGACGAGAAGTCGCAGATCAAGAACCGGGCGAAGGCGATGAAGGTGTTGCGCGCTCGGCTGTACGAGATGGAGCTGCAGAAGCAGCAGGACGCCATCGCGAAGGATCGCCGCAGCCAGGTCGGCACGGGCGAGCGTTCAGAGAAGATCCGGACATATCATTACAAGGAAAACCGCGTGACCGATCATCGCGTCAACTTCACCATCTATCGGCTCGATGACGTGTTGAACGGCGATCTCGGCGAGGTGCTCGACGTTCTCGTGACGCATGACAACGCCGAAAAGCTCAAGCACGCGACGACGGCTTAAGGGTTTGGGGGGGGCAAGGGTTCGTGGGGTTCAATGGTTCGAGTGGAGGGGATATTCTTCGTGGTTGGGGCGTCGAACTATCGAACCCCTGAACCTGTGAACCTGTGAACCCCTGAAGCTGTGAACCTTCAAACCCCCTCTTGAACCAGGCAACCCAGTCGATCCCAGACCCGTCGTGCCTACTCTCCATGAGCTGGTCGCCAACAGTCGACGTCGCTTGTACGACGCGGGCATCCCACAAGCCGAAGCCGATCTCGACGCGCGTCTGATTCTGGAGCATCTCGTCCACTGGGACACGGCGCGCTTCTTTGCGCACGGGGAGCAGCAGGCCAACGCGGACGTGGTCCAGCGCTACGAGGCCTGCATCGAGCGCCGCGTGCGGCGGGAGCCGACCGCGTACATCATTGGAGAGCGGGAGTTCTGGGGACTTCCGTTCGAAGTCACGCCGGCGGTTCTCATCCCCCGCCCAGAGACCGAGCTGATTGTCGAGATCGCGTTGGAACGGTACCCCATCAAGACGGCGTCGCTCGAGATCGCCGACGCGTGCACCGGCAGTGGATGTCTGGCCATAGCGCTCGCCCTCGAGCGTCCGGCAGCGCGGATCGTCGCCACTGATACTTCACGCGCGGCTCTCGAGGTGGCGACTCGGAACGCCGCTCGACACCAGGTCCTCTCGAGGGTGCGATTCGAGCACGCCGATCTCCTCGCCGTCGTCCCGGGCTCGTTCGATCTGATTGTGTCCAACCCGCCTTACGTCGCGGCGAACGATGCCTCGACTCTGCAGCCAGAAGTGTTGGGGTACGAACCACGCATGGCGCTCTTCGCAGGAATGGACGGGCTCGACGTGATCCGCTCCTTGGTCAGCCAAGCGGCCGAGCGGCTCAGGGCTGGTGGTCTGTTGGTGTTCGAGTTCGGATATGGGCAGACCACGGCCATCAGGAAGCTGCTGGCGGACACCTCAGGCTTGACACTCGTTGACGTCCGTAACGACCTGCAGGGTGTCCCCAGAACGGGTATCGCGCGTCGGGAATAGCCTCTGCGTGTCACGCAGGTCGACGATCCGGCCCACTCTCTGGCAGCGGCGGTCCAACCAGTCCAGGACCTCGTCGCGCGCGCGTCTTCACCTTCTCTGCGACATCGTCGTCGAGATGTTTGACAGCGAGCCGCGAGATTGCCTCTCTCGAATCAAACGATATCAAGATATCGTCGAACCAGAGATTCCTGACCGACCGTCCCCTTCGGCTTGACAGTCACCGCGGTCGGCTCTAGGCTCGCGCGAATGACCAACTGCTTGTTCTGCAGAATTGCCAAGCGCGAGATTCCGGCATCAATCGTCTACGAGGATGAGCGGGTGCTCGCCTTCAACGACATCAACCCGCAGGCGCCAACGCACGTGCTCGTGATCCCCAAGCGGCATGTCGCCACATTGAGCGACCTCACGATCGAAGACGACGCAATGATCGGTGAGCTAGCGCGCCGTGCGGCGGCCATCGCGCAAGAGCGCGGCATCGCGGCAAGCGGCTTTCGAACCGTGTTCAACACGAACCGCGACGCGGGGCAGACTGTGTTTCATGTCCATCTGCACCTGCTCGGTGGTCGCCATCTGGATTGGCCCCCAGGTTGAGCCGGATAAACCAGTGATCAGTGAACCCTCGAATGACTAACGCGGCCTCCCGGCTTCTCTCTCGCGAAGCCGCGCTCCGGCCAGCATGTTGGTCATCGCGTAGTTCCCCTCGTGACACGCGTACTCGTACATCAGATCCGGACTGCGTTTCATCGGGATCTGGGCGGTCCAGGATCGCGTCCACGTCGAGGGATCGTTGACCGTGAACTCGTAGAGCAGCGTGTCGCGATCCACGCGGGTAAAGCGTTCGGTAAGCCGTGTGGTCGCCGTCGCACCAGCAAGACTTGTCTCGCCGACGAAATTGGTCGTCTCCACCACCAACGTCTCACCCTCCCAGCGTGCACGGGAGTCACCCTTCCGTTGACGGATGGCCCCATGCGGCCGTCGATCGAGCGGGACGATCCGTGCGTCGTGGACCATCTCGTTGAGGATCACCACGTAGTCCTTGGTCTGGAACACCTGGACGTTGTTGTTGTACGCCCCAGGCGTCATCGGTGGACCAGCGTTGAACCCGACGATGCAGCGCTCCTGGAGTGGTCGGTCGGTGTAGCTGTCGGCGCGCGGACGTCCCGCTTGATCGTCGCGTTGAGCGGCGGCGCGCGCGTTCTCCCGCTGCTGGCCTTCGGGCGTGTACGGAGGAAGGCGGCCATTCGGAGGGTCGACGATGAGCGAGGTACGGCGGGAGCCGGTCAGCTTGTCACCACGGTCGTACCAGAACTCGTTGTACGGCACGACGCCGCCTGGCGGATACAGCGCGCCACCTTTTGCATCGTCGATCAGGTCGCGATTCTGCCGTCGGTTCTCTTCGCGTTCGAACGCCGCAGCTTCTTCCGCCGTCAGTTCGGTGCGATCGCCGAGAGCGGCCGGACGTTCCAGTGGCGTGATGGTGCGGTAGTCCCAGACGCCTTGTAGATCCGGCTGCCCATCGGCGGTACGGGGTGCCTTCCACGTCCTCCGGTTGGAGGCTCCCGACGTCGGTGCCGATCCGGCCGTCGTCTGACCGTTGACCGTGGGCGACTCCAGCCAGCCAATCGCCAGCACTGTGGCGACCGCCAGCACGGCGTTAGCGCGAGGGCTCATCTCACTCTCCTCCTTCGTGCCGGCACTGCGCGTGCCACGATGACGCTACCACCGAATCCGACGCCGAGCGAATCATCGGCAGGCCACATACGCCGTCCCTCTCGCCCCCGGCCAGGTCCTGCCCGCGTTGCCGAGCGAGGAATTCGCCCACTGGACGATGTGGCTGCGCTACCGGAGCGCAAGCGTTCCCAGTGCGAGGAGCATTCGCCGGTCCCAGTCCGTCTGTTGATGCGTTCTCAACGGTTGTCACGCAGCGCAGCATCTACCGCGTCCCTGTATTCTAGAATTCAACGGCCAACGATTATCCAAGGCAATTCGCGAAGCGAGCGGATCACGGGGACCCCGTGATCCGTGAGCTCCGACGCTCTCGGATGCGGTTGTTCGCTTCGGTGCAGGAGCACCGCACGCATCCCCGTGCGCAGGGCGCCTTCCACGTCATGGCGAATGCTATCGCCTACCATCAGGGCATCCGATGGCGCCACAGCCATGCGATCGAGCACCGCGCGGAAGATGCTCGGATGCGGCTTCATCATGCCGTGTTCGGAGGACGAAACGCTGGCGGCAATGAGACCGTCGAGGGCGAAGTGCGACTCGAACGACGCCAGGCTGCGATGCGAGTTCGACACCAGACCCACGCGAATCCCGTCCTCCGCCAACGAACGGAGCACATCGGGGACCTCGTCATAGAGCTCGAAGTGATGACAGGCCGCCCACTCGCGATAGATCTCGCGCGCGCACGGATCGACCGTCGGCCCACGGCCGCCCATCCGCTCGATGATGTGGCGCGTGTACGCCACATACAGTTCCTCGTCGTACGGCGCCTCATCTGGCGTGTCCAGAATCCGAGCGGCGCTCGCGACGCCGGCGTCGAATGCCGACGGATCGACGTCCATCCCGTAGCGGCGACAGAACACCTGATACCCTTCTGCCTGAAACATCGGGCCAGGGTAGATGAGCGTGAAGTCGACGTCGAAGAGAACGGCTTTGAATCCGTTCACAGCTCTCGATCGGGTTGGTCGTACGGCCCGGTGATGACAACGGCAGCGCGGCTGGGGTCGAGCAGTCGCTGAGCAGCGGCATGGACGTCGTCGCGGGTGACCGCTGAGAGGTAGTCACGCAATCGGACGTCGTATTCGAGCCCCAAGCCGAAGAACTCGGCGTTCTGCAGGACGCTTGCGATTCCCGCATTCGTCTCGAGCGCACGCGGCATCGATCCAATCAGGTATTGCCGCGACTCGGCCAGTTCACGATCGGTTACGCCATCGGCGCACATCCGCGCGAGCTCCTCGTCGATGGACGCAATCGCGCGGTCCACGTTTGCCGGACTCACGCCGGCGCGAACCATCAGCGGACCCTCGACCACGCTGGCGTCCAAGGCGCTGGAGACGTAATAGGCCATCCCTTGCCGCTCACGGATGCTGTCCCCCAATCGACCTCCCAATGCGTACTGTCCCAGAATGTTGTTCATGAGCAGGGATGCGTAGTACGTCGGGTCCGATCGTGCGATCGAGACGAAGCCATAGGCGATATCGGCCTGCGACTTGTTCATCATCGGCACCACCAGACGACGTCGAGCGGTGGCGCGCGGTGGCGACGGAAGCGGCACGGCCCGAGTGGTCGGCGCCGTCCATTCACCGAACGCCCTGGTCGCAGCGGCAACCGCCGAGTCCGATCGAACGTCGCCCACGATGACCACACTGAGCGCCGATGGCACGAACCGTTCGCGATGCAGTGCGCGCAACCGGTCAATCTTCATCGCCTCGATCGAGCTCACCGTCCCCTTGGCCGGTCGACCGTAAGGATGGTCGGTGCCGTAGAGCAGCGCCATGAGCTCGTGCAGCGCCTTGATGTAGGGACTGTCCTCGTCTTGCGCAATGGCTGTCAGCACCTCGCCTCGGCGAACGGCCAGCTCCGCATCAGGGACGGTCGGTTCGATGACTATCTCGCCGAGGACTTCGAGCACCGCGTCGAAGTCCGCGGACAAACAGGCGCAGCCGAGCGTGAACTGATGCCGGTTGACATTGATTGTCAGCGAGACGCCTCGGCTCTCGAGCGCTTCGGCCAGCTCGTCGGCGGAACGACGCCTGGTCCCGCGATCGATGAGGCGGGACAAGAGGTGCACGGCGCCCGGGGCATCAGGAGGATCGCACACAGCGCCAGCCGACATGGCGAGGCTGATCGTGACGGCTGGAGTCTTTCGCGTTTCCTTTGTCGTGACCACGACGCCGTTGGCCAGAATGGCGCGGACCGGGCCAAGGCGAGCCGGCGCCAGAGGCGTCTGTACCGTCGCCCCAGGTGTGGCCCGGGTCGAGTCCGACGATGGCGGTGTCGACATGGCGTCCTCACCTTCCACGTCACGCTCGCTCGTGCTCGGAATGACGACGCGAGACGTCATCGGGCACGGGCAGCGGATCGAACCACCCGACGGTCCGATTGGACTCCGAGAGCATGCGTCTTGCGAGTGCCGCCACCTGCTCGGGCGTGACGGCATCGATGCGAGCCGATGCGTCACGGTAGACCTCTGGACAGCCGATCGTCTCGAAGTACCCCAGTTGGTGGGCGATGTTGGTCACGCTGTCGGCGTCGAAAACGAGCCGGGCCTTCAACTGCGTCTGCGCGACGTGCACCTCGGCCGCGCTCACACCCTGCTGCCGCACACCATCGAACTCCTGCAGCAACCGCGACTCGACCGTGGTGAGCGGAGTCCCGGTGGTCGCGGTGGCTGACACGATGTAGAGAAACGGATGGGCCGTCGGCAGCAGGCCACCGGACACGGTGGAGGCGAGTCCGGTATCGACCAACGCACGATACAACCGTGTCCGGCGCTGCGGGGGCGGCACACGGAAGCTGAACCACAAGTTGATGCCCTTCGCACCGGTCAACACCGCATCCAGCACGATCGCCGGGAAGAACTCCGGATCGCCAGCCGCCGGCGCATGAAATCCCACCTTCAGGTACGCGGTCGTGCCCTCTTTCCGGATCGTCAGACGCCGTTCCCCCGTCTGTTCCGGCTCTGCGGTCCTGATCCGCGGCGGCTCGGCGCCCGCAGGAATCTGTCCGAAGTGACGCTCCACCTGTCGAATCGCGGCGTCGGCGTCGACGTCCCCTACGATTACGAGTGTCGCGTTGTTGGGGACGTAATAGCGACGGTAATGGCCGTAGAGATCCTCACGGGCCATCGACTCCAGGTCGGCGATCCAGCCGATCGTCGGATGCCGATAGGCGTGGGCCTTGAAGGCAGTCGCGACGAGCTCTTGATCGAGCAGTTGATCGGGATCGTTCTCGCCACCCTGCAACTCGGAGATGATGACCGTCCGCTCGGATTCGCAATCGTCAGGGTGATAGAGGCAGCGCGCCATCCGCTCGGACTCGATGAACAGCATCCGGTCGAGCGCATCGGAGGTCGCCGTCTCCAGGTACGTGGTTTGATCGATCCACGTATAGCCGTTCCAGCTTCCGCCGAACTGCTCGATGATGCCTTTGACCTGATCGCGTGGGATGTTGGTGGTCCCCTTGAAATTCATGTGCTCGACCCAGTGCGAAACCCCGGTGAGGCCCTGGCCCTCGTCCTTCGATCCGACCTTGTACCAGCACCACACTGACGCGAGCGGAGCGGTGTGCTCCTCCTGGACGATCACCTTCAGACCGTTGCCGAGCGTGACGCTGCGAACCGGCGCCACCACGCGCGCCTCTGCCGAGCTGGCCATCAGTTCATTATAGAATCGAAGAATCTCCATGCCTGAGTGGAAAGACACCGTCAATCTGCCGCGAACCGACTTTCCCATGAAAGCCAATCTGCCGACGGCCGAGCCTGAAATGCTCGGCCGCTGGTCGGCGATCGACCTCTACGGGAAGATTCGCGCGCGCCGCGCAGGCGCGCCGAAGTTCGTGCTGCACGACGGTCCGCCGTACGCCAATGGCAACATTCACATCGGCACGGCACTCAACAAGATCCTGAAGGACTTCGTCGTCAAATCGAAGTCCATGGCTGGCTTCGACGCGCCGTACGTTGTCGGCTACGACTGCCACGGGCTGCCCATCGAGCTCCAGGTGGACCGCGAGCTCGGTAGCAAGAAGCGTGACCTGACCGTGGCCGAGTTCTGCCGCGCCTGTCGCGCGTACGCGCAGCGCTTCGTCGGCACGATGTCCGAGCAGTTTCAGCGACTGGGGGTCTTGGGCACCTGGGATGAACCGTATCTCACGATGGACTTTCGCTACCAGGCGGCCATCGTGCGAGCGTTCGGCAAGTTCGTCGAGCGCGGCCTCGTCTACAAGGGCAAGAAACCGGTGCACTGGTGCATCCATTGCCGCACGGCACTGGCGGAGGCCGAAGTCGAGTACGAAGACCACTCATCGCCATCGATCTATGTCGAGTTTCCGCTCGCGCCTGAAAGCGCCGAGGAGCTTGGTCGGAGAGTGCCGGCGCTCGCCGGACGCGCGGCGTCCGTGCTCATCTGGACGACCACGCCATGGACCATCCCCTCGAACCTGGCGGTGGCGTTCCATCCGGAGTTCGACTACGCCGCCTACGAGTTCGATGGACGAGCCGTGATCCTCGCTGACGGGCTGGCCGCCAGGGTCGCGGCGGCCGTCGGGCGTCCCCTTGGCGCGGCCGTCGCGCGGATGAAAGGCGAAACCCTCGAGCACATCCGCTTCAAGCATCCGCTCTACACGCGCGACTCGGTTGGCGTGCTCGGCGAATACGTCACGCTCGACGCCGGTACGGGCGCGGTCCATACCGCACCCGGCCATGGTGCGGACGACTTCGCCACGGGAATGCGCTACGGTCTGGAGATCTACGCGCCGATCGGTCCGGCGGGACACTTTCTCGACAGCGTCGAGCTCTTCGCTGGGATGCGCGTGTTCGATGCCAATCCGAAGGTCGAAGCCGCGCTCAAGGAGCGCGGCCGGCTGTGGCATCGCGAAGCGTTCTCCCACCAGTATCCGCACTGCTGGCGCTGCCACAATCCCGTGATCTTCCTGGCGACGTCGCAGTGGTTCATCCGGATGGATGGCGATCCGGTGGTCACGGAGTCCACCGAACACACCCGGCAAGCCGCCGCGGCGCAGCAGGCCGAGCCACGGACGCTGCGCGCCGCCGCGCTGCACCAGATCGACAACCGGGTCACCTGGATTCCGGCGTGGGGACGCGACCGTATCTACAACATGGTCGCGAACCGTCCCGACTGGTGCATTTCGCGACAACGTGCGTGGGGAGTGCCCATCCCGGCTCTCGACTGCGTCAAGTGCGGGGAAGCGGTCGTGTCACCGGCCATCGTTGCACGGGCGGCGCAGGTGTTCGAACAGCACGGTGCGGACTCCTGGTACGAACGGCCGTCCGAGGAGTTCGTCCCGTCGGGCCTGACGTGCCCGATGTGCAGCGGCACAATCTTCGAGCGTGAGATGAACATCCTCGACGTGTGGTTCGATTCCGGGTCGAGCCATGAAGCCGTGCTATCGGTCCGACCCGAGCTGAGCTGGCCTGCTGACATGTACCTCGAGGGTAGTGATCAACATCGCGGATGGTTCCAGAGCTCGCTGCTCGTCGGCCTCGGCACACGCGGACGAGCGCCGTTCAGGGAGGTTCTGACGCACGGGTTCACCGTTGCCGAGGACGGGCGGAAGATGTCCAAGTCGCTCGGCAACTCGATCGAGCCGAAAGACATCATCAAGGAGAGCGGCGCGGACATCCTGCGGCTGTGGGTCTCGATGAGCGACTACACGCAAGAGATCCGGATCAGCAAGGAGATCCTCGCGCGCGGCGTCGAGGCGTACCGCAAGATCCGGAACACTCTGCGCTACCTCGTCGCCAATCTCTACGACTTCGACCCCGCGGTGGACTCGGTCCGGCGTGAGGAGATGGAAGAGGTCGATCGCTATATGCTTGCGAAGTACAGCGAGCTCGCGACGCGGATCCTCCGCGCGTACGCCGCCTACGATTGGAGCACGGCTTTCCAGGCGATCAACACGTTCACGACGGTCGATCTCAGCGCGTTCTACGCGGACGTGTCGAAGGATCGGCTGTATACGTTCGCCGCGCGCTCGAAGGAGCGGAGGTCGGGCCAGACGGCGCTCTACATCATCGCGGATGGCCTGACGCGGCTGCTCGCGCCCATCCTGACCTTCACGGCTGACGAGGTCTGGACGCATCTGCCTGGCAAACGGGACACATCGGTGCACATGGCCTCGTTTCCGTCACCGGTGGACCTCGACGCGTGGATCGACACAGGCCTCGTTGAGCGTTGGACGGCGCTGGGTGTGGTTCGCGACCGCGTCCTCGCGCAGATCGAGCCATTGCGGAAGGACAAACAGATCGGCAGCTCGCTGCAGGCCAAGGTGACCATCCTGGCTCCGCCGTCCGAGCTTGCGCTGCTGAGACAGTACGCGGCCCAGCTCCCGATGATCTTCATCGTGTCAGACGTCGAGCTCGTCGACGGGTCGTCGAGCGACGACCGCCAACCGCGCATCGAGATCACTCGCGCCGGCGGTTCCAAGTGCGAGCGCTGCTGGCGGTACGTTCCCGCGGTGTCCACCGACCCCACGTGGGCCGGTTTATGCGAACGGTGCCAGGAGGCCCTTTTGGAACCCGCCCGTGGCTAGAGCGCCGGTCGGCCGTCATCTCGAGATCTGGATCCCGCTGGTGATCATCGTCTTGGATCAGATCACGAAGGCGATGGTGCGAGCCTGGCTGCCGCTCCACGACACCACAACGATCATTCCCGGCTTCCTGGACTTCACGCACATCCGCAACACCGGTGCCGCGTTCGGCTTCCTCGACGCGGTGCATTTCCCGGGCAAGACGATCGTGATCTCGCTCGTCGCGACCGGCGCGCTCATCGGGATCGGCATGTACTCCGCCGCCCTTTCATCGCACCAACTCTTTGCGCGGACGGGTCTGGCGCTCGTCATCGGCGGGGCCACCGGCAACCTCATCGATCGCGTCTTCACGGGCTCGGTCGTCGACTTCGTCGACGCGTACTTCGGGACGTGGCACTTCTGGACGTTCAACGTCGCCGACTCCGCGATCACAATCGGCGTCATCGTCATGATCCTCGACATGCTGCGGCCCGGTGTGCAGGCGGCCCGCGAACATGCCGGCTGATACGGTCACCGTCGAAGCCGAGCATGCCGGGTCGCGGCTCGATCGGTTCCTGGCAGCCGTGCTCGGCACGATCTCTCGATCGCAGATCCAGCGGCTCATCAGAGAAGGGCACGTGCGCGTGGACGGCCGACCGGCCAAGGCTAATCTGTCCTTGAAGAAGGGCCAGGCCATCGCGGTCGAGGTGCCGGAGGCGGTCCCATCCGCTGTCGCCGCGGAGCCACTCCCGATTCCGATCCTCTATCAAGACGAGGACATCGTCGTCGTCGACAAGCCGGCCGGAATGGTCGTGCATCCGGCCGCGGGACACGCGACCGGCACGCTCGTCAACGCCTTGCTTCACTCCGTGGACGACCTCAGTGGCATCGGCGGCGAGAAGCGACCGGGCATCGTCCATCGGCTGGACAAGGGCACGTCCGGGCTGATGGTCGTCGCGAAGAACGACGCGGCACACGAGGCGTTGGCGCAACAATTCCACGATCGACAGGTGGACAAGGAGTACATCGCGCTCGTGTGGGGAGAAGTGCAGCCGGGGCGACGCATCGACGCGCCGATCGGTCGCGATCCAGAAGACCGGAAGAGGATGTCTGCACGGGCCCGCCGAAGTCGAGAGGCGGTGACGCGCGTCGTCCGCACCGAGCCACTGACTCGCGCGCTCACGCTGGCTGTTGTCGCGATTCACACTGGCCGCACGCACCAGATCCGCGTGCATCTCAGCGCCATTGGACACCCGGTCGTTGGCGACGCGCTCTACGGCGGCGTCCACCGTCGTGTGCCGGGCGACCTTCGAGCGGTCACCCGTTTGGAGCGACCGTTTCTGCACGCCGCGCGACTGGCATTCAGGCATCCTCTCAACGGGCGCCGCATGGAATTCACGAGTCCGCTTCCGCGGGATCTCCAGTCCGTGCTGGACCACTTGCGGGAATCGCTACAGGCACGGGGTTAGTCCGCTGGAGGGGAGCCTGCGGGATGAAGCGAGCGGCGGAGCACGAGCCGAACGGAGCGGGCCCAGACCGGGGGGGGGGGGGGGGGGGGGGGGGGGGGGGGGGGGGGGGGGGGGGGGGGGGGGGGGGGGGGGGCCGCTGGAGAAATCAATGAAGCGGATCTATCAAGGTCGGGTGTTCTCGGTGGACGTGGGTCGGCTGGCGTTTCCCAGCGGATCGGAGCACGAGGTCGAGATTGTGCGGCATCGACCGTCGGTCGTGCTGATCCCCATCCTGGGCGATGGGCGTGTCGTGTTGGTGCGGCAGTTCCGACCGACGATCGGGCGGATGACGTGGGAGCTGCCTGCCGGCTCAATCGATCCGAACGAGCCGCTCGAAACAGCGGCTGTTCGCGAGTGCGCCGAGGAAACGCGGCTTGTTCCTGCGGTCGTCGAACGCGTGGCCGCACACTATCCGGCGCCCGGGTTCTGTGACGAGCTGCTGGTGTTCTTCCGCGTAACGTCACTCACGGAAGTGGGCCCCGATTCCGGGTATCACGCGGATCCCGACGAAGACATCGAGGCGCGCGCCGTCAGCGTTGCCGAGGCGCGCGCGATGGTGGCCCGTGGAGAGATTGAGGACCTCAAGACGGCCTTCGGTCTGACACTCGCCTAACTCGAGGACCCGCTCCACCTCGCGCCCTCGTTGCCTGCTTTCACGTCAGGCGCGAGCGACGCCGTGTCGAGACGACGCGACGCGTCCCGTCAGCTTCGCGTCCTTACGCTTGGTTATCGGCGGCTTGTCCGAGGACGCCGGTTGCAGCGCCAACGCCAGCACCTCGTCTATCGTCGAGACCAAGTGTACCGTCAGCCCCTGACGCAACTCGGGCGTCAGATCCTCGTTCACGTTCTTGGCGTTTTGCTTGGGCAGGATGACTTCGTTGATCCCGACCCGTCGCGCGGCCAACACCTTTTCCTTGATGCCACCGACCGGCAGCACGCGACCAGACAGCGTGATTTCGCCCGTCATCGCCATGTCGCCACGAACGGAACGGCGTGTGAGGATTGAGGCCATCGCAGCCGCCATGGTGACGCCAGCCGAGGGGCCGTCTTTCGGGATGGCGCCAGACGGGACGTGGACGTGCAGCTCTGCGCTCTTGAAGAACTCAGGATTGATGCCGTACTCGCGCGCGTGCGTCCGGAGCCACGACAGGGCGGCGCGCGCCGACTCTTTCATGACGTCGCCAAGCTGACCGGTAAGCGTCAGCGAGCCGGCTCCGGCCATCCTCGAAGCTTCGATGAAGAGCACTTCGCCGCCTGCCGGAGTCCATGCGAGGCCGATGGCGACACCCGGATCCTTCGTGCGCTCCTCCATCTCCTCGTCGAGGAACTTCGGCGCGCCGAGCATGTCGATCACGAGGTCGGGTGTCACCTTCAGCGCTTTCTCATTGCCCTCGGCCCGGCGACGCGCGGCCTTTCGGCAGATCGCACCGATCTCTCGCTCGAGGTTGCGGACGCCTGCTTCCCGGGTGTAGCCGCGTATCACCTGATGCAGCGAGGCCGGCGTGAAGATCAGCTGCTCCAGCGTCAACCCGTGATTCTTGACCTGCTTGTCGACCAGGTGCTCGGTGGCGATCTTGAGCTTCTCTTCCTCGGTATAGCCCGCGATTTCGAGCACCTCCATGCGATCGCGCAGCGGAGGCGGAATCGGGTCGAGCACGTTCGCGGTCGTGATGAACAGCACCTCGGACAGATCGAAGGGGACATCGAGGTAGTGATCGCGGAACGTGTTGTTCTGCTCCGGATCGAGCACCTCGAGGAGGGCGGACGAAGGGTCACCGCGGAAGTCGGAGCCGAGCTTATCGATCTCGTCGAGGATGAACACGGGGTTCTTCGATTCGGCCCGCCGCAGGCCCTGGATGATCTGGCCAGGCAGCGCGCCGATGTAGGTTCGCCGATGGCCACGAATCTCCGCCTCGTCACGCATGCCGCCCAGCGACACGCGCACGAACTTCCGGCCCAGTGCTTCCGCGATCGAACGCGCGAGTGAGGTCTTCCCGACTCCAGGCGGTCCGACGAAGCACAGGATGGGTCCCTTCACGTCGGGATTCAGCTTGCGAACGGCCAAGTATTCCAGAATGCGGTCTTTCGCCTTCTCCAGCCCTGAGTGGTCGGCGTCCAGCACTTGCTTGGTGTGCGGGAGGTCGATCACTTCATTAGTTCGCTTCACCCAAGGCAACCCTACGAGCCAGTCAAGGTACGTCCTGGAGACGGTGTACTCGGCGGCGGCTGGCGGCATCTTCGACAGCCGGTCCAGTTCGCGCAGCGCCTCCTTCTTCGCCGGCTCCGGCATGCCGGCGGCCTCGATCTTCTCGGCAAGGTCCTCGACTTCCTTCGTCTGATCGTCGCCTTCGCCAAGCTCCTTCTGAATCGCTTTTATCTGCTCGCGCAAGAAGTACTCGCGCTGGTTCTTCCCGACCTCGGACTGCACCTGCGACTGGATCTTCGAGCCGAGCTCGAGCACCTCGAGCTCCTTGATCAGGATGCGGTTGAGCTTGTCCATCCGCCCGCGGATATCAAGGGTCTCGAGCACCTCCTGCTTCACCGCCGCACTGATCGTCGTCAGGTTCGAGGCAATGAAATCGGCGAGCCGCCCGGGCTCGGCAATGTTCATCGCGAGCGTTTGCAGGTCGTCGGAGAGCAGCGGCGACAGTGACACGACCTGCTGGAAATTCGTGCGGATGTTGCGCGCGAGGGCATCGATCTCCAGTCGATCGGCCTCGACGGTCCCTTCGGCGACAGCATCCACCCGGGCACGCAGGTACGGGTGTGTCGACAAGACCTGCCGCATCTGCACGCGCGCCAGCCCTTGGACGATGAGGCGCAGGCTGCCATCGGGCAGCTTGAACATCTTGTGGATGTGCGTGGCGGTACCGACAGCGTAGAGATCGGCTTGGTGCGGCTCTTCGACTGCGGCGTCGTGTTGCGTGAACACCGCGATCAGCTTCCCGTTGCCGATCGCGTCGTCGATGAGCCGAACGGAGCTTTCGCGGGCCACCGCAAGGGGCATGAACGAGTTCGGAAACAGCACGGTGTCACGCAGCGGCAGGATCGGTAGCTCGGACGGAATCGGCGGCGTCCGTTCAACGCTAGAGATGTCCTCGGTCTTGAGATCCTCGATCTGATCGCTCATGAAGACCCCACTCGCTAGGAACGGATCGCTGACGTGCAGCCGTCACGACGTCCGCCACATACGGGCGTCGACGCCGTGCGGTGAAGTGAGATGGCCGATGGTTTCGCAGATGGGGAGGCAACGCGGGCTCCGCCACCGGCGGAGCCCGTCATCCAGAACTGGGACCGCCGGACGTTACATGTCGAGGAACGGCGATGACGCGCCGCGACGAGACTGCTGTCGCGCGCGCTGCTCAGCCATTTCTCGCGCCTCTTCACAACCCTTGCACCGAACGGCGAATGGTAGCGCACGCAGACGCTTCTCGGCGATTTCTTCCCCGCACTCGAAGCAGTTACCGTAGTCGCCCTGCTCGAGACGAGCCAGGGCGTCCGTGACCTTGTTTAAGGTCTCGGACTTCATCTGGATCAGGGCGAACTCGAGATCGTCTTGGGTGTCGGCCTCGGAGCTCTCAACCGCGTCGAACACTTCGCTCTGCTTGCCGCCCCAGGTGCCCTCGGCGCGCACGTCGCGCATCTTGCCCTGGACCTCGGCCTGCAGCTCCCGGCGGCGCGCCTCGAGCATCTTCTTCAGTTCGGTGTATCGGGAACGTGTTCCCTGCTTGTTGTCTACAGCCGCCATGAGGCCGCTCCTTCCGTGACCCTCGTGGGCCGGTATGAAATCGCCGTCAATTATGCAAATGAACTGCCAATACTAACGACGTCCAGTCCGGTCCGCAAGTGCTGTTTGTATCGGCAGCCACTGGATCGCCCTGTAGGGGCAACCGGCAAATTCCCGCGACGGTGAGTCACGACGAACCTAACAGCGTTTTCGGCTATTATCTGCAGCATTTCCAATACTTTACCTGTCATTCTGCTCGCGTCGTTCATCCACCGTTGGTAGCCATCGTTGCTTTAGACGTCTCGATTCGGCGAACGGTTCGTCTGTCGACCCCGAGGTACGCTGTCCGGATTGGGTGACGGTGCTGTCCACGCACAGTGTGGACCGACGGACACAAAACCGTCGCTTCCTCGGGCCAACATGGCATTCGTGTGCTGAGCCTCGGGATCGTTTCAGGCAGGGCTGTGCCGCCCCCGAGCGTCTCGCCCTGGCGCCAAGGCGCAGCATCTTGCCGGGGAGTGAAGGGGCTGGCTATACTTCATGTTTTGGTCAGCCAAGTGGCTGGCTCCCCTGCTTCGGTCTCCCGACCGGGAGACCTCAACAGTGAAGACGAACCATGGCCAAGCAGTGCGAGATTTGCGGAAAGAGTCCATCCGTCGGCCGCCAGATCAGCCACGCGCACAACGTCAGCCCGCGGCGCTTCGACCCCAACCTTCAGACTGTGCGCGCATCAGTCAATGGCGGGACGCGGCGACTGCGTGTGTGCACGCGATGCCTGCGCTCGGGCAAGGTGATGAAGGTCGCCTGAGTGTTCACGTGAAGCACGCATTCAACGTCGCGGGCGCCCCAAAGGCGATCGGACCCTACTCGCCGGCCGTCCGCGTCGGCCAGTGGGTGTTCGTCTCAGGTCAGGTACCCTTCGACCCGGCGACCGGCCAGCTCATCGAAGGGGACATCGCGGCCCAGACCCGGCGCGTTCTGATGAATGTCGGAGCGCTTCTCTCCGCGTCGGGACTCGGCTTCGAGGCCGTTGTGCGGACTACGGTGTTCCTCGCGGACATGAACGATTTCGCGGCCATGAACGCGGCCTATGCGGAGTTCTTTACCGAGCCTTACCCGGCGCGCTCGACGATCCAAGCCGCTCGCCTGCCCAGGGACGCTCGGGTCGAAATCGACGCCGTGGCCATGATTGGAGATTGAAGACTGGGGAATCGGCCGGCGCGCCAAGGAACACGTGGGGAAGGCGTGGCAGTACGGAGTCAGCGTCCTCTCTCGATATCGAGGACTCCTTCGATCCCTCGCAGCGACGCCATCACCGTGTCCAGGTGTTTGAGGTCGCTAATCTCGATCGTCACATCGATACGAGCACACTGGTCGTCGTCAGTGCGAGCCTCCAGGTTCTTGATGTTGGTGTTGATGTCAGCGATTCGCGCGCTGACGGCGGCGAGCATCCCTTTCCGGTCCTCCAGTTTCATCGTCAGCTTGACGGGGTAGCTGGCGGCTGGTGCTTCGCCCTTGTCCCATTCGACGTCGATCCGCCGCTCCGGATCGTAGAGCAGATTGATCACGTTCGAACACGTCGCTGAGTGGACCGACACGCCCTTGCCGCGCGTCACGTACCCGACGATCTTCTCGCCTCGAATCGGATTGCAGCATCGGGCGCGGAAGACCAGCACATCGTCGGATCCTCGGACTTTGATCTGGTTGTCTGTGCCGTCGCTGATCCGACGCGATGTCGTGGGAACAGCAGCCTCCGGTGCCTTCTCGTTCAGCCGATCGGCTGGGACGATCTTGGACAGGAGCTGCTTGACAGACAGCATGCCGTAGCCGATCTGCGCGAACAGGTCATCCGGCTTGCTACCGCCGTTCTCGTTCAAGACCTTGGTGAAGGGCTCGGTCTCGACCACACCCTTCACAGTCAGGTCGAAGCGACGGAGCTCCTTGTCGAGCATCTTGCGTCCGAGGTCGATCGCGCGCGCACGTTCCTCGAGTCGGATGAGGTGCTTGATTTTGTAACGGGCATGCGAGGTGGCGACGTAGTTGAGCCAATCGCGACTGGGCTTGTGGCCAGCCGACGTGACGATCTCGACGATGTCCCCGTTTCTGAGACGGGCGCGCAGCGGCACCATCTTGCCATTCACGCGGGCACCGACGCACTGATGGCCCACGCCCGTGTGAATCGCGTACGCGAAGTCGATGGGCGTCGCGCCGCGCGGGAACACCTTGACCTCGCCCTTCGGCGTGAAGGCGTACACCTCGTCCGGGTACAACTCCACCTTCAGGTGTTGGATGAACTCACGCGGATCCCGGACCTCTTGCTGGTACTCGAGCAGCTGTCGAAGCCATTGCAGCGCGCGGTCGTCCTTGTGGTCGCTGACGCGGCCCTCTTTATATTTCCAGTGCGCGGCGATGCCCTCCTCCGCCATCACGTGCATTTCCACAGTCCGGATCTGCACCTCGAAGGGTGTGCCGTTCTCGCCGATGACCGACGTGTGTAGCGACTGATATCCGTTCGGGCGCGGCATCGCGATGAAGTCTTTGATGCGGCCTGGCACCGGAGACCACGTTTGATGAATGATGCCGAGCGCGGCGTAACAGTCGCGCACGCTGTTGGTGATGATGCGGAGCGCGACGAAGTCGTACACCTGATTCAAGTCGATGCGCTGCCGGCGGAGCTTTTGATGGATGCTCCACAGGCGCTTGATGCGACCAGACACCTCGACGAATGGAACGGCGGCATCGCGCAGCTTCGTCTCGATGATGTCGGTCAGCCGATCGATCAGTCCTTCGGCGGCGCGACGCTTCGCGTCCACCTTGATCCGCAAGGCCTCGTACGACTGGGGTTCCAGGTGCCGGAACGACAGCTCCTCGAGCTCGTTCTTGACCTTGCTCATGCCGAGGCGATTGGCAATGGGGGCGTAGATGTCGAGGGTCTCCTTCGCCACCGGCGTCCGCTTCTCCTCGGGCAGATGGCTCAAGGTCCGCATGTTGTGGAGCCGGTCCGCGAGCTTGACGAGGATGACCCGGATGTCGTCGACCATGGCCAGGAGCATCTTGCGGAAGTTCTCGGCTTGCCGCGCCTCGCTCGACG
The DNA here is from genome assembly GCA_016871175.1 of Acidimicrobiia bacterium. Lineage (GTDB taxonomy): Bacteria > Acidobacteriota > Vicinamibacteria > Vicinamibacterales > CAVVIG01 > VFZL01. Next base: position 5,602 of record VFZL01000034.1, on the reverse strand, counting down.
AGAATCGGATCGCGCTGATCTTCGTGACCCCTTCGACCACGTGGGCCACCTCGGGGTCGAAGAGGTCCCGGATCCGGTCGATGGTGGTCAGCGTGTCTTCGACGACGTCGTGGAGCAGCCCAGCGGCGATGGCCACAACGTCGAGCTTCATGTCGGCCAGCAGATCAGCAACCGCCAGCGGATGAATGAGATAGGGCTCACCAGAGTGCCGGACCTGCCCCCGGTGCTCGAACGCCGAGAACACGTAGGCGCGCCTCAGCAGCTCAACGTCGGCGTCGGGGCTGTACGCCCGAACTTTCTCGAGCAGGTCCTCGAAGCGAATCATGGAATTCGGTGTCTAACCTCCTTGACGGAGCGGCGGGGTGACCCCTAGATCATACGGGAGACCTCTTCCGTTTCCACGTGGGGAAGTCGGGAAAAAGTTAGCCAAACGGCAGACCGAGCTCGAGCGTCGGAAGCCAAGCGCTGCCTTGACGTACGTTTTTTGACTTCACTATACTGACCCGGGTTTGGCCGCGGTAGGTTCCGCCCTCCTCGCAGATATCCCCTGGGGAATCCCGGGTCAGCCTGGATGAACCAGGAGCGAAGAAGGCTCATGCATACTCACGGCAACAAAGGGGGCTCGATGCGTGCTTTGTCAGGTGCGTCGCTGACGGTCGTGATGCTGGCGCTGTTGGCGACTGGGTGTTCCCAGATCGCAACGCTACAGGCAGCGAAAGCGTTCAAGGCGGCCAACCAAGCGTATCAGCAACAGGACTTCAAGAAAGCCGCTGAGCTCTACGAAGAGGCGCTCCACGCCAAGCCCGATTTGGCGACGGCCTACTTCTTCCTGGGGAACAGCTACGACCAGCAGTACCGGCCAGGCCGTAGGGGTGAGGAGGCCAACGACGCGCTGCTGACCAAGGCGGTGGAGTACTACCAGAAGGCCGCCGACGCGCTGGGCCAGTCGCCGAACCCTGATGAGAAGAAGGTCGGCAAGCTCGCGCTCGAGTACCTCGTGGCCGCGTACGGTGTCGAAAAGCTCAACGATCCCGCGAAGGCCGAGCCAGTCGTCCAGCAGATGATCCGGCTGGCGCCGGGTGAGACCGAAAACTACTTCGCGCTCGCGAAGATCTATGAGGACGCCGGCGTCTACGACGAAGCCGAGCGGATGCTCCAGGCCGCTCAGCAGGTTCGGCCGAACGACCCGGCGGTGTACATGCAATTGGCTGGTTTCTATCAGCGGCAGACGGATTTCGACAAGCAGATCGACGCACTGAACCAGCGCGCCAAGGTCGAGCCGAACAACCCGGAAGCGTTCTTCACGATCTCGACCTATTACTGGGACAATGCCATGCGCAACGCGCTGCTGACCGAGGCGGACAAGCGCGTCCAGGTGGAGCGGGGCCTCGAAGCGGTGAACATGTCGCTCAAGATCAAGAGTGACTACATGGAGGCGCTGGTCTACAAGGGCTTGCTCCTTCGCGTGCAGGCGACTCTCGAGAAAGACGCGGGCGTGCAGCAGCGCCTGCTCAAGGAAGCGACCGAGCTCCGCGACCAGGCCGAGGAGATCAAGAAGAAGCGGCAGGGCGGCGGAGCGGCCTAATCCTCGCTCTCCTCTTGGTCGACGCCGCGCTGCACACCGGCCACGAGACACACTCCGATCGCTTGGATCAGGGCTGCCAGCTGCATCTGGCAGCCCTTTTTGTTTCGTGGACGGCGCGTTACACGAGTCTGCTACGTTGCTAGAATGACGGTGTTCTTCACGCGTACCGCTCGTGGGTCGGCGGCAGCCGGCCCTCAATGCAGGAGCCTCCCATGAACGAATCTCGTCGATTGCGGGCGCTGAGCGCGATCGCTGCCGCTCTCCTTGTTATCGTGTCCGCCGTCGAGGCGAAAGCACAGGGTGTCACCACGGCCTCTATCACTGGCGTCGTCCAGGATGCCCAGGGCGGCGTCATCCCAGGCGCCAGCATCGTCGCCACACACGAACCCTCTGGCACCACTTACGAGGGGACGACACAAGGAGACGGGCGATTCCTCATCCCCGGTATGCGGGTGGGTGGCCCCTACAAGGTGACGGCGGCGCTCTCCGGTTTCGCGACCGAAGAGAAGACCAACGTGATGCTGAGCCTGGGGACCGCGCAGGACCTCGAGTTCAGCCTGAGGCTCGCGGGCGTGGCGGAGACAGTGCAAGTTGTCGCGGAGACGAGCCCCGTCTTCAGCTCCACGCGCACCGGTGCGGTGACTGCGGTGACGCGCGACGAGCTCGCGACGCTTCCCACGATCAGCGGGCGCATCAACGACATCACGCGGTTGTCGCCGCAGGCCGGAGCGGGCGGCACGTTCGCCGGTCAGGACAACCGGATGAACAACATCACCATCGACGGGTCGTACTTCAACAACGCGTTTGGCCTCGGCGGGCAGCCGGGCGATCGCACGGGCGTCGCGCCGGTTTCGCTCGAGGCCATCGAGCAGATCCAGGTCAGCGTGGCCCCCTACGACGTGCGTCAAGGCAACTTCGTCGGTGCCGGCGTGAACATGGTGACGCGAAGCGGCACGAATCGTCTGGTCGGCTCCATCTACACGCGGTATCGCAACGAATCGTTCGTCGGAACGGACGCCGCCGGGCTCCCGTTCAATCCCGGCACGTTCAAGACGACGAACACCGGCACATGGCTCGGCGGGCCGATCATCAGAAACAAGCTCTTCGCGTTCGGAAGCTTCGAGCGTCAGGAGGATGTTCGGCCAATCACGAACTTCCGCGCGAATCGCGGCGGTGAGGCTCCCGTCGGCGGTGTCACCCGGGTGCTGGCCTCAGATCTCCAGGCGATCAGCACCTTCCTGAGGAACAACTTCAACTACGACACAGGCGGCTTCGACGATCTCGACGACAGGACGCCGGCCAAGCCGTTCCTCGTCAAGACCGACTACAACCTCGGGAACCGTAACAAGATCAGCTTCCGATACAGCCAGTTGAGCTCGCGGACCGACGTGAACCTGTCGGGCTCGTCCGCCGCTGGGCTAGGTCGCGGCACCAACAGCACGAACTTCCTCAACTTTCAGGGCTCGAACTACCAGATCCTCGAGAACTTCAAGTCGGGCATCGGCGAGTGGAACAGCTTCTTGGGTGACAAGGCGTCCAACAGCCTGATGATCGGATACACGACGAACGACGAGAGCCGCGGTGTTCCGCAGCTCTTCCCGTTCATCGACATCCTCGATGGCAACGGCGTGGCGTATACGTCGGTGGGGACTGATCCGTTCACGCCGAACAACGAGCTTCGCTATCGGACATTCCAGCTTCAGGACAGCTTCACGCGGTTCGGGAACAAACACTCGCTCACCTTCGGCGTCAGCGCCGAGAAATATCATTCGGACAACGTGTTCTTCGCGCGAAGCAACAGCGTCTACGTCTACAATTCCCTGGCCGACTTCTACACGGACCTGAACGGCTTCCTGGCGAACCGGAACCGGACCACCTCACCGATCACGCTGCGCCGATTCCAGGTGCAGTATCCGAACATCCCCGGCCTGGACAAGCCGCTCCAACCGCTCGACGCGTGGTACGCGGGTGGCTACGCGCAGGACCAGTGGACCGTGCGCTCGAATCTCACGCTCACAGCAGGCATTCGGGTCGACGCGCCGATCTTCAAGAACACGGCCTACAACAATCCGAACGCAAACGTACTGACGTTCCGTGACGAAGACGGATCGCCCGTGCAGTACAACAGCGGCAAGCTTCCAGATGCAACACCTCTGTGGTCGCCGCGCCTGGGCTTCAACTGGGATGTCAACAGCGACCAGCGGACGCAAGTCCGCGGCGGCACCGGCGTGTTCACCGGCAAGCCGGCGTACGTCTGGATCTCGAACCAGATCGGGAATACCGGTGTCTTGACCGGGCAGATCGAAGACAACAACGTCACGAGCCGACCCTTCAACCCAGACCCAAAGGCGTACTGGCCAGCCGTGAGCGGGACGCCGGCGGCGAGCTACGAGCTGAACGTGACCGATCCCGATTTCAAGTTCCCCCAGACCTGGCGGAGCAATGTCGCCGTGGACCGGGCGCTGCCTTGGTGGGGCTTGATCGCGACGGCCGAATACCTCTACAACCGGGATGTCAACGGCATCTACTACATCAACGCGAACCTGCCGGAACCCCAGTCGACGTTTGCGGGCGTTGACACCAGGCCCCGTTGGACAGGGCCGTCCTGCGCCACCCCGTCAGCGACCCCGTGTGTGAACCGGATCAACAACGCGCCGGGCAATCGGGTGACGGCCGCTTACGTGCTCAAGAACCAGGACGTTGGTCGCTCCTGGATCGCATCCGGCAGCTTGATGAAATCGCTGTCAAAGGGCTTCACAGCGCGAGGTGCCTACAGCTACGGCCGTTCGCGCAACAACGTCGACGCCGGCAGCACGGCCATCGGAACCTGGACGACCATCGCGCACTCCGCGAATCCGAACGTGCCAGGGCTCGGCTACTCTCAGAACTCACCAGGTCATCGCGTCTACGTCAACGCGACGTACTCGAAGCAGTATTTCAATCTCGGTGCGACCACAATCTCGACCTACTGGGAGGCTCGCACCAACACGGTGAACTTCTCCACCAATGCCAGCTATGTCTACGCGGGGGACCTCAACGGTGATGGCGCGGCGAACAACGACTTGATCTACATTCCACGAAATACTTCTGAGATGAACTTCGTGCAGTTCACCGCCGCTGGACGGACCTACACCGCCGCCGAGCAGGCGGCGGCGTTCGAGGCGTACATCAACCAGGATCCGTACCTGCGAAAACACCGCGGTGAGTACGCGGCGCGCAACGGTATGATCCTGCCCATCGTGCGGCGGATGGACATCAGCATCAGCCAGGACATCTTCCGCAGCATCTCCGGTCGTCGACACGCGGGCCAGATCCGCCTCGACATCACGAACTTCGGGAATCTGCTGAACTCGAACTGGGGCGTGGGCCAGCGTCCCGTGATCCCGTCGGCGTCCGGCGGGTCGAACCTCATTCCGATCCTGACAAGTCTCGGTGCCGACTCGAATGGAGCGGTGTCGTACCGGTTGACCGCGGTCAACAACCTGTTGCCGACGACGACGTTCCAGAAGACCGCGTTCTCGAACGACGTCTACACGATCATGTTGAGCTTTCGGTATAACTTCAATTAGGGTTTGTAGGGGGGGTGAGCCTGCCTGACGCGTCAGCGAGTTTCACTCGTCAGGCAGCCATCGCCAGAGGCCACCGATCGCAAGCAGGTTGAAGTACTCGTTGTAGGGACGGTCATCGGTAATGACGGGGCCGGCTCCCAAATCGGCACGCAGGGCATCGTCGGCCAGCGTGAAGCCCGTCATGAACTCGTCCAGTCCGGCGATCCGCTGCTGCGCCAGCCCGTCCAGTACCTCGGGCGAGACGCGCGTCTCGATGGCGGCCCGATCGATCGCGATCGGTTCGTTGGAGCCGAGCAACAAGCGCCCGCCCTTGCGCTACATTGACCTGCCCGGTTTCTTCGGACCAGTCGCTATTGGAGAACAGCGCCGGTACGGGCCTCCGTTAAACAGCCGCTCTTGATCTGCAGCTGGGCTTTGAACTCGGCGGGCGTCAGGTCGCCGAGGCTCA
>VFZL01000033.1 GCA_016871175.1 Acidimicrobiia bacterium | reverse complement strand
GCCCGATCAGCGCAACGAAGGTCCGGGTGTGCGCTAGGCTGCCCGCCTGAGTAGGTTGACATGCCGCAACCACTGGTCGAGCTGGTTCCAACTCACGATGTTCTGGTCCACCATCCTTCGCTCGTGTTTCAGGCGAAGGATGCCCACCGTAGCATCGCTCTGAATTCTGGCGACGCGGAGGTGGGCTGCCGCTCGATGGCGAACGAGCTACGGATGGCAGGCCAGCCTTCCCCGTACAAGCCGGTTCTCACCGCGGCAGGAATCGCTATTCGAACGGATTTCTCTCGGCTCAATTTCTGCGCCCTTGGCAACCGGCGTAAACCAGATTCTTGAGATGTCCACGACTAACTGCAGCGGCCTTCGAATTGCTCCTACCGCGGCATGGAGCGCCAACTTCAACGCATCGTCTACGTTTTTAAAAACCTCGAGACGCCGCCGCGCTATTACACGGGACTGACCTCGAATCTCTCCGAACGGCCGACGATCACAATCAAAACCTTCATCTTGCCGGCACGGAACGAACCGGACCTCGCAGAACTACCGCCCGAGGTGCGCCAGGATATGCAATTCGTCCCGGTGCGGGCCCTCGAAGAGGTCCTCCGGGTGCCGCTGCCACCGTTGAGCGCCGATAAGCCCACGTAGTGTGATCGAGCTCCGTCTAGACCGCTTCTGGCAAGGACGTGCAGACGCGGGCAATAGACGCGGCCCGTCGCAGCCGCTGTCATCAGCAACCCCTGTCTGTGGCCGAGCGCAGCACGGAAACGGCGTACACGGGCGCACTCCGTGCGCTGGCGGCAGCCCTTGATGCCCGCGATTCGCACACGACGGGCCATTCAGAGCGAGTGAGTGCGCTCGCAGTGTCGATCGGTCAGACCATGGGGCTCAGCGACCACGAACTGGAAGTGCTCCGGCTGGGGGCCCTTTGCACGCCATCGGCAAGATCGGTGTGCCCGACTCCGCGCTGCAAACACCGGAACCGCTGACCGAGTCCGAGCAGGTGCAGATCAGACAACATCCCCTTCTCCGCGCCCGCGTTCTGCGCTCGGCGCCGTTTCTCGCGCCCCAGATCCCCATCGTGGAGCTCCATCACGAACGGCCCGACGGACAAGGCTATCCGTACGGCTTGCAGCCCGACGTGACGCCTCTCGGTGTGCGAATTGTTCATGTGGCGGACACGTACGACACGATGACGAGCACGGGTACAAAACGGGCGCACCACTCGGACGCCTCCGCCATGGCCGAACTCTGGCGCTACGCGGGCAGTGCATTCGACGCCGACGTCGTCGAGGCGTTCGCGCGTTCGCCTCGCCCGCTCGCGCGGGCAGAGGCCGCAGGCCCCCGGACCGCCTCAGCCTCCCCGGATCCGGAGCCGCTCGAAGCTGCGCTGGTATAAGCTCCGGGCTCGGAGGTTCAGGCCCTGACTGTGGCGTCGGCGCTCGTTTTCTACATCTCGGGACACGGGTTCGGCCACGCGTCCCGCAGTATCGAGCTGATCCGAGCGCTCCGTCGGCGAGTACCGGACCTCCGCGTGATCGTGCGCACCTCGGCCCCGCCGTGGTTCTTGCATGCGGTCGCGCACCAACCAATCGAAGTCGTATCGGTAGACGTGGACACCGGCCTCGCGCAGATCGACAGCCTGAACATCGACGAGAGTGAGACAGCTCGTCGTGCGGCCCGCTTCTACGAGAACTTCGGCGAACGCGTCGCCGCCGAAGCGTCCTGGCTACGGGGGGGGCTGGCGCTCAACTGATCGTCTCTGACGCCCCTCCACTAGCCTCGGCGGCGGACGCCCGCGCGCGGTTGCCCTCTTTCGTGGTGGCGAACTTCACGTGGGACTGGATTTACCAGGGGCTCGACCACTTCGACAAGGAGGCGCCCGGCGTGCTGCGGACAATCCGGGACGCATACGCCTCAACGACGCACGCGCTCCGACTCCCGATGCACGGCGGGTTCGGGCCGATGGCGTCGGTCGTCCGCGATATCCCGTTCATTGCGCGGCGCAGCGGACGTGGACGAGACGCCACTCGCGCCGCGCTCGGACTGACCGGGGATCGTATCATCGTGCTCGGCTCGTTTGGTGGCCACGGTGTTCGAATGCCGTACGAGAAAGCGGCCAGCGGGAGCCGACTCCTGATTCTCCTGACGGACTTCGAGGCCCGACAGAACGACGAGCTCGTAAGGAGCTCCTCGCACGTCCGCTGGGTGTCACAACCCGAACTCATCGAGGGCGACCTGCGCTACGAAGACCTCGTCGCGGCGTCCGACGTCGTCGTCAGCAAGCCGGGCTATGGCATTGTGTCCGAGTGCATCGCCAACGACGCGGCGCTGCTCTACACCTCGCGCGGCCGGATGATCGAGTACGACGTGTTCGTCGAGGCCATGCCGCGGATACTCCGATGCCGGTACATCCCTCAACGCGAGTTACTGGCGGGTCAATGGTCCGATGCGGTCGAGGCGCTGCGCGCGCAACCACCGCCTCCGGCCACGCCGATGGTCAACGGTGCAGACGTCGCGGCGGACGCCATCCTTCACGCCTGGAAGGCCGGGTAGACCTGCCGCTGGCCTACTGGGCGCGCAGCGAGAACACCTTCCCCCCCGGCACGTCCGCGTCCATGCGCGCACCATGATCGGTAAGCCACTGCTCCAGCGCCGCGGCGTGCGTCGGCGTGTCGAAGATGTCGGTGTGCACGATGGCGTGCGTCGCGCCAGACGCGAGCAGTGATGCCCAACTGCGTTCGGGATCCTGCTCCGGGGCCCGAAGCAGAGGTACGCGCTCGTCGTAGCTTTGCGGGAACGTGCCGCTGTAGCCGTTGATGAGACGCCGCCAGTGCTCGGTCGAGTAGTACATGTACCGGATCTCCAGGTCTATGCGCCCGAAAGGGAACTCCGCGATCACGGCGTCAGGTGGCAGCGTCCGCACAAACTGATACACGGCGGGCACGTCCGGACCCCGCCCCAGGCGTACCGACCGGGCGGCCGCACCGGAATCGGAAGTCGCACCGTTGAGGGAGATCGGCACCGCGAGCGCCTCGACCACGACGAGCGCGCCGCCCACGAGTGCCACAGTGGACCCCCGCCTGGGCCACCACTGGTGCAGTGCACGCGCACCCTCGCCGGCCAGCGCGGCAACGAACACCATCACCACAACGCCGTAGCGTGCCGGGACGCGGAGACCGTCGAAGCCCGGCACATGGTCATAGAGGCTTCTGTACGGCGCAGCGTCGAGCACGGCCTCACCCCATGCCTCGGCGCTCGGGCCAAGCGACAGCATCAGCGCGAGTGCCGCGGCCAGCGTACAAAAGGCCGGCCACTCACGCAGCCAGTAGGCGAGCCATCGCCGGTCACGCGGTACCAAGGCGAGCCGGATGGCACCAGCAACGACGGCAACGCCCGTCATACGAACGACGTCGGTCACGCGGACACGTACGCGCCCTATGTGTGTGAACCCGAAGCCCAAAAGGATGGCCAGGGCAAGGAGCCCGTAGAGAGCCGCGATGACAGCAAGCAGACGCGCCAGCCATGCGAAAGGGCCGCGCGGCACGCTCCCGTCCGACACCCTGGTCCTGAAGCACGCCGATCGAACGCTTGCGACCAGCCCCGATGACGCCAACAACAAGGCGCCGAACGACGCGAACAGGTCGCCTTGCGGCTTCGGAAAGAATCGCAGCGGTAGCCACCGTCCCCACAGCCACGACTCAGCTGGTGCGGTCAGGTAGCTGTAGACGTCGGCCGAGAACGCCTTGACCTCAGCCAGAGGACGCGGCGGAAACCCCAGCGCGCGCAGTTGGAGGTACGGCAGCAGGAACGGGACCGTGGCGGCCGTCACGAGCAGGGCCGTCGCAATCAGGTCTCGCCACACAACGAAGTCCCGCTCCCGGTGGCGGGCTGCGATCTCATAGAGCGCGTAGAGGCCGACGAAGGGTGCGAAGTAGAGGACGAAGTAGCCGCAAGACAGGTTCTGCGCGATCAGCGCGACGGCTGCTCCCATCAGCGCCTTTCCCGAGCCCGTGTCGAAGTAGCGCCGCAGGCCGAACAGCACGAACGGCATCCACTGCGAGGACATGACCTGCAGGTGGGAGAACTGCGGCACGCGCATTGGCATGAACGCGAACACGAGCCCCGCGACGAACCCGCCAACGACGCTCCCAGTGAGCTGCCGCACGAAGAGGAACATACCGACGCCCGCCAGCACAAACGTCAACAGAAAGAGCAGGTTGTAACAGAGAATCAGGTTCCTCGTCATCGCGTACATGGGCAGGATCTGAATCGCCTGCGCCACCAGGTGCTCCGAGTACGCCAGGGTCAGCGGCTCTGGATGGAAGATGTTCGCGTGCCAGAACTCCGACCAGGCCCCGAGGTCACCGGTCAGGAGCCGCAGCAAGTGTTCCGCGACCCAACCGAGAATCCAGATGTTCAGAACGGGGTCGCCCATATCCCAGGGGACGTCGCGGTGGAGCCCGCGAGCAAGCGGCCACGTGTAGAGCAGCGCGATGACGAGGTACGCAGCCGCCGCCATCGGCGCGGTCAGGCGCGCACGCGTCTCAGCTGCTCCGGCCGCGCCCACTGTCATCGGGCGTCGCTCCGAGGTTCGGGAGGAACCGGCGACCAGAGTCGTTCGGTCGCAACGCGCGCGCCGGCGAGAAAGCGAGCGCGATCGGCCGGGTCGTAGAGCAGGATTGAAGTGCCCACCTGAACTGTCGGCGGCCAGTCCAATTCCGCAATAGCGGTTCGATCTCGAAACCGCGATTTGAACGTCTCGACTTCGCCCGCTTCAAGGAGCAAATACGGCTGCCGCCCCATCTGGCGCAGCGCGTCAAGCGCGCGGTCGAACCACTGTGGCTCGAGACTCTCCCACAGGAGTGTCGATCGACGGCCATGAAAGCGAACGCCTCCGCTATCAGCGACCGTCAAGACCACCGCGGACTCAGGCAAACGAGACGCGACATGACCAGCATCGACGAAGTGCCGCTCGAGGCGCTGGAGTTGCAGGGCCAGTTGTGCCTCAGGCCCGCCGAGCCACGTCGCCCCGACTGCCGCGACCACAGCAGTCATGGCCACCCCACGAGCGTGAGACGGCGCCCATCGCACTGCCCGCCACAGCGTCGCCATGGCCAACACGAGCAGCAGCGGAATGGCCGGCAGGAGAAACCTGATGTACCACCAGACGTCGAACTCGATATAAGGCAGGTAGCAGCCGAGCGTGACAAGACTGCACACACAACAGGGCAACCACCCAGCGAAGTCCGAGCCCGGTGGCCGGTGCACGAGCGGCATCGGCACGCTCACCATGAGCGACCAACGGCGCAATCAACGCCAGCCCGAGCACCGGCCCGTGCGCCTCATAGAGCCACTGCACGTACCGGCGGAGGTCTGGTATGACGTGGTCGATGGAGAACAACACGTCAGGATCACCATAACCGGTCCGCAGGGGCGATCCATGCGCCATCCACTGCAATGCCAGGATCGCGACGACACCCGGCACGAGCCCGACCGCGAACCCTCCGGCAGCCGCGAGCGCGCGACGCGGTCCGTTGAGGCGAAAGGCCGCCACGGTGCCGAAGACGCCGAGCGTGATCGCCAGCGGCAGCAAGTTCGGTCGAACCAGCAGCGCGATACCTGCCGCGAGCCCACCGCGCATGCTGCCTGCCTCGGTCCAATGCATAAGAGCGACGATAGCGGCCAGCCACAGTGCTGCGGCAAGTATATCGCTCATGGGCTGGACGATCTGATAGAGGAAGATCGGACTGCATGCCAGGAGCGCGGCCCCCGAGAGTCCCACTGGCGATCCGCCGACCCGCCGACCGATCACCCACGTCAACCACACCGCCCAACCGCCAAACAGCGGCACGACGAGAAACGGTAGCCGGTCGCCAAGAGAACCGAAGACACCAAACGTGCCCGGCAGAGCGAATGGTGCCATCGCGAGGGCGAGGCCCGGTGGACAGATGGGCGCGCTCGCGCCGGCTTCCGCCGACGATGGGATGAAGCCAGCCGGCGCGAAGGTGAGATCCGCGGCGGGCCAGGGCACCTGCAGGCCGAGTGGTTCTCGCAGCACCGTGGTACCACTTGCAAGGCTACGCGCTTACTGCAGATAGCAGTGGGAGTCGGATCCGCCGGCCGCATACGTGTTCCAGCGCACACCCACGAGTGTTGCGAGGACGGCGATCAACGCCGCGAGTCGGTTGGCCTGGCGCGACGACACGTCCAACCCCTGACTCACGGCGCGGCGCCCTCGAGGGTCACCGGCGCAGGCTCCGCTTGGACCTCTCGCGCCCGTCCACGATCCGGTCGGTCTCAACCGGCCGTCCGGCGGCGAACAGGGCGCGTTGATCTGGGTCGTACACGACGACGCCTGCGCGGTGCTGCGCCAGCGGCGGCCAATCGAGCCCCCCGATTCGGCTGCCGGCTGCGAATCGTTGGCGAAATGCCTGCTCCTCCCATCGTTCGAGCACGATGAACGGCCGATGGCCCTGTTGGCGCACCCAGGTCAACGTCTCGTCAAGCCTAGCCGATTCGATCGCGTCCCAACAAAGAACGGGGCGACCGGTGTAGTACCGAGCGCTCCCGCTGTGCTGAACCGTCACGATGATGGCCTCGTCCGGCAACTGCGCCGAGAGATACTCTCCCACCGCCCGATAGCGACGCTCATGATCGCGAAAACCAAATACGCCTCGCTCGTTCCCGATCGTCAGGTAGACGCACACGATCGCCCCAACCGACAGAAAGAGCACGGGGGCTCGGCTCGGTTCAGGCAGCCAGTGCACGAGTCGCCCGAAGGTCAGACCGACCAGGACGAAGAGCAGCGGCAACCCGGGCAACAAGAATCGCAGGAACGTCCAGTCCTCGAACGGTGCGTAGACCAGGTACGCCACCAGCACGGCGCCACTGAACGCAAGTGCGAACCACGAGAATCGCCTCACCAGTACACGATCCACCCCGTCCTCGACTCGCGTGGGCCTGGTATTCAGAACGAACGGAGCGAAGAGCGCCAACCCAATGAGTGGCGTGTGTGTTTGGACCAACCACGCGCTGTATCGCTGCAGGTTCGGCCACACGAATCTCAAACTGAATAACTCATCGACGGCCCCGTAGCCAGACCGAACGGGCGAGCCATAGGCCCACACGTGCCACCAGCGATGGCAACGAGACCAAGCGCGCCTGTCGCCGCAAACCACGCCAGCAGGCGGCTGGGTGACGCCGTCGGCGATGCGCCTTGAATCAAGTGCGCGTTCCGCCACAGGTAAAGCCCCATCACGCCGGTGAGCGGCGCGAGATTCGGGCGCGTCAACACCGCGACGCTTGCCAGAGCACCCGCGCCCGCAGCCGTCCGGGCCGTGGGACAGGTGGCCAGCGCGATCGCCGCCAACCACCACACCATCGTCGGCACGTCGCTCATGGGCTGGCTGAGCTGAAAAAGGAAGAGTGGGCTGCTGGCGAGGAGCGTCGCTGCGATGACGCCTTCGCCAACACCCGCCAGGCGGCGTCCTAACCAGAACGTCAACCAGACACCGCAGGCACCCAGGATCGGAACGACAACGAAGCTCGCCCCGCGCCCCGCCAACACCTGCACCATCGCAAGGGTCAACGGAAACCCGGGTGCATAGGTCGGCACCATCGTGGCGGGTGCGACCCCAGGCCTGAAGCCGAACGGAGTGAACAGCCAGTCGGGGTGCGGCCAGAGCGCTGCGCGTGCGAGCGGCAGGTCGACCCGCGTTCGACCCGATGCGAAGAGGTCCGCTTCGTTGAGATACCCGGAGGAGTCGGCGCCGCAGGCCGTGAACGTGCCCAGGCCAAGACCGGCTGCCAGGGTGGCGAGGCACAACACCGCTCCTCCGCGGCGTGCAAGCTCGCGCCACAGCGCTCGCCCGTCGGATGCCATCGCACGCCACCCGCCTGCCAGGACTGACACGGCTCCGCCGCCCAGCGCCAACGCAAGAGGAAGGGTCGCATCGTGCGCGCGGAGTCGGAGCGCGCCCAACTGCAGCGTCGTGCCACCAGTGAGAAAGATGAGGAGGGCCAGCAGTCCGCCGCCGACGGATGCGAGCTCGAGCAGCCGTCGGAGGACCGAGCTTGCTAGAAGCGCCGACAGGCTCCGGTCAGTCCTTGACGCATGTGACAAGCGACCAAATCCGCGGGATGTTGACCTTTTCGATCGACACGGGGGACAGCTCGGCCTGAGCCAGGAACGCTGGGAGATCGAGGTCGGACTTGAAGCCGATGTGCACGGTGAACGGCGAGATCGCTCGCTCGACCCACGCGACGAACCCGTTCGAGCTGCGGAAGTGATTGAGGATCACGATCCGGCCGCCAGGCCGACAGACGCGCCGCATTTCCCGGGCCACGGCGACCGGATCCGGCACGACGCTGATGAGATAGGGGGCATAGACGATGTCGAATGAGTTGTTCTCGATCGCCATGTCAGACGCATCCATCTCGAGCAGCCGGACGTTGCGGATCTCCTTGCGAGCGATGCGATCGTGGGCTTTCTCGAGCATCGAGCTCGAGAGATCGATGCCCGTCACGGCGCAGTCCCTCGGGTAGAGGCCGGCGTTGATGCCGGTCCCGACACCGACTTCGAGGATCCGGTCGCCGCTCTGAACCCCCATGCGCTGAATGGCCTGGACGCGACCCGGGTGGAGCGTCGGTCCAAAGGTGAAATCGTAGACCTTCGCCAACTTGTCGTACACCGAGTTGACGAAATCGGTTTCAACGGCCGTGACCGACAGCGCACGGGTGGCCACATCGGACCCAAGCAGTTCGTCGGTGGAGGAGGTGCTCGTGGGCTCGAATAGTGGCATCAGAAGCCTCTGTGGTGCCGGCTCAACAGGCCGGACCCTTGTTGGCACGCCACCGTGACGATCAACGACTTTTTGAATCGGTTCCCGACTATACATCCGTCAGCTCAGCGAAGTCCATCAAGGACAGCCCAGCTCGACTCCGCATTCCCTGAGGCCGAGGAAACTTGCAGGCCCTGGACCATCGGTCGCAAGGCGATCGCCAGCTCGCGGGCGATGCGTATTCCCTCCTCGATTGCGGCCTTCGGTCGGTCCGCTCGACGCATCCGCTCGAGCAAGGGCTCCGGTACGCGCACACCCGGCACCTCGTTGGCCAAGAACTCGGCGTTCCGGGCGTTCTCGAACGGCACGATGCCGGCGACAACCGGCAGACGCGACGATTCGAGAGCCTTGGTGACACGTTCGAATCCCGCGATGTCGAATACGGGTCTGGTCAACACGAACTCCGCACCGGCTTCGACCTTGTACGCGAAGCGTCGGAGCTCCTCGTCGAGGCTGGGTGCCGAGGCGTTCAGAGAGACGCCCACGTGAAACGCGGTTGGACGGCCGATGTCTTGCCCACCGACGTCGCACCCGCGATTGAGGCGGGCGACCAGGTTCGTCAGCCCGATCGAGTCGACGTCGAACACGGCGGTCGCATCCGGATAGTCGCCGACGCGACCCGGATCGCCGGTAATGAGCAGCACATTGCGCAGCCCCAGCGCGTGCGCGCCGAGCAGATCGGACTGGATGCCCAACAAATTGCGATCTCGACACGCGTAGTGGAGCAATGTCTCGAGCTCGGCCTGCTGCTCGACCAGCACGGCCAAGGCCATCGCGCTCAGCCGGGCGCCAGCGCGTACACCGTCGGGAATATTGACGAAGTCGATGCCGTGCGCTTTGAGCTGTCTGGCGCGCGTCACCACCGCGTCCGCCTCATAGCCTCGCGGCGGCAAGAGCTCAACGCCGAGCACGAACCGACCGGCCGCCAGCGCGCCGGCGAGCTTCGACTTCTGTGCGCGCGGGACTGGCTCGGCCCCACCGGCGATGGCGCTCCCTCCCGCCGGCACGGGGGTGATCACGACTCTCCCGGCGACAGGAGTCGACCCGCGAACCGCCGCCTTGATTTGCCGAATGTGCTCGGGCGTGGTACCGCAGCACCCGCCGACAACGCGCACGTTGTGCTGCACGAAGCGTCTCGCGTATGTGGCCATGTACTCCGGTGAGCAGAGATAGATGTTGCGACCCTCGACGTCCCGCGGCTTACCGGCGTTGGGCTGCGCGGACAGCCGCAGCCGAGTCACCGCCTCCATCCGCTCGATGGTCTCGAGCATGGGAGCGGGCCCCACGGCGCAGTTCACACCCAGGATGGTCGCGCCGTGTCGCTCGAGCTCGGGAGCGAAACGCTCCGGTGGCGTCCCGTCCAGCGAGTTGCCGTCCTCCTCCGTGGTCATCTGGGCGATCACCGGCAGATCCGAAAGGGAGCGGACCGCATCGATTGCCGCCCCGATCTCATTGAGGTCCCTAAACGTCTCGAGGATGATGAGGTCGACGCCCCCTTCGAGCAGCGCTTGGACTTGCTCCCGGAAATACTCCTTGGCTTCGTCGATGCCGGTCTTACCCCAGGGCTCGATCCGGATGCCGAGCGGCCCGACCGAGCCGGCCACGTACGCAGCCTCGCCCGCGGCACGGCGCGCGATCCGCGCACCCTCAACGTTGATCGCGCGCAGCGACTCCACGAGACCGAATGTGCCGAGCTTCACGCGATTGGCGCCGAAGGTATTCGTTTCGAGGATGTCGGCGCCCGCCTGCACGTACTCGGTGTGGACTTCGGCCACCAGGTCCGGCCGCTGCAGGTTGAGCGCGTCGAAGCTCTTGTTGATGAATACGCCCTTCGAGTACAGCATCGTCCCCATCGCGCCGTCGCAGACGAGGACGCGGTCATTCAACGCGTCGAGCAATGAAGGCTTTGGCACGGCCTCAGGTGTCGAGCCGCTCACACTTGAAGGACTCGGCGTCGATGAGCAGGTATGACTTGGTGACGACATCGAGGCCGATGGACCGAACACCCTGTCGCACCGAATCGGTGAATTCGTGGTGATGGCCGAAGAGGTGCAGCCGGGGACACATCGAAGTGAGCACTTCGTTGATGACGGTCTTCCCCGCGTCGATGCGCCGGCCGGCGGGGTGGAACGGCCGCGGCGCTTCGTGGGTGAGGAAGACGTCGATCTTTGTCAACGTCTTGCAGGCGGTCACCTCGTCGCGGACGAAATGCCTGCGCTTATCGTCGCGACTCTTGCCCAGCTTGACCGAGGCCCCAGCCACCCAACGTCCTCGCGAGGGCGGCAACGCCGACGCTGGCGTGTGATACCAGCTCGGGGCGAACGTGCCGCCGAGAGCCGCCACCGTCCAGGGACCGACCAGATGGGGTCCACCATTGCGAAGGTAGTGCAGCGTGGGCGAAGGCGGACGCCCGTCCAAGGCCTCGGCGATCACGTCGAAGTCTTCGTTGTTCCCTTTGATCCAATAGAGTGGGCGCAAGGGCGTGAAGTACTCCCCATCGTTGCTGGCGACGTCGCCCACTTGAACCCACAACGGCACGTCTGCGTGCCGGTCCATGATTTGCTGCACCGTGTCAAACGCACCGTGAATGTCGCCGAGCGCTCCGATGTGCATGAGCGGTGACCGGACCGGTCGGCGTGACGGACACGCGCGTCAGCGCGCGTCCCGCCCCTCCTGCTGTGCTGGCGTGGCCGTCGCCGTGGCTGGCACGAGCAGCTCGGCCTTGTCCCAGACGAAGTCGTCTTTGCTGTACACGGCGAGCTCGTAGTCCTTCCCCATGAAGATGGCACCGACCGGACAGGCCTCCTCGCAGTACCCGCAGAAAATGCACCGGGTTTTGTGAATCTGGTAGACTGAGGCGTACCGCGGTCCCGCTTGCACCGTGCCGTCGTTTTCAGCGGCTTCCAGGTAAATGGCGTCCGCCGGGCAGGCCACCGAGCACAGGCCGCAGGCGACACACTTCTCCAGGCCGTTTTCGTCCCGCATCAGCACTTGCTTCCCCCGATACTTGGGAAAGACCGGCACCTTCTGCTCGGGATAGTTGACGGTGACGGGTTTTCGGAACAGATACTTGAAGGTCGTCGCGAAGCCGATCAGGAAGGATTGAATCACAGCCATTGAACACAGTTTACTCGGCCGGTAATATCAAGTAAATCGCCAGGCTGTCCGGACTTACGGGCCGTCACGGGGACTGAATGCCAGGACCGACGTTTCTCACCGCCCAGCAGGTGCTGCTCACGACCCTCGTCGTGAAGCTCGCCGTCATGGCAGCGCTCGCAACGATGCTGGTCCGGTACCGGCGCTTTCGTCACATTCTGATCTTCGAGCGCCGGGACTTGCCCGATCGGCTCGTCTTCGCGTTAGCGCTGGGAGTTCCGCTGGCGGCGGGTGTCGCCTCTCGGTTGCTGCTGAACTACTCCGCGGCAGATCTCAGCCTGGAAGGGGCGTTTCTGGCGGGGCTCATCGCCGGGCCGTACGCGGGCGCCACGGTCGGCGCCATGGCCGGACTCTCACCGTTGTTCAACGGCGAGTTCATCGCGTTGCCCTTCGCCATCGGCTGCGGGTTCGCCGGCGGCGGTCTCCGTGAGCTGTGCCCCAAGGAAGCGATCTGGCACTTCTCCCCCTTCGTGTTCAGCGGTCTGCACAAACGCGCGTGGCGGATGCTCACTCGGTTCCAGGTAGACTGGCAGGTCGTGCTGCTCGTGGCGCCCATCGCGCTCGAACTGCTTCGCCAGGCCCTCGGCGCGCGGGGGAGCGAACACCACCGCCTGTTCCACCTGCCGCCCAACTCGGTGTGGACGCTCACGGCCGTGCTCCTCGCCACCGTGCTCGGCGTGGCGACGCCCATCAAGATCTGGAACAACGCGCGGATCGAGCATCGACTGCATGAGCAAGAGAAGCTCCTGCTCGCCGCGAAGATCGAGGCCCTGGCCAGCCAGATCAACCCCCATTTCCTCTTCAACACGCTGACCTCGATTTCCTCGCTCATCCGCACGCAGCCCGAGGCCGCTCGCATGCTCATCACCAAGTTGTCCGGGCTGCTCCGGCGACTGATGCGCAGCACGGATCACTTCGTCACGCTTCGCGAGGAGCTGGCATCGGTCGACGAGTATCTCGCCATCGAGGTCGTGCGCTTCGGGCCACAGCTCCGCGTCGAGAAACAGATCAGCCCCGACACACTCGACGTCGTCGTTCCCAGCATGATCCTGCAGCCCCTCATCGAGAACTCGATCAAGCATGGCCTGTCCCGAAAAGTCGGGGGCGGACGCATCACGATCACGACGACTCTCCGTGGCGGGTGCACGATCATCGACGTTCGTGACAATGGGCTGGGCATGAGCGAAGACCGATTGGAGCGGGCGTTTGGCGTCGGCATCGGCCTCAACAACGTCAATGAACGGCTTCGGACGATCTACGGCGCCGGCTGCGCGATCAGGTTGACGAGCGAGCCTGGGAAAGGCACCTGCGCCAGCCTGGAGATCCCCGAGTTGATGGCTGCGGAGCGGGTGACCGCGTGAGCGCCGACCTCCGTGCCGTGCTCGTCGATGATGAACAGCTCGCGCGCGACGAGATGGCCTACCTGCTCGGCCAGATCGGCGGCGTGGCGCTGGTCGGTCAAGCCGACAATGGCCTGCAGGCTCTTGAGACCATTCAACGGCTGCAGCCGGAGCTCGTGTTCTTGGACGTGCAGATGCCGGGGTTGACCGGGTTCGAGGTGGCGCGGCAATTGATGGACGACGGTCCGCCGGCCGAAATCGTCTTCGTGACGGCCTTCGACCGGCACGCGATCGAGGCCTTCCAGGTCAACGCGGTCGACTACCTGCTGAAGCCGGTCGACCCTGCGCGCCTCGAGATCGCGCTGGGTCGGGCGCGGAAGCGCCTCGCGTCGGCCCGACCCGAGCGAGATCCCATCGAGGGACCGGCCCTCGGCGGGATCGATCCCAACCAGCTTGAACGGATTGTGCAGCTCGTGGCCGATCGCCGGAGCCGCCGCGAACGGCTCGCGGTGAAGCTCGGCGAACGGTTCATGCTGGTTCAAGCCGACGAGATCGTGTGCGCGTCGATGGCCGACGAGTCCATTACCGTCGTCACGGACGGGCTCGCTGGCACTTCGAACTATCGATCGCTCGATGAGCTGCACGCACGCCTGGACCCGGCGGTCTTCTGGCGCGTCCACCGGTCACACCTCGTCAATATCAACAAGATCAAGGAGATCGTGCCTTGGTTCAGTCGGAACTACATCCTGAGAATGAAAGACGAGAAGGCGACGGAGATACCCGTCAGCCGCGCGCAGACGAAGCGGCTCCGCGACTACTTGAAGCTGTAGCGGGTGAGCCAGCGCGGCCCGACGCTCCGGTCGGCATCTGGCGCATGCCCGCCTCTGCGAGGACGGACGTCACCACGAGTCCAGAGTCGCCAGCGGCCCTCGCGTACTTCGAGAGGCGCGCGCCGGCGGTCATGAAATCCGAGGCGATCACCGCGCCGCCAGCGCTCGTGAGCGAACTGGCAGGCCCTCCCGCGCGGGAACGCGCGCGAATCGACCTGGCGCAAGTTCGCGAGGAGGCGGTCGCGTGGATGAAGACGTTGGCGTCCGCCGCGGTCTATGCCGTCCTGATCGTGACGTTCGGCTTCCAGGTGGCCCGTGTCGAGGGACGGAGCATGGCTCCGACTCTCGAAGATCAGGATCGGCTGATCGTCAACAAGCTGGTGTACCGCCTTGGCGCTCCCCGACGCGGCGACATCGTCATGTTGTACTACCCGCTCGACCCCGACAAATCATTCGTCAAGCGCGTCATCGCTGAAGAAAGCGACACCGTGCGGATTGTCGACGGCCGCGTGTACGTCAACGACGTGCCGCTCCATGATGACTACGTCCCCGATGACTATCGCAGCCACGACGACTGGGGTCCTCAGCTCATTCCGGACGGCTACTACTTCGTGATGGGAGACCACCGGAACAACAGCTCCGATAGCCGCCACTGGGGCATGGTGCCCAAGAAGTACATCATCGGGAAAGTGCAGGTCCGCTGGTGGCCCGTGCCGGCGGCGAGACTGTTTTAGGGCGCACCTATCGTGCTTGCCGAAGCGCGATGTGAAAGAGCTTCGGCCAGAGCTTGCCGGTCACGAAGAGACGGTCGCCCGCGGCGTCGTAGGCGATCCCATTGAGGACATCGGTAATCGCGCGCTCGCGGGGACTCAGCAGGCCTCGCAGGTCGATCCACGCAGTGACCACGCCCGTCTTGGGATCGATGCGCGCGATGTAGTCGGTCTGCCACACGTTGGCGAAGATCTCTCCCTTCACGAACTCGAGCTCGTTCAACTCCTTCACGGGCTTGCCGACCGCCCGGACCTTCAGGCGGCGCCGTTCCTTGAACGTCACCGGATCGAGGTAGCGCAACTCGTCCGTGCCATCGCTCATGATGAGATTCGTGCCGTCGTGCGTCAACCCCCACCCTTCGCCTCGGTACGAGAAGGTCCGCTGTGGTTTGAACGTGCGGCCGTCGTACGTCAGCGCGAGACCTGACTTCCACGTCAGCTGGTACAGCGTGCCCTTGAAGAGCGCGATGCCTTCGCCGAAGTGCTCTTGGCCCAGGGCGCGCCGCTCGAGCACCTCGCCGGTCTCCAGCTTCACCTTCCGAATGGAGGACTGGCCATTGAGGCCTGTGCCTTCGTAGACGATGCCGCCGACGTACTGCAGTCCTTGCGTGTACGCGCTCGGATCGTGGGGATAGGTCTTGACGATCGTGTAGGCGTACAGGGGGAGCGTGGCGTTGGCGGCCAACGGGACCTGGGCGTGAATCGAACCCGATCGGTGGGCCAGGGCCAACGGCAGCATGGTGACGATCACGAGCCAGGCGCTCCGACGCATGGTGGCCTCATTATGCCATCGACCACGGTGACTCGCCGCCACCCATGACGCTATCGAACGAACGTGCCGCTCTTGCCGCCCGTCTTCTTCATGAGGCGGATCGGCCCGATGGTCATGCGTTTGTCCACCGCCTTGACCATGTCATAGACGGTCAGCGCCGCTACAGCAACGGCCGTCAGCGCCTCCATCTCGACACCCGTCTGCGCCGTGGTCCGAACGCGGGCTTCGATGTCGTAACCACGTGGAGTCGGCATCAATTCCACATCAATCCCAGAAAGGTTCAACGGATGGCAGAGCGGGATGAGCAGAGAGGTCTGTTTGGCGCCCATGATGCCTGCCAGCCGGGCCGCCTGTAGCGGGTCCCCCTTCTTGACCGCGCCACTGCGCACCTGCGCCAGCGCGAGCTTGGACAGGGTGATTCGTCCTCGGGCGATCGCCTCACGGGCGGTCGTCGGCTTTTCACCGACATCGACCATCGTGATCCGCCCACGCGAGTCGATATGGGAGAGCCGACGCGCAGGAGTGGTTCGCTTACGTGTCACCGCTTTCGCCCCGAGCTAGGTAGAACGAGAGACTCTCTAACGATACCGTGAGATCCACGCCCTTTACCTTGACATCAGTTGGCACCTGCAATGCGCCGGGCGAAAAGTTCAGAATCGCCTTGACACCGGACGCCACGACCAGGTCCGCGACGCGCTGGGCCGCCTGCGCGGGCACGGCCAAGACGGCGATGCTGATGCCGTCACGTCTCGCGCGCCTTTTCAGCTCGGCGATATCGCAGATGGGCACACCGCTGCGCGAGTGCAGGCCGATTTTGTTCGGCTCGTTGTCGAAGAGCGCGATGATATCGAAGCCTTCTTGTCGAAATCCGGGGTAATCAGCAAGCGCCAGTCCAAGGTTGCCGGCCCCCATGATAGCCACGCGAAGCTTCTGGTCCAGGCCGAGGATCTGGCGCAGATGCCGACGCAGATCGCGAACGTAGTAGCCCACGCCGCGCACACCGAACTCGCCGAAATACGCGAGGTCTTTGCGAATCTGCGCGGCATTCAAGTGGAACTGCTCGGCCAGCGCCTGAGAGGACACGGTCCGAACGCCGTGGTCCTCCAGTTCATTGAGGCACCGGAGGTACACCGACAGCCGATTCGTCGTCAGTTCCGAAACCTGCTCAGGAGTCTGCCGGGGGCGGGCAACTGAACGCGGACCTTTATTCGCGGCTTTCACAAGCGTGGAAAAATTGTAACAAAATCAGCCCGTCCAAGCGGGAAAACCGATGACGGGTGGCGCGCCGCACGCGTGACTCGTCAGGGAGCCCTGGTTAGAATGGCTGTGATAAAAATGAAGGGGCAAGGCGGACCTGTCGATGGTTGGGTCCGGTCCCGCGAGAATCCGCCATGGCTCCCCCTGACCGCCCTGCGATCGGCACGTGTCGAGGCGTTCGTTCGCTGGCCGCGGTCGTTGCCCTCTGCGTCTTGGCGAGCGGCTTGGCCGCACAATCCACTACCCGACGCGCCACGAATCTGGCATCCGTCCTGAACTATCCGGCGTTCTATCAGCTCCGGCCCGTGCTGCTTGTCGGCACCTTCTCCACCGATGACAAGGGCTTGAAGAAGGTGGCGGACGAGACCGGCAGCCTCCAGGTGATTTACAAGGGCAATGTCCCGGATGGCCTCGCCGAGGTGCGCGGCGAGGTGTGGGATCTGGGCCGAATGAACGCCGACGACCCGCGGCTGGCAAGCATGGACCTTCGGTCGACGTTCCAGGTTGAACCCGATGGCCCCTGGCCTCGACCGGGACAGGTGCTGGCCGTGGTGGCCAGCGGGGTGACGCCAGTGACCACGCCGAACACGCCGTCGATTCGGAACATGGTGCTCTTCCCGGCCCGGTACCGCGATCAGAAGGTCACCATCGTGGGTCAGTTCGCGGGTCGTAATCTCCTTGGCGACCTGCCGGACGCCCCTGCTCGCAGCCGCTACGACTTCGTGCTGCGCTCTGCCGACTCGGCCATATGGGTCAGCAATCTCCGGCCGCGCGGGAAGGACTTCGAGCTCGCCCTCGATGCCCGGATCGATACGGGCCGCTGGCTCGAGGTGACGGGTATCTTGCAGCAGGGCCGCGGTCTTCAGTGGCTCGATGGCGAAGCGGGATCGTTGAAGCTCGCAAAAGCGCCGGATTCCGAGCCCGTGGAGGTCCCAGTTCGCCTGCCGGCCGCACCACCGCCAGAGGTGATCTTCAGCACTCCCACCGAAGGGGAAACCGACGTCGAGCCGGCTCGGCCGATCCGGATACAGTTCTCACGCGACATCGCTCCGGGGTCGCTCAAGGGGCGGGTACGCGTCGAATACGCGCCCCCACCTGTTGGAAACGCGGTTCCGGTCCCTATCACCGACTTCGCGACCGAGTATCGAGGCGCCGCCCGCGTGCTCGAAGTGAAGTTCGCCAAGCCGTTGGAACGGTTCCGAACGGTACGCGTCACCTTCTCCGAGGGCGTCCTGGGCACGGATCAGCAGCCCCTCAAGCCCTGGACACTCACCTTCGAAACCGGGCAATAGACGGACCGAATCCAATCACCACCTAGAGCGCTTGAGCCGTCTCGGCGGCATCGGCCAGTGCTCCGCGAGCGCCCGCGACGTCGATGCCGATCAACGATTCAATGCTCGCGCGGACCTGGGCGATGAGCGCATCCCGGTCGTCGAGCGTCAGCCCCGTCGTTTCGATCGGCGTACCCACCCGCACCGAAATCTGAGCGGGCGCGATGAGCCAGCTTCCCCGCCGCATCGCGGCGTGTCCGCCGCGGATCGCTATCGGCACCACGGGCGCTTGCGCCTTGATCGCCATGATGAAGCCGCCCTTCTTGAAGGGCAGCAGTGCATCGGTTCGGCTCCGCGTACCCTCTGGAAAGATCAGAAAGGAATTGCCGGCCTGTATCGAACGCGCGCCCGCCTCGATCGAGCGCATCGCTGCGTCCCTATTGCGCCGATCGACCGAGATAAAGCCTCCCAATCGAAACGCGCTTGCCAGGATTGGGAGCGAGTTGAGCTCGTGCTTGTACAGAATGTGGACGCGAGGATGGAGTGCCTCGAATAGGACAGGCGGGTCGATATTACTCTGGTGATTCGAGCAGAAGACCACCGCGCGGTCCTTTGGAACCCGCGCCTGACCGTGGACCGTGAAGCGAACGCCGCTCAAGGCGACGCCCAGGCGCACGCCCAAATGCCCGAGTAAGTACAGTAGACCCTTCCATCGGAAGAGCAGGGCGAGCAACATGCCGATGGGACCGACGACGAGGACGTAGAGGGAAACGAGCACGTACGTCGCGAGTGAGCGGATCGCTGGAATGAGCACCGGACCGGAGAACATCCTACGCTAGCTTGCCCGCCGAGGCTCGACGAGCGAAGCGGCCGCCGCCGCGAAATCTTCAATCCTCAAAACCGAGGCTCCGTACAGACGAAAGCCCCTGCGCCGCACTCGCGACGCCGGGGCTCTCCGCTAGTCCACCTCTTGCCCTACACTCGAGCGGCCCGACGAGTTGTCACAGCCGGCGCAGCGGCTCGCGGTGCGGGCGCCGCCTTGGCGGCGACCTTGCGGGGTAACGACCCGGCAGCCACGGTCGTTGCCGCCCGACTCTTGGTCGTAAAGCAATGTTCGAGTGCCCGATCCACGCGTGCTTCGACGGCCGGTGCCGCTTCACGCATCACTTCGGAGACCTCCGAGATGATGAGGAACTTCGCGCGATCCAGCATCCGCTTCTCCCGGAACGACAGGCTCTTGGACTTGGCGAGGAACGTCAGGCTCTTCAGCACGTCGGCAACGTCATAAATCGATCCGCTGCGCATCTTGTCGGAGTTGTCCTTGAACCGCCCTTTCCAGTTCTGGTGATTGTCGATCTTGCCGTCCCCGAGCAATCCGAAGAGCCCATCCACCTCGTCGTCAGAAATCGCTCGGCGAAGCCCGACGCCATCGACATTGCTCACCGGCACGAGCACGGTCGTCTCGTTGGCCACGATCCGGAGGTGATAGAAACCACAAGTAGTGCCGAGGATGGTCTTGTCTTCGATGCGCGTCACGATGCCCAGACCGTGATTCGGGTAGATAACCTTATCGCCGACTTGAAATGTCACGATTCCCCCTGTTGGAAGCGCGCTTGGGTAGGCCTGATGTCCCGCCAGCAGTTCCTTGAGTATAGCGCACCCCCGTGGCCGACACAACGAGAAACGCCCGGAAATACGGGGCTTTTCGGCCTTTTTCGCAGAACGGGCCGGCAGAGTCGCTATCCCCCCCTTTGGGCCCCACTCCGCGGACTTCTTGATGCCCACCGTGCGTTAACTCCCTTCTGAGGGTGAGGTTTGCAGACAGTCCCGGGCCGGCGGCCGCGCGCGGAGTGTCGCCAGAAATGCTGGAGCCTGAACTGAAGAGCTTGTCGGGATACCGTCACGCAGACGGCTGATGAGGCTTCAGCGGCGTGGTCACCAACCGGACCCCCATCCGCCAGATGTAGACAAGAACAGCAAATGTCATCACGGCAAGGGCGGTCGTGCCGCCGTCAATGGCCACCCGCCACCTGCCGATGGCCCGAACCAGTGGCGCCGCACCCACCAGCCCGCAGATGAGCGCGATCCAGACCTCGGTCGTCAGGAACCGATTGAGATAGTACGCAGAGGCGACCGGCACATTGCGACCCGCCATCGACCAGAGGTACTGGAGCGCCGCCGGGATGGTGTCCGACCGAAACAGCGGCCAGCCGACGAGCACGACGACCGCCACATACACGTAGGGCAACGGATCTGGCAGCCGACGGAGCAAGCGAGCCAACCCCGCACGTTCCAACAGTATGAATGCCGCGTGATACAGCGCCCAGACCAACATCGGCCACCGCGCCCCGTACCAGGCGCCCGCTACCGGAAATGCGCAGAGCGTCAGCAGGATAGGCCCGCCGCCCAGTGGCAGTCGCAAGTAGTCTCGAAGCCACTGCCCCAGCGTCATGAACCAGCTCCCCCAAAACTCGTGGAGCGACCGTGTCACGTAAGGCCACTTGAAGTTCTCTGACAGCCGGAAGCCGAACATCCGCCCGAGGCCGAGCGCCATGTCGGAGTAAGCCGATACCGCAAAATAGAGCTGCAGCCCAAAGCACACGACGCCCAGCCAGGCCCGCGCTGCAGCCACCTGTTGCGGGGGGAGCGCGAAGATCGTGTCGGCCACCTGACCGAGAATGTCGGCGATCGCCACCTTCTTGTAGAGCCCGATCAGGAAGCGCCGCATGCCATACGCGAAGTTCGCCACGCTGACCACGCGCCGGGCCAACTGATCGTGCATCTCCGATCGCTTGACGATCGGTCCTGCCAGGAGAAAGGGAAACAGGAGCACCGACAAGAGCGCCCTCACCGGATCCTGTTCGACCGACCGGGTTCGATAGGCATCGAGCACGTGCGCGCTGGCGCTCAGCACGAAGAACGACACGACGATCGCGACGATGCCGCGCGTGCCCGGTGTCCCGCTCAATGGCAACGCCAGCACGCCCGCGTTCTGCGCGGTCGCGTTCAGCCAGCGCACTCCCACGAAGAGGCTGGACAGCCCCAAGAGGCCGCACGCCAACCAAATGGCACGGCCAGCGCCGGCTCGGGCCACTCGAAGGCTGACGCCGTAGGTGAATACCGCCGCGACCACGAGCAGACCGGCCAGCGGCGGACTCAGCAGGGCGAAGTACACCACACTCCCGAGCAGCAGGAAGACGTTGAGCGCCTTGAGCGGGACCATGCCCCGCATCCAATCGGGCGTGGCCGCGCCGGTGACGGCCACATGCAGGACGATGAACGCGGGGAGAAAGAGAAAGAGGAACGTCGACTCGGTCAGGAGCACGGCCGAGTCGATGCTACACGGAAACCTCGCACCCGACGGCAGGAGAGCAGGACGGACGGACAGGAAGCTGGTGCCGGAGGAGGGAATCGAACCCTCACGGGGGGTAAACCCCACCGGATTTTGAGTCCGGCGCGTCTGCCAGTTTCACCACTCCGGCGGTTTGGGCGTCCAAGACGTCTTCCTAGAATGGCCGAACCGCGCCGCGAGCGCAAGGCTTGGTCCGCCGGAGACCTGGCCAAGGCGGCCTGTCCGACGTAGCCTTGGCGAAGCCGGAGTCCTATAATGGCGCCGTTAGTGGCGCCGTTCAACGGGAGCAACCCATGCTGACATTGCGAATCTTGACGTCCGTCACCATCGCGATCGCGATGCTGCTGGCGGCCGCGCCGCACGTGCATGCGCAAGCGGGCAAGAAGAATCCGTACGATGGCGATCAGGGAGCGATCAAGACGGGTATGGGGCTCTACCGCTCCCGGTGCGCGGATTGCCACGGGATCGACGCCAAAGGGGTCCGCGGGCCCGATCTCACGCAGGTTTGGACCTCGGGCCGAAGTGACGAGGGCTTGTTCAACACGCTTCGGACCGGCGTCATCGGAACCGAGATGCCCGCCGTCGGCGAGCGGACCCCAGATGACGAAGTCTGGAAGATCCTCGCGTACCTCCGAACACTCGCGGCCCAAACCCCGGAGGCCGGTGCCAAGGGCAACGCACAGAACGGCGAGCGCGTATTTCGAGTTCAGTGTCAGAGCTGCCATCGCGCGAACGGCCGCGGCGGTCGGCTGGGACCAGATCTCTCACGCGTCGGGGTCTCACGCGCTCGCCCGGTGCTGGTGCGCCGCATCCGAGGTGCCGTCGAGGAGTCGCTGTCCGGGTTCGAACCGGTGACGGTCACCACGAAGGACGGCCAGACCATCAGCGGTGTGACGAAGAACGAGGACATGTACTCCGTCCAGATCATGGACAGCCGCGAACGGATCCAGGGCTACCTGCGGTCGGATGTACGCGCGGTCGAGAAGGGGAAACAGTCTGCCATGCCGACGTTTGGACCCGAGCGCCTCAGCGAGAACGACCTGAACGATCTCCTCGCCTACCTGGCGACGCTCAAGGGATTCGATCCGGCAGTCAAGTAACTCGGTTTTTGGGAGCTAGCCATCATGCGACAGGCCATCATCCGTCTCGTCCAGGTTGCCGCGTTGCTCTCGTTTGTGGGCGCGGCGACGGTCCTCGCGCAGCAGTCGAGCGGCGCTGCCGGCGGGCTCGTCACCTTCCAGGAGATCCTCGAGGGATTGAAGGAGGACGGGAGCAAATGGCTCACCTTCGGCGGCAACTTCGCCAACCACCGATTCAGCCCGCTCACACAGATCACGCCTGACAACGTCAATCGCCTCCAGCCGCAGTGGACGTTCCAGACCGCCACCGTCGGCAACTTCGAGACCACGACGCTGCTGCGGGACAACGTCCTGTACGTCACAGGTCCGCTGAACGTCGCGTGGGCCCTCGACGCCCGCAGCGGGCGACAGATCTGGCGCTATCGACGTGAGCTTCCGCTCACAGGCCTTACCGCCTGTTGCGGCCTCGTCAACCGCGGCTTCGGGATCCTCGGGGACAAGCTCTTCATGACGACCCTCGATGCCCACTTGCTGGCGCTCGACGCGAAAACGGGCGCGGTCGTCTGGGACGCCACACTCGAGGACTACAGGACCGGCTACGCGGCCACGATCGCGCCCATCATCGCCAAGGACAAGGTCATCGTCGGAGTCGCCGGGGGGGAGTACGGCATCCGCGGTTTCCTCGAGGCCTACGACGCCAATACCGGCAAGCGCGCGTGGCGCTTCTACACGATCCCCGGTCCCGGCGAACCCGGGCACAACACCTGGTCGGGTGATTCGTGGAAGACGGGCGGTGCCGGGATCTGGGTGACCGGCGCGTACGACCCCGAGCTGAACCTGCTCTACTACGGGACCGGCAACCCGGGTCCGGACTATCACTCGGGCAGTCGGGAAGGCGACAACCTGTACAGCGATTCGATCGTGGCAGTCGACGCGGACAGCGGTAAGTTGCGATGGCATTATCAGTTCACGCCACACGACGTTCATGACTACGACTCGACGCAGGTGCCAATCCTGGCCGACCTCACCATCAACGGGCAGGCCCGCAAGACCGTGATGTTCGCCAACCGCAACGGCTTCTTCTATACGCTGGATCGCACCAACGGCCGGTTGCTCGTCGCAAAGACGTACGTCAACACAACCTGGGCGAAGGAGATCGACGCGCAGGGCCGTCCGATTCTCCTTCCGGGTCAAACGCCTGACGAGAAGGGCGAGTTCACATGTCCCGACGCGCTCGGCGCGACCAACTTCTGGCAGCCGTCCTTCGATCCGCGAACGCAGGTGTTCTACGTCACCGCGCGGGAGGCGTGTGCGACGTTCTTCGGCTATGAGACGCCGTTTGTGCCCGGCCAGCGCTTCACGGGCGGGGCACAGCAGCTCGTGAATCGCGCGGATAACCGTCCGTCCGGCGCGATCCGCGCCTTGGACCCGAAGACGGTCGAGCTGAAGTGGGAATTCAAGCTGCCCACCCCGTCACGCGCCGGTATTCTCACCACCGCCTCGAACCTGCTGTTCAGCGGCGACAACGAGGGCAATATCTTCGCGCTCGACTCACGGAACGGCAAGCAGCTCTGGCGCTATCAGATGGGCGCCAACCTTCACGGGACTTCGCCCATCACCTACATGGTGGACGGACGCCAGCACATCCTGGTCCCGTCCGGGACGACGCTGACCGCGTGGGCTCTCGGCGACGTGCCACGGGGAACGGGTCAGAACTGAGCACATGGCACAGAGCGAGCGCGCCCGGGAGATCACTGACTGGCTGGACACATTTTCCGCGTCGCTTGCGCGAGGCGACGTCGCGGCAACGATGGCGCTCTTTCACGAGGAGAGCTACTGGCGCGATCTCATCGCGTTCACGTGGAACATCGTCACGTGCGAGGGAAGACCCAGCATCGAATCGATGCTGGCCGCTAGGCTCGCGGCGGTCAAACCAGGCTCATGGTCTGTTGAAGGCGAACCGGCGGGTGCCGACGGCGTCACGGAGGCGTTTCTCACCCTGGAGACCGAGCGCACCCGCGGGAACGGGTACGTTCGCCTTCGCGACCGAAAGTGCTGGACCCTGCTGACCGCCGCAACGGAGCTGAAGGGCCACGAGGAGCGGCGCGGCGATTCGCGGCCGCGCGGTGTTGACCATGGGGCGTTTCGCGACCGGCAGACGTGGCTCGACCGACGCACAGAGGAGCTGTCCAACCTCGGACGCACACGCCAGCCGTACTGCCTCATCGTCGGGGGTGGCCAAGCCGGCATCATGCTCGCCGCCCGGCTGAAGCAGCTCGACGTCCCGACCATCGTCATCGACAAGCACGAGCGACCGGGGGATGCCTGGCGCAAACGGTACAAGTCGTTGTGCCTGCACGATCCGGTTTGGCACGACCACCTCCCCTACCTCCCGTTCCCGGAGAGCTGGCCGGTCTTCTCCCCGAAGGACAAGATCGCCGACTGGCTGGAGATGTACGCGCGGGTGATGGAGCTCGACTACTGGGGCTCCACGACGTGCCAACAAGCCTCCTACGATGAGGCGCATCAGGAGTGGGTGGTGACAGTCGACCGCGCGAGCGAGACGGTGGTGCTGAGGCCGAAACAGCTCGTGCTCGCCACCGGCATGTCCGGCGTGCCGAACGTCCCTGAGGTCCCGGGCGCCGAGCAATTCCAAGGCGTGCAGCACCACTCCAGCCGACATCCCGGCGGCGAAGGCTTCCGAGGCCAGCAGTGCGTCGTGGTGGGATCGAACAACTCCACGCACGACATCTGCGCCGACCTCTGGGAGCATGGCGCGGCTGTGACGATGCTCCAGCGCTCGTCGACGATGGTGGCGCGTTCCGAGTTGATGCTCGAGCTCGTGCTCGATGGGCTCTATTCGGAGTCGGCCGTTCGAGTCGGCATCACGGCCAACAAGGCCGACATCATCTTCGCGTCCATCCCGTATCGCATCATGGCGGAGCTCCAGAAGCCGGCGTATGCGGAGATGGCCAAACGGGACGCGGCGCTCTACGGTCGGCTCCGGAACGTGGGATTCCTCCTCGACTTTGGGGACGACGACTCAGGGCTGTTCATGAAGTATCTGCGTCGCGGATCCGGATACTACATTGATGTCGGCGCCTCCGAGCTGGTCGCCGACGGCCGAATCAAGCTCCGGAGCGGCGTCGAAGTGAAGGAGCTAAAGGCGCGTTCAGCCGTGCTGAGCGACGGCACCGAGCTTCCAGCGGACCTCATCGTCTACGCCACCGGCTACGGCTCGATGAATGGCTGGGCGGCCCAGCTCATCTCGCAGGAAGTCGCCGATAGAGTCGGCAAG
The DNA here is from genome assembly GCA_016871175.1 of Acidimicrobiia bacterium. Classification (GTDB taxonomy): domain Bacteria; phylum Acidobacteriota; class Vicinamibacteria; order Vicinamibacterales; family CAVVIG01; genus VFZL01. The sequence goes on along the minus strand of VFZL01000033.1, from coordinate 21,546 downwards.
TGCTGGGGCCTCGGCTCCAACACGACCAAGGATCCCGGACCGTGGGAGGGAGAGCTGCGGAACATGTGGAAGCCCACTCACCAGCCCGGACTCTGGTTTCACGGCGGCAATCTGGCGCAATCCCGCTACTACTCTTCGTTCCTTGCGCTGCAGCTCAAAGCGCGACTGGAAGGCATCGATACCCCCGTCTACGGCATGACGCCCGTGCACCACACGTCGTAGTGGGCTGTCCGCCACGAGGACACGCGGCACGAAGGCCATCTTGTCACTCAGAACGTCGCGTGCGCTGCGAAGCGGCGCCACGAGACACGGACAGCCTCGGAGCCGGCTTCGCCGGTCGCTCGTGTGACCCGCGGTTCGTGCCTTTGCGACCTATCGTGCGACGGCCTGCGTGCCGACCGCCTTCTTGAGCGCGTCAATCTGCGCTTGCGTGCGGAACTGCAGGCGCGCAGCCCGGTCCGCCTCGCGATACGGCACCCACACATCTCCACGGGCATCGTCGAAGGCGATGTGGCGCAGCTCGGCCCCGACGATGGGGAGCTTGTAGATGGTCCACTGCTCCGTCTTCGGATCGAACCGGCCCACCGCATCATCAGAGGTCAGATTCGTCCAGACGATGTGGTTCTTGTCGATGACGGTGTTGTACGGGTTCGCGTTGAGCGGAACCTTGTGGTACGTGACCTTCTTCGTCTTCGCATCGATGCGGGCCAGGTTCACGCCCCACCAGTTGGCTACCCAGACGCCCGTCCCGTTCTTGTCGGTCGAAAGACGACGCGGCGCCTGCGACCCCGGTCGAGCGAACGTCCCGGAGAATCGGTCGCCGCCGATGTTGTGGTAGAACTCACGGTCCGCCGGTGTCAGGACGACTTCCATCTTGTCGGGCGGACGCATCGGGAACTCGAACACCTCGCCAGTTTTGACGTCCGCGTGGACAACGTTGTCCATATTGAACTGCGTCCACCAGCCGTTACCATTGGCGTCCGCGGTCGCGCCGTACGTCTGACCGTCGCCAATGGTCTTGTCCTGGTAGAAGGTGAACTTCTTGGTCTGTTGGTTGAACATCAACGCGCCCCGGCGTGCTGACATCCAGATGTTCCCGTTGGGTGCGATATCGATCTGTCCGGACGTGGTCGTCGGGGAGCCAAACGGCGTGCGATAGAACTCGAACTGCTCAGTCTTTGGGTCGACCCGCGCCAACATGCCGCCAGTGTCGAACCACATGATCCCGTTCTTGTCGCGCCCAATCCCGTGGGAGGCGGAAGCACGCCCGTTCGGTGCAACCACCTTGAAGCCCTTGACCGCTCCGGTCTTGACGTCGATCTTCACAATCGTGCGGTGGTCGTTGTTCACGGAGTCCGTCAACCACGCGTTGCCGTCGTCGTCAATCTGCACGTCGTGAATGCCGCCGGTGCCGTGCAAGCCGGACATGATGCCGTCCGTCCACACGCTGCCGTCCTGCATGGTCCTCTCTTGCTTGCCGACCGACGTAGGGATGTCGTACTCGGTCACGACGACGCGCGCCGCTTCGCCACTCGGACGCGGGTGGAGCTTGAACTTGAGCGGATAGGGCTCCGGGCCCCGGACTTTCGCGAGCCATTTCGCCAGCTCCTGCTTGTGGTAGGTGATGGTGCTGCGCAGAGGTGCGTTCGGACCGGGCCATCCGTGATACGTCGCCCGTTCCATCACCTCGATCATCGCAAGCCAACCTTGCTCGTCGAGCCGGTTCTGCAGCACGAGTCCAGGCTGATGGCACTCCGTGCAGTTCACGCGGAAGATTTCCTTCATGCGCCTGTCTTCGTGGGACTCACTAGGCAGCGCTTCGAGCCACTCGGAACCGGACAGTTGATTACTGAAGTCCTTGACCGTATTGAGCACGAGATCTTTCTTGCCTGGCCGCGACAAGTCGACGTCCGCGTCGGTGCGCGCGAACCCGACCGCCTGGGCCCACACCTTGTAGGCGCCAGGCGCAAACGGTTCCTCGAACGCGGGGAAGACATACTCTCCACGCTCGTCGGTGTAGACGGATCGCGTCACGGTGCCGCCGACAGCCCGCGCCGATACCGGCACACCGCCCAGTGCCTCACCGGTCGCCGACCGAACAGTGCCCATCAACATCGGGCCGCCCGTGCCGTCTACAGGCGGAGCCGTGTACACCCGCGCGAGGCTGGCCATCAGCACGATCACTCCAAGCCCAACGATTCGTATGCTTCGCATCACCGACTCCTGTGTGATCCCGACCCGCTTCCCTGCCTACCCGTTACGGGCTTGACCGCCTACTCGATGGGACCAGTGACGGGCCCACCAGGCTTTGGCCTCATTTCAGGCGTCATGGTCTTCATGTACGCAATGACGGCGTCCACTTGCTGCGCGTCGAAGGTGTGCTTCCAGCCTGGCATGCGACGCGATCCGTCCATGATCTTCAGCCGAATCGCAGCCTCACCTCGAGCCTTGACCGTCGTGCCGTCCACCCACGGTCCGACCGTCGTCGAGGCCGGCTGACCGAGCAGGTCATGGCACAGCGCACACCGCTGAACGAAGAGCCGCTTGCCTTCGAGTTCGTTCGGCGCCAGCGTGGGCGGCGCAACCAGCTTGCTCATGTCGTAGACGGTGGTTTCCACTTTGGGCGGCGGCGCCGGAGCCGGCCCCTGAGCCAACCCCAGGCTTGTTGAGCCGACGATCAAGCCCAGCGCGGCGAACCTCCAGAGCCATTGGCGCTTCCGTGCGCGTATCGTGTCCATATGCCCCAGCCCCCTCGCTCAGTAGCCCTTGGCTTCCTACCTGCTTGCCTCGCCGGCTCGCATCAACTCGCGTAGCACTGCCGCCGTCTCCGTCTGGCGCTTGAAAGTATTGGCGTAAAACAGACCGTCCGCAATCATGAGCGGCGTCCAGCCTTCTTTCCACCCCAGCGGCCCCCCGCCGGTCTTCGCCAGCGCGACGTCCAGCCGCGCCCCCTTTCCTGCCAGGAACCGGACCAGGTCCGGCGACCCGCGGTGAGCGGCCCCGTGGAGCGCGGTGTACCCATATTCGTTCGTGGCGTTCACCTCGCCACCAAGCTCGGCGACGAAACGAACGGCCTCGAGCGCCTCTTCATTTGTGCCGGGGCTCTCACCGACCGCCCAGATGCCCACCCCTGCGGCCGCCATGAGCGGCGTCGTGCCGTCGGCGGTGGCCAGCGTTGGATCGGCCCCGTTGGCGATCAGGGCCCGCATCAGCTCCACGTCCGCGGATTTCGCCGCCAGCAAGAACGGCGTGGCACCCGTACGGTTCAAGAGATTTCGATAACCGTCGCGCGGTTCCTTGGTCTGCCGGGCGTTGGGATCCGCACCTCGCGAGACCAGTGTCTTCACCAGCTCGATTGAGCTCAGCGTGCCGGTCGCTGGTGGTCCCGGATTTGCAAAGCCACGATTCGGCCGACGAGTCCAGACCAGCTGATGCAGTGCGGTCCAGCCCTGACGCGCCGCGTTCGGATCGGCACCGCGCTCGAGCAGGCGTGCCGCGAACTCGTAGTGTGCGTTGGTCACGGCCAGAACGAGCGAGGAGGTGCCGTCGGGAAGCGACTCGTTCGGATCGACCTTGGCGTCGAGGAGCACGTTCGCAGCCGCCAGATGTCCGGCCCGCGCGGCGAACAAGAACGGGGTGAAGCCGCCACGAGACACCGCACGAACATCAGCGCCAGCGCGAATCAAGGCCTGCATCGCCTCCGCGTTGTTCTCCGCGGCGGCCCACATCAGCGCCGTCTGTCGCTTCCACAGCTCCGATGCGTTGACGTTCGCGCCCCGCGCCAGGAGCGCATCGACCGCTCGGGCGTGACCGCTGCGCGCGGCGATCATCAGCACGGTCTCCCCGTCGGCGACCGTTTCGTTGGGGTTCGCGCCGGCCGCGAGCAGCCGCTGCATCGTGGCGGCGTCCCCGTTCTCGGCCGCCAGCGCAATCGGCGTCACGCCGTAGCGATTACGCGCGTGCACGTTCGCCTTCGCGCGCAGCAGCAGCTCGACCGCCTGGCCGTCGTTCCGATGCGCTGCCCAGTGCAACGCTGTCGCCCCGTCCGCATCCGCCTGGTTGACGTCTCCTCCCCTGGGCAGGAGCGCCGCCAGCGCTTTGACATCACCCGTCTTGGCGGCGTCTATGAGCGCACTGCTCGCCTCCGCCGCCACAACCGCCGACACGAACAACGCGATCACAAAACCGACGCCGATCGCGAGACGGTGCCACCTATACATCTGCCAGCAGGTTCAATTGGCCAGTGCTGTCACCGAGGCGCTCAACCGGCACACCCGCCCTGTCGGCGAGCGCGAGGAGCAGGTTCGTCATCGGCGTGCTCGCCGGCGCGCGGAGGTGCCGCCCGCCCTTGACAAGGGTGGGGCCGCCGACGAGCGAGACCGGCAGGTCAAGGTGCGAGTGCGTGTTCGGATTGCTGAGCCCCGCGCCGTACAGGAGCATCGAGTGATCGAGCAGCGTGCCGTCGCCGTCTGGAGTCGAGTGCAGACGCTCCACGAAGGACTGGAAGATCTGCGTCTGGTACGTGTTGATCTTGGCAAGCTTCTCGAGTTGCCCCGGCTCATCGCGATGATGCGACACACCGTGGTGCGGCTCGTTCACGCCGATCTGCGGAAACGTCCGCGAGTTGACCTCGCGTCCGAGCATGAACGTGAAGACGCGCGTGATGTCCGCCTGATACGCGAGCCATTGGAGATCGTACATCAGCTTCACGTGTTCCTCGAAGCTGTCGGGAATCCCCAGCGGCTGTGGCAGCACTGGAATAGGCGACTCCGCGGTATGACGCTCGGCCTGCTGAATGCGACGCTCCACCTCTCGCACCGCGTCGAAGTAGTCGGCGACCTTGACCTGGTCGGAGGGCCCGAGCGTCTGACGCAGGCGATTCGCTTCCTCGAGCACGGAGTCGAGCAGGCTCTTCTTGTGCCGCGCCCGTGCGATCCGCTGGGCCGCCGTCCCGCCTTCCCCGAACAAGCGCTCGAACACCACACGTGGGTTGTTCTCCATCGGCAGCGGCGAGGTCGGCCATCGCCACGCGAGCGTGTTCATGTACAGACAGCTGTAGCCGTTTTCGCAGCTGCCGGCGGTGAAGTTCGGATCGATCCCGAGCTCCAGTGAGGGCAGCATCGTCTCACCCGCCCAGGCTTCTGCGATGATCTGGTCGATGGTTGTGCCCGCTTGCACGTCCGACGCCTCGGTGTAGCGCGGATGGACGCCGTTCAGCCAGGTCGCGGTGCCACGCGTGTGATCGCCGTTGCCGTCACCGAGCGGCTCCGCCTGCGCGTGCACGAGGCCGCTGATGACGAGGGTTTTCGATCGGAACGGCTCGAGCGGCGACAAGATCGGCGAGAGCGCTGTGAGCGCACCATCAACCGTTGGCTTCCAGTAGTTCAGCGCGTCGTTCATCGCCACACCGTTGGCCATGTAGATGAACCCGACCCGACGCACGGGCTTGGCCGCCGCGGCGCGTTGGGCCGTCAGGGCGGGCACCATGGAGTCCAGCAGCGGAAGCGCGAGGGTCGCGCCCGTCCCACGCAAGAACGTCCGACGGCTCAACGCGAGCTTCTTCACGATCACTCGGCCGCCCTCCTCATCTGGAACGGTACGCTGTTGACGATGCCCAACACGATGGTCGAGAAGCGATAGTCTGAAACTGCGGACTCCCGACTGATGCGGCGAACGGCCGGCATGTCGGTGGACTCGAGCCCGCGACCGAGCGCGTATGTCAGAAGCTTCTCCGTGAAGGTCGTGATCACGCGCTCGGGCTGCGCAAGGAGCGCCTCGCGCAGTCCGTTCGGGCCGTCGAACTTCGAGCCGTCGGGCAGGACGCCGGATGCGTCGATCGGGACGAACTGCTCGTCCACACGCCGTGCGCGGCCGATGGCGTCGAACGTCTCGAGGGAGAACCCCGGCGGATCCATCTGCGCATGGCAACTCGCGCACACTGGATTCGCCCGATGCTGGCCCATGCGGTCGCGCATCGTCAGCACCTTCCCCTCAGCGTTCCGATCCTTGAGGTCAGGCACATTCGGAGGTGGCGGTGGCGGCGGCGTACCGAGCAGGTTCTCGAGGATCCATTTGCCGCGAAGAACCGGCGACGTGCGATGCGGGTACGCGGTGACCGCCAGCAGGCTGCCGTGTCCGAGAAGACCGCGGCGCCCCGGGTCCTCCACATTCACGCGCCGAAAATGGCTGCCTTTGATGTTCGGCCACCCATAGTGCCTCGCCAGACGCTCGTTGACGAACGTGTAGTCGGCGGTGAGCAGCTCCAGCACACGGCGGTCCTCGCGAACGATGCTGCCAACGAACAGCTCGGTCTCGCGACCAAACGCCTGACGCAGGCTCTCGTCGAAATCCGGATACACGTCGAGGTCCGGTGACAACGTCGGAACGTTGCGCAAATACAGCCACTGCGAGGCGAAGTTCTGGACGAGCGCCTCGGACTTCGGATCCGCCAACATCCGCTTGACCAGCGCCTCGAGCACCGCCGGCTCGTGCAACCGGTTCGCCGTCGCCGCCGCCATCAGAGCCTCGTCCGGCAAGCTGCTCCAGAGGAAGAACGACAGACGTGAGGCAAGCTCGAGCTCGCTGATGCGATACGGTGTGGCCGGCGGCACTCTCGACGGATCTCGCTCAACTCGATAGAGGAAGTGCGGGCTGATGAGCAATCGGCCAAGGGCCTGCTCGATGCCGATGTCGAAGCCGCCCGCCGCGTGCCCGCGACGGAAGAACTCCATCAGGGGTGCGACATCTTCCTCCGTCGTCGGTCGTCGGTAGGCACGTCGCGCGAGCGACGACAGGATTCGACGGGCGCACGGATCGGTGTCGTGCGGGCGTCGCGGACGGCAGACGAACACCGCACGACGACTTGGCGTGTCCACCGCCGCTCCAGTCTCGATCGGTCCGGTGACCGTGACGCGGCTCAAGTAGGGCTGGTAACGAGTGTCACCGCCGGCGCCCGCGTACGGGCGCAGGAACGGCAGGCGCACGGTTTCATTGAGTGCCGAAGACTTCTTCACGAAGGCGACGCCGACTTCGTGCGGTCCGGCCGTGACCCGTAACCGAACGTTCCAGTCCGCGTCAAGGGTGATGCGATTCTGTTGGTAGGCATCCTGCCGAACGCCCGCCGGGAGTGTTTCGCCCGCTAACGTGAACGTCTTGATACGGACGCCATCGAGCATCACGTCGAGATCGTGCGACTCGGCGAAGCGCGGGATGTCCTCAGTGGCGCCGCCGCTCAGACCCAGTCGAGAGAGGCGCACGCGAATGTCGTACGTCGCATCGACCGGGAAGGTGTGGCGAACCAGCGTGCCCCCTCGCGTCCCGAAGGGCAATCCGTCGATGCGCTCGTCCTGCGGCAGATCTTCGGGCACGCGGAACGTGTCGACGTTGGGCATCGAAGGCGGGCTGCCGACGGCCAGTCGGCTCACGCGTTGCGCGGCCGCCAGATACCGCTCGAGCAGCGTCGGCGACATCTTCAGCACACCCGCCATATTGTCGAACCCGTAGCTCGCGTCGTCGCTCGGAAGGAGCGCCGAGACGTCGACGTCGAGCGCGAGCAGATCACGGATGACGTTGCGGTACTCGGTGCGGTTGAGCCGATGGAAGGGCTCGGTTCGGCCAGGGTCAGGCCGTGCAGCGGCTGCCGCGTCCAGGTCGGACTCCAGCCAGCCAATCAGGCTGTCGTACGTGGCGCGGTCCGGCCGCGGGAGACCAGACGGGGGCATCGAGCCGCCGCGCAGCTTGCGTACCACTTTCTCCCAGGTGGCGGTGGCCGACGACGTCTTCGCGACGTCCAGGGTGTCGAGCGCGAGCGAGGCGGTCTTGCGCTGCTGATTGTGGCAGCTAACGCAGTACCGGTCGAGGGTCGCGCGAGCGGACTGCGCTTGGGCTGGTGTGTCGGGAGCGCCAACCGATGCGCCGCTCAGCCGAGCGCCAAGAACCAGTGCGATCGCGGCCAGCGGAACGCCAAGTTGTCGCAGGGGACCAAAGGCCATCAGGCTCCCCGCCCTCGAGCCACGGCCCGATGAGCGACACCACGCCAAGCAGCGTCACCTTACCACTGCCTCTCGCCCCGATCAACATGACTCATGCACCCTTAATGCAGCTAATACAGCGTTCGCGAGCTTTCGTCCCCAGAAACAGGGACAGCTCCGCTCGCCGTTTGGTCCCTCGGGCCCTATATGATGGGTCTCTCGCCAGCACTCGTCGGGCAAAGGCGGGCAGACGCGTGGACTCGTCGCCGGGCCTCGAGGATGTCTGGCAACTCCACTTCTCGCTGCTGAGCGGCCAGGAGTACACCGTGCCCGGCCTCTTCATCGCGAACACGACGGATGAACCGACCTCCGCGATGCCGATTGCAGCCATGCCGGCACCAGCGCCTGGACCGTCGACGCCTCCACCTCCTGCCCACCACGGTCAGGCGCACTGGATCAAGGTCTCCGCCCGGCGAGATGGCTCGTTCAACGTCACGAACGGCCGCAACGGCTTTACGAAGGACTATGCGGCTCCTGCGACTGCTGGCGGCGGTTCGCGTTAGAACGTGGCCAGCCCGTTGAAGGGCGAGGCTGTGCCGCCCTGAATCTGATAGATGTGCAGCGTCAGCATGAACTCCCAGCGCTTCAGACGCTGGGCCTCTTGCGCAGCGTCTTCGGTCCAGATGTCGTCTGAAATCGGCAGGCCCATGTTCACCTGGGTGAGCTGGTGAATCGGCCGGTTGATGCCGGCCACACCCGACGGCTGGACGTCGTTGACCGCATCGCCGCCAAGGAGTGAGATGTCACGGCTCTTGAGCCACGGCAGCACGGAGGCGTGCAGTCCGGCCCCCGCCTGCCCGTACGGCCACGGCCCTTCGGCCGCACGCTTCGCCCAACGGCCCGTACGAATAATGAGCGCATCCCCCGCCCCAATCTTGACGCCAGCGAACCTCTCCCAGGCCTCGAGGTCTTCGACATAGATGGGCGTGCTCGGCTCGAGCCACTTCACGTTCTTGAGCAACGGCATGTCCACCAAGATGCCGCGCGTGATGTAGCCCGGGCCCATGCGATCGGCCGCGGACTCGATGCACCCGGCCGCCGTCAACGTGAATGGGAAGCCGTTGTAGCTGACCGCCGGCTCACCCGGCTTACGGCCGATCGGTCCCTGATAGTGGCAGAGGGCATCGAGATGTGAGCTCAGACCGTCGTGAATCGACAGCTGAATGATGTCGAGCGCACCCAGAATCGCCCCGGTCTTCGGGTCGACTCGCGCCATGCGGTGCACGTTCTCGCCAAAGCCGCCCGTATCGCTTCCGGTCTTCTTGATCGGATTGATCTGCAGCGTGACGGTCTTCGCGTCCTTGACGAGCGCGAGCGCCTTCTTGGTCTTCTCAGGCGTGATGAGATTCAGCAGGCCGCGCTGATCCTCCTTGCCCCAACGGCCCCAGTTCGAGAGCTCCTTTTCCCACTTCTTCAGCATGTCGAGCGTGATGAGACGCGACGCCTCCTGCGTGGAGGGGTGCGCGTTGAAGCGCGTGCCCTCGCCCTGGCCGGAGACGGCCACGCCACCGGCGCCGACGAGCGCAACAATCAGACCGATCGCGAGAGACGTGCGTCGCGCCTTCAAGGTGTTCCTCTAGCGCTTGAGTTTCAGCGCAAACTTCGTGACACCTTGGATCGGACCGACCTCGCCGGCGAACACATTGCCCTGCGCGTCTGCCGTCACGCCTTCGCCCATCGATCCGTACCCGCCCATGCCCGACGGCTGCTTCGAGACGTGCTCGGGCGTGAAGTACCACACCTCACCCGTCTTGGCGCTTCCCACGCGCAGGCCCTTGCGCCATCCAGGATTGTAGTTGTCGTCGGATTCGGAATCGATGGCGTACAGCACGTCGTTCCTGTCGATATACAGCCCGCTGATCCGGCTGAACTGATACCACGTGTCGAGCAGCTTGCCCTCTTGGTCGAAGATCTGAATGCGGCGATTGCCCCGATCGGCCACGAAGAGGCGCCCTCGAGAGTCCATCGCGAACGAATGCGGCCCGCGGAACTGACTCGGCCCGTATCCCCAGGATCCCCAGCTCTTGATGAACTTGCCCTGGGGCGTGAACTTCGAGATCCGTCCGATTGCCTCGGGTCCTGGCGCGTCGAGGAATTGTGCGTTGTGTGCTTCGGCGACGAAGATGCTGCCGTCTGGCGCGATGAGCACGTCGTTGGGTTCCGTGAACGCGCCCTGCTCGGGGTTGCCGGCCTTGCCAGCCGTGCCGAGCGTCATCAGCAACTTGCCTTCCGGGCTGAACTTGAGCACCGTGTTCCCTTTGCCCGCGGCGTTGGGGAACTTCTTCAGCTCGTCCGCGGTGGCGACTCGAGCGTCGACCACCCACACGTTGCCCTGCTTGTCGACATCCATGCCGTGAGGCCAGATGATCTGACCCGCGCCGAACATCTTGACGACCTTCCCGGTCGCGTCGAGTTTGACGATTGGATCGACGTCGGACCCCGCGCACGAGTTGGTCCCACAGCGATCACCGGCCCAGATCGACTTGCCGTCGATGTCCACGTGGATCGCGCTGACCGAACCCCACCTGCGACCAGTCGGCAACGGGCCGAAGTTTCGAATCGTTTCAAATGGATTCGGCAGGTTGTTAATCGGCGTGACCTTGGCGTGCTCCGGCGGACCGGAAGCGCCGCGCTGCGCAATGAGATCAACCGACGTCAGCGTGACGAACGCAGCACTGCCGAAGACGAGTGCCAAGACCGTGGCAGGAAGAAGGCGAGATCGCACCATCAGACACCTCTATGGGAAATTGTCCACCCTGTGACCAGAGCAATCAAGTCCGGATTGATCGCGCAGCGAGGAGCGTTTCCGCTATGCTGGGCGTCGCGAACCGCATTCTCGCGTGGAGGGACGCATCATGCGAAGTGGTAGCACGTGGTCGTGGGCGCGCGCGGCAGGTATCGCCGCCCTCCTGGGAGTCGCCGTTGGGACAACGACGGGCGCGCGGCTGTCGGCGGCGGGTCGGGCGGAGATCCTGTGGGACCGGTACGGCGTCCCGCATATCTTCGCACCGGACCGCGAGGCGATGTTCTACGCCAACGGCTGGGCGCAGATGCACGCACAGGCGAACCTGCTCCTCAGACTGTACGGCGAGTCTCGCGGTCGAGCTGCCGAGTACTGGGGCGCCGCCTATGCCGGGTTGGACCGCTGGGTCCAGTTGAACGAAGTCCCCGATCGGGCGCGTCAGTGGTACGACGTACAGGATCCAACCTTCCGTCGCTATGTTGACGCGTTTGCAGCCGGCATCAACGACTACGCGACTGACCACCCCTCGGCCGGCGCCGAGTTTCGGCGCGTCCTCCCGATCACGGGCGTCGACGTCGTGGGTCACTCGCTGCGTGCCGTGCACTTCGGCTACATGGGGTCCCAGGAGCGCATGGAGCGTGAGGTGCGCGCGGCGCAGCGCGGTACCGCCGAGCGCACGGCGCGCGCCGAGACGACCGAGGCGCAGGAACTGAGAGCCGGCTCGAACACCTGGACGATCGGGCCATCGCGCTCAGCCAGCGGTCACGCGATGTTGCTCATCAATCCGCATCTGGCTTGGGGCGACACGTTCTACCGCTACATGGAGATGCACCTGGTCGGCCCCGGCTACGACCTCTACGGCGCGCCGCAGATTGGCTTCCCCACGCCGGTCGTCGGGTTCAACCGGAAGTCGGGTTGGGGACGCACCGTCAACACCATCGACACGGTCGACTTCTTCAAACTGACCACGAAGGCCAACCGGTACCTCTACGACGGTCAGTGGCGAGCGTTCGAACGCGCCACCAAAGCGCTCAAGGTTCGACAGCCCAACGGCTCGTTCAAAGAAGAAACGGTCGAGGTCCGCCGGTCGGTGCATGGGCCCGTCGTCCACGACCGCGACGGACTCACGGTCGCGATGCGTGTGGCCGGTCTCGATCGCCCGCGCATGCTCGAGCAGTGGTTCCGCATGGGCGAAGCGGAAACCCTCGACCAGTTCAAGGACGCGTTGCGGCTCATGTCGGTCCCCATGTGGCACGCGAACTACGCCGACGCCCAGGGACACTTGCTGTTCGTGTTCAACGGACTGATTCCCAAACGGAGCGGCCGCGACTACGACTACTGGAATCAACTCGTGCCCGGCGATACCTCGGACACGATGTGGACCGACTACCTGGCGTTCGACGAGTTGCCGAAATCGATTGATCCGCCGAGCGGCTTCAATCAGAACGCGAACGAACCACCCTGGCTTGCCACGATCCCGCAGATCGACCGGACGAAGTACGCGCCTTACGTGGCGCCCACCGGGCAGGCGCTGCCGCAGATGCGGACGCTGCGATCGCTCCGGATGATTACCGAGGATTCGAAGATCAGCTACGAGCAGCTCATTGCGAAAAAGCACTCGACGCGCATGGAGCTCGCGGACAAAGTGCTGCCGGATCTGCTGAAGGCCGCAGGAGGACGAACAGAGGCAGCTCGGGTGCTCGAGCGGTGGGACCGGCTGACTGAAGCTGACAGCCGGGGCGGCGTGCTCTTCGAACTCTGGGTCCAGGAGCATCTAACCGGGCCTGGCGGCATCGCCGCCAAGCTGCGCGTGCCGTACGATCCGGCGCGGCCGCTGGAGTCTGCGCACGGGTTGAACGATCCGGATGCCGCGGTCGCGGCTCTCGCCCGGGCGGCGGACGAGTGCGTGAAGCGGTACGGTGCGCTGGACGTCAAGTGGGGCGACGTCTACCGTTTCGCCAGTGGCAACGTGGACGTTCCCGGCAACGGCGGCGCGGGCTCGTCTGGCCTCTTCCGGACGGTGGCCTTCACGCGCCGCGAAGGACATCGTCTCTACGCCACTAGCGGGGAGACCATCGTTTGCGCCGTGGAGTTTGGCCCCAGGCAGCAGGCTCGCTGCACGCTCGGCTACGGCAACTCGAGCCAGCCCGGGTCGCCGCACCTGGGGGACCAGCTTCCGTTGATGGCCGCCAAGGCGCTGCATCCTGTGTGGCGAGACAAGCAGGAAATCCAGAAGAACCTGGAGTGGTCGTTGATCGTTGGACGTTAGACGTCGGTCTTCGGGTCGTGAGGCAAGCGAGCTAAGATCAGTCGGTGACTGGTTTCGCCCGCGCGTCTTGGTTCGTGCTGACGTACAACGTTGGCGTGATCGTGTGGGGTGCGTACGTGCGCGCCACGGGGTCGGGAGCCGGCTGCGGCAGCCATTGGCCGCTGTGTAACGGCACAGTGGTCCCGCGTGCCGCAGCGGTCGAGACGCTGGTCGAATTCTCGCATCGCGCCACCAGCGGACTTGCGCTCGTCTCGGTTTTCGCGCTCTTTCTCTGGGCCCGGCGGGTGACACCACCCACCCATCCGGTTCGCACGGGCGCATTCCTCTCGCTCGTCTTCATGATCTCCGAGGCGCTCCTCGGCGCCGGTCTTGTCGTCTTCGGCCTCGTGGGAGACAACGCAAGCGGCGTGCGGGCTATCGTCGTGTCCGCGCATCTGCTGAACACGTTCCTGCTGCTGGCCTCGATGACCCTGACGGCGTGGTGGGCGTCGGGCGGAGGGCGTGTAAGGCTGGCCAGTCGGGAGAGCAACACAATACGACTCGCCGCAGGCGCCCTGGCGATTCTCGTCGTCAGCTGCAGCGGAGCGGTGGCAGCGCTTGGCGATACGCTGTTTCCAAGTGCGTCGCTGCGGGATGCGCTGGCGGCGGATCTCTCACCGACGGCGCACTTCCTCATCCGCCTGCGGACGATTCATCCCGTGCTGGCCGTCATGACAGCCCTCTATCTCGCGCCCAGCGTGTGGCGATTCGCTGACCGTCGGCCGCTGCACCTCCCGGTGCCGCACCTGCTCATTGCCGTACTCGGCGCGCAGCTCGCGCTCGGCTTCCTGAACGTGCTGTTGCTGGCGCCCGTCTGGCTTCAACTCGTGCACCTGCTCGTCGCCGACGCCATCTGGATCGCGTACGTGCTCCTTGCGGCCGACCTTCTGGCGGCACCGCCGGTCGAGCACCAGGCGGCGCCCGCGGGCCGTGGGTGGCAGCAGCAAAAGGCCGTCTAATCTAACCGACCTGTCCCCACCTGGCCTCGATCCAGATCGACCGGGCCTCCGGGCCTACCCGACCTTTCAGTGTCCACGCAGCAAGTGGATGGACATCAGGACAAGAGTGCCATCGATCGCGCTGTACCAGTGCGGTGTCTTCTCCGGGACCAGAATGATGTCCCCCTTCGTCACCTTACGGGAGTCGCCACCCTGAATCCCTGAGCCGGTCAGATTCTGAGGGTTAGTTCGACGCTCGTCTTTCAACGTCCCACCGGTCACTACGGTGCCGCTCCCCTCCAGAACATAGAAGAGCTCGGCCTCCGTCTCATGGATGGACGCCGGTCCCACCGCCACCCGATACTCGAGATTTACGCGATGCGGCGCCATCTGCACGATCGGCAGAACGACCATTGGCTGATCGGGCTTGATCTGGCTCTTCGCCTTCGCGATGAGCGCCGTGACGTCGCCGCCGGCCCCGAACAGGTTCGGCGCCGGCGGTGCAGCCGATTGCGCGAACGCCAGCGGTTCGCCCGAGGTAAGCGCGGCCAGAGCTGTGAACGCGAGAGCACGCACCGTGTATCGCATCTGATCCTCTATGCTGAATGGCACGTGATCGTGCCGTCGTCTCGGCCGATCATACGAGGAATCTGCCGCGAACGGCGCACGAGACACGCCAATGCGGTAAGCTTGACGTCACCCATCGATGTTTCGTGAAACTGACGACCTGCGGATTCGTGAGGTCCGTCCTCTCATTCCGCCGGCGATTCTGCACGAAGAGATCCCAATCAGCGAGCGCGCATCGAACGTCGTCGCCGATACCAGGCTCATGATCGGACAGATCCTGCGCGGCGACGACCAGCGCATCGCCGTCATCGTCGGACCCTGCTCGATTCACGATCCGGTGGCGGCGCGCGAGTACGCTTCACGCTTGAAGACGCTCGCGGACCGGTACGCCGACGCGCTGCTCGTCGCCATGCGCGTGTACTTCGAGAAACCCCGGACGACCGTGGGCTGGAAGGGCCTCATCAACGACCCGGATCTCGATGAGAGCTACCACATGAACAAGGGGCTACGGCTGGCGCGCCAGCTGCTGCTCGACATCAACAACCTAGGGTTGCCCACCGCGTCGGAGTTTCTCGACCTGCAGATCCCGCAGCATATTGGGGACCTCACTTCGTGGGTCACGATTGGCGCCCGGACGGCGGAGAGTCAGGTGCACCGCGAGCTCGCCTCCGGCTTGTCCGCCCCGGTCGGCTTCAAGAACAGCACCGACGGCGGGACGCAGATCGCCGTCGACGCCGTCTTGAGCGCCAGTTCCGGACACTGGTTTCCCTCGGTGACGAAGCAGGGTGTATCAGCGATCTTTCAAACGTCGGGTAATCGCGACTGCCACGTCATCCTTCGAGGGGGATCGCGGACGGGTCCCAACTACTCCGCCGAGCATGTCGCCAAGGTCTGCGCGCAGCTCGCGGCCAAGTATCTCCCGGCATCGGTGCTGGTCGACTGCTCGCACGGGAACAGCCAGAAGAACCCGGCGAACCAGCCCGCGGTGATCTCGGCACTCTGCGAGCAACTACGCGGGGGATCGCGTCAGATCTTCGGCGCCATGATCGAAAGCCACTTGATCGAGGGGCGACAGGATCTCGCGGCGGGCAAGGCGTTGGCGTACGGCCAAAGCATCACGGACGCGTGCTTGTCGTTCGAGCAGACGGCGCCGCTTCTCGAGCAGTTGGCGCGCGCTCAGCAGGCCCGGGGCTAGCGGGGTCGTGTTCGTGCGCGATCTCGGTTACGCGGCCACACTGGTCGGGCAGGTCCTGATCTTTGCCACCCCGGTGTTCTATCCGGTCCAGATCATTCCTGAACGCTTCCGCGACGTGCTCGCCCGCGCGCCGCTTGCGGCCGTCGTCGAAGGCGTGCGGCGCGTGATCTTTCACGGGCAGACGCCTGACTGGGCGGGTCTGGCGTTGGCGACTGTGGTCGGCGTGGTGACGCTCGTGTTCGGCTACGCCTGGTTCATGCGGTCGCGGCGCGCGTTCGGAGATGTGATGTGATGACGAGCCAGTCGAGCCCGTCGTCGATCGGGCCAGAGACGGCGATTGCGGTCCGAGACGTCAGCAAGGCGTATCGCATCTTTGCCCGTCCGCACGATCGGTTGAAGGAGCGCGTCTTCGGCCGTCTCTACGGCCGCGACTTCTGGGCGCTGCAGCACTGCAGCTTTGACGTCCGGCGCGGCGAGCGGTTCGGCGTCATTGGCCGGAACGGATCCGGCAAGAGCACGCTCCTCGAGATCATCGCGGGCACGCTTGCGCCGACCGCGGGCGATGTCGAGACGCGGGGGCACGTGGCGGCGCTGCTGGAGCTCGGCAGCGGCTTCAATCCCGAGTTCACCGGCCGCGAGAACGTGATGCTCAACGGCGCGATTCAGGGCGTCTCACGTGCGGAGATGGAAGCGTGGTTCGACGACATCGCCGCGTTCGCGGACATCGGGCCGTTCATCGATCAACCCGTGAAGCTGTACTCGAGCGGCATGTTCGTCCGGCTTGCGTTTGCCGTCGGCACGAGCATCGACGCGGACGTGCTGCTCATCGGCGAAGCCCTGGCCGTGGGCGACGTGTTCTTCCGTCAGAAGTGCTATCGGCGCCTCGAAGCCCTGCGCGAGCGTGAGACGGCCATCATCCTCGTCTCGCATGGCCTTGGAGACGTCGAGCAGTTCTGCGATCGCGCCTTGCTCCTCGATCACGGCGAAACCGTGTTTCTGGGCGCGGCGAGCGAAGCCGTGAAGCGCTACTACCTCGTCGAGAGCCGTGAGCGCCTCGAGGCCACCTCGGTGGAGCTCGTGGCCCCAGCAACTGCGCCAGGATTGCCACGTGCGTCCTGGCCTGAAAGTGTCCCGAAGGTGGCGCCCGACGGCGCGCAGGTCACCGACGGCCTCGCGCAGTGTACGGCGGTCGCCGTGTGCGACGCGGCAGGGCGCGCGTGCCACGTCTTCGAGCAGGGACGCACTGCCGTGTTCTGGTCTGAATACGACGTCCGCACCCACACTGCCGTCCCGATCGCGGGGCTCGTCATCCACAGCGACAAGGGCACGGCCGTGCACGGCAAGACCACGCTCGAATACGCCACGGACGTGCCGGACGCGCTTGCCTCCGGCACCCGTGTGCGCGTGCGGCACGAGATCGCGCTCGAGCTGGCGCCCGGCGAATACACGTTCGAGATTGGCCTGTCGATGGTGGCCGGCGACGTGTATCGTCGGCGCGATCGCATTCCGCACATCGAGCTCGCCTCTGCGATTGTGCGCCTTGTCGGCGTGCCCGTCGCGGGCCAGTTCGCCGTCGTGTTTCGTCGTCCGGGCGCGGGCGTTCAGCTGCTGCATCACGGCGTGGCCAATCTTCCGGGCCGCATGGACGTGGCCGCGGAGGCGCCGGCAGGGTGGCCAACGATGACCGTGATCACGCCGTCGTACAACCAGGGCAAGTTCATCGCGCGCACGGTAGAGCGTGTTGTCACAGGGCATCGATGGCCTCGCATACCTGGTCTTCGATGGCGGCAGCACTGACGACACGCTCGAGGTGCTGCGGACGAGGACGCCGATGCGGATTGCCGCGCGACTGGCCGGCTCGCGCCTGGGTGTCGTCCGTGCAGGCGGACGCCGTTCGCTACCGCGGCGCGCTGGCGTTCGATGCGCTCGTTGACACCGCGCGCGCGAGTGCCGAGCCTGGTGACACCTGGCACGCGGACCGGCTCACAGCTTGACGGAGAAAACGGAGAGATCAATGATCGAAGAGGTTTACGAGGCGTTCCGGGCAAGATCGGCAAGCACGCATTGGCGTGATTCGGCAAAAAGACGAAGAGTTGCTGCAGGTTTGTGCGGAATGCTCCTTATGTGATCAGCGCCTTGAAGCCCTCACTGACTCGCTGCAGCAAATGAAACACCGGCAACTGCGGATCGGGTTTGACGTCAGCCAGACGGCCGAGCGCATGGCGGGCTGCGGGATTGTGGCCGATCAGTTCCTGCGGCATCTGGCCGAGGTCTGTCCGGGTGACACGTTCATTCCCTACCCGGTCTTCAGCAACTATCGTCATCCGGACTTCGTGCGGGCGACGCGACCGCTCACCGACAACATCGACGCGCGCCAGTTCGGCCTGAGCTGGCCTGAGATTGTCACGCCCTGGGATCAGCCCGGGCCGGATTTTGCGGCGTTTCTGGGCACGCCCGATGTCGTCCACGCGAACAACTACGCGTGGCCGCGAGCCGTCGCGTGCCCGGTCGTGTACACCGTCTACGACATGAGCGCGGTCGAAGCCGCGCAGTATCACACCGAGCACAACCGGATGGTGTGCGTGAACGGCCTGTTCGAGGCCAGTCTCGGCGCGTCCTGGTTCGTGGCGATTTCCGCGGCGTCGCGCGATCGCTTCCTGCACTGGTTTCCGCACGTTCCGGCCGCACGGGTGTCCGTTGTGCCGCTCGCTGCCCGCCCGTCACTCACGGTTAATCTCCCGGACGCCGACGTGGACCGGATGCTGGCGCGGTTCGGCCTCGAGCGCGAGGCGTTCTGGCTCGCGGTGGGGACAATTGAGCCGCGCAAGAACTACGCGGCGTTGCTCGAGGCGTACGCGCTGCTGCAACAACGCGTCGGTGGCGCCTTGCCGCCGCTGGCCATCGCCGGGTTGAAAGGATGGCTCGAGTCGTCGCTCGAGCCCCGCATCAAGCGGCTCGGCCTGGACGCACATGTCCAGTGTCTGGGATTTGTCGAGGACATCGAGCTCGCGGCGCTGTATCGATCGTGCCTCGCATTCCTGTATCCGTCGAGGTACGAAGGCTTCGGGCTGCCGGTCGTCGAAGCCATGGCGTGTGGGGCACCGGTGATCGTCTCGCGATCGACGAGCCTGCCTGAGGTCGTCGGCGACGCCGGCTGGGTCGTCGACATCGACGGCATCTCCGAATATGCCGAGGCCATGTACACGCTGCTGACGGACCGGGGCCGGCGTGAGGCCCAGCGCGCCGCAGCCCGGGCACGGGCCGCGACGTTTTCCTGGACGCGAAGCGCAGCGGCCCTTCGCGACGTCTATGCGCTCGCCTCGGAAACGGCCTGATCGCGCCATGACCCCGCTGCGCATCGCCATCGACGTGACGCCGATTCACCCGGGCGGCGCGAACGGTGGCGCCAAACGGTTTGTCCTCGACCTCATTGAGGGTTTGGCGCGGCGCGGGCCGCACCGCTACCTGCTCCTCACAGCCGCGCACAATCACGACGAGCTCGCGTCTTTCGAGGCTGTGGACGTCGAACGGATGGACGTGACAGGCCGATCCGCGCCCCTCGGTCTGCCGGACGCCGGCATCGACCTGTTGTTCTGCCCGATGACGGCCCCGACCTACGCTGAGACAGGCATTCCGACGGTCAGCACGCTCTACGACCTGCAACACGTCACGTATCCGTGGTTCTTCTCCGCCGACGAACTCGCGCATCGCGTGGCGTTCTATCGCGAGCTCGTCGCGCGCGTCGACCACGTCGTCTGTATCTCGGAGTTCTCGCGTCAGGCCGCGCTCACGCACCTTTCGCTCGCAGCCGAGCGTGCATCGACGGTGCACATCGCCCTCCACCATCGTCTGGCGCCCGTCCCCGCGGCCGCCGCGTGGGCGGCGCTCGGGCGCCACACGCTTCCGCCGTGCCGCTTTGCCTTCTATCCGGCGAATTTCTGGCCCCACAAGAACCATCGTCTGCTCGTGACCGCCTTCGCGCGGTTCTGCCACGACCATCCCGACGTGCCGCTGCACCTTGTGCTGACGGGGGAGCCGCTGGGAGAGGCCGCGACCATCCGGACGGCCGTCGAGCGGATGGGGCTCAGCCAGCGCGTGCACCTGCTCGACTATGTGCCAGACGAGGTCATGCAGGCGCTCTGGAGTGCCGGGGAGTTTCTCGTGTTTCCCAGCCTGTACGAAGGATTCGGCATTCCGGTCCTCGAGGCACTCCATCTCGGCATGCCGGTCTTGTGCAGCCGGGAGGGGAGCCTGCCCGAGGTCGCGGGCGAAGACGTGTTGTATTTCGACGCCCGCGATCCAGGGACGATGGTCGATGCGTTTGCGACGGCGACGCGGGCCCCCGACGCACTCCTCGCGCGGGCACGGGCCGGACAGGGGCGGGTGGCGCGCCTGGCGCCGGACGCGGCGGTGGCCGCGTATGTCGCGGTGTTCGAGCGGGTCGCGGGAGCACGGCGGCGTCCCAGCCTGGCGCGTCGTGTGCGCCTGGTGATGATCGACCGTCGGCGGGCCCTCGCGCACACGTGGCTCGACGCCGGCCGAACCGCGTTTCGCGCGGGCAAGCGCACCGAGGCGCTCGCCCGCGTCAGCCAGGCCATCGCACTCGCGCCCGAGTTCACGCCGACCCTGATCGCGCCACTTGTAAGGCAGGCACGGCGCGTGCCCGTGATGCGCGCGTGGGCGCGTGCCCTCGAGACGCATCGGTGGCTGCAGGGCACCGCCCTTCACCTCGACGGTTGGGCCGGACCAGTGCTCGAGGTCGAGGTCGAGATCGAGGCGCGAGCGGGCAAGGCGGTGGTGCGCCTCGACGCGACGCCGCCCCCGGGGCCGCCGCAGGCCCTGACACTCGAGGCGTTTCTGGACGGCGCGCCGCTTGGGGCGGTCACGATCGCGCCGGCCGCGGCGATCCGGCCTGCGTGGACCGCGCCTGGTGCAGCCGGGCGGCACCGACTCCGCATCGTCGCGAGCCGGTTTGTGGTGCCCGACGATCTCCTGCGGAACGGCGACACGCGTCCCCTGTCGTATCGTGTCAGCGCGATTACTATCGCGGTCGAGGATTGATCGGTCAGATTTCTAACGGTTGTGTCTATAATCCACCCGCGTTTTGATGACGAGGGTGACCGAATAGATGCCGGACGTAGCGACCCGCGGTGCGAATGGTCAGCCCTCCCTGTCCATCATCATCCCTGCGTATAACGAAGCGGAGAACATCGAAGCGACGCTCGTGAACTGCACGACGGCCCTCGACGGGCTGCCGATTCGGCACGAGATTCTGGTCATCGACGACGGCAGCCGCGACACGACGGCGGAGATCGTGACGGCGTGTGCGGCGCGCTTTCTCGCCGTGCGACTGCTCAAGAACGATCGGAACCGCGGCTTCGGCTGGTCGTACCGCCGCGGCGTCGAAGAAGCGGCGCTGGATCACATCGTCATGGTGCACGGGGACAACGCGTGGGGCCATGCGACGTTGCGGGAGTTCTTCTCGAAGGTCGGCACGGCCGACGTGATCATCGGCCACACGCGCGAGATGTGGCAGTCGCGGACCGTGACGCGCACCGTCATCTCGAAGACATTCACCTGGATCATCAACATCATCAGGATGCAGCGGCTCACATACTACAATGGGCTGCAGATTCACTGTACCGCGGCACGGGGATTGGACAGCGCGTTGATGGTAATCAGGCTGCGGGCCTGACCGCAAACGCCGCTCGGACCTGGGCCGGGGGACGGAACCCCAGTCGCTCGATCAGCCACTCGCGGTTGTA
>VFZL01000032.1 GCA_016871175.1 Acidimicrobiia bacterium | reverse complement strand
CGAGTCTGGCGCATGCCCAGGTCGTGATCGAGGCCTGGCGTCGGGAGTACAACGAAGAACGGCCGAAGAAGGGACTGGGCGGGCTGACACCCGTCTCGTATGCGAAACAGTTGACGGCGCAGATGAAAACGGCGACAGTAACCGCCGGGCTCTAAACGACGTCGCTACTCAAACAGGGGGGGGGACGTCAGATGCGCTCGATACAAACCTCACGGCCTGGACGGACAACATCGTCTGGGGCACCAACGATGACAACATCGTCTGGGGCACGTCGGCACTGTCGACACACGTCCCGTAGGTGCTGATCGTGGAGCGGATAGTCTACCAACCAGACTGGGACGCTGGCGCCCAGGCTCTCTTGCGCGCCAGGACACCGGCCGAGGCCGCCTCCGTCGTAGTGACCACGACGGATTGGAGAGCCGGGCTGCCGGCGATTTACGGTCAGAGGATGACCATTAGGGAGCTCCAGATCTCTGATGCGCCGTCGTTGTTTGCGCTGCTGACGACAGAAGAGGTGACGAGATTCATCTCGCCACCACCAACGACAGTCGAGGGGTTCGAGCAGTTCATCGCCTGGACACACCGGCAACGGGCTGCCGGGCAATACGTCTGCTTGGCCGTGGTCGCTCACGACTCGCAGATGGCCGTTGGCATCTTCCAAGTGCGAGCGCTCGACGCCAAGTTCGAGGTAGCCGAGTGGGGGTTCGCCCTCGGCTCCGCGTACTGGGGACGTGGGCTGTTCGTCGAAAGCGCGAACGCCGTGATGTCGTTCTCATTCGAGACGCTGGGTGTCCATCGGCTGGAGGCACGCGCGTCGGTCGAGAACGGCCGCGGGAACCGCGCGCTCCGTAAGATCGGTGCGGCCCTGGAGGGACGGCTCCGTCAGTCGTTTCGTCGGAACGGCCGCTACCACGATCAATATCTGTGGGCGATCCTCGCCGACCAACGGCGCGCTCGCAGCGCACGCCAACCCGCGTCTCGACGCGCCTGGGGCGCGGACGGCTCGCCGGCCATGATCAAGACCCCCTGAGGGCCGACAAGAACGGTGAGGGGTTCGGGCAGCCTCACCGTCGCCACTATTGGGAGGACTTCCGCGCTACCACGAGCTCGTTCTTGACCTCGAACGTGCCAATCACCTCTCGAGCCCGAGCAAACGCGATCGCCTTGTCCGAGTCATTGCCGACTGCGCCAACCAGGGTCATGCGCCCGTTCTTGACGATGATGTGGATCGGATAAATCCCGATGGGCTGCATGCCTGGGTACTGCGCGAAGTCCCGTAAGGCGTATTGGACCCCCATCGGCCCGCCGGCAGCATAGCGGGAGAGGAAATCGTCGGTGTAGATGCGGAAGAACGCCTCCCACCGAATGCGGTCGTCGTTTTGGGAGGCTGGCAGTACCTCGATTTCGTTTCGGACCTCGTCGACGCCGGAGATCCGCTTGACGGCCATTTCTGCGCCGGTCTTCGTGGCGCCGTTGTAGACCGAGCCCTGGAGCGTGACGGTGCCCCGTTCAACCGAGTACGCCAGGAAGTCGAACACACCGAAGCACGGCAGCCGTTCGAGGGCCCGTCCAACCAGGACGCTCGTCTGCTTTGCCGCCACCGATTGCGCGGAAGACACCGCCGGTGCGGCGATCGAGCTCAGCCACAGCATCAGGCCGAGCGCGACGACGCGTCCACACCGTAACGCCGTTCTGTGCATGACCTATCCTCCACAGGCCCCGCCGCGGCTGGCCCTCATTGCCTTTTTACGGGCGACCTACACAGTTGGATGCGGCCAGCCTTCGCTTGGATTCGCCTACTGAGCAGACGTGCCAGATGGGGTTGTGATGAACCGCCAGCCTTCCTTAAGCCGCTGATCGATCTGGGCCTTGCCGTTCGCCAGGATGCCGCAGACGACGTTGTACTTGAGGCAGGCCCTCAGAATCGTTTGGCGCATGGCCTCCACCTCAGGCGAAGTGCCCTGATTGGCGATGCCGAGGTCGTTCGACAAATCGCCACCCGCGGCGGCCTCGATGACGCCGATGCCAGGCACCGAGGCGATTTCTTCGATGTTCTTCACCGCTTCGCGCGTCTCGATCATCGCGCTCACAAGAAGGTCGCCGCTCGGATTGAGCGGCCAGACGTCGGCGCGCCGCTGGTACTCGGCGCCGCCGACGCCCCAGTTCCACAACGCCCCGCCGGGCGCGAAGCCACGGTAGCCAATCGGCCCTTTCTGCGTCGGCGGGTCGTTGCGTTGCGGCGGATACCGCATCGATCGCACGGCGGCGATGGCCTCTTCCTTGTTGTTGACCGTATTGAAGATCACGCCCATCAGCCCGATGTCGAGCGCCTGCTTCACGATCCACGCATCGGAACCGCCGTAGGGCGGGAAGCGCGCGAAGATCGCGACGCGAGGCTGCGTGTCGCCACGTTGGGCGACGTACGCCTTGTCGTTCGAGTAGGCGATGAACTGATTGAGTGCCTCCATGTTCAAGGGCGAGTGCTCCATGTCGATCCAGACGTAGTCCGCCCCTGAGCGCGCCCAGGTGCGGGCGCTCTGCATCGAAAGATCGCTGATGATCGGGCCGAAGACGGCCTTCCCCGCTGCCAGCTTCTCGATGACCGGGTTCAGGTGGGCCGGTTTCAAAGCCGGCAACTGAGCCTGAAGCATGCCGGGCCCGACGAGCAGCGCCAAGCAGACCGCGAGCGCCGTCGCCACAACGGTGCGTCCCAACCGAGCTGGACCAGTGAACGTAGACCTTTCCCTCATCGCGACCTCTCCTTTGGCGACCAACGACCAGTCGACGGGACAGATGATACTCGTCGAGTCTAGCCTCCTGCGGGCCTCCTGTCGCCGGAACCAGCTCATGCGGCACCGGCGTCAGTAGGTCGATCGTGGACTCTGATGCGGACTCCTTGACCGCCTGGGAACACTCCTCTACCGTCTAGCCCGATCCACTTCTGGAGGCCGGGCATGGGTACTCGAGCGCTACTGACGCGAACGAGACTGTCGCCGTTCCTCGCGTGGTTCGTCGGCACGTGCGTCGTCTTCAGCCTTGGCCTCGCGCAGGGTGGGCCGGGCCGCGCGATGGATCCGCAAAGCGAAGCCGGCTCGGTGGCCAAAGGCGAGATCGAGACCATCGCCAGGTGGCTCAGCTCGGTGCGCGGGCCCGGCTCGAAGGACGCGCCAGTTCGTCGGTGGTCCGCACGACCAACGGGTGCGGCCACGCGAGTCGTCATTACGGAGTACGAGGCGAACCGCCGGCCGGCATGCCACGTTATGATGTGACCGTCGCAGCGACACCTGTTTCTGGGCAAGTCCGGAGGAGGGCACGATGTCACCGACACGACGCGACGTACTCACGGGAGCGGCCGCTCTAGGAGGCACGCTCCTTTGGCGCGGCGACGCAACTGCGCAGACGCAAGCCGCCCAACCGCCGAGCCGCCTGGAGGTGGACGCAACCTACGCGAAGCGCCGCAACTGGGGGCGGTGGGGTGCCGACGATCAACGCGGAGCAGTCAACCTCATCACGCCAGAGAAGCGCGTCGCCGCGACGCGGCTTGTGTCGCGAGGCCGCAGCGTGTCGCTCAGCCGGCCGTTCTCGCCCGAGCAGCAGTTCACGCGCATCTCGAACGACAAGGACGGCGGATCCGTCATCGACTACTACGGGTTCATCTATCACGGCACGACGGTCACACACGTCGATGCCCTCGGGCACGTCTGGGACCACGACGGGATGTGGAACGGTCGAAAGCCGGCAGAGGTGCTCGATACGCAGGGTGCGCACTTCGCCGACATCACCGCATTCAGCGATGGGCTCATCACACGCGGCGTGCTGCTCGACGTGCCGCGGCACCGCGGGCAACCGCACGTCACGATGGACCGCCCGGTGCAGGGTGCGGAGCTCAAGGCGATCGCACGAGCTCAGAAGGTCGACGTCCGATCGGGCGATGCGTTGCTCGTGTACAGCGGACGCGAGTCGTTCCAGCGAAGCGGCGGATCGTACGGCGGTACGAACCGTCCCGGCCTGCATCCTACGTGCGCCGGCTTCATCCGGGATCACGACGTCTCGATTCTCGGCTGGGACATGATGGACGCGCGACCGGACGGCTACGGGCTGCGCTGGCCGGTGCACGGCGTGTTGTTCAACTACGGCGTGGTGTTGCTCGACAACGCGCTGCTGGAACCGCTCGCGGTGGCGTGCGCCGAGGAGAAGCGCTACGAGTTCCTGTTCATCGCGCTCCCGCTGCGCGTGCCGCGCGGCACAGGAAGCCCGGCCAATCCCGTGGCGATCTTCTAGGGCCCTTTTCGGCCGTGTGTGCGGACCCGTGGCCCACGAGTTGCGTTCCAGATCCTCCGTCTGCCCTGGGACCGGTCCACCATAAGCCCGCCGAGGGGTGACGGGCATCGAGAAGGCAGTGGCGACGACCGCGAACCAGGTCTTGCGCCATCTGCCTGGGTGACGCGCGCATGGCGAGACGGCGTCGGGCTGCAGGCCAGGAGAGGCCAGCACGATACGACGGATGTCGCCATGTCCACAGCGCCACCGATGCACGTCAATACGCTGATCGACCCGCAGGCGCTCGAAGGCACACTCTTCGGCCCGATTCCCGCCGGCATCCCGGAGCGATTCACGCAGGCCCTGATCATGCGTGTGCTCGACGCCGGCGATGGCATCAGCGACCTCCTCTTCTCGCCCGGGCGCCCACCGCAGGTCGAGCGGCACGGCCAGTTGGTGCCGGTCGCGATCCTCGGGCTCGCGATGTTGCTCCCTGTCCACACGGCGCACATCGCGCGCGAGCTCATCGGCGGCAACCAGAATGCGCTGGTGATGCTGCGCGAGCAGGGGGCGTGCGACCTCTCCTATTAGATTCCACACTGCTCCCGTTTTCGCGTGAACGTCTTCAAGCAACGCGGCAGCTACGCGGCCGTGCTCCGCGTGATCGCGGGCAAGATCCCCACGCTGGCGGAGCTCAATCTCCCGGAGAGGTTGAACGATCTGGCGACGCTGAAAAACGGCATCGTCCTCGTCACCGGACCGACCGGATCGGGCAAGTCCTCCACGTTGGCGACCGTCATCAACTTGATCAATGAGGCGCGCGCCGAGCACATCATCACGATCGAGGACCCGATCGACTTCCTGCATCCGCCCAAGAAGGCCACGCTGCATCAGCGTGAGCTCCACAGCGATACGCCAACCTTTGCGCTGGCGCTGCGCGCCGCCCTGCGACAGGCACCCAAGGTCATCCTCGTCGGCGAGATGCGCGATCGCGAAACGATCGAGATCGCGCTCACGGCGGCAGAGACCGGACACGTCGTCTTCTCCACCCTCCACACGATCGACGCATCGAAGACCGTCGAGCGCATTTTGGGCGCATTCGAGCCGGGCGACCAGCCCGCCGTGCGCGTGCGGCTGGCGGCATCGTTCCGCTACATCATCTCGCAGCGGCTACTGCCGCGGCTGCAAGGTGGTCGGATCGCCGTGCTGGAGATTCTGAAAGCCACCCTGCGAACGCGCGAGTACCTCGAAAAAGGCGAGTCCGACGGCCGCTCGCTGCTCGACGCCATGAGAGACGGCGAGTTGGAGGGCATGCAGTGCTTTGATGGCGAGCTGGTGAAGCTCGTTCAGCAGGGCACGATCTCAATCGACACGGCGACGCAGTACGCGACCAACCCCAACAACCTGCGGCTGGAGCTTGCGCAAGCGGCGCCGTCCGGCCTCGACGCCATCATCGTCCGCTGATCGCCGCGCCATCGGCTCGCGTGGACGATCGGCCCACGGTCGAGGCTGCGGATCGGGCCGTCCGCAACGCCATCGCCCAACTCGAGGGGTGCAAAGGGCGCCTTCGCCGAAGCGGTCGACCAGCGAGCGGGCCGATTCGAGCTCGCGAATGGCGGAACGACCTTTCTGGAACCGATCGGCGAGCTGCCGCTCGACACCGGTCCTAGGGTCCGATACGCCCATCGAAGCCGGCCAATCCCGGCACACTCGGGCGCGCGCTCCGCCTGTGTAACAGTGGGATGGCCAAACGCACCAACCGACATAGGTTGATGACCCACGCAGCGCGAGCCGAACCTGTTTGAGCCGGCCGCACTGCCCGTTGGTGCTGGCATGAAGCCCGATCCGCCCTCAATCGACGGCGACCTCCCTCGCACTGACCGGCATCGCCGGCTCATCAGATTTCTGACGCCCAGATTGCTGCACTGGCCAGTGGCGATCGCGCTTCTCACGGTCGTCGGTCTTTACTCCGCCTTCGCGATTCAACAGTACGCGAGGCTGAACGACTTGAACCAGAGAGAGCTGGCGAATGCGGGCACCGGCGGGCGCGCGCCTCACAGGTCAGAAGCGGCGTGTAGGTGGCCGACCAGCAGCGCACGGCCCACGCATGGTGTCGGTCGTGTCGAGCGACGGCACCTGGCTGCCGAGGTGCTGGTCGATCAACTCGCGGACGACAGCGGCGGTCGAGCGGCCCGTGGCCTTCGACTGCGTCAATACTGGCCCGGCGCTCGGCGATGCGCGCCTGCAGCGCACCCGTGTGGACCGGCTCAACGGCAGCTGGTTGTACGCCAAGGGTGCCGGCCGCTGACGGGCCCTTAACCGTTATGCGGTCCCAAACGAGAATTCTGTCCTCGTTCCGCAGAACGGCGGGCGCGTACGTGCGCGCCCGCGGAGGAGCGGAGCGGGGCGAAGGGGGCCGCCGCGCAGCGACGGAGCCGGGGTTCGGGGCGGAGCCCCGACTAGTTCGATACCTTCTGATACTTGCGGAGGACCTTGCCGTCGGCGCCGTAGAGCGTAAACCACGGACCGTCGAATTCCCAGCGGATGCTCTTCGGGCGCTCGAGAAAGAGCTTGCCGCCCTCGCGTCGGATCGTCCACTCCAGCATCGGCACGGGCTTGGTGATGCGCACCCGCATCTTCGACTCGGCGGCCGTCGGCCCAGTCGAATCCTCGGAGCGCTCGTAGCCGTAGATCCACTCGGTCGCGGTGATCCGGTACTCGCCCCACGCGGCGGTGGACTCGAACGACTTCGGACCGTCACGGTGCCGGATGGCCATCACGACACCGTCGTGCACCATCCAGCGTCCGGTCATCTCGGGCGGCCGCATGACGGTGCCGTCGACGTGCCACTCGACTAGGTGCCAAGTGCCTTCGAGAATGGCTCGAATGTCCGCCGGCGCCTGACTCGATCCGTTCTGCGCCACTGCGGGCCGTGCGAGTGCGGGCGCGAACAACGCGATGAAGAGCACGACGGGCGCGGCGGGCGCGGCGTTCAAGGCGGCGCGCGCGGATCCTCTGGTCCACGCACGCGCGATGGCGATGCCCCAGGCGTGCACGGCAGGTCTCGGGCTACCGTGCGAGTGGATCGGGCCTGATCTGGAACTTGATCAGGCTGTTCTTCTCTTTTGGTCCGCCCTCGATGTGCCACATCGCGTCGGCGCCGTAGGTAGCGTAGACACCGCGTCCCTTCCAGCCAGCCTTCGGATCGTCGATCCGCCCGTCGAGGCCTCGGCTGTGGAAGCCCATCGGATACGGCACGCGCATCACGACCCACTCCTTGGTCGCCGGATTCAGCGCGAGCAACGAATCGGATCCGGAGCCGTTCGCAATCGGGATGTTGTCGCCAAGACCGAGCGTGTTGAACTGGTCGACCCAGTTGTAATAGTTGAACTCGCTGCCGATCTTCGTCCCCTTGAAGGGCGGCCCCGGCTGCTTGTAGAAGGTCCAGCCCTCGTCGCAGTGACGGCCGTTCGCCGACGACGGACCGTTCAGCACCTTGCACTTGCGGCGGTCGAAGCTCGCCATGTGCGCGCTGCCCGCGAGCGCGGTCCAGATGACGCCGTTGCGATCGACGTCGATGCCGCGCGGCCGGTACCCGAGCTCCTTCGGCAGCATGTACCGTTCGGTGACGCACGTCTCGGGCGGATTCTGGCCCCGGTCGATGCGGAAGATCTGCCCTGGCACTTCCACTTCATCCGTGGACCCCCAGATGGTGTCGTCGACCGGGTTCATCACGATGCCGTACGGCCCGACGATGATCCGCGTGTCGAGCTTGAGATCTGTTTTGCCGAGGCCGGCCGTCTCGCTGTCCTCGTCGCCCGTCACCGCTCGCCCGCGGACCGGCTGATTGAATGGACGCGTGATCTTGCCGTCGCCGTTCGTGTCGAGCACAGTCGGACACCAGCCCTGTGATGCCTGGGCATCCCCGGTCTTGTCGTACAACTTCGTATTCAACCAACCCACTTCCTGACCACCGGGGTTGCTGAACACCAGCGTGTTGTCATCGTCTTCCGCGAACTGCAGGTGGTGGGTACCGAAGCAGGTATCGATGAGCGTAAAGCCCTGTGTCTTCGGATCGTAGTAGCCCGCCTGCTCCCCCGATCGCACCAGCGGGTGATACTGCGCGAACTTGTTCGATGACCCTTCCTTGCACCACGCGGGGTTGTCCGGTTCGCGGTGTGTCGTGGTGAGCCAGACGCGACCGCGCTCGTCCATCATCGGGTTGTGCGGGCTGGCCGGGTTCTCCCAGACCGGCTCCTCACCGAAGAACCGGAAGGGTACGAATCCGGTCTGCCGCAGCTTGCTCTTGGCCGTGCCCGCCGGCACCTTGATCCGCTCCGAGGTGTTGGTCACGGGATCGACCCACATGAACCAGTCGTTCGTCCAGTCGACTGCGTAAATCGGCCCGTTGGGGTTGATCCGCGGGTTGCGCTTGTCGGTGGCGACCTCGTCGTGGACCATGCCGTACTCGTCGTTCCAGCCCCACAGCGTGAGGACGACGTTCCGCTCGATCCCCTGCGGCCGCGGCGGCGCGGGCGGCACTTCACCTTTCTCGACGCGATTGCTCCAATCCGCGAACATCTTCAATGCCGCCGGCCGTCCCATGCGCGTGGCGAACGCGGACATCTCCGCGCCACGCTGTCCCATCGTCAACCGATGGTCCCAGGCCTTCTCGGACGATCCGAACTTCTGCTTGTCCGGATTCGTGCGCGTCATCTTGCTCCCGAGCTGGTGGCAGCGCTCGCACGACTTGATGATGTTGATCCACTCGTCCTGGGTCTTGATCTGCGGGCTGATGCCGTTGCCCGACGGACCGGTGCCCGGGAACTCACTGGGCTTCGGCGGCTCGATGAGCGATGCCCAGTAGCTCGCCGGGTAGTACTGCGCCGCCTCTTGCGGCGTCTTCGCGATCACCGCCGTCAGGTTGAGCGTGCCGTCGACCTTGCCGTTCACCGGCGTCGAATCCGTGAGCCCATAGCCGCGGACCCAGACGCGATAGTTCGCATTCTTCGGCAGGTCGGGGAGCAGATACCGCCCGCGATCGTCGGTGACGACAATCTTCCGGAACTTGCTGCCCCGGAAGTCGTCGGACTCGGCGATCACCCACACGCCCGCCTCAGGTCCTTTCGCGCTGGTGACGGCGCCGCTGATGACACCTGTGGCGTCGGCGACACGTCCGGGTCGCTGTTGCGCCACGAGCGCAGCAGAGGCGCAGATGGCGGCAACGAAGGCGCCGAGAGCGATGCGTGAGCGATTGCGTGTGGTCGACATGCGGATTCCTCCCGGCGGCCTCCAAGGGCCGCACGGCTTCACGGCCGGCAGGTTATACAGAAACTCGGGCTCACGGCTGACCGACGGTGCGCGACACTCGCACGCCGACGGACGCTTGGTTGTACTGATCGGGATTCAGGCCTCGCTCGGTCATCAGCTTCCGAATGAAGGCGACGGTCTCCGGCCAGTCCTTCAGCGTGTTCGCCACGAAGATGCCTTCGGCGCACATCAGCGGGGTCCAACCCAGGCCGTTGCGCGCGTCGAGCTTCGCGCCATGGTCGATGAGCGTCTGGATGATCGCGTTCGATCCGCGCATCGCCGCACCATGCATCGCGCTGCTGCCGTTCCACCGCATGTCGCCCAGCGAATCCTTCGGCGGCACGACATCCAGCGGGGCATCGTGAGGGGCGTCGTACTTCAGGAAGTTCAGCGGATGGCGGCGAATGAGCGTGCCGCCGTCGCCTTCGAGCTCGGGCCCGCCGAAGCTCGTCACGGCGCTGACGTCGTTGCCAAGTCCGATCGTCAACTTCACCGCCTCGACGGCCTCGCTCTCGGGGACGCCGTTCAGCGGACCAGGACTCTCCCCATCCCAGTAGCCGAATCCGGCCGCGGCCATCAGTGGCGTGACGTTCTGGACGGTTGGCGTCTTCGGATCCGCGCCGTGCTCGACCAGCAGGCGCATCAGCGCGACATCGGAGTGCTTCGCCGCCAGGTAGAACGGCGTGGCCCCGATGAAGCTGATGAAGTTACGGCCGACCGGAATGTTTGGGGGCAGCTTGGTGGCCGCCAGGTCGCGATCGAATGCGATCTCGCGCCACTGAATGCGCGCGTTCGGGTTTGCGCCGTGCGTCAGCAGCGCCTTCGCGAGCTCGAGCGTGTCGACGTTCCCCGTGCGCAGCGGCGGGTTGCCGGAACCGGGCCGGCGCATGAACGCGAGCGCGTGCAGCACCGATCCCCGTGGATCCGGAACGTTCGTGTTGGCGCCCGCATTCACGAGCGTCAACGCGACCTCGTGGTGCGCGTTGATGATGGCCATCCCGAGCGCGGATGTCGGCGGATCCACGCCCGCACGGCGGCCGTACCGGTCAGTGGCCGGGGCGGCGTTCTCGACCCTGTCGTCTGGATTCGCGCCGAGGCGCAGCAGAGTCCGGACCGCGTCCACATGCCCGCCGCGCACGGCGAAGTGCAGCGCAGTGAATCCCGCCTTCGAGCGCGCGTGAACCTCAGCACGCTGTTCGATCAGGTACGCGATTGCAGCCGAGTGCCCTTCGCCGGCCGCCCACATCAGCGCGGACTGATTGCGCCAGCGTTCCTGATCGTTGACGCGCGCGCCGCCTTCGATGAGCGGCCGCAGCAGGTCGACCTTTCCCACGCGCGCCGCAGCCATGAGGGGCGTCTCGCCTTCGGGCGACGCCTTGTTGACGTCAGCGCCCGCTCGCACCAGGGCTCCGACAATCGAGGGCTCGCCGCCAAGCGCCGCCAGGGCAATCGGCGTCACGCCGTAGCGCGTGGTCGCATTGACGTCGGCCTTCGCGCCAAGCAGCGCGCGGACAATCTCGACATCGCCGCGCTGCGCGGCCCAATGCAGCGCCGTCGTGCCATCGGCCTCGGCGGCGTTGACGTCGACGGGTTTGGCGAGGAGGGCACGCACCGCCGCCGCATCGGATTGCTTGACGGCATCCACGAGCGCCGAGCCCAACCCCGCCGCCTGCGCTGGCGCGGTCAGCGCGACGCACAACGCGAGAAGGCCAAGCCCTCGAGTGACTGCCGAATCAGCCCTGAACGTCGTGCCCATAGCCCCTTCCTACCCGCGTGGCGCCTGACCTGCCCGACCCCCTCGAAGCTCGCGTCAGACCCCAGACAGCGTTTCGATCGGCAGCCGGCCGGTGCTGTCGCCGAACTTGTCGAGCGGGATCCCGACCTTGTCGAGGATCGACATGAACAGGTTCGCCATCGGCGTGTTTTCGGCGTACGCGAGGTGCTGGCCCGTCCGGAGGTGGCCATCCAACTTGCCGGCCACCAAGGTCGGCAGGTTCGAGTGCTCGTGCAAGTTCCCGTCACCCATGCCGCCGCCGTAGACGATGAGCGAGTGGTCGAGCAGCGATCCGTCGCCATCGCGTGTCGCCTGCAGCTTCTCCAGGAAGTAGCCGAGCAGCTGGATGTGGTAGGTGTCGATCTTCTGCTTCTTCGCAATGAGCATGGGATCGTCTCGGTGATGCGACACCGGATGGTGCTGCTCGGGCACGCCAATCTGCGGGTACGACCGCGGACTGCCCTCGCGGGCCATCAACATCGAGAACACGCGGGTCACATCGGCTTGATACGCGAGCACCTGCAGATCGAACATCAGCTTCGCGTGCTCTTCGAATTCGTCGGGGATGTCGGTCGGACGATTCGGCAGCGCGAGCTCAGAACCCGCGCCCTTGGCCTCGGCACTCTGGATCCGCTTTTCGAGCTCACGAACCGACGTCAGGTACTCACCCAGCTTCGAGCGGTCCGAGGCGCCCAGCCGTCTCTGCAGGCCGGCCACCTCCTGAATCACCGAGTCGATGACGCTGCCGGTCTTCCGCATCTGCGCCAGGCGCTGAACCGCGCTCCCGCCCTCGCCGAAGAGCCGCTCGAAGACGACGCGCGGGTGTGGCTCCATCGGGTTCGGCGTGGAGGGCGATCGCCAGGAGATCGTGTTGGAAAAGAAGCAGTCCGTGCTGTCGCACGCGATTTGCGTCGGCTTCTCGAGCACGAGCTCGAGCGACGGCAACTGCGTGTCCTTGGCGAAGTGCTGGGCCAGAATCTGGTCAATCGTCGTACCGAGCGTCACCGTCTCGGTGCCAATCGGCCGTCGATCCCACGCATGCACGCCGCTCAGCCACACCGCGGTGCCGCGCGCGTGGTCGCCGTTGCCGTCACCAAATGAGTCCGCTTGCCGGTGGGCGAGGTTGCTGAGCACCAGTAGCTGGTCCCGCACCGGCGCCAGCGGGCTCAAGATGGGCGAGAGATCGAAGCCCGGACCGACCGTGGTCGGCACAAAGGCCTTCTGGATGATACCGTTCGGCGACCCATAGATGAATCCGAGCCGCTTCGGCACTGCGGGCGCCGCTTGCAGGGCCGGCTGCATCGCGTCCAGGAATGGCAACGCGATCGTCGCTCCCATGCCGCGCAAGAAGGTCCGCCGTGGCAACGACATCTTGGTGATGAACATCTCGGGTGCTCCGTAATACGAAATTTGTCAGTCTTGAGCTTTGGCTCTGCTCTCTACACTCTCACCTCGCCGCCGCCGAGACGCTAACGGGCTGCTCCGCCGGAGCGGCCGCTCGCTTCTGGAACGGCGTGCTCTTCACGATACCCAGGATCAACGACGAGAAGCGGAACCCATCGCGCGCCGCGCTCCTGACCACCCCGCGGACCACCGACGCGTCGTAGAACTCGAGCGTCCGGCCCATCGCGTAGGTCAGCAAGTTCTCGGTAATCGTCGTCGCAAACAACTCGGGCTTGGCCAGAAGGCTCTCTCGAAGGCCAACCACACCGGTGAACTTCGTGCCATCCGGCAAGACGCCGGTCGCATCGATGGGCGTGCCCCCTTCGCCGACGGTCCGCCAACGTCCCACGGCATCGAAATTGTCGAGCGCGAACCCAATCGGATCCATCCGCGCGTGACATGTCGCGCACGACGCGTTCTGCCGATGCTGCACCATCGCCTCGCGCATCGTCAGCGCCTTGCCGCTCTTCGTGTGTTCCGTCTTGAGCGCGGGCACGTTCGGCGGAGGCGGTGGCGGCGGCGCCCCGAGCAGATTCCCCAGCACGTACTTGCCACGCAGCACGGGCGACGTGCGCGTCGAGTACGACGTGAGCAACAGGACGCTGCCCTGACCGAGCAGACCCCGGCGATAGTCGTCGGCCACGGACACCCGCCGGAACTCGGGACCGTAGACGTGCGGGATCCCGTAGTGCTTCGCGAGCCGCTCGTTCACGTAGGTGTAGTCGGCTCGGAGCAGATCGAGCGCGCTTCGATCCTCGCGCACGAGGCTCGTGATGAAGAGCTCGGTCTCGCGCTTGAACGAGGACCGCAACCCCTCGTCGAAATCGGGGAACAACCGTTCGTCGGGCCGCTTGGTCTCGACGTCGCGCAGGTAGAGCCACTGCTCGACGAAGTTGGTGACGAGCGACTCGGCGCGCGGATCCGCCAACATGCGTCGGACCTGCCGCTCGAGCACCTCCGGCTGACGCAGCCGGCCGCGAATCGCCGCACCCAGGAGCTCATCGTCCGGCATGGTGCTCCACAGGAAGAACGACAGCCGGGACGCCAACTCGATGTCGCCAATCGGCGCCACGCCGGTCTGCGGCTCACGTTCGATGCGAAACAGGAACTGCGGGCTGACTAGCACCCGTTCGAGCGCGCGCTGAATGCCACGCTCGAAGCCACCCTCCGCTCGGCCGTCCTCGAAGAACGGCATCAGAAGGTTGACGTCCTCGGCGGTCGATGCGCGTCGGTACGCGCGGCGCGTTAGCGTCGAGAGGATCTGGCGCGCGCAGGCGGCATCCTGCGAGCGCGAGGCCGGACGGCAGACGAACAGTCGACGTCGGCTCGGGGTGTCACCCGCACCAGTGACTTGATGGGGACCGCTCAGCGTCACGCTGGCGATGGCCGGCAGCGTGCCGCGCGTCCGCATCCGCGGCCGGACCAGCTCTTCACCCAGCGCCGCGGTGTGCTGGAGGTACGCCACCGCGATCGTGCGCGGCCCCGCCTTGAGGGGAATCACCGCCTCGAGTGGATCGTCTGGCTGCTGCTGGAACACGCCGAAGCCGCGCTCCTTCGGCGGTTTGTCGCCGACCGTGAAGAGCGCCGTACGTTCGCCGTCAACGCTGACCTCGACCTGATGCGGCTCTCGAGCGTTGCCCGCGAATTCGATCTTCACGTGGTACTCGCCGTCGACCGGCAGTGTGCTCTCGATTACCGTGCCGCCGCGCGTGCCGAAGGCACTCCCCTCACGCCGAGTGTCCTGCGGCAGCTCTTGCGGAATCAGATGGCGATCGACGATCACCGGTACCGCGGGGTCTCCCACCGCTAAGCGACTGAGCTTACGCGCCGCCGCGAGGTATCCATCCATCGCCGTCGGCGAGACAAACAGCAGGTCCGCCAGGTTATCGAACCCGCTGCTGGAGTTGTCAGCAGGGAGCAGTGTCGCGATATCGAGCTCGCGCGGCAGCGTCCCGATGTCGAGCAGATCGCGAATGACGTTCGCGTACTCCGTCCGGCTCAGGCGATGGAACGCGCCAATGTGACCGGGGTTGGGCGTGGCCGCGGCCGCGCGGTCGAGCTCGTCTTCAAGATACGTGGCGACCGCCTCGTACGCCTGCCCAGCAGGACGGGGCGAACCCACCGGCGGCATCGCGCCCGCACGCAGCTTGCGGATCACCTTTTCCCAAACCGTGCCGTCTTTGGCGACGTCGGTGAGGTCGGCGGCCTCGAGGACGAATCCGGCGGTCTTGAGCCGTTGATTGTGGCAGCTGACGCAGTACTTATTGATGGTGGCCTGAACCGGCTGAGCAGCCGGCGGCGCCTGCGCCGCGCCGGCGAACGTTGGCCACGAGAGGCACACCACCAGCGCTCGGGTCGGTCCCGCCCACCAGCCAAACCCGCCCGGCGTGCCTGGCCCCCGCTGTACCGGATTCACAATCGGAGACTTTACCGCAGTTACCGCCGGGAATCGAGGATTTCTCGCTCCATCCATGTGCACCCCTAAGTCACCGCAACTCTCAGAATTCGTTCGATTTCGGGGTCCACATCGAGGTGAACCATCGGCGGCGGGATCCTTAGAACTCCACTCTCCCGCCCAGTTTGAACATCCGGCCCGACAGGATTTGCGTCGGCGCCAGCCAGCTCGGGCCGTACCGCGTGTTGATGGCCAACACGGGGCTCGCGTTGAAGAGGTTGTAGAGATCGAGCATTCCCTGCATCCGCAGGCCGCCCATCCGGACCGACTTGGTGACCCGGACATCCATTTGATGGATCCCGCTTTCGAACATGGTCTGCGGCGCGATGACGTTCTCCAGCGTCGCATTGAGCACGTTGCCCGACAGATTGCGGCCGAGCGAGGGCGCGATTTCGGCGCGTGTGGCCACGTAGCTCGCCAGGATCGGAATGCCGGGCAGCGTCTGCCACACGGCGCTGACCTGCATGTCCCATTTCAGCGGATAGCCGCCGTTGACCTTGACCTGCGGACGCCAGAACGGTGACCGCACACGGCAGAAATCGGAGCTGGCGAGCTGCCCGGCCGGCGTCGTCGGACCAAGCGGTTGATCGACCACGAAGCAGGTCGAGTCGAGCTGACTGCCGGTGCTCAATCCGCCACCGATGAACGCGCCGCGCGGCAGCCGCGCATTGACCGTCGCGTCGATGCCGTTGAAGATGGACAGCCGCTGGCCGAATTGACCCGCCTGCGTGACGAGGCTGTTCACCTGGCCGAATTTCGACGGCGTGACGTCTCTGAAGCCGCAGATCTGATTGCCGCCGCCGTTGGGAAGCCGGGTGTCGGCGGGCAAGGTGATGCAGAACGGATCGAAATCGCGCGGTGTTACCGCCAGGTTGTCGGTCGCGTAGTAGTTGTGCCAGGTCGTTCGGAAGTATCCGAAGTTGAGACCGACGCCCGACATCAGCTCGTGCTGCACGCTCGCGTTCCATTGCCAGTTGTATGCGCGCGCGCCGGTGCCGCGGAGCAGGTCGTCCGCGTAGCGCGACACGACGACGACGTTGCCGAAGTTGACGTTCGACAGCGGGCCCAGTTCAGCGGGCTGCGGGACGAGGTCGCCGTTGTTATCGGTCCACGCGCGCGTGGCGCTGTTGACCGTCGTCGTCACCGGGTTGTTCGCGCGCGCGATCTCGTTTGTCTGCTCGGCCATGTAACGATTGAGGCCGAACTTCACGGCCGTCCGACCGTCGCCGAAGAGGTTGTAGGCCACGCTGAACCGCGGCGAGAAATCGTGCCAGCAGGGCACGCACGCGACGCTAGCGAACTCGCGCGCCGGCACAAAGGGGCCCGCACCGAATCGCTGCTCCGGTACGTAGGTGTTCACGTAGTCGTATCGCAAGCCGTAATTCACCGTCAGCCGCTTCATCGTCCATTGATCCTGCGCGAAGAGGCCGAGTAGCGCGTTCTGTTTCTCTCGGAAGACGAACGGGTTGGCGAACTGCGTCACGCTGACCGGCGCGCCGTTGCGGAATGTGTACTGCACCGCGCTGCCCGGCATGTCTTCGTGCCGCACCCAGGTCTGATGGATCTGGATGCCGGTCTTGATGGCGTGCGTGCCGGTGATGTACGAGACGGCGAATCGCTGATCCGCGCCCGAGCTCAGATGCTCGCCGTAGTTCGGCGCCGCGCGATACCGGAAGTTGTTGCTCTGCTCGATGACGGTGATCGACTCGGTCGTCACCCCTGGCTCGGCGGGCGTGTTCACCCAATTGAAGATGCGCGCCGAGACGCCAGCCTCGAAGAGCAGACGGTTCGTGGCCGGGTAGCTCCAGCTGGCTTGGGGGACGTTGTTCGGTCGGTAGATGCGACGGTGCGCAGCTTCCGGGGACGTGCGCCCGTCCGCGATGCCACGATGGCAATCGCAGTGGCTCTGAAAGTCGAACGAGGCGCGAATCTTGTGGCGTTGCGCCGGCACCCACGAGAGCCTGAGGTTGTGCGAGCGCTGTCGGTAGTCTTCGATGCCGGGGCGAGACCTGTCGGGTGTGTACGTGAACGCTGTCGGCGTCTGATTGAAGAAGAGCCCGGCGACCTGTGTGCCGTTGCCCCACCGGCGATGCGCTGAGTAGAACCACAGGCGATCGACCTTGATCGGTCCGCCAAACGATCCGTCCGTGTCGTAGATGTGATCCACCGCGTTGACCGTCGTGAGCCCGCGGCGGCGAATCGCGTCAGACAGGTTATCCGTTTGGAACGATTCGTTCGCGTAATTCGCGAAGAAGTAGCCGGATAACCGGTTGCCTCCGTCCTTCGGGATGAAGTTCATCTGGACGCCACCCAGGTCCGCCTCGGCGGAGCCGCCGCCCAGCGCGATCACGACTTCTTCAGTGGACGCTGGATCGGGCATGAAGCCCCAGTACGAGCTGACGCCACTCACGTTCATGCCGTCGAGCAACATACGCTGCTCACTGCCGCGTCCGCCGTGGATGGCCAGGCGAATGGACTGTTCGCCTTTGCTGCCGCCGACATCCATCGCCGTCGCCCCCGCGCTCAGCCCCGGCGTCAGCGCGGCCCACGCCGCGAGCGTCCGGTTCGTCGGCACCGCTTCCAGCACCTCGCGCGTGATCAGGTTGCGCGTCGCGGTGTTCTGCACGTCCACGACGGGACTCTGGCCCGAGACCGTGACGGTCTCGGCGAGTGACCCGACGACCATCTCGACATTGATCGTCGCGGTGAAGTTCGCAGAGAGCTGCACGTTCTCACGTTGCAGACCGGTGAAGCCCGGAAGGGAGAAGGTCACCGTGTAGGTGCCAGGCACGAGCGCGAGGATGCGGTACTGCCCCTGTTCGTCGCTCACGACACTGCGGACTTTCTCGATGAGGGCGGGACTGCTCGCCTCGACGGTCACACCTGGTAGCACCGCGCCGGTGGTATCGCGCACGGCGCCAGCGATGCCGCTGCTTTGCGCAGCGGCGGGAATCGAAGTGACCATGATCGCGAGGAAAATCAACGGCGCTGCGATTCGAAACTGGGACACAGTAACCCTCTCTTCCTTTCGTCATCGGGGCGCCGCCCCGCGCCGCTCCCTCGCGGGCGCGCATCCACACGCCCGCCACAGTGCGTGCGCAAGGCAGCGCGAGAGTAGCACAGACCATCGATTCGTGAGATCCTGCCGCCTCCGGCAGCGCACCGCTCTTTGTCAGCACGGACGGTGGCGCGAACTGGTCACTGGCCGTGTGCCTGCCGGGCGGCGACACGACCTTCGACACCGCCATCCGATTCGGGGGAGCGTCGGGCCGGCTGTACGCCGGCATCCTCCGCGCCGACGCAGGCAATCTCGCGATCCTGCGGGGCACGTTCCCTCCCCCTGGGTTGATGACGGTCCTCGTGGATCGCTCCGGGCCTGACCAGCCGTGGGCCATGACCAGTTGGCCTGGCGGCCCGTCAGGCAACCGTGATCGTGTGTACATCACGAGCAACGACACCCGGGCCACCGCGGAGTTCTCGCTCGACGCGGCCGCGGCGGCGCCTCCGGCTGGATTCGGCGCGCCCCTGGTCATCGACCCGCGGGCGGGCGGCAACCGCCCGTCGGTGCGGAGCGCACCGCATCTGTCGGGGACGGCGTACGCGTGCTTCGTCCACACGAATGCCGGCAGCGCTGACATCGTCGTCGTCCGCGACGACGCGTGGGGGACCAACAGTTTCGCCGACCTCGTGGATCCGGGTGATGGGGTGGCGGGCCGGCACGTCGCGGTTGGCGTGACGATCCCCGCTGTCGGCACGCTGCTCGGCACGCAGCGCGTCAGCTCGCGCATCGCGATCGCCGTCGACCCGAACAGACGGCGTCGCGTGTTCCTCGCGTGGTACGACGGGACGCCAGGCAGCGCAACGACACCGTTCACGCTTCGCGTCCGGCGCTCGGATGACGGCGGCACCACCTGGACCGGCGATCTTCGGACGGTCCAGAACGTCACGAACCCGTGTCTTGGGGTGAACGTGGGGGGCACCGTCGCCCTGCTCTACCAGCAGCTGACCGGGACCGCGCCGAATCAAACGTGGCAGACCATCCTCGAACGATCGACCGATGGGTTTGCGACCGTCGCCACCTCCAACACGCTCGCCAACGTCCCTCCTGGCAACGTGTTCGGCGCGGCCGGACCGCTTGGCGACTACTGCAACCTGATCGCGGTTGGAAAGGACTTCTACGGCGCCTTCTCCGCACGCAACGCACCGGTGAACGCGAACTTCCCGTCAGGGGTGACGTATCTGCGGAATGCCAACTTCGCCACCGGGAACCTCCGGAATGTCGCCGACACGGCCAACGTGAGCGTGTCGACCGATCCGTTCTTCGTGCACTGGCAGACGGTCGAGCGCAAAGACGACCTGTTCGTGCGCGACTGGACCGACGGTCCGGGTGTCGCCGACGACGGCGTCGAGCCCGCGCTTCGCAGCCACTTCTATGTGACCTCCGACGTGTGGAACCGACGCAGCACGACCCCCGGCTCCTTTCCATCGGACCAGCCCGAGAACGAGCCCGCCGGCAATGGCGCCGGCTTGATCGGGGACAACTGGCTGTTTGCGCGCATCCGTCGGCGCGCACCCGCGCCTTCCGGAGCGCCCGCGCTGGACGCCACGGCGCACTTCCTCGTGTCGAAGCTCGGTACGGGGAGTAACTTCGCGGATGCCTCATCGAGCGACCCCGATCTCACCTTCTTCGGCGCCGACCCGACGGTGAGCTTCGCAGCAGCGGACGTCGGACCCGCGCAGGCCGGGCCACAGAAGCGGCACCTGTCACCCGTCAGCTCCACGCACTTGTGCATCGCCGTCGAGGTCTCGAGTCCTGGCGATCCGTTCGCCGGATCGAGTCTTCGCGGGCGCGCGCCTGGTTGGCCCGACACGGACGTCGAGATCTTGAACGACAACAACAAGGCGCAGCGGAATCTCGGCCTGTCGACGACGCCCGCCTTTGAGTCGGGCGAGTCGCTGCTCTGGGCGATCGTGCACAACGCGGCGGCGTTCACACGCGACCTGAAGCTGCGGATCTCGCTCGACCCCAGTATCAACTGGCCGCCGAACGTCGTCGTCGAGTTGCTCCCGCCAGATCGCCGGCCCTTGAACGTGCGCCGGACCGGCGAATTGACCTTGAAGACGATGCGAGCCGGCGAGAACCGCTGGATCGGCCTGCGTCTCGTCGGCAAGCTCCCAGCGAGCGTCGCGCTCGTGCATCTGGAGGAGCTCGTTGGTTCCGCCGCGGTGAATGGATTCGCGCTGGGGGTGCGCGTGGCCGAGGGCAGAGCGGTCCGCCAACATCTCTTGGAGCGCTGGCGTTCAGTCACGACGCGCGTGGCTCATGGCTTCTCCAGCGATCCGGAGAAGGCGCTGAGAGCGCTCACGCCCAATGCTGGTGCTGTGCCGGACCGCGACCTGTTCGACCGGCTTCTCGCGGCGCTGCCGAACGTGAACCCGGGGCCCACCGACGTCGCGGAGCTCGCGAAGCGCCTCGTTCCGAGCAGGAGGATAGCGGTACGGAGTCTGCTCTCGGTCCTCGAGTCGATCGACGCGCTGATCACCTCGATCCAGCTCACCCGCGGCGACGCGTC
The DNA here is from genome assembly GCA_016871175.1 of Acidimicrobiia bacterium. Taxonomy (GTDB): domain Bacteria; phylum Acidobacteriota; class Vicinamibacteria; order Vicinamibacterales; family CAVVIG01; genus VFZL01. The sequence goes on along the minus strand of VFZL01000032.1, from coordinate 29,664 downwards.
CAACATCGCGCAGACCTTTCGCCGCCAGGAGGCGCTCTTCAGCGGGCTCGTCTTCTTTCAGGACGGCTCGGCGCGTGAATTGACGGGGATCGCTCGGCGCTTCGACAGCGACTTCGCGAAGCGCAGTGTCGACCCGGATGATGCGCCGAAGACGCTCGCCACGTGTGCGGTCGCGTTCGATCGGCTTGGCCGCGGGCACGGCATTCCCGGCCTCGGCGCCGAGGTTGAGCGAGCTGCGAGCCTGGACACGGACCTGGACGCATTCCAGCTGGCCCACGCGCGCCTACTCGACCGGTTCGACGGCTGAGCAACGGCCGCCGCGCTCTACGGCTTTGTGCCCGTACGCGCGGCGCGCCTCAACACGACGACCAGCGCGATCGCGAGGATCGTCACCAACCAGATGGCCTCTGTCACGCCACTGCCGCCATCCGGTGACACACCAAACAACCGTTCGATGAAGTCCATCTCGCCTCCTGGCACGTGGACGATCGGCTACGCGAGCAGTCTGGGGCGCATTCTGACACCGGCTGGTCGCGTGTCAAGAGCTGGCCGGAGCTGGCCGGAGGACTGGCGGGAGGACGCGAACGCTCGTCCGTAAACATGACCATGCGTACGACGCCTGGCTCGTCAGCCAGAGGCCTTCCGGTCTAAGATCAGCCAGCGAAGGGCTCTCTCGAGCGCAGCCTTTCGCAGCGCGGGGGATCCGCAAGACCTCTCGCCCCTTTCATATCTGAGGTGGATTGTGACGCAACCACTGCGACGCCCTTCGAGCATCGTCCCGACTGTCTTCATCGCCGCCTGCGTGGTCGCGTGGTCGACCTCGGCGAGCGTCCGCGCGCGGACCGAGTCCGCTGCGAGACCTGCCGCTGCTCCTGTAGCGGCCGCGTGGGATGCGGCATGGCCCGAGGCCGTGACCGGCGATCCCGAGGCGCTCGGCTTTACCAAGAGCGGTCTCGAGGCGCTCGACAGGCGACTGCGACAGGCGGTGGCCGACGGCGACACCTCCGGCGTGACCTACCTGGTACTCCGACACGGTCACGTTGCGGCGTTCAGCAGCATTGGCGAACGCGCACCCGGACAGCCCATGACGCGCGACACACTGTTTCGCATCTACTCGATGTCGAAGCCGATCACCGGCGTGGCCTTGATGCAGCTGTACGAGCAGGGCAAGTGGAAGCTCGACGATCCCATCACGAAATACGTGCCTGAGTTCAAATCGTTGCAAGCGGTCACTTGGGGCGCGGACGCCAAGGTCATCGTTGGCGCGGACGGGAATCCGGTTCTGACGGCGGTCAAGAAGCCGGCGACGATGCGACAGTTGATGAGTCATACGGCGGGGTTTGGCTACGGCTTGTCGGATGGTGACCCTGTGAACCGCGCGTTCCGGCAGAAGGGCGTGCTGAGCGCGAGCACCCTCATCGAGATGACGAAGAGGGTAGGCGAGATCCCGCTGCTCTATCAGCCCGGCGAGAAGTGGTTCTATTCGGTGGCCGTCGACCTCCAAGGCTACATCGTCGAGAAGCTCTCGGGGCAGAGGTTCGGCGACTACCTGAAGGCGCGCGTGACCGGTCCGCTCAAGATGACGGACACGGCGTTCTACGTCACGCCAGAGACCAAAGGGCGCTTCGCCGAAACGTATCGGTGGGACAAAGCCCGCAACGCGCTGGTGATGAACGAGCCGAGGCCGGCTCGCGGGGGCTACGAGGACCCGAATCGCCTCGAGTCGGGCGGCGGCGGGCTCGTCTCGTCCACGCACGACTACGCCCGCTTCATGCAAATGCTGCTGAACCGCGGCGAGCTCGGTGGGGCTCGCATCCTCAAGCCTGACACGGTCGATCTGATGGCGCGCAACCACATCGGCAACTTGACCGTTGGTCTCGACGGTACGTCCTCGCGCGCCGGCGCGGACAACGTCCGGTTCGGTCTCGACTTCGCGATTCACACGGCACCCGAACGCGCGGGCGTGCCGTTCGGCAAGGGGACGTACTACTGGGGCGGCCTGGCAGGCACGTGGTTCTGGGTCGATCCGGTGAACGACCTCGCGTTCGTCGGCATGATTCAGAATCTCGGCGGCAATCGTCCCGGCGGCATGGACTTTCGCGACGGATCGGCGCGGCTCGTGTACGCGGCGCTCGCGAAGCACGCCCTGACCACCGCGTCCCGCTAGGCCGGTGGCGCGCGTCCGTACGCCACGTCGTGGTGCCGTCCGCGCGATTGGAATCGCCGAGATGACGCGTCGCGACAGTCAGGCGGTCGGTGAGACCACGTGGGATGTGTTCAACGAACCGCGTGGCCGCGCCAATTTCACGAGGCGTCGTACAAGGAAGCTACATCTCTATTGAAGCGAGCAATAGCACTGGTCAGGTTTCTCTGGGAACCACTCCGACCACTTGGCCTGCACTGCTGCGCACACGGCTGGGCAGAGCGCTGCGGCCTGTTCTCGGTTGGCAATGCGATCCTTCGCCCTGAGACTCACCGTCGCTGTGCCGTAGAAGAACGAGAGCCCCGTATCGGGCGTGACCTGCTTTCCTGCTTCAGGCGATTGGCTGAGAACTTGTCCTCTGGGCGACCGGTCCAACTTGGGTTGTGGCCGGACTCGGGTGAACCCTTGCTGCCGGAAGACCTCGATCGCCTCTTCAAAATGAAGGCCGATGACGCTCGGAACAGCGATCGCCGCAGCATCGGGCCGCGACGCCGCCCGCACGGTCACGATCACGACCTCGCCCGCCCGTACGACACGCCCGCCCGACGGCACCTGATTCGTCACCACTGATGATTTTGGGAGTGTGTCGGCGGACTTCAGCGTGAGGCCCGCCTCTCGAAGCAGGCCCTGAGCCTCCGAAACCGTCCGCCTGACAAGTTGGGGGACCCGAACTCCCGGCACCGCCACCGTTATGGCGATCCGTGCGCCTAGCGGGACACGAGCACCTGCGGCCGGCTGTTGCCCGCGAACCTTGGGCTCATTGACCGCCGGGTCAACGAAGAAGCCGACCTCCGAGATCTCACCGACTCCAAGGCCCACGGTCGTCAACGACCCTCGAGCCTGGGTGCGGGGGAGCGGCATGAGGTTCGGTACCTCGACGTCCTTTGGGGGGTGAGACGGCGATGACAAGGTCAATCGCGCTTTCCACGGGAACGACTGCACCGGCTGACGGCAGCTGATCGATGACCGTGCCGCTGGCCGCGGTTGCTCTTTGCACCTCGTCGATCTTCCCCACCGTGAGACCAATGGCGTCTAGTGCGGTGCGAACATCCGCGACTGATTGACCCTCGAGACCGGGAAGTCGCACACGCAGCGGTTTCGTCGGTCCTCGAGCGCTCCGATCGCCCCCCGCGCTCGATTCGCGCCTCTCTTGGCTGGTGGCCGCCGGCGCTTGACCGGCGGTCGCGGGCGCTGGTTCCGCTGGTTCGGCCACCGGGTTCGCTGGAGTTGATGGGGGGGGGGGGGGGGGGGGGGGGGGGGGGGGGCGATGGAGATGGTCGACCCAACCGCTGGTGGCGGGGCTTCGCTTCCGAGAGTCCCGACTGCAGTGGGTGTTGGCGGTCCCGCACGCATCGACATCCTGTAGAGACCGAGACCGGCGATGCCCACAATCATCGCGGCGAGCGCGGCGATTGCCACTCGGCGGCCGATCGGTGGCGCTGTCGGCGTGACCGGCCGGGTTCGTGCGTCGTGCCCCAGCGGTATATCGATGTTGAGCGGCACATCGCGGCGGTGCGCGCGAGAATCGACCGTACGTGGTCGAGCAGACCCCAGCAACGCTCCCAACTGAACGACCAACTGATCGAACTGCGGGTGGCGGACGTCGACTACCCAGTTGGTCAGGTCGGCTGTCTGCAAATGGCGGAACTCGAGCGGAATACGCACGGGCTCGATGAGGACGGGGATGAGGATTCGTCGTGCCCGCCCTTCTCGTGCCTCGCTCTTGACCCAGTCAGACTCGACGGAGTGACGCGACCACAGGACGATCATCGAGCGCGCGCCGGCAACGGCCGTTTCGATGACTTCATCGAAGCTCCGGCCAAACGGGATCTCGCGGTCCCACCAGACCTGCCACCCCTGCGCGCTCAGGGCACCGGCCAGAGATCGGGCCAATTCACGATCCTCAGCGGCGTAGCTGATGAAGATGTCGCTCACGGATGGATCCTCCGCGGCATCCCTCTGAGGTTCGACTCCATCATAGACCAAGCCCCGCGTTGGCGATGTGCATCGGTGACTGGCCGGATGCCGCGAACGCGATCACCTGGCGACACTACAGGCCTCCGCAATCGGCAGCGATGCCCCAGCCCTCGGTGCGAGTGTGGCGCCAGTAGCGAACCTGGGGCGTTGGCGCGTCGGCGTACGGAGGGATCAGGAGGAAGCTGTAGCACGGCGCGAGGTCCTCGGGCAGGAGTGACGAGAACGGGCGATCGCCGAGTCGCCGATCGAGCTGCACGGGCGTGACGGTGCGCTGCCAGGCCCCTCCGTTGATGACGACCGGCGTCAGCGACTTCCGCGTGGGCGAAAAGCCCTGCATCGGGATCGTCAACAAGCCGCCGCTGATCATGTTCGCCCGATCCTGCGCGCGGTCGGCCAGGTGCGTGTGTCCCAGCAGGAACACGGTCGGCGACGCGTTCGGTGAGAGCCGCGTCGTCACCTCATCGATGTACGCGAGATAGCCGTTGTCTCGCGAGCGCCAAAAATAGTCAAACAGCCCGCCGCGCGTGTCCGGCGTCCGCGGACACTCGGTCACCGCCGGTCCGCGCGGCGCGAACTGCGTAACAAGCGGCTCGAACCGACGCCGCGCGCGTCGAACGGCAGCGCGATAGTCGCACAACATCACGATCTCCTCATCGCGCAACGCCTGCACCGTCCTGTCGAGATCCGGCGCCGTCAACGACGCCACGAGGAGGGGGCGGATCGGATCATCGTCTGGCACGGTGGACAGCAGGAACGCACCGCCCTGCGCCCGCGCGTCTGAAACGACCCACGCCGGCGGCTCCACGTCGCCGTCGTCAAGTTCCATGCGGAACTGCTGCCAATTGATCGTCGAGAACAGGAGATGGCGGAGCAAGTCGGGGGTCAGTACGGAGGCCGCGGATCCGTCCAGGCCCAGTGCGCGTTTCAACCCCGCGCCGAGGACCGCCACGTTGTCCACGAGCGGGTACTTCGTCTCCAGCGATCGGAAGAGGTCGGTGGTCAACCGTTCGCCCGTCGACCGCCGCAGACGCCGACCATCCTTCGCTGTGACGAACGGCGTGGGCCACGCCTCCACCCGATAACCGCTCCAGGGGAGCTGATGACCGTGTTCGGCGTAGAGGCGTCCATCACGAGACACCCAGAAGCCCTTCGCCAACACCTCGACCCGATCGGGCGGCGCGCCGATCGCGCGGACGAGGCGCTGCGCGACCGCCGGCAGGAGGAGCGCGGCGTCAGCGTCGCCTGGCACGAAGGCGACGCGGTTGGAGCCGGCCTTCGCGAACGCGCCGATCGCCTCGAGCTCGGTGCGGTGCGCGGCGAGGATACGCTCGAGCTGCTCGATCGCTTCGCCTTCGCGACACCCGAGCTCGGGATCCGGGCCGCACGCGCGATCGCTCGCGGCCGCGAGCTCGAACACGTCGCCGTTGAAGACGAGATCAATGGCACTCTTGCCGTCGCGATCCACGACCACGAGAAATTCCTGGAATTCGACTGCCCAGCGGAAGTCTTCGGTAGCGTGCCACGCAGCGGAGGCGTCACGTCCTCGGCCCATGTGCAGGTCGCTCAACACAAGGGTCGTACGCGACACAGCCGCCGGCACTTGCGTCCGGCCGGCCGCCGACACGCTCGCCACGATCGCGACGAAGAGAAGGCCGGGCGCGACGACGCCGGGTGACGCGCGACCTGGCACGCTACGACCCAGCCGCGAGAGAGACCCGGACGATCTCTGAATCGTTGCGCAGAAACACGTGCCGGTTTGCGTAGGCGGGATGACTCCAGAGGACGTTGGCCATCTGGCGTCGCCGCACGTAGGGATGTGTCGGTTTGAGGATCGTGGCGCGATCGATCTCCTTGAAGCCCTCCGGCGAGAGCCTGGCGACGACGAGCTCGCCGCGATCGTTCGTAATGAAGTACCGATCGCCTTGCTTCACAAAGAACGCCGTGCCGTACATCGCGTGCTCGTTGAGCAGCGCGTCGGTCGACCACAGCTGCTTGCCGGACGCCGCGGACAAGCAGCGCAGCTGCCCATCGTTGTCGAGGCCGTACACGTACTCGCCGTCGATGACCGGCGTGCTGATCACGGAGTTGAAGGTGTTGGGCGTGTCGTGGGTCATGCCCGGGTCCTGTTCACCGGGCCCGCTCCACACCAACGTGGCGTTGGGCGCGTCGGCGGCGAGCCTGAACATCCGCACGCCGCCATGCTGCGACGTGAACAGCAGATAGGGTCCGCTGCGCACCGGCGTCGCCACGACGATGCCCATCTGCACGCTGTGATCGTGCTCCCAGTGCACCTTGCCGGTGGCGGGATCGAGCGAACTGATGCCCTTCGCGTGGAAGGTGATCAGCTGTCGTGCGCCGCCGGCCTCAACGATGATCGGCTGGCTGTAGCCAGGTTCGGAATCCGAGGCGAGCGCGCGCCACACGACCGCGCCGCTGCGTTTGTCGAGCGCGACGAGCTTGGCGTCCGGTTCGCCACCGACGAGGCAGATCAGCCGATCGCCGTCGACGAGCGGCGCGCCGGTCATGCCCCAGGTCGGCACCGAGGCGTTGAAGTCACGAACGTAGTCCTTCTCCCACAGGACACGCCCGCTGGCCGTATCGAGGGCGAGCAGCGTGCCCATCGTCCCGAGGACGTACACGCGTTCGCCGTCCACCGTCGGCGTGGCCCGCGGTCCGATGGCATACACCAGCTGCAAACCGCTGTAGTTCGTCTTCCACTCGTGGGTCCAGAGCGTCTTGCCCGTCATCTCGTCGAGCGCCAGCACTCGCTCGACGACATCGTGTGCGCGACCGCCCTCGACCCGACGTGCATCGGTCACGAACACGCGTCCGCCGGCGACCGCCGGACCCGCATACCCCGCGCGGACCGGTGCGCGCCACGTCACGGTGGGCCCGCCGGACGGCAGCCGCTCGAGGATGCCCGTTTCGTTCCAGGTCCCGAGCCGTCCTTTGCCGCGCCACTCGGGCCAATCGTCGGCCGCGATGGCGACTCCCGCACACGCCACAACCATCGCCGCGACGACACCGACCGTCGCGCGGGCCATCCGGTTCACAGGTGCCGAGACACGCGACGTGCGTCTGGCACCTGCGGTGGAGCCACACCGTCTGGAGAAGCGACCGACTGGCATCGTGGCCTCGCGACCGTCAGCGTGCGGCGGTCGCTCCGTCGGCAAGCGGGATGAAGAGGGACACGCGGTCACCGGTGCCAATCGCCCGCGAGATGTGCCCCTGCCCAGTCGTGTCCTCCGCCAGCAGGATGTGCCCGGGCCCGAGCCGCAGCTTCCTGCCGCCCTCGAGCTCGACTTCGCTCTCCCCACTCAGCGTGACCACGTACTGCCGCGTGGGGGCCGGGTGCCAGTCGACGAAGTAGTCCTTGTTCGTCCGCCGGAACTGCACGCTCTTGGCGGGCACCGTCGCCGACAACTCGGTTCCGCGGCCCTGCGCCTTGAGCGGCACGTCGAACTCCTCCATGTGCGTCTTGCCATCCGGCCCCGTGAAGAGGCGGGTGACCTTGATGGGGGTCCGCTGCTGCGCCAGCAGCGGCACGCCAGACATCCAGCGTGCGCCGAACACGATGCCGAGCGTCGGAATCCACCCCAGGGCGAGCAGCACTACTAGCGGCTTCTTCATGGCGCCACCCTACTGCAGCGAAGCAACGCGATCAAGTTTCGTTCGCACAGTCGCCTACCTGCTACCCTGATCCGGGGATTCGGGAAATTTTGGTAGGAAGGGCCGCTCCAGTGATACCCTTGGCAGCCGGACGCGGGAGCCGCCACGAGCGTGGCGGCCTGTCTGAGCCCTGACCGTAACACCCTGGAATCGCTAGGGGAGGCAGTCCAATGTCAGAACAGCGCGGCACACTTGATCGACGTTCGCTCCTGAAGCTGCTAGGCGCCACGGGCGCGAGCGCCGTGGTCACCTCATGTGGTTCGATGGATGGCTCCGTCAGCGCCGAGGGCCTTACTGGAGGCAAGTTCGAAAAATCCATCAGCCTCGCCACGGCCGGCCCTGGCGGCAACCCGAACTGGCAACCGGGCGATGCCGTCAAGTTCCTGCCACCTGCCGACATCCCAACGAGCGGGAAGGCCGCTGACGCGTTGGCGGCCGCGGGCAACGAGAAGCTCCTCCATCTCTACCACCTGATGCAGACCAGTCGTCAGTGGGAAACCACGATGAAGGATCTGTTTCTGGGCGTCGCCGACAAGCTGTACGGTGCGTTCCACACCTACGTGGGCGAAGAAGCGATCGCCGTCGGCGTCATGGGCGCGCTGAACGATGACGACTACATCGCGAGCACGCACCGTGGTCACGGTCACCTCATCGCGAAGGGCGGCGACATCAACAAGATGTCGGCCGAGATCTTCTTCAAGGAAACCGGGTACAACAAGGGCTACGGCGGCTCGATGCACATCACCGACATGTCCAAAGGCATCATGGGCATGAACGGCATCGTCGGCGCGAGCTATTACATGGCCGCCGGCGCGGCGCTCCACGCGATGGTGCGCGGCAGCAAGCAGGTTGGGGTCGCCTTCTTCGGCGATGGCGCGGCGGCGTCGCCGTATTACTTCAGCGCGGTGCGCAGCTGCGCAAACATGAAGATCCCGGTGATTTTCGTCAACGAGAACAACCTGCAGTACATGCACGTCCCGATGGCGCAGACGGCGCCGACCAAGTACATCTCGGAGTACACGAAGGGCCTCGACATCCCGCACTTCCTGGTCGACGGCAACGATCTGTCGGCCGTCTACGCGGCGACGAAGGAAGCCGTGGAGTGGGCGCGGGCCGGCAAGGGCCCGAGCATGATCGAAGGCATGACCTATCGCTGGTACGACCACGCCGGCTTCGCCGGCGGCAAGGTGAGCCAAGACGGCGCGATGGGGCTCCCCTACCGCACCGACGATGAAGTGAAACAATGGATGTCGCGGGATCCAATCACCCGCTACAAGAAATGGCTCGTGGCCAAGGGCCTGGCGTCCGACGCCGAGCTATCGAAGATCGACGCGGACGTCGCCGCAGCGGTCACCAAGTCGGTCGAGTATGCGCGTCAGAGCTCGGATCCGAATCCTGAAGCCGGCGTGTTGAACACGCACGCCGAGGGACCCGTCAAGGCGACACAGTTCTACAACCGGCGCAACGTCGTCACGCGTCTCACGTAGCGACCAGGAGAGATGGTTATGGCCAAGAAGAGCTACAACTACGCCCAACTCGAAGCGGTCGCGCAGGAGATGCGCGCCAACGCAGACATGGTCTTCTACTACGAGTACCAAGTGCCGACGGCCACGCTGCCGACCGGTGAGGTACTCGACCTCGCCAAGGAGTTCGGCAACCTGCGGACCTCAGGTCGCGGGTGGCCGATCGACGAGCAGTGGATTGCCGGTGCGGCCATCGGCGCCGCGGTGGCGGGATCGAAGGCGGTCGCACGACTGCCCAGCATGGCGCCGATCTACGCCATCGAGTACGTCCAGAACCAGGCAGGCAAGATCCGCTCGATGACGGGCGGTCAGGCCAGCATGCCCTTCGTCTTGTGGCAGGACGGCGCGGGCCGCAGCCGCGGCAGCGCGGGCCAGCATACAGACGTCGGTTGCGAGGTGCTCTACGCCCAGCTGCCAGGCGTCAAGGTGGTTGTGCCGAGCAACGCGTACGACGCGAAGGGATTGATGATCGCGGCGATTCGCGATCCCGATCCGGTCGTGTACTTCGATTACCCCGAAGTGAAGGCCGGCGAGCAGCCCGATGTGCCGGATGAAGCCTACACGGTGCCGCTCGGCAAGGCCGTGGTCCGTCAAGAAGGCCGAGATGTGACCATCGTGGCCTGGGCACCCGCCACGGTCGACGTGAACCGCGCGCTGCCGATGCTCGCGAAGATGGGTATCAGCGCCGAGTTCATCGATCCACGATCGCTCAAGCCGCTGGATGTCGACACGATCGCCGCGTCGGTGAAGAAGACCAAGCGGCTCCTCGTGGTCGAGCACGGGCACTACACGGCGGGCTTCGGAGCGCACGTCCTCTCCGAAGTGGTGCAGGAGGTGCCGAACGTCAGGGCTCGCCGCATCGCCTTCCCCGACGTTCCGGGTCCGGGCGCCGCGGGGATGATGGAGTGGCTGCGCCCAGACGCGCCGAAGATCGTCGACGCGGCAGCGCAGATCGTGCGCGCCTGATCGATCCGCCTCATGGGCTTGCCGGACGACCGGTCCGGCGAGCCTTCGTGTTGCTCCCGCCTCAGACCACACGCGTTCTGATCTCCCAGCTCTTGCGCGCACGCGATCGGGTCCATGCCTGAGCCACGCGCTCGCCCCTTTGGCCTGTTGCAGGCGACCGCGCTCAACATGGCCAACATGATCGGCATCGGGCCGTTCATCACGATCCCGCTGCTGATGTCCGCGCTCGGCGGTCCACACGCGCTGGTTGGCTGGTTGGTGGCGCTCATCATCGTCCTGGCGGATGGCCTAGTGTGGAGCGAGCTCGGCGCAGCGATGCCACGGTCCGGCGGATCGTTCGGCTATCTGCGCGAGGCATTCGGACGCGAGACGTTCGGCCGGCTGATGGCCTTCCTGTTCGTGTGGCAGTTCATCCTCAGCGGACCGCTCGAGATCGCCTCCGGGTACATCGGATTCGCGAAGTATCTGAGCTACCTGTGGACCGGGCTGTCCGAGCGCACGCTCTGGCTGGTCGCCGCGACCGTCGGCGTTCTGAATGTGGTCCTGTTGTATCGGCATATCGGGCCAGGTCGCCGCGCTCATGATCGCACTCTGGGTTGGCGCCTTGGCCACCACCCTCGGCGTCATCATCACCGGGGTGTGGCGGTTCGATTCAGCGCTCGCGTTCGACGTCCCGCCCGATGCGTTCGGTCCATCGATGGGGGTGCTGATCGGACTCGGCGCTGCGACGCGCATCGGGGTGTACGACTACCTCGGGTACTACAACGTCTGCTACATCGGCGATGAGGTCAGCGATCCGGGACGAGTCATCCCGCGGTCGATCGTGATCAGCACCCTCGCCGTCGCGCTGATCTACCTGGGGATCAACCTCTCGAGCATCGGGGTCATCCCGTGGCGCGAGTTCGTGCCAGCGGCCAGCCATCGAACGTCCAACTTCTTGGTCTCCGTGTTCATGGAACGGGTCTACGGTCGCGCGATCGCGAGCGTATTCACGGTGCTCGTCCTATGGACCGCCTTCGCATCGGTATTCGCGCTGCTCCTCGGCTACTCGCGTGTGCCGTTCGCCGCCGCACGTGAGGGATATTTCTTCCGCGCATTCGGCCGTCTGCACCCGACCGGATACTTCCCGTCGGTCTCCCTGGTGGTGTTGGGGTCCGTGGCCATCGCGGCGAGCGCGATCTCGCTGGGCGTCGTCATCGACGCACTGATCGCGACGCGGATTCTGGTGCAATTCGTCGGTCAGGTCGGGGCGCTCATGCTCCTACGCCGCCGACAACCCGACCTCCCGCGACCGTTTCGCATGTGGTTGTATCCGCTGCCGGCGCTCATCGCGCTTCTCGGCTGGGTGTTCGTGTTCGCCACGACTGGCCCCGAGGTCCTGCTGTTCGGCGTCGGGGTGGTCGTCCTCGGCGTCCTGGGATTTCTCGCGTGGTCACATCGAACGGCGCAGTGGCCATTCGCACGCGTCCGGAGTGTGACCTCGTCGCGCGAGAAGTCGACGACGCCAAGGTAGCGTCGAGGGGCTCAGTCGCGCATCGCCGACGTGATGCGAGCGCTGCGCACGAAACGCGATACCCAGGCGCGCCGCGATTCGTGGGTTCACAAGGGCACAAGATCAGGGTCGCGACGACCGGAGCCTCGCCACGTGGACCGTCGCGACCATGTGCATGTATCCACCGACCGGCGCGAAGCGATCCTGCGCGGCAGTCTCGAGCGCGGCGCGTGCGCGAACGGGATCGCCCGTCGCTTCGTAGTACAGACCGACGTATAGGTTGGCGTAGAACTGGCCGCTGGGGTTGGATTCGGCCGCGCGCATGACCTGCTCCGGTACCACCGCGCCTCGGTAGAGCTCGTACACCTCGCGCATCGGCACACGCGCATCCGGGCCAACAGGCAGCAGCGCGGCCCTCGCTTTCTGTGGGCTCTCCGCGCGGGCGACACAGAGAAAGTGCCACGCCGCGTTCTCGACGTCGTTGGGATTCACCGTCCGATGTGACTCGAACTGCTTGCGGCAATCGTCGAATCGGCCCGCGTAGTAGAGCGCAATGCCCCGCTGCCACAGCTGCGGCATCGCTCGAGGCGCGACCTTCACCAGCTCGTCGAACGCCGCCACGGACGATTCGATCCGTCCACGCTCAAACTCGTCCACCGCGCGATCGAGCAGCGCATTCGGCTCCTGCCCGCGCAGGTGTGCGGACGCCAACACCAGCAGCAACAGCGCCGAGGTGCTATCGGCGAAGGTCCAGCGCCGCGAGCGTGGTCTCGTTTCTGACATAGAGGACACCATGCGCCAGCGCCGGAAATGCGCGGACAATGGCCGGCAGCACCTGGGCCCGCGCCCGGACGCGAAACGCGTCCGGTGTCGCGTCGGCCAACACGAGCTCTCCACCCTCACGCATGATCACCAGGCGGTTGCCGGCGAGGATGAGACTTCCAGCTCGGAACTGGTCCTGATTCCAGCGCACCTTTCCGGTACTCAGCTCGACCGCGCGCAGCGACGGACCGAACTCTTGGCGTCCGTGGTAGCCGTAGAGAATGCCGTCCGCGAGCACCGGTGTCGCGTAGTGCGTCGTCAGGCTGTCCAGCCCGGTCCAGACGTCGACGAGGTTCGAGCCATCCACACGCAGAAGACCCGCGCCGGGCCCGTACTCCGCCGAAACGAACACGCGATCGCCAGCGACGATCGGCGACGCCACATTGACCGACGCCGCAATCCGAGCGCGCCACGGTCGGCGGAAGATGACGCCGCCAGTCGCAGGGTCGAGCCCGACGAGCCCCGCGCGCGTCAGGAAGACGGCCAGCTTTCGGCCACCGATGGTGGCGGAGACCCCGGACGAATAGCTCGCCTCATCGTCGGTCGCCGTCCAGAGCACCTGGCCCGTGGCCGCATCGAACGCGACCAGACCCACCCCTTTGCCGCCAACGTTGGCGATGACGCGGTCAGCGTCGACCAGTGGCGACCCGGAAGCCCCGAAGAAGGCTTTGTTGACCTTGAAACGTGCGGCCGTGTCTGCGCTCCATCGCTTCCTGCCATCCGACAGGCCGACCGCATGCAGCTTCCCTTCGGCACCGAACGTGTAGACGATCCCGTTGACCGCCACGGGCACGGCTCTCGGCCCCTCGTCGAAGCCGAAGTCGTCGCGGTACGACGTCGGATACGCGTATCGCCACACCGTGGCACCCGACGCGATGTTCATCGCCTCGAGCACCTCTTCGTTCTTCACGCGATGGAACAACAGCACCTTGCCATCGACGACGATGGGGCCGCTGAAGCCGGCGCCAACCGGCCGTTGCCAGAGGACCCGAGGTCCGCCAGCCGGCCAGGCGTCCGCCAGAGTCTGGCCGCGATACACACCGTCCCGCGTGGCGCCGAGATACTGCGGCCAGTCGTCGTCTGACGCTCCGCCGAGGATGGACGATGTCAGAGCGAGCGCGACGACAAGCCCGATCGGGACGAGGCGAGGCATCTGTTGACGGCAGTATAGCCGCATGTACCAATGACGCGATGCCGTGCGCGTCCATCGTGAAGCCCACGCGGGTCTGCGCCACCTGCTTGATAGTCCTCGCGTCATCGCACGCGATGGGTCTCGCTCAGGAGTGGCCGCAGTTCAGAGGTCCAGGTGGACAGGGTCACGCCGCGGCGCGAGGCGTCCCGCTCCAATGGAGCGAGACAGAGAACGTCCGCTGGAAGGTACCGGTCACAGGGCTCGGATGGTCGTCGCCGGTGCTTTCGAACGGACGAGTATGGCTGACAACATCGGTCGAGGTGCCACCAGTCGGTCGCGAGCCGGGAGGGCTGTCTCTGCGCGCTCAGGCGTACGACGCCGAGACCGGCCGACGAGCGCTCGACGTCGAGGTGGTCCGGCTCACCCGGATGCGGCCCTTGAATCCCAAGAACAGCTTCGCGTCCGCGACGCCGGTCGTCGATGGCGAACGCGTCTACGTGCACTTCGGGGCGGACGGCACCGCGGCGCTGTCGACGGGCGGCGAAGTATTGTGGCGCGCACGGTATCCGTACGAATCGCAACACGGCGGCGGCGGATCGCCGGTCCTCTATCGTGATCTGCTCATCTTCAATTGCGACGGCAACGACGTCGACGCCTTCGTGGTCGCCCTCGACATGAAGACCGGTAAGGAGCGATGGCGGCGCGATCGGCGCAAGCCGTCGGATCAGGCGTACACCACCCCGCTCATCATCACTGTCGGCGGACGCGATCAACTCCTGTCAGTGGGCGCCTACCGCGCCGGCGCGTACGATCCGCTGACAGGGCAGGAGATCTGGCGTGTGGACTACGAACCAGGGTTCTCGAACGTCCCACGGCCGGTGTTCGGCCACGGACTCGTGTTCATCGCCACGGGGTTCCAGGAGCCGACCCTCATCGCTGTCCGACCAGACGGCTCCGGCGACGTGACGCGGTCCCACATCGCCTGGACTCTCAAGCGTGGTGCGCCATTCACACCGTCCCCACTCCTGGTCGGGAGCGAGCTCTACGTGATCAGCGACACCGGGATCCTCACCGTCGTCGACGCGCTATCGGGAAAGGTGCACTACCAACAGCGACTGGGCGGGAACTACTCGGCATCGCCGGTCCTCGCGGATGGCCGCATCTACTTCTCGAGCGAGGAGGGCGTGACGACGGTCATTGCGCCCGGCACGAGCTTCAATCGACTAGCGGCGAACCGACTCGAGGGCGCGATGCTGGCGTCGCTGGCGATAGCCGACGGGACCATCTACGCTCGCAGCGAGACGCACTTGTATCGGCTGGGGGCACGACCGCAATGACCGCAGCCTGCCGCCTAGCCGGCGCCCGCCGTACAGATTCTGGCCAAAAGACTCTCTGTCGATTCCTCGGGGGGTGCCTGCGAACAGCTAACGCACCTTCACGGCGAAAAAGTCCAACGATCCGGTGATCTCGCGGAGCCAGTGCGGCACGCCGCGCGGGACGACGAGCACCGAACCAGGATCGAGCGGCTGTGGCGTGCCCCCGTCGATAGACGTGCCGGTCCCCTCGTTGTCACGCAATTGGCGCGGCTCTCTGATCGTGCCGCCCGTGACGAACGTGCCCTTGCCGTCCAGCACGAACACGACGTCGGTATCAACGCCGTGCGACTCGACACCGAGAGGCTGCGTTCGACGTAACGCGTAGATCGACGCGAAGCGGCCCTCTGACGCGCCGAAGACCAGGCCGTTCTTCGCGAACGCCTCGACACCCTTGAAGAACTTCACGCCGGCGGGATATGACGGCGTGGCGGCCGCCTGCCGGATCTTCACGGCGCAGTAGCGGATCCGACCGTTGACCTGCTTGAACCAGTGCGGCAGGCCGTTGGGCACGACAATGATGTCGCCCTTCGTGAGGACCCACGCATCGCCGCCGGCGATCCCGCTGCCGGTACGCTCGTTTGGGGCGCGCTCCTTCTCATCAGTGATCTTGCCCCCCGTGACGAATGTCGCCGATCCGTCGAGCACCAGTACGATGTCGGTATCGACGGCGTGGTGCTCGACAGCGCCAGGTCCGGTTCGCTGAACGCCGAACACCGAGTAGTGATTCGACGCCATACGGTCGACGAGGAGCGCCTCTCCCGCGAACGTCCGGTCGCCCGCGAAGAACGACACAGCGGAGGGCGAGACCGACGAGCCCTGGGCGTGGCTCTGCGTGGACGACATGAGCGCGCTCAACCACACAAGCGTCGCGACTGTCACCACTCGAACGCGTCGCTTGTCATCGAGCACAATCGCCACCCTACGGCAAGCTGAACGCGACCCACTCGCCGGGATGGGTACGCGATCCGATGGGCATGAGGATGTACTGCTTGCCGGAGTGCACGTAGGTCATGAGCGCGCCGGTTGCGCCGGCGGGCAACTGCGACTTCCAGACGAGCGAGCCGTTGGTCTTGTCGTACGCTCGCAGCTCGTTGCCGAAGGGGCCCCACATCGGTGGCGTCCGGACCATCAGCGGATCGCCTTGGCCCAGGAAGAAGAGCGTCTTTGTCAGGAGCGGCATGTCGCGGCTCGGCTGACCGAGCGGCGGCAGTTTCAGCCCCTTCAGCGCGGGATGGCCCAGCGGACCGTCGCCGTTCGGCACCGTCCACAGGTGATCGCCGGTGTTCATGTTGATGGCGGTGATGCGACCGTACGGGGGCTTGGTGATCGGCAAACCCTGTGGGCCTTCCACGAGAGCGCGGGAACCGCGCGTGTATCGCAAGTTCGTCTTCTGGGGGTCGCCGGGCAGCAGATCCGCCGCGAACGTCCCGGTGATCGACGGCACGTACATGATGTGCGTCTCTGGATCGAACGGCGCGCCTCCCCACTCGGCGCCACCGGTGGCGCCGGGCATCTGCAACGTCCCTTGGGTGCCCTTCTCCGTCCTGATCGAGGGCGGCGTGTAGATGGGACCGATGACGTAGCGCTTGGCGATCGCTTCCGCCTCGGCGCGGAGCTGCGGCGTGAAGTCGATCAGATCATTCATCGTCAGGCCGTGCAGATCGAACGGCTTCGGCCTCGTCGTGAACGGCTGCGTCCGCGCCGTCTTCTCGCCGGGGGTGTTGGACGACGGCGCGGGCCGCTCCTCGATCGGCCACACCGGTTTGCCGGTCGCGCGATCGAGCACGAACGCCATCGCCTGCTTCGTGAGCTGGACCACCGCCTTGATCGGACGCCCGTCGACCGTGATGTCGATGAGCACCGGTGCCACGTTGTTGTCGTAGTCCCAGAGGTCGTGGTGCACGGTCTGGAAGTGCCACACGCGCTCGCCGGTGGCGCAGCGCACACAGACGAGCGTGTTCCCGAACAGGTTGTCGCCGTGGCGATGTCCGCCGTACATGTCGTTCGTGGGCGCGCCAGTCGGCAGGTACGCGAGCCCGAGCTGCTCGTCGGTGCTCATGAACGTCCACGTGTTCGCCTCGCCGCTGTACGACCAGGAGTCGTTCTCCCAGGTGTCGTTCCCGACTTCACCCGGTCGAGGGATCGGATTGAACGCCCATCGCGCCCTGCCGGTCCGGACGTCGAAGGCCTGGACCCTTCCCGGCGGCTCCTCTTTGTTGTTTGGCGCGTCGGTCATCGCCGCGCCGATGAGGACCACGTCGTTGCAGACCTGAGGGGCGCTGATGTACGCGAAGTTCTTGAGCAGCGGCCCCATCCCGACGAGCAGGTCGACTTGACCGTTGGCGCCGAAGCTGCGAATGAGCTTGCCAGTCTTGGGATTGATGGCGTGGAGATACTGCCCGCGCACGGCGAGGATTCGTGCCTCGTCTCCTGTGCCCCAGTACGCGATGCCGCGCGTCGGCGCACCGCCACGCAGCTCGCCGTCGTACTCCTGGACCCAGAGGGTCTTGCCGCTGCCGGGGTCGAACGCCTCGACAAGGCCGATGCCGTTCGACGCGTAGAGCATGCCGCCGACCATGAGCGGTGTCGATCGCAGGTTGTTGGCGATGGTCAGCGCCGGGTTCTTGACGCGGAGCGCCTCGTCAACCGCCGGACGCCGCCACGCGATCCGCAGCTGGTTGACGTTGGCCTTGGTGATCTGGTCGAGCGGCGAGTACTTCGTGAAGCCCTTGTCGCCCCCGTAGTCACGCCACTCGCCGCCACGCGTACCCGTCTGAGTCTGCACTACCGGCGCGCTCCACCACGCCACCACACCGAACAGGGACAGCACGCTCAACCACCGCTTCATACGACTCTCCATGCCTACCCGGGCCTACCCGGCCCGCGGGGCTAGCGGCCGGCCCACCCGCTACCCGACGACCCGCTGGAGCGAGCGCACTATAGCGAGCGCGCCGCCGCCAATGCAATTTTGCCCATGGACCCGCGGTTTCTAGGTGAATTTCTGGGGCGCACCCGGCCATAATTTCAGGGTCGGGCGAACGCGGCGGGTAAGCAGATGAGCAGTGCGTAGGGGCTCGCATGACATGGCTTCGGAGTAGTGCGCTCGTTGGTGTGCTCAGTGGGGCACTGGTCGGGCTGGCGTCAGCGGCGCCGGCGGATGACGCCGCACTGCGTGACGCGGTGAAACGGGGTGACCGCGCGGCCGTCACGCAGCTGCTCGGGCGTGGCGCTCGTGCGGGCCTGATCGACCCGGACGGCACGACGCTCCTCCACTGGGCGGCCGAGCGCGGCGACGCCGACATCAGCGCGCAGCTCGTGGCACGGGGCGCCAACGTCCGGGCCGCGAATCGATACGGTGTGACGCCGCTGTCGATCGCGTGCCTCGCGGGCAACGTGCAGCTCGTCACCGTGCTGCTCGAAGCGGGCGCCGATCCGAACACGACCTCTCACGAGGGCGAAACCGTCCTCATGATTGCGTCCCGCGCGGGGTCGCCGGCGATCGTCAAGACGCTGCTCGACCGTGGCGCACACGCCGACGCCAAAGAAGGGTGGCGCGGTCAGACGGCGTTGATGTGGGCGGCCTCCGAGGGTCATACGGCCGTGATCGACGAGCTCGTTCGTCGCGGGGCAAAGGTCGAGGCGCAATCGAAGGGAGGCTGGACGTCGGTGCTGTTCGCCACGCGCGGCAACCACGTCGCGGCAGTGAATGCCTTGCTCGCCGCCGGCGCAGACCCCAACGCGGCGACGCCCGACGGCACGCGCGCGCTCGCGCTGGCCATCGTCAACGGAAACTACGACGTCGCACTCGAGCTGCTCGCGAAAGGCGCGGACCCGAATGCGCCGGACCCACGAGGATCTGCGCTGCACGCCCTCACCTGGATGCGCAATCCGGGCTATCCGGCGCAGCCGCCTCGGGGCGCGACGGGCAGGGTCGACAGCTTCACGCTGGCGAAAACACTCCTCGAGAAAGGCGCGAAGCCGAACGCACGGATCGATTGGAAGGAGATCAAGTTCGACCGCGATCTCGGTACGGTGAAAGCGCCGCCCGCGATCGCGATCGGCCGTAACTATCTAAGCTATGTCGGTGCGACGCCGTTCTACCTGGCGGCCAAGGGCGCCGATCTCGCGCTGATGCGCCTGCTGGTCGAGCACGGCGCGGATCCGAAGATTCCGACGGTGCAGAACGTCACGCCGCTCATGGCGGCGGCTGGCCTCGGCTTCTGGGACGGCGAGAGTCCCGGTCCCGAGAGCGGTATACCGGAGGGTCAGGCGCTGGATGCGGTGAAGCTGACGGTGGAGCTCGGCAACGACGTCAATGCCGTCACCGACTACGGGAACACGCCAATCGAAGGTGACCCGGCAGCGCTGCTCCATCGACATCCGCTGAACCTCACGTCCTTCGGTGATGATGCGCTGGGCGACATGCGGTGGGGTGGGAGCACGGCACTCCACGGGGCGGCGCTGCGGGGCGCGGATTCGATCGTGCGCTACCTCGTCGACACGGGCGCGCGCATCGACGCCCCGAACAAGCTGGGATGGACTCCCCTGACGGTCGCGCAGGGCGTGTTCGTCGCGAACACCGAAAAGGCGTGGCCATCGACCATTGCACTTCTGCAGGATCTGCAGGGGAGAGCACCCGCGCAGAGCGCTGGAGCTCGCTGATGAATCGTCCCCAGACGCGGCTGGTGGTACAGGCGGCGCGCTGGATGCGGGTCGCCACGCTCTCGGTAGGCATTGGCCTCACCGCAAGCCCCCATCCCGCGTTTGCGCAGTCGGGTGGCTCTCCCGCGTCGTCAGCGTCCGCGACGTCGGTCGCGACGGCCCCGCCGAGCACGACGGCAACGCAAGCGCTCATCAAACGCTACTGCGTCGCCTGCCACAGCGAGCGCTTGCGCACGGGTGGCCTCTCCCTCGAGACGCTTGATCCGGCGCGCGTATCGTCGCACGCGGCCGTGTGGGAGAAGGTGCTCACCCGGCTGCGCTCGGCTTCGATGCCGCCGGCGGGCGCGCCGCGTCCCGATCCGGCAACCTACGTGAGCACCGCATCGTGGCTCGAGTCGGAATTGGATCGCGCGGCTGCCGCCGCGCCGAACCCGGGACGGCTGCCGCTCGTCCACCGGCTCAATCGCGCCGAGTATCGCAACGCGCTCCGCGACCTGCTTGCGCTCGATCACCTCCCGAGGGAGCTCGATGTCGAGGCGCTGCTCCCCGTCGACGACGTGAGCTACGGGTTCGACAACATGGCGGACGCGCTCGGGACCTCGCCGACCCTGATCGAGCGCTACCTCCTCGCCGCGCAGAAAATGGCCGCCTTGGCCGTCGGCGACATGTCTGCCCCGGTCATCGTCGATCGCTACCGCGTGCCGCTGGCGATGCCGCAGGATGACCGGTTCGAGGAGCTGCCGTTCGGCTCGCGCGGCGGTTTCAGCGTCGAGCGTTTCTTCCCTCTCGACGGCGAGTACACGTTCCAGGCCGCGCTGACCGCCGGACGCATCACCGAGCCGCATCAGCTCGAGCTCTCGATCGACGGCGAGCGCGTGCAGCTGTTCACCATCAGCGAGACCAGTCGCGCGGGCCGGAACGCTACGCCGCCGCCGATGCAGGCGCGCGTGATGGTGAAGGCCGGCACGCACGTCGTGACCGTGACATTCCTCAAGAAGACCGGCGCGGTTGGTGAAGAGGTGCTCCGGCCGTTCACGCGTTCGGGACAGGGCGCCTCGCCGACACAGCCGGCGCTCGAAAGCGTCACCATCACCGGTCCGCTCAACGCGACCGGGCCCGGCGACACACCCAGCCGGCGGCGTATCTTCGCGTGCCGCCCGGGCGCCAGCATCTCCGAGGCGGCGTGCGCGGAACAGATCCTGACGACGCTCGCAAGACGCGCGTATCGCCGACCAGCCACCGCAGCCGACCTTCGCACGCTGATGCCGTTCTACAAGGATGGTCGTGCGGAAGGATCCTTCGACCGCGGGATCCAGCGCGCATTGGAGCGGCTACTCGTGAGCCCTGCGTTCCTCTTCCGGATCGAGCGCGCCTCCGCGCCCAACACGCCGGCTGCCGCACGGGCAGCGTCGCGCGGAACCCCAACGAATCCGGACATCTGGCGGGTCAGCGATCTCGAGCTCGCCTCGCGTCTGTCCTTCTTCCTCTGGAGCAGCATTCCCGACGATGAGCTGCTGGATCTCGCGAGTCGAGGTCGGTTGAGCGAGACGGCGACGCTCGAGGGCCAGGTGCGGCGCATGCTGGCGGATCCGCGAGCGAACGCGCTTGGCGAGAACTTCGCCGCGCAGTGGTTGTCCCTGCGCAGCCTCGACGACTCGACACCGGATCCCCGTCTCTTCCCGGACTTCGACGAGGGGCTCCGCAAGGCCATGCGGCGTGAGACCGAGCTCTTCTTCAACAGCGTCGTGCGCGAGAACCGGAGCGCGCTCGACCTGCTGACGGCAACCGATACGTTCGTGAACGAGCGGCTGGCTCGACACTACGGGGTACCGGGCGTCTACGGCGACGGGTTCAAGCGCGTCACGCGATCGGACGCGCAACGCACTGGCATCCTCGGTCACGCGAGCATCCTGACGGTGACGTCGTACGCGCATCGCACCTCACCCGTGCTGCGCGGCAAGTGGGTGATGGAGAACGTGCTCGGGACGCCGCCACCGCCACCGCCGCCCGACGTCCCCACGCTAGTCGAAACCAACAAGGCCACGGGCAAGGCGCTGACAATGCGAGAGGCGATGGCGCTGCATCGGGCGAATCCGACCTGCGCCAGCTGTCACGGTCGGATGGATCCCCTCGGGTTCGCGTTCGAGAACTTCGACGCGGTGGGACGCTGGCGGACCGTGAGCGCCGACGCGCCGGTCGACGCGTCAGGCGTCCTCCCCGACGGCACGAAGTTCGACGGCGCACGCGGGCTGCTCGACGTCATTCTGAAGCGGCCCGAGCAGTTCGCTGGCACCTTGACGGAACGGCTCCTGACCTACGCGCTCGGCCGTGGCCTGGAGTACTACGACACCCCAACAGTCCGCGCCGTGGTGCGCGAGGCTGGCCCACGCGACTACACCTTCACCTCAATCGTGACCGGCATCGTCAAGAGCGTCCCGTTTCAGATGCGCGGTCGGGACACCGCGTCTTCGTCACCCTCGTCAACCGGAGCCCCGAAGACTGTCGCGGCCAAGTGAGCACGCTTATGTATATCAGCAAACTCGCCCTTCCCCGTCGGACGTTCCTGAGAGGTCTCGGCACCGCCATCGCGCTGCCGCTACTCGACGCCATGGTGCCGGCGCTCTCGGCACTGGCGAACACGGCGGCGCGGCGCCTGGGGTTCGTGTACGTGCCGAACGGCGTCATCCAGGATCAATGGGTGCCGAAGACGACCGGTGCGGGATTCGAGCTGTCGCCGTCGCTCAAGCCACTCGAGAAGGTGAAGGACCATCTGCTGGTCGTCAGCGGTCTCGCGCAGAAGCAGGCGGAGTCGTTTGGCGACGGCAACGGCGACCACGCCCGCGGCTGTGCGTCGTGGCTGAACGGCGTCCACCCGAAGCGGACCGAAGGTGCCGGCGTTCAGGCGGGCACAACCGTCGATCAGATCGCGGCGCGTGAGCTCGGTCAGTTCACGCGGCTGCCGTCGCTCGAGCTCGCGCTGGAGTCCCAGGAACGCGGCCTTGGCAGCTGTGACAATGGCTACGCCTGCGTCTACATCAACACGACCTCATGGCGATCGCCCACCTCGCCCGTGCCGATGGAGATCCATCCTCGGGTGGTGTTCGATCGGTTGTTTGGCGATGGTGGCAGCGCCGATGCGCGGCTCGCGCAAGCGCGCCGCAGCCGCAGCGTGCTCGATTCGGTACGCCAGGAAGTCGCCAGCCTCGAGAAGTCACTGGGCGCGGGAGACAAGACCAAGGTCAGCGAATACCTCGAGTCGGTCCGAGAAGTCGAGCAGCGCATTCAGCGGGCCGAGGCGCAAACCGGCGAGCTCTCGCTGACGTTACCAGACCGGCCGACGGACATTCCCGAGGAGTTCGCGGAGCACATGCGGTTGATGTTCGACCTCCAGGTGCTCGCGTTTCAGGCGGACATCACTCGCGTGGCATCGCTCTTGATCGGTCGCGAGCAGAGCGGACGCAGCTTCCCGGAGATCGGCATCGCCGAGCCGCACCACTCGCTGTCACACCACCGTGACGATCCGGTGTTCATCGCGAAGAAGGCCAAGATCGACGCGTACCACGTGCAGCTCTACTCGTACTTCCTGGAGAAGCTCGCGGCGACGTCCGACGGCGACGGCTCGCTTCTCGATCACTCGCTGATCCTCTACGGAGGCGGGCTCGGCAACCCGAACCTGCACGAGCACACGAATCTGCCGGTGTTGCTGGCTGGCAGCGCGGGTGGACAGTTCAAGACCGGCCGGCACCTCGCTTATCCGGAGAACACGCCGATGACCAACCTGCTGGTCAGCATGCTCGACAGGGTTGGTGTGCGCACCGAGTCGCTCGGCGACAGCACGGGTCGGCTCGAGCATCTACTCTAGGCCCAGTGAGCCGGCCTGGAACGAGGACGCCATGACAGCCTGGACGGTGCGAATCGCGGTGACCGTCATCGCGCTGGCGACGGTCGACGTCACACCTGGGTCCTCGCAGCAGGGGGCACGGGGGCCTGGCGCGCCGGTGCTCTACGAAGGCGCGCGCCTCATTCTCGGTGACGATCGCCCTGCAATCGACAGCGGCGCATTCGTTGTCTCAGACGGACGGATCACCGCGATCGGACGCCGGGGCGAAGTCGCGGCTCCGGCTGGCGCGAACCGGGTGGACCTCACCGGCAAGACGGTCATGCCGGCGCTGGTCAACATCCACGCGCACTTCGGCTACGAACAGTACCTGACGGCGGCTGGCGAGTCGCGCTCGGAGAACTTCACCGCCGGCAATCTGCGGGATCATCTCGAGCGTCAGGCGTTCTTCGGCGTCGGCTCCGTGCTCGACGCGGGCTCCGGCGCGTTGCAGGTGACCCAGCCGTTCCAGGCCGACCAGGCGGCTGGGGAGTACCCGTCGACCGCGCGCCTCAGCCTCATGGGCGGCGTCGTCCCGGTGAACGGCGGCCCTGATCACATCCTCATCAAGGGCACGCGGCCGCTGAAGGCGAACTACGAGGTCACGCTGAGCGGTGAAGGCCGCGCCGCCATTCAGGACCTGCACAAGAAGGGCGTCAAGCACGTCAAGATCTGGCTTGGTGATCGCGGCGGCACGTACCCCGCGATGCCGCACGAGGTCTACGACGCCGTCATCGACGAAGCGCACAAGGTCGGGATCAAGGTCCATGCGCACGCCACGAACGTGCGCGATCAAAAGGACGCGCTCAAGGCGAGGGTCGATCTTCTCGTCCACACCGTGCAGAACGCGCCGCTCGATGACGAGCTCGTCCATCTGATCAGGGAGAAGCGGCCGTACTACACGACGGTCTTTGGCCTGGGTGATCGGAGCGAGGTGTGCGACCAGAATCCGTTCACGATGCAGGTGCTCTCCGCATCGATCATCGCGGACATTCTGGCGACCGACTGCAAGCCGTCTCCGAACGCCGCGAAGCGCGAAGAGCAACTCAGGCAGAACTTCGCGAAGATGATCGCATCCGGCGCCCGGCTGGTGCTGGGGACCGACGCGGGCGTGTGGCCACGATACTCGTTCGGATCCGCCGATCACCACGAGCTCCAGCGCTACGTCGAGCTCGGCGTGCCGCCCGCCCAGGCGATCATCGCCGCGACGTCACGGCCGGCCGAGGCGATCGGATTGACGGATGTGGGCATCCTCGCCGTCGGCAAGCGCGCTGACTTCCTGGTGCTCGACGCCAATCCGCTCGAAAGCATCAAGAACACCCGCACACTCTCACGTGTGTATCTGGGCGGTGCGCAGCTGAATCGTGACGCCCTTCTCACGCAGTGGAAGCCTGCCGGCAAGACCGCGGCCCGACCGTAAGGCTCGAAAGTACAAGCATTCGAGGGCGCACGGGTTCAGCTGTCGGGCTCCCCTCCGGTCGGTGCGTTCAACGACCAGCCAGCTGACAACGAACGACTCTGAACGGAACGACCGGGACCAGCGACCAGCGACGACATGCGATAGGATTGCCTCGACAAATCGTATGTGAAGGCGGCATGAAACTGGACGAGCGACACTCTGGAGACGTCACCGTGGTCATGGTGACGGGTGACATCACAATCGGCGCGGGCGGCGAAGGACTGCTGAAGGACAAGATTCATAGCCTCCTCCAACAGGGTCGGAAGAAGCTCGTGCTCGACCTGGGCGGAGTTCCCTGCATGGACAGCGCGGGGCTCGGTCGTCTCGTCCAGTCGCACGTCACCGTGACGAACGCGGGCGGATCGCTGAAGCCGATCGGGTTGAGCACGCGGCTGAACGATCTGCTGGTGGTCACGCGGCTCGTGACCGTGTTCAACTCCTACGACTCCGAAGCGGCGGCGCTCGGCAGCTTCTGAGCTGACGGCGTTACCGGTGGAACCGGATCAGGTACTCGGATCGGCCGCCCGTGAAGAAGCGCGCGGCGCGCCCTGCCAGGCGGTCGGTCCCTGAGCCGACCTGCAGCCCCATCACGTGTGGATACCATCCGCCGCCGGTCATGATCTGCTGTGGACGCGACCACTGCTGGTGGCTGTCCAGCCGAGGTGAGAACGACACGTAGATCCCCTCCTGTCGCCAGCCGACATCCGACGCGCGATTGAGGAGCATCACCCACCGCCGCAAGTACGTGTTCCAGTGCACCGAGGGCCCCCAGAAAGCGTCGACCACGGTACCCTCATCGTGCCAGGAGTCGGCCGCAGGGAAGATCGCCGTCTCGAACGGGAAGCGCCAGAGCGTGCGGCCTTCCTGATCAGTGCCCACTCGCCGCGGACGAGTCCACCGGCCGGCGTTTCAGACGGCCACGCGACCCGCCGGGGCATCGCGATCCACCCACGCGAGCCGCGCCACCGCGACACCCTGTCGCGTGACATCGCGCGGATATTGCGAGAAGTAGATGTAGAGCATGGTGCGGCTATTGTTCAGGACCGCGCTGAAGTCTCCCCCGCCACCAACGAAGTACATGTTCGGGCTGGCGCAATCGTGGGAGTTCGCCGGCGCCTCGAGGATCACGCCCATGTCCTCCCAGGTGGCCCCCCGGTCGGTCGAGCGCGCGGCGCCGATCCGCGGCAGCATCCGCTGTGGATCGCCGCAAGCCTCTTCGGCCGGTACCTCATAGTGGTAGTAGCCGTACCAAGTGCCATCCGCCTCCGGAATGACCGTCTCGATCCAGAAGTTGTATCTCGGGCGGGGCACGAAGGTGACGAACTCCGCGGCGCCGAGCGTCTGGAGGGTGAACCCTCGGGCCACGCTCGGGCCAGCCCAGTACGAGTTGAAGACGTGCAACATGGGCGTGCCTTCGTCGGTGCTCCACGCCGACGGGCTGTTCGAATCGGTTTCTCCTGGCAGGTCGATCGGAGTGGCCGGAATCAGCTCCGCCCACGGGCCGGCGTACTCGGCTTGCGCGCTCAGGAGGGACAATCCGGAAGCGACACAGCACAAGGCGACGATGCTCCCGACAGCCAGGATCTTGAATTCGAGCTGTCGACGCGGGCGTGGGCGCGCGCCTGTCTCATGTGAGCTGTCTGTGGACAATTGGGTCGGCAGGTCCTGCGCTTGATTCACGGCTCGATCCTCTCCTCGCGGGGCTACTCGTCTGCGTTGTCGGCACGGGCGGAGCTCGACTACAGCGGGCGACGGTATCCAACGAGCAATGACATCCTCACCGGCTCGAACCCGGATGGGACCGTGATGAAGGGGATGACCTGCAATGACTGGACGTCGTCGGCTGCCCGGCGCAGGTTGGCCATTCCGACGGACTGGGCCCGAATCAGAACTCGGCCGCGCCGCTCTCGTCGTGGAACTCCGTGCACGCCAATCAGAACTGTGAGAACGCGGCGCCGTGCGGGGGCGCCCGGTCGCTTCTACTGTTTCGCCAGGTAGGCGGACGCGCGCAATCGCGTGCAGGTCGGTCGTCCGTCGATCCGTGTGCTGCTTCGAATCAGGCGTCGTGCCGATACGAGGGAAGCGATGCTTGTTGATTGCCCAAGGATGTGTCTGACATGACGAACGAGCGACGAAGCACCAAGCGCTTCCACGGCCCCTTCGATGGAGGGTGGAATGGAGAATCGGGAACGCGCGAATGCCGAATCGTGGACCTGACCGTTGGGGGTTGCTTCGTCGACTCGTTGTCGAACAACGTCGCGGGCTCGAAGCTAGAGGTGTTCCTGAAGCTCGCCCAGCTCACGCTTCGACTCCGCGCCGAAGTGATCTACGTGGACAAAGTCCAAGGCTTCGCTGTGCGCTTCCAGGACAACGAGCCGGAGGTCATTGCAGAGCTCGCTGACGCCCTCGCAATCCTCGACGCTCAGCCCGTGCGGTAGGGACTCAGCTCTCGGCCATCAGCGCTCGCCTGCATCGGTTGCCAGCGGTATACTCGCCTGTCCTTCAAGGAGCAAGGCGTGATGTCACCGCGTGCGCTCGCCGGCCTGTGGCTGGCTCTCAACCTCATCGTCAGCCGTCCCGTGTTTGGGCAGGCGGCCGCGCCAGAACGATGGGTCGGCACCTGGGCCACAGCGGCTGTGTCGAGCCCTTCGCAGCCACCAGCGCAATCCCCGCCGGGGATGCCGGCGCCTCCCATCGTCAAGAACCAGACGCTCCGTCAGTTCGTGCACGTCAGTATTGGCGGACCGCGCGTTCGCGTCGTGTTCTCGAACGCCTTCGGCACGCGTCCCCTGGCCATCGGTGGTGCGCACGTCGCGCTGCGCGACAAGGGATCGGCGATTGCGACTGGCTCCGGCCGGCCATTGACGTTCAGTGGATCGGTCGCGGCGACCATTCCCCCCGGCGCGGTGCTCCTCAGCGATCCGGTGTCCCTGACAGTGCCGGATTTCGCAGACGTGGCGATCGATCTCTTTCTCCCCGGTGACACCTCGGCGGGCCCGTCGCCACTTACCGTTCACAGCGGATCACGGCAGGTGAACTACGCGTCCGCCACGGGGAACTACACGGGCGCGGCGGACCTGCCCGGAGCCACACCACTACCGGCCTGGCTCTTCCTGGGTCGGGTGGACGTCACGGCACCCGAGTCGGTCCACGCGGTCGTCGCGCTCGGCGACTCGATTACCGACGGCTACAACTCCACACCCGATACGAACAACCGATGGCCGGATCATCTCGCACGACGCTTGGCGGCGGCCGGACACGCGACGGGGATCCTCAATCTGGGGATCGACGGCAACCGCGTGCTGGCCGACGGGGCCGGCGTGAGCGCCCTGGCTCGATTCGACCGCGACGTCATCGCCGCACCTGGCGTGACGCATGTGTTCGTCCTGGAAGGGATCAACGATCTTGGGCTGCCGGGGCTCTTCAAGGATGGTCCGCGACCGACCGCCGCCGAGCTCATCGCCGGCCATCGGCAACTGATTGCGCGCGCGCGCTCCAAGGGACTCAAGATCTTCGCGTCGACACTTCTGCCCTACGAGGCGACGACGATTCCCGGGTACTACACGACAGAGGGAGAAGCGATTCGGCAGGAGTTCAATCAGTGGCTGCGCACGAGCCGCGAGTACGATGGCATCGTCGATTTCGATGCGGTCATGCGGGATCCAGCACAGCCGGGCCGCATGCTGGCGAAGTACGATTCAGGCGATCATCTGCACCCCTCTGACGCCGGCTACAAAGCCATGGCGGACGCCGTCGAGCTGGCAATTCTTGGAGTGACGCCGGCGCTGGCGAAGTAGCACCCAGCGTCGGCTCATGGACGCCGTGGACATCGACGTGTCGTGGTCGACGCGAACCCACGCGACTGCGACGAGCCGAGCGATTGCCATGACGGGCGGCCTGCCACCGCGACGACCTCGCAGCTCCTGCGGGGCGGTCCTCCGGACCACAAGACCGCCTATGGGGCGAACCAACTCGACCTGACCTGATGGGGAGGGCCTGGCGCGCGTCGCCCCGCGAACTCCCGATCCTCCGCCCTCGTCTCAGAGAGAGTGCAAAACGGTCTGTGGTCGACGCTCAAGGAGGACTGGCGGTACGTTCTTGAGGGGTCGCGGACTGGCTGGCGCCGCCAGCTCGAGCAAACGATCGCCGAGCTCCGGGAGTTCTACCTGACAGCGGCCGATCGCCAGCGGCTGACTGAGACCAACCGACCCTGGACGTGGTTTCTGCTCGGATGGTGGCTCCTCAGGGCTCTGCTGCTGAAGCTCACCCCTGCGGGTTCCGTAAATTCTGACCGTTCCTTTTCCGGAAATGCTGGCCGCTCTGAGCTGACCCCTTCGGCGCAGACACTCGCTGCACCAAGCAGCGAGGGAAGGGCTGATCGCCATGCTCACGCGGCACGCGATACAGGTCCTGCGGCAGGCA
Organism: Acidimicrobiia bacterium; assembly: GCA_016871175.1. Taxonomy (GTDB): domain Bacteria; phylum Acidobacteriota; class Vicinamibacteria; order Vicinamibacterales; family CAVVIG01; genus VFZL01. The sequence continues at coordinate 84 of VFZL01000032.1, read as the reverse complement.
GGGCACGACCAACGGGACGTGGCAACACTCGTGGGGGTCGGCGTTAGGACGCTCCGTCGGGTCGACGGTGAGCCCGACGTCACG
>VFZL01000031.1 GCA_016871175.1 Acidimicrobiia bacterium | reverse complement strand
TGCTGGACGAGACCGTTCAGATCGGTGGGCTCCGGCTGCAGCATCTGCCGACGGCTGAACGCCAGCAACTGACGCGTGAGCGTGGCCGCGCGTTCGCCCGCGTCGCGAATCTCGACGAGATCCTGGTGCGACGGATCGCTTGGGCTGAGATCCTCCAGCGCAAGGTTGCAGTAACCCAAGATCGCCGTCAGCAGATTGTTGAAGTCGTGCGCCACGCCACCGGCCAATCGACCAACGGCCTCCATCTTCTGCGATTGGCGCAGTTGCTCTTCAAGACGACGTCCTTCGGTGATGTCCCGCGCGTTGAAGACCACGGCGTGCACCGCTGACTCCTCCAGGCGGTTTACGACGATCGCGTCGATGCCGCGGTAAGTGCCGTCTGCACGCCGAATACGCGCTTCCGTCATCAGGCGATCGCCGGGTCGGCCGAGCGCCGCCGCCAGCTTCTGCGCGACCGGTCGCTGGTCCTCACTGTGCAGCAGGTCGACCAGGCACATCCCCTTCAACTGATCTGGTATCCAGCCGAACAGACGGGTGACCGACGGCGTGGTGTAGGTGATCCGCTGGTCAACGTCGAGCAACAGCAGCACCTCCCAACTGGTCTCGACCAATGCGCGGAATCGCCCTTCGCTTGTACGGAGCGCCTGCTCCGCGGCTCGCTGCTGACGCTCCCGGGCCCCAAGCGCCAGCGCATGACGCATGGCTCGGCCGATGCTCTCGACTGTCAAGCTCGACTTGCTCAGGTAATCGGCGGCGCCCGCCTTCATCGCATCGACCGAGACATCTTCGGCGCCGTCGCCCGTGAGGACGATTACGGGGAGATCGATGCCGCGTCTGCGGACCTCGGCAAGGAGCCGGAGGCCATCCTCGGCCCCAAGCCAGTAGTCAAAGAACGCCAGATCGTACTGCTGTTGGGAGAAGGCGTCGAGCGCCGCCGCATAGGATGGCGTCTTGTCGACGATGGCGTTGGGCCAGGCACCGGCGCTCTGCACCAACTGGCGCACCAGCTCTGCAGCAGCCGCATCATAGCGGCCTCTGGACGAATGACCAACCTCCCTTGTCGTTGGGCGGCCAGGGTCTCCCCCCAGAGCTTACTTGATACGGAACGTATCAAAGCCCATACTTAACTCGACGAAAGGTTCCATGAGCCTCCAGGACGACATTTACTTCATTAGTATGGCGGCGCGGCTGCTGGGCATGCATCCGCAGACCCTGCGGAAGTACGAGCGGCTTGGCTTGGTGCAGCCTACCCGTACCGTCGGCAGCATGCGGCTCTACACCCGGGACGAGCTCGAGCGGCTGCGGGTCATCAAGCGCCTCGTCGACGATGGGGGCGTCAACTTGGCAGGAGTGCAACGACTGCTGTCAATAGCTGAGGTTGTGCAACGCATGCGTCCACTCGTGGCCGACGAGCACCTATCGGCGCGTGACGCAAGACGGTTATCGCAGCAGTTTGCCGAGCTCATGCGTATCCTCGGTCTGGACTAGGCCATGGACTTCAAGGACTACTACACCACGCTTGGCGTCTCGAAGACGGTGAGTGAGAAGGACATCAAGCAGGCGTTCCGCAAGCTCGCTCGAAAACATCACCCGGATGTGAACCCGGGCGACAAGACGGCCGAAGCGCGCTTCAAAGAGATCAACGAAGCCTACGAAGTCCTTGGCGATCCGCAGAAACGGAAGAAGCACGACGAGCTCGGCGCTAATTGGCGGATGTACGAACAGGCGGGCGCGGCGCCGGGCGCCGGCCCCACGGGCGGATGGAACGTCCACTTCGGCGGCGGACCGGGTGGCGGCTTCCGAACGATGACCGAAGACGAGATGCGGGAGATGTTCGGCGACGCCGACCCGTTCTCGGATTTCTTCCACACGTTCTTCGGCGGCGGAGGGGCTGGGCGCCCTGCGGCCGACGAGAGCGGCCGCCGCAGTCGTCCTGGTCGTGGACGCACGGCGCGGCAGGGTCGCGACGTCGAGCATGAGATGCCGCTGACGTTGGAGGACGCGTTCCGCGGTGTTCAGCGGTCGCTGGCCATCACTCATGGCGGACATGCGCGGACCGTGGACGTGAGGATCCCGGCCGGTGTCACCGATGGTTCGCGACTGCGAGTTGGCGGAGAGGGCGAGCCTGGCGCGAGCGGCGCACCATCTGGCGATCTGTACTTGCGCATTCGCCTGATCGCGCACCCGGTCTTCGAGCGTCGAGGGCACGATCTCTACGCGCGCGTCCCTATCTCGTTGACCACGGCCGTACTCGGCGGGGAGACCAACGTGCCGACTCTGTCGGGCAAGTTGCTTCGGCTCAAAGTACCGCCGACCACGCAGAACGGCCAGGTCTTTCGGCTGACGGGGCAGGGGATGCCGACGGTCGGCAAGCCCGATCAAGTGGGAGACTTGTACGCGACGGTGGACGTACAGCTCCCGAAGCACCTGAGCCCTGATGCTCGCGCACACTTCGAGGCGCTTCGACAGCTCGAATTCGACGGACACGCGAGCCGGGCGTCGTAAGCCGCCGTCTTGCGGGAATGAGATCAGGGGGTAGAGGCCCCTGACGTGAGAGAAACCGAGAAGGTAGGCCTTATGGATCTCAAAAAGTACACCGAGAAGGCGCAGGAAGCTGTGCTCGCCGCCCAGCGGCTCGCCGAGCAGATGAGCCACGCACAAATTGAGCCGGAACACTTGTTGGTCGCGCTCGTCGAGCAGTCCGACGGCATCGTTCCGGAGGTGGTGCGCAAGATGTCCGTGGATCCCGTGCAGCTGGGACGTGCGGCTCGTGAGCTGCTGACCAAGATCCCGTCTGCGTACGGCGGGGCCCAACCCGGAGTGTCTCCACGCCTGAAGCTCATCGGCGATCTCGCTGAAGCGGAAGCGGCGCGCCTCAAGGACGATTTCGTCAGCGGCGAACTCCTGCTCGTGGCGCTGGCGTCGGAAACGGGCCGGTCGCCCTCGGCGAAGTTCCTGGCGGATCGTGGCCTCACACGGGACAAGATCTTTGCGGCGCTGACGAGCATCCGCGGCTCACAGCGCGTCACCAGCCAGAACCCGGAGGCCACGTTCCAGGCGCTCGAACGCTATGGACGCGACCTGACCGACTTGGCGCGCAGGGGCAAACTCGATCCCGTGATCGGGCGCGACGAAGAGATTCGCCGGGTCATTCAGGTCCTCTCACGCCGAACGAAGAACAATCCGGTCCTCATCGGCGAACCTGGCGTGGGCAAGACCGCGATCGTGGAAGGCCTCGCGAGCCGCATCGTCCGCGGTGATGTGCCAGAAGGGTTGAAGGACAAGCGAATCATCGCCTTGGACATGGGCGCCCTCGTGGCTGGCGCCAAGTATCGCGGCGAATTCGAAGAGCGGCTCAAAGCCGTCCTCAAGGAGATCGCCGACTCAGAGGGAGCGATCATCCTGTTCATCGACGAACTCCACACGGTGGTCGGCGCAGGCGCGGCGGAGGGGTCGATGGATGCCTCCAACATGCTCAAGCCCATGCTCGCGCGGGGGGAGTTGCACACGGTGGGCGCGACGACGCTCGACGAGTACCGCAAGCACATCGAAAAGGACGCGGCCCTCGAGCGCCGGTTCCAGACGGTCCTCATCAGAGAGCCGACAGTCGAAGACACAATCAGCATTCTTCGCGGACTGCGCGAGCGCTATCAGATTCACCACAAGGTGAACCTGAAGGACTCGTCGCTCGTGGCGGCCGCCGTGCTGTCGAATCGATACATCGCCGACCGGTTCCTGCCGGACAAGGCGATCGACCTAGTGGACGAAGCGGCGTCCAAGCTTCGCATGGAGATCGACTCGATGCCGGCCGAGATCGACGAGATCCGCCGGCGCATCATGCAGCTCGAGATCGAACGCGAGGCGCTCCGCAAGGAGAAGGACAAGGCCTCGCAAGAGCGGCTGGCGAAACTCGAGAAGGAGCTCGCCGATCTCAAGGAAGAGCAAGGGCGCCTGGACGCGCACTGGCAACTCGAGAAGGAAACGATTCAGCAGGTGGCCAAGTCGCACGAGCAGCTCGAGGCCGTAAAGGGGGACGTCGAGCGCGCCCAGCGCGCCGGCGACTATCAGAAGGCGTCCGAATTGCAGTACGGTCGGGTGCCACAGATCGAGCGAGAGATCCGAGAGGCGGAGGCTCGCCTCGCCGAAACCCAGAAGGGCGGCCGGATGCTCAAGCAGGAGGTCGATGAAGAGGACATTGCCGAAGTCGTGAGCAAGTGGACGCACATTCCGGTCAGTCGGTTGATGGAAGGCGAAGTCCAGAAACTCCTGCAGATGGAATCTCGGCTCCACCTGCGTGTGGTCGGGCAAGACGAGGCGATCAACGCCGTGGCGAACGCGATCCGTCGCGCCCGGGCAGGACTACAGGATCCGAACCGGCCGCTTGGCAGCTTTCTGTTCTTGGGGCCGACCGGCGTCGGGAAGACCGAGCTTGCCCGCGCGCTCGCTGAGTTCCTCTTCGACGACGAGCAGGCGATGGTGCGGATCGACATGTCGGAGTACCAGGAGAAGCACACCGTCTCCCGGATGATCGGCGCCCCTCCGGGGTACGTCGCACACGAGGAGGCGGGCCAGCTCACCGAGGCGGTCCGACGCCGGCCCTACGCGGTGGTACTACTCGACGAGATCGAGAAAGCGCATGCGGATGTCCTGAACGTCCTGTTGCAGCTGCTCGACGACGGACGGCTCACAGACGGCAAGGGGCGCACCGTGGACTTCAAGAACGCGGTCGTCATCATGACGTCAAACATGGGCAGTCAGTTCATCGCGGAGAAGGCGGCGCAGGCACAGGGTACCGGAACACTCGACGAAGGCACCCGTCGTCAGGTGATGGATGTGCTCCGCTCCGCCTTCCGGCCGGAGTTTCTGAACCGCATCGACGAGATCATCTTCTTCCATGCGCTGACGCGCGATCACATGAGACAGATCATCGACATCCAAGTCCGTGGGCTGTTGAAGCGCCTGGAGGAGCGGAAGATCCGCGTGCAACTCAGCGATGAGGCGAAGGCCCGCCTGGTTGAAGAGGGCTACGACCCCGCTTATGGAGCGCGCCCACTCAAGCGCACGATTCAGCGGCGGGTGCTCGATCCGCTGGCGCTTCGAGTGCTGGAGGAGGATTTCGGCGAGGGCGACACCGTCGTCGTCAAAGCAGGTCGGGACGGGCTCGCGTTCGAAAAGCGCGAGTCGGTCAGCGCATAATGGATCTGATGGGTATCCATGTCTCTTGACCCCTCATCTCGGTTCAACCTGCGGGGCGGAGACAGACGAGGCCCGGCTACGCCACGGCCAGGCATGTCGCTGTGGTACGCGCTGGGTTTTCTCCTGCTGCTGGGCCTGGTCCAGATGTATTACCTCGGCCCCGTGGGGCGGCCGCTGCCCTACAGCGAGTTCAAGACGCTGTTGCGTGACGGCCGCGTGGCCGAGGTGGTCGTTGGGGAACAGACCATCCGGGGGACGTTGAAGGACGCCGCCACCGGGTCGCAGGGTCAGTCGAAGCAGTTCACGACGCATCGGATCGAGGACCCCAAGCTCGTCGAAGAGCTGGAATCCCGACAGGTGAAGTACAGCGGCGAGATGGTCAATCGATGGCTCCCGGAGCTGCTCGGATGGCTGCTGCCTCTCGCGTTCTTCGTCGCCATCTGGGGCTTCTTCTTCCGCCGCATGGGTGGCGCAGAGGGTGGCGTGATGTCGTTCGCCCGCAGCCGCGCCAAAGTGTTCGCCGACGATGAAGTCAAGGTGCGTTTTGCCGACGTGGCTGGCGTCGATGAGGCGCGCGAGGAGCTGAAGGAGATTGTCGAGTTCCTCAAGCATCCGAAGAAGTACACGAACCTCGGTGGCAAGATTCCGAAGGGGGTCCTTCTCGTCGGACCTCCAGGTACGGGCAAGACGCTGCTCGCGCGAGCAGTGGCCGGCGAAGCCCACGTGCCCTTCTTCAGCTTGAGCGGCTCCGAGTTCGTGGAGATGTTCGTCGGCGTGGGCGCCGCACGCATCCGTGACCTCTTCCAGCAAGCCGAAGCCAAAGCCCCGTGCATCGTCTTCATCGACGAGCTAGATGCGTTGGGCAAAGCGCGCGTGCAGAGTCCGGTCGGGAGCCATGAGGAGCGCGAACAGACGCTCAATCAGCTGCTCGCCGAAATGGACGGCTTCGACTCGCGCAAAGGCGTCATCATCATGGGCGCCACGAACCGTCCTGAGGTCCTGGATCCGGCGTTGCTGCGGCCCGGTCGATTCGATCGGCAAGTGCTGGTCGACAAGCCGGACGTGAAGGGACGCGAGGACATCCTGAATATTCACATCAAGGGCGTCAAAGTCTCAGCGGCCGTCGACCTGAAGCTCATCGCCGCCCGAACCGCCGGCTTTGCGGGCGCCGACCTCGCCAACCTCGTCAACGAGGCGGCCCTGTTGGCGGCGCGCAATGACAAGACCGACGTCGGCCCGGAGGACTTCGAGGCGGCCATCGAACGCCTGGTTGCCGGGCTCGAGAAGAAACGTGTCATGAGCCCGAAGGAACGCGAGACCATCGCGTACCATGAAACGGGGCACGCGATGGTGGCCTCGCTCGTCGAGGGGCAGTATCCCGTCCACAAGATCTCGCTCGTCGGCCGGGGGTTTGGCGTTCTCGGCTACACGCTGCACCTCCCGACCGAGGAGCGGTATCTCTCCACGCGCAAACAGCTGATGGGCGAACTGGCGGTCCTCCTCGGGGGACGCACTTCCGAGGAAATCGTGTTCGGCGAGGTGACGACCGGCGCGCAGAACGATCTGCTCCGCGCCACCGATATCGCGCGGGCCATGGTGACGGAGTACGGCATGAGCGATGCGCTCGGCGCTATCAACTACGACGGCAACAAGCGGGCGCGCTTCCTCGACGTGCCCATTCCCCAAGAGCGCGGGCTGTACGCCGAGGAGACAGCACAGACGATCGACTCCGAGATCCGCCGTTTCATTGCGGAGGCGCATGCCAAGGCGCGTCAGCTTCTTGTGGACCATCGTACGCAGCTCGACACCATCGCGCAGCGTCTGTTGGCCGTCGAGGTCATGGACGGCGAGGAGTTGCGACAGATTCTCGGCGTACGGCCGGGTGATCCCGCGAACCCGCCTCCTGGGCTCACCGCTGAAGTCGCTCCGGGTTGACCAGCTGAGGGGCTGGACTGAAGGCGTGGTAGGCCGATGACACCTCCCCTCACCACTCGCCACCGGGAACCGGAGCTGATGGATCAGCCAGACCTGGCGCCCCACCTGCACACAGACGCGTTACGCGGTCTCGAGCGGATCAACGCCGCGTCGACAGCGGTCGCTGCCGTGTGGCAGCCGATCTACGGCCGTCTTCTGCGCCGAGCGGCACCGGCGAGTTTGTCAGTTCTCGACGTCGCCTGCGGCGCGGGCGACACGATCACCGGCGTGGCCCGCCGAGCCCAGGCGTGCGGGCTCGACGTCGGGGTGCACGGCTGCGATGTCAGTGCCACTGCCGTCGCGTACGCTGGCCAGCGGTCAGCGGAGCGGCAAGTCCACGGTCACTTCTTTCAACATGATGTGCTGGCGCGAGACCTGCCGCAACGATACGATGTCCTCACTTGCTCGCTCTTCCTGCACCATCTCGACGATGACGCGGCTGTCACGGTGCTGACGCGGCTCTACGCCGCGACACGATGGCTCCTGATCGTGTGCGACCTCCACCGCTGCCGCCGAGGGCTGACCCTGGCCTGGCTTGGAACACGGCTCCTCTCGCGCTCGGCGATCGTCCATGTCGATGGGCCGCGTTCGGTACGGGCGGCCTTCACACGGACCGAGGCCGCGCGACTGGCGGTACGAGCTCGAATCCCAGCGGCGACGGTCGAGCCGATCTGGCCCTGTCGCTGGCGGCTCGTCGCAGAGCGTGCCTCGTGAGACGCGCGAACACGGTCTGGGACGTCGCCGTCGTCGGCGCTGGTCCGGCGGGTGCGCTCGCCGCACGACAGATCGCGAGGGACGGCCTCCGGGTACTGCTGGTCGAGCAAGACCGTCTCCCACGGGACAAGGCTTGCGGCTGCTGCCTGAGCGCGCGTGGCATTGAAACGCTCGCCGCTTGCCGGCTGTCGCGACACCTCGGGAAGCTGGTGCCTCGGCGTTACGACGCGCTGCGGCTCGCTTCCGGCGGGGCCGAGGCCCTCATTCCCCTTCCGCCCGGAGTCACCCTGAACCGAACGCGTCTCGACGGTATGCTCGTCGACGAAGCAGCCGCCGGCGGAGCCACGGTACTCGACGAGACGCGTGCCGAGCTCGAGCCGCTCCAATCGCCGCTCGACGTCGGCCGTACGCTGCGTCTGGTGCCGCGTGGCGGCGGCACGCCGTTCTGCATTCAGGCGCGAATGGTCGTGCTCGCGGCCGGCATCGGGAATCGAGTGGCCCTCCGTGAGCTCGACGGCGCGGTGGTCCACAGGGCGGCGCGGATCGGTGTGAGCTGCGTCCTTGGTGCCACCGATCCTGTGCCATGGACCGACGGCGCGATCAACATGGCGGTGGCTCGTGAAGGCTATGTCGGGGCCGCCCGCCTGGAGGACGGTCGCTGGCGCGTGGCAGCCGCCCTCGAGGCGCATCACCTGCGCAGGGCCGGACGCGTGTCTGGGCTCGTGCGACAGGTGCTCCAGAGTGCTGGGTGGTCGGCTCCCTCCGGCCTCGAGTCCGCTGCCTGGCGCGGCACGCCGGCCCTGTGGCGACATCCGCGGCGCGTGGCAGCCAGACGGCTGTTCGCCGTCGGTGACGCCGCGGGATACGTCGAGCCGTTCACCGGTGAGGGCATCGCGTGCGCGCTCGACGCAGGCAGGGTGGTGGCGGAACTCGCGATTCAGGGGGTCGCGCACTGGTCAGACGCTCTGATCGACGCCTGGACCGACACGATCACGCGCAGCGTTCAACGAGGCTGGCGCGCAGCGACGGTGGCGGCGTACCTCGTGCGTCAACCGGTGCTGGCCACAACGACGACGGCTCTCCTCGCCCGCTATCCGGGACTCGCCGCTCACGCCGTCGCGTACGTGAACAGATCGAGAGAAGGAGGTTCCCTGTGATCCCGGTTGGTCTCCTGGGTGTCGGCACGGCGGTTCCACTCCATCGGATCGGCCAGACGGAGGCCGCCCACTTCGCGACGATGCTCTCGGCCTACGACGACGAGCACGCGCGATTGGTGTCGGTGCTCTATCGGCGGTCCGGCGTGCGCGAACGTCATCTGGCCGTTCTTGATGCGCCGCCAAGGGTCGGGGCGCAGCCGCGCGAGCTGCAGTCACTGTTCGACGCCGTGTCGCCTGGCGACGAGAAGACACGGCAGGGGCCAACAACCGCGGAGCGGATGGCCTATTACGCCGACCGCGCCTCGCCGCTGGCTGCGCAGGCTGCCGCAACGGCGCTCATCAGCGCCAAGGTCCCCACGACGGCAATCACGCACCTCGTCACGGTATCGTGTACGGGCTTCGTCGCCCCCGGCGTCGATGTCGCTCTCATCACTCGGCTCGGTCTGTGCCCGAGTGTCGAGCGCGTGCACGTCGGGTTCATGGGCTGCCAGGGCGCGCTCAATGGCCTGCGGGTCGCTCGGTCGCTCGTCGCCTCATCGGACGCGAGCCACGTGCTTCTATGCGCGGTCGAGCTCTGCGGGCTCCATCTCCAGTACTCGAACGAGCCGGATACCATCGTCGCAAACAGCCTGTTCGCCGACGGCGCGGCAGCCTGCGTCATCGGCCCGGTCGACGAGGACGGCGACCACAAGTGGCGCCTTCGTGCTCACGGCGCGGGCCTCGTGCCTGATTCGCTCGACACCATGACATGGTCCATCGGCAACCACGGCTTTGCGATGACGCTTTCCGCGCGTGTGCCTGGCTTGATCGAGACACACCTCGGACCATGGATGTCTGCGTGGCTGGCGCGTCACGGGCTCAGCATCGGCGAGATCGGATCCTGGGCGATCCATCCAGGGGGCACGCGGATCGTGTCCGCAGCTGAGAAGGCGCTGGGACTTACCAGTGACGCAGGCGCTGTCGCGCGCGAGGTCTTGGCCGAGTACGGGAACATGTCGTCGCCGACCATTCTCTTCGTGTTGAAGCGGCTCGAGGAGCGGAGGGCGCCGAAACCGTGCGTGGCCCTGACCTTCGGGCCGGGGCTCAGCATCGAGGCGGCACTGCTGACGTAGCGGCAGCCGACGTCGTGGGCGCTGGCGCCGGTCGCCAGAAGCGCCACGCGATTCCGAACGTACTGGCCTGGACGGCGAGCACCAGCAGCACCGTGGCGGGCCAGCCGCCAACCTGCCAGAAGGCTGCGGGCACCGCACCGCCGGCACTGCCACCGAGATAGTAGAAGGTGGAGTACAGGCCGACGGCCAGGCCGCGGTCTTCTGCGGTCACCGCACCGATGTAACTGCTCGCGGTGGCCTGCGCGATGAACACGCCAGTCGCGACAAAGGCGAGGCCAAGCACCACCGCCGGTAACCATGGCGCGAGAGTCGCGAGAGCGCCGACTACGCCCACCGCGACCCCGCCGCCCAAGGCGGCCCGATGGCCGAAGCGGTCACTCCAGCGTCCGGCGATGGGCGTCACCGCGGCACCGAACAGATACACAACAAAGAGCCATCCCAACGCGATTGTCGAGAGGCTGAAAGGAGGCTCCGCCAAGTGGAACGTGACGTAGGTAAAGGACGCAACCTGCGTGAACAGCACGCAGAATCCCACAGCATTGGTGGCCATCAACGACTTGTGCGCCAGCAACCGCCGCACGGTTCCCGATGCCGCGGCCCGCCTCGTTCGGCCGGGCTCCGGCGGCAGCCACACCCACAAGGCCGCCGCCGCGGCAGCAATCATACCCGCGAGCGTCAGGAACGCAGCTTGCCATCCGACCTGAGACGCCACGACGCCGGCGACCGCGCGGCCACTGAAGCCGCCCGTCACCGTACCGCTGACGTACGCGCCAGTCGCGCGGCCCGTGTGGGACACAGGCCAGCGGTCATGAATGTAGGCAATCGTGACCGCGAAGACGCCGGGCGTCAGCAGACCCTGAAGAGTACGCCAGGCCAAGAGCTGCGGGAGGGTGCTCGAGGTGGCGGCGAGCGCAGTGGCAACCGCCAGCAGCATCGAGGATCCGATGATGACCCGCCGCCGGCCAATGCGATCCGCCAGTTGGCCAACCAGCGGCGCGGCCACCGCCACCGCGATGGTGCTCAAGGTGATCGTCAGGCTCACGCCGAAGGGCGTCGTGTGGAACACCCGGGTCAGGGACGGGAGCAGCGGTTGAGGTGCGTAGAGATTGATGAAGGCAGTAAATCCAGCCAACACCACAGGCCACACGGGCGGAGGCGTCATTCGGCTATATTGTGGCGTATGAAACTCCAGATCTCCTCGTCGACTGCGTTGGGCATGCTGGCGGCAGTGCTCGTCACGGGCCCGGCGGTGATTTCCTTGGAACTCTTCGCTCAAACCGGCGCTGGCGCCCGCGCATTCACAGGCGCGCGCGTGATCGACGGAACGGATCGACCGCCTATCGACAACGCCACGATCGTCGTCCGAGACGGCATTATCGTCAGCGTGGGCCCCGCGTCAGCAGTCACCGTGCCGGCTGGCGCCGAGCGGATCGCCTTGACCGGGAAGACCGTGATGCCCGGTCTCATCAACGCACATGGGCACGTGAACAACACGGCACGTGATCTGGCCACGTACGCCGCATACGGCGTAACCACCGTCTATAGCCTTGGCGACGAGAAACCGGAGACCTTTACGGCGCGAGATGGCCAGAACACGCCGACGCTCGACCGTGCGCGTGTGTTCGTCGCGGGTCCAGTCTTGAATCCAAAGACGCCGGACGAAGCTCGCCAGCTCGTCGCGAAGAACGCGGACATGAAGGTGGACATCATCAAGATCCGCGTGGATGACAACTTGGGCACCACGCCCAAGATGGAACCGGCCGTTTATCGCGCCGTCATCGACGAATCCCACAAGCGGAAGCTCCGGACGGCGGTACACCTTTTCTACCTCGACGACGCGAAGAGCGTTCTCGAGGCAGGCGCGGACCTCATCGCGCACAGCGTCCGGGATACCGAGGTTGACGCCGGCGTGATCGCCCAACTGAAGGCACGCAACATCTGCGTCGTGCCCACGCTCATGCGTGAGGTGTCGACGTTCGCGTACGACCAGGTGCCCAACTTCTTCTCGGACCCGCTCTTCCTCAAGCATGCCGACCCCAAGTGGGTCGCCGACATCAAGGAACCAGCCGCGCAAGCGAAGGTCAAGGCGAGTCAGAGCGCGCAGCGGTACAAGGCGGCACTCGAGGTGGCGAACCGCAACCTGAAGAAGCTGTCCGACGGCGGCGTGCGCATTGCGATGGGCACCGATACCGGACCGGCGGGCCGCTTCCAGGGCTACTTCGAGCTGATGGAGCTCGAGATGATGGTGAAGGCCGGGCTGACGCCGAAGCAGTCGATAACCGCTGCAACGCGAAACGCTGCCGCTTGTCACAACCTTCAGGACATCGGCACGCTCGAGTCGAAGAAGTGGGCCGATTTCGTCGTACTGAACGGGGATCCGCTGACCAACATCTCCAACGTCCGCCAGATCGACTCGGTCTACATCGCGGGAAACAAAGTCGCTCGCTAGAGGCTCCCCGCTCAGTGACTGGCGCGTAGCCTGTCGGCGAGCTTCGCTCTGGCCTCGGTCCAGCGGAGCTCGCCGTAGTACTGGCCCGCCCGCGCGAAGGAGTGGAACTCGTAGCTGCTCTCGTCGCGCGTATCCATCACGGGCGACGGGCCAAGGATGGCATGTGCCAGCTCGTGGACGGCCGTTCGTCCGATGCCGCGCGCGATGCCCTGAACGATCTGCCCGCGCGTGGCCCCTTGAGGCGCGTGGGTCAACGCCGCGTGGGCCAGGACTCGGAAGCTGACGCGGCTGACACCGCCGAACCGGCCCATCGCCCACGTTTCGCCCGCGGCGGGAAACGGCGTCCGACGACGTTGGGGCAGGAGTGACGTCACCGAGACACGCCAGAACGCATCGCGCCGCCCCGTAATCGCGATCGGCAGCCCCGCAAACGCGGACTCCAGCTCGACGCGTGCGAGCCGCTGCAGATCGGCCATCTCTGTCGCGGCGATGGCGCCTCCCATCTCTTCGGTCGCGGCGGGACTCAGCGCAAACGGCACGTCCTCGAACCAGAAGCCCGCCTCGTGCACACGACCGGCGGCATACCGTGACGAGCCAAGCGCCACGGTGAGCATCACGGCGGCGACCGCGACAAGAATGGCTGGCACGATTCAGCGCTCCGCTTTCAGCTCTCCCTTTGCGGACTCACCGCCGTTGAAGCCGAGGCGCGCATGTGTCCCGTCACAGAAGGGCTTTCGTGACGAACCTCCGCAGCGGCACAACGCCACCGGGCGGCGAGCAATCTCGTACGGCCGGCCCTGCCAGTCCACGACCGTGACGTCGTCGCCTTCGATGACCAACGGTCCATTCTCACGAAGCTTGATGGTCGTCATGGGGCCCAGCACCCGCAGCTCGCGTCGTCACCAGTTTCATGCCATTTTCTGCATCGCGGCCAGGAAATCCGCGTTCGACTTGGTTTTCGCCATCTTGTCGAGCAAGAGCTCCATTGCTTCGACGGGCGACAGCGGATTCAGCACTTTCCGCAGCACCCAAATCCGGTTGAGGTCGTCGCGCGGCAGCAAGAGCTCCTCCTTGCGCGTCCCGCTCTTCTGAATGTCGATGGCCGGAAACACGCGCTTGTCCACCAGCTTGCGATCTAGATGGATTTCCATGTTGCCTGTGCCCTTGAACTCCTCGAAGATCACGTCGTCCATCCGCGAGCCGGTGTCGATGAGCGCGGTTGCCATGATGGACAGTGATCCGCCCTCCTCGATGTTGCGTGCAGCGCCAAAGAAGCGCTTGGGCTTTTGGAGAGCGTTCGAGTCCAGGCCGCCCGAAAGCACTTTGCCGGACGGCGGAATCACGGTGTTGTAGGCGCGGGCGAGACGGGTGATCGAGTCGAGTAGGATCAAGACGTCTTTCTTGTGCTCGACGAGCCGCTTGGCCTTCTCGATGACCATTTCGGCCACCTGCACGTGGCGTTGTGCGGGCTCGTCGAACGTGGACGAAATGACTTCCCCGTCCACCGACCGCTGCATGTCGGTGACTTCCTCCGGACGCTCATCGATCAGCAAGACGATGAGGTAGACCTCTGGATGGTTGGCGGCGACTGACTGCGCGATGCTCTGCAACAGCATCGTCTTGCCCGTGCGCGGAGGCGCGACGATGAGGCCTCTCTGCCCTTTTCCGATCGGCGTCAGCAGGTCCATCACACGGCCTGCCAGTCGCTCCATGGACGTCTCGAGCACGAGACGCTCCTGCGGGTAGAGGGGCGTCAGGTTCTCGAAGGAGAGCTTCTCGCGCGCCTTGTCAGGCGCCTCGAAGTTGACCGCCTCCACCTTGATGAGCGCGAAGTAACGCTCCCCTTCCTTGGGCGCGCGGATCTGGCCCGAGACCGTATCGCCTGTCTGCAGATCGAACCGGCGAATCTGCGACGGCGACACGTAGATGTCGTCGGGACCGGGAAGGTAGTTGTAGTCGGGCGCGCGCAGGAACCCGAACCCGTCGGGCAGCACCTCCAGCACGCCTTCGGAGAAGATGAATCCACTCTGCTCGGTCTGCGCCTTGAGGATCTGGAAGATCAGCTCCTGCTTGCGCATGCCGGTTGCCCCGACGACGGCCATGTCCTTCGCGATCTGAGTGAGCTTCTGGATGCTCATGTCCTTCAGATCCGTGATGTTCAAGCCGGCGGCTCGACGCCCCCCGGTTGGCGGCTGCTCCGCCGCGGCGGCCGATGTCGCCGTTTCGACGGGTGGAGCCTCGCGGGCCTCCCCGGATCCACGGCCCTGAGGAGAGGAGCGCTTTTGTGCCATGGCTACAACGTGTATGGGTCGAGTCCAAGCGCAAGGATGCTGCACGCCACGACGGGGCGGATCCCGAGCGCGCGCGTCTTCTCGATGAGCGCGTCGCTGTCAGCGCCGGGGTTGAGCCACACTTCTCGAACGCCCTTGGCGACGACCTCATCGATCACGCGCTCGCCGATCTCTGGAGGAACATAGAAAGACGCAACGTCTATCGGAGTCGGCACGTCCTGTACGGACTTGTACGCCGGCAGGCCTTCAATCTCCGCCTCCCGCGGGTGAATCGGGACGACGCGGTATCCTTGCGCGCGATAGGCGCGGACGGCGCGGTTCCCGAACTTGGCACGATTCCTCGACGCTCCAATCACTGCGACCGTCTTGGACGTCTCGACAGACATCTCGATCACCGTCCGATCGGCTGGGCCTGCCGACGCCTCGCGAACGCAACCATCCGTTCGCTCGCCTCGCGCAGCACGTCCAACGAGGTCGCAAACGATACCCGCACGAACCCGGGCGCGTCGAAGGCTTCTCCTGGCGTCACCGCCACACGGCACTCGTCGAGTAGTGCCCGCGCCACGTCGGTCGATGTCCGGAGCCCACCGGTCGTCAGCAAGCGCGAGACATCGAGGAGGAGGTAGAAGGTCGCGGATGGCAAGTCCGCGTGATAGCACCCCTCGTCGGTAAGCCATGCGTGCACGGCGTCCCGCCGCGTCTGGTACTCTCGGCGCATGGCATCGACCGACTCCTGCGGCCCTCGAAGCGCCTCGAGCGCCGCTCGTTGTGTAATCGATGAGACGTTCGACGTCGAGTGGCTCTGCAAAGCTGCTTCAGCGGCGATCACCGGCGAGGGGGCGATCGTCCAGCCACACCGCCACCCGGTCATCGCGTACGCCTTGGATGCCGAGCCACAGATCACGCCCAGGTCCGGGCTGTACTTGTCGAGCACCCGAGGAAGGTTGTGCGCGACTGGCTCGAAGATCAACTTCTCGTAGCAGATGTCCAACACAATCCAGATTCCACGCCGAGCGGCCTCCCGGGCCAGGACCGCGAGCTCGTCCTCGGTCATCACCGCACCGGTCGGATTGCACGGCGTGTTGAGGACGACACCGCGTGTGCGGGGTGTGAGGACATCCAGAAAGGACTGCGCCGTCAGAGCGAACCCGTCTTGAGCGCGGGTGCGAACGAAGACGGGTGTCGCGTCCGCCAGCTTGACCTGTTCCACCAGCGTCGGCCAGCCCGGCGTATGAAGCACCACCTCATCGCCCGGACCGAAGAGCGCCAGCGCTGTGTTGAAGAGCGCTTGCTTGCCGCCAGCCGTTACGAGTACCTGTGACGGCTGGTATTCCACGCCGTAGTCCGATCGGTACCGATCGACGATCGCCTGCTTCAGTTCGTGGATGCCCCCGACAGCGGTGTACTTCGTGAACTGTTGATCGATGGCGTCGTGCGCGGCCGCGGCAATCGAGGCCGGAGTCGGGAAATCAGGTTCGCCGGCCCCCAGGTCGAGGACCGCGACCCCTTCACGCTTCAGTCGCTCAACGGTCGCCGTCACCTGCATCGTCGGCGACGTGGCGATCCGCGACGTCCGCACGGCCAGGCTGCTCATGACCGGACGCCTTCACTGGCGCCGCTCTGTGTCCCTTCCACAGATCGGCGGCTCGCAAACTTCTCACGGAGCCGATCCTCGACCGTGTCCGGCACGAGACCATGAACCCGACCTCCCAGCGAGAACACTTCCTTGATCATGCGGGAGCTAATGTACGTGTACTGCTCGGCTGGCATCATGAAGATCGTGTCGATACGTCCGTTGAGCCGTTGATTCATGAGCGCCATCTGGAATTCGAACTCGAAGTCCGACACCGCGCGAAGCCCCCGCACGATGACCTGGGCGTTGCGGCGCTCGAGGTAGTCCACGAGAAGGCCGTCGAAGGTATCGATCTCGACGTTGGGTTGGTCCTTGAACACCGCACGCGCGATCGCGACACGCTCTTCCATCGAGAAGAACGGGGCCTTCTCGGCGTTCACGAGAATCGCGACGATGATCCGGTCGAACAGGCGAGCGCCCCGCGTGATGATGTCGACGTGACCGTTGGTCAACGGATCGAAGGAGCCAGGGTAGACAGCAAGTGTGGACATGCGGTTTCACGTTGTCGTGGCGTACCAACTCAGCGCGCTGTCGCCTGAGGCGAGATCTCGCTGCTTCTCCAGACCGCCCACTCGATCGGGCGCCGGCGTTCGCCGCGCGCGCTCGAGCACGACCACGCCCTGTCCGGCCACTACCGCGTCCACACCGTCCAGCGCAAAAGCTGGCGTGTAGCCATAGGGAGGGTCCAGCAGGACGATATCGAACGGCGTGAAGTCAGGCTGGCCGCGCAAGCGCTTCAGCGCGCGGGCCACCTCGGCGCGGATGATAGCACACCGGTCCGCCACGCCACAGCGGCGAATATTGTCAAGAATCAACGCCTGCGCCCGGCGGTCGCTCTCCACGAAGAGCACGGACGCCGCTCCGCGACTGACGGCTTCCAGACCAAGCGCGCCAGTGCCCGCGAACAATTCCAGCACGCGAGCGCCCTCGAGGCGAGGCGCCAGCACGTTGAAGAGGGTCTCTCGCAGCTTGTCGGACGTGGGACGGAGGTCCGGCCAGGTTGGGGCCGCCAAGCGACGCCCCTTCAAGCTCCCAGCCACGATCCGCATTACGCGACCTCGATGAGGCGGAACCGCGCAGCCCAGCGGGCCATCAGGCCCGCCAAGGCCGTGCTCGATGGCGGCGTGCGCGCGATGCTCGCGGCTGCCTCGCGCTGCGCCTCGGCTAGCAGCTCTCCATCGCGCACCAGGTCGATCAGCCGAAACGTCGGAACGCCGGCCTGGCGAGTGCCAAAGAAATCGCCCGGCCCTCGCAACTGCAGGTCACGCTCGGCAATCTCGAATCCATCCGTGGTGTCGGTCATCGCCTTGAGGCGCCCTCGCGCGTCATCGGAGATCGGCGCCTGATAGACGAGGCAGCAGTACGACTGGTGCGCACCGCGTCCCACGCGCCCGCGGAGCTGATGGAGCTGCAACAGTCCGAAGCGCTCAGCGTGCTCGACCACGATGACGCCGGCGTTCGGGACGTCGACGCCCACTTCGACCACCGTGGTCGACACGAGGATGTCGAGCTCACCGGAGGCAAAGTCCCGCATCACCCGATCCTTGCCCTCGCTCTTCAGGCGGCCATGCAACAGCCCGATCCGCAGCGACGGAAACACGTCCTGCGCGAAGTGGTCCGCCATCTCCGTGGCGGCCTTCAAGTCGACCTTGTCCGACTCCTCCACGAGCGGAAAGACCACGTACGCTTGGCGGCCGGCCTCGATCTGCTGTTTCACGAAGCCGTAGATCTCATCGCGCCGCGACTCCGGCTTGGCGATCGTCTTCACGGGCAACCGACCGGGGGGGAGATCGCGAATCACGGACACGTCCAGATCGCCGTACAGCGTCAGCGCGAGCGTGCGCGGAATGGGTGTCGCAGTCATGACGAGCACGTCGGGCCAGAGCCCTTTCGCGCGCAGCGTGGCTCGCTGCATCACGCCGAACCGATGCTGCTCGTCGATGATGACCAGGCCCAGGCGATGGAACACCACATCCCCCTGGACGAGCGCATGCGTCCCGACCACTAGATGCACCGCCCCGCTCGCGATCTCCGCCAATTGCGCGCGGCGCGCGGACTCGGTCGCCGTGCCAGTGAGCAGCGTCACTCGGAATCTCGACGCCTGCAGCAGCCGACTGAGATTGAGATAGTGCTGCTCGCTCAAGATCTCAGTCGGCGCCATGAACGCCACTTGCACGCCGTTCTCCATCGCGACCAGCGCCGAGAGGAGCGCGACGATCGTCTTCCCGGCACCGACGTCTCCTTGCAGCAGCCGGTTCATCGGTTGGGGGCGCTGCAGGTCCTCGACGATCTCCTTGAGTGCCTGCCGCTGTCCGGGCGTGAGCTTGAACGGCAGCACCGCCCGCGCGGACGCGCGAATGCGATCGTCCACCACGATAGTGGCCGGCTTGCAGTCGAGCGAGGCGAATCGTCGCCTTGCCAGCAGGCCTGATTGAAATGCGTAGGCCTCCTCGAAGATGAGCCGCTGCTGCGCGGCCGTCGCGAACCTATTGAGCTCGTCGATCGCGGCGTCGGAGGGCGGGAAGTGCGCCGCCAGTAACGCGGCACGCCGCGTGGGCCAGCGCCGCGCCTCGAGCAGTCGTGAAGGAAGCGGATCCTCCAGATCGTGCGGCAGCCGCTCGAGCGCGTCGTGGACGATCTTCCGCTGCATCTTCGACGTTACACCGCCCGCCTTCTCGTACACCGGCACGATGCGGCCGGTGTGAATCGTCTCGCCCTCCTCATCATCGAGGATCTCGTACTGCGGGTTGGTCAGCTGCATGCCGGCGGTTCCGCGCAACTCGGCCGGACCGTAGAGCATGACGTGTTGGCCTTTGGCGAACACGTCCCGAAGGAACGACTGATTGAGCCAGCTCGCGCGAATCGCCCCGCTGTCGTCCCCCACCACGACCTCGAACACCTTGAACCCAGGCCGGCGCGTCGTCCGCAGTTGCGCGCCGAGAATCCTTCCGGCGACCAGGGCGGGGCGGCCCGGTTGAATCGCGGCGATTGGTTGCAGCCGTCTGCGATCCTCGTATCGAAGAGGGAATCGGTAAAGCAAGTCCTCGAGGGTGGCCAGACCGGCTCGAGCCAAGTCCGCGGCCCGTCGTGGACCGACGCCTTTCAGGAATTGGAGCGGTGTGGCAAGGAGATCCTCGCTCTCAACGGCCACGGCGGTGGGCCGGATTGTACTACGTGCCGTGGGAACGCTTCCGTCGGCCGGCAGGCCTCATCGTGCGCGGCGCTCGCGCGCGGTCTGCCTTGCGCGGACGAGGAGCTCCAGCTTGCGCCGTTCCATTTGCTCTTCGAGGACGCGCAGACGCGCCTGCTGGACGGGCTCCAGCACTTCGTCGAGCTTCTCGAGCGCCTGTTGCGCCTCCCCGTGCCCGCGGCTCTCGATCTCGCGCAACGCCTTGAGTCGCTCCGGAATCCGATCGCGTCCCGGAGCGTCCGACCGGCCGCGATCCGCGAGACGTCGAAGCTCCACGATGATGCGTGCACGCTCGGCCTGCGTGCGGCGGCGCGCTTCCTGAAGCGCCCGCATCCGCGTCAGGAATTGGGGGTACTGCGCCTCCGTCAACTGCAGCGTACCTTCAGCCTGCACGAGCACGTAGGCGTCGAACAGCCGTTGCAGCTCGGCCGGCGAGGCTGCCGCCATCGCCGCCGTCTCGTCGGGTGGAGCCCCGCGTCTCGCTTGCGCGCCAAGCGGGACCTGCAGCAGGCCCAGCCCTATCACGACCGCGAGGCCGAGTGGCGCAGCGCACCCGAGACGCTCGATGCCCCCCTTGGTCATTCCCTCAGACCCCCGATCCGCGCATCGCGTCCTGAAGCAGGCGCTGCATCTCGGCCCGTTCTTCGGGCGACAACTCTGCGACAGCCGCGTCGGTCACCGATCCGTCGGGCCGCAGCGATACGCCGGCTGCCTCGGCATCCATACTTTCCGCCAAGTCTTGCATGAACGCGATCAGCGACTCGTCGGCCGAATCACCCGCGTTCAGCGCGTCAGGCGCTCTCTCGGCGTCGACTCGTGCCGACTCCGTGACACTCCCCACGGACGGTGCTGAATCCTGCTGCGCCAGATTCACTGTGCTCGTCGGCGTACGCTGAGGCTGGCGCTCGGCACCGCGACGTGTCGTCACCAGGACGGCCAGGACCAGCACCGCGGCCGCGGCCCACGGCCACACGGTGTCCCATGACGCGCCGCCCAGGAACCAGATTCGCCGGCCTGCTCCGAACCGTTCGCGTTCAACGGCGTCGTGCACTCGTGCGGACAGCTGCCGCCAGTAGAGCGGCGGAGGCTCGGGAACATCAATCGCTGCCACCTCGCCGATGGTGGCGCGCAGTTCGTCGAGCTGCGCCCGACAGGCCGCGCAGTCTGCCAGGTGCGGCAGCGACGAGACTCTACGCGTTCCGTCGACAACATCGATCAGCTCTTCGGGTGTGCTGTGCGCCATGTGCGTCACACCGTCTCGCTCCCGAGCAGACGCTTGAGGTTCCGCAACGCGTGAAACACGTTCGCCTTCGCCGCGCCGACCGACGTCCCCAACGTGATGGCGATTTCCCGATGCGTCATCTCCTCGTAGACGCGGAGAATCAGCGCGGCGCGCTGTTTCTCGGGCAGCTGCGCCAGCGCGTCCCGGACGCGTTCCGCACGTTCGGCCCGTACCAGTTGCTCGGCCGCGGGCTCCTCGCGCTCGTCGATGTGCCGGTCGGCGTTAATCGGCTCCGTCGCGGGTGCCTGTGCGCTGACTCGGGTCAAGCAGGCATTGACGGCGATGCGATGGAGCCAGGTGCCGAGCGTCGCATCGCCACGAAATCGGTGCAGCGCGCGGAAGGCTCTGAGGAACACCTCCTGCGACAGGTCGCTCGCATCCTCGCGGTTCGAGACGAAGCGATAGCACAACCGGTACACCGTCCGCTGATGCCGTTCGACAATGACGTCGAACGCATCGGGACGGCCATCGAGACAGGCCCGAACGAGCTCGGCGTCCGTGAGGCTTCCGATCGGCCCATCGCGGTCACGGGCGTCAGCGTAGGGCATGCCAATGACCCAGGTGGGTCGCCATGTGCCGCCGTGTGTCGTCATCCCACCCCGATCCGTTAGAGCCCCTTGAAACACCCCACTACTGGCTTAGACCTGCGACCGGGCCGAAGAGTTAAATGGAATAATTACCATCCATGACCCCCTCCCGGCTCCGGGAACTGCACGAGGCCACCCTCGTGACCGTCGGGTTCGCGATCCTGACCGCGGCGTTGACCGCTCCGCTGGCGTTCCGGCTCGGCGCCGTCGCGTATCGGCTCTCCAATGGCGACGGGCAGTTTTCGGTCTGGAACACCGCCTGGGTGGCGCGCGCGCTGATCCTGCACCCTGCGCGCGTGTTCGATGCCAACATCTTCTACCCGCACACCGGCACGCTCGTGTACTCGGAGGCGAACCTCGGGTCGGGGGTGCTGGCCGTGCCCGTGTACTGGGCCACGGGAAACGTTTTCGCGGCCCACGGGTCGGTCGTGCTGCTCTCGTTTCTGGCCAGTGCGGTCGGCATGTACTACCTCGTGCGCTATCTCACACAGGACCGTGTCGCGGCAACCTGTAGCGGCATCGCCTTCGGATTCTGTCCGCACGTCTTCTCGCACCTGCTCCACATCCAGCTCCTCTGGACTGCCGGGCTGCCGTGGACGATGCTCGGCTTTCACCGACTCGTGGAGCGGCCGACGTGGGCGCGCGGTGCGGCCCTGGGTCTTGCCATGAGCGCCACGCTGTATCTGTGCGCCTACTACGCGGTGTTTCTCGTCCTCGTCATCGGCGTCTTCACCGGCGTCGTGGCGATCACACGGAACTATTGGGCCAACGGCCGCTTCTGGATCGCGATGGCGACGGCCATCGTCGTGTCGGTCATCAGCGCCCTGCCGCTGCTCGTGGCGTACCTCGCGTTTCAGCGGACCACAGGATTCGCGCGTCCGCTGGGGGCGTCGGACAGATTCTCGGCTGATTGGCAGGCATACCTGGCCTCGGCGGCTTACGCGCACGCGTGGCTGCTCCCGTGGCTTGGGAGGTGGAACGAAGTCCTATTTCCCGGTTTCATCGCCGTCGCGTTCGGCGCCCTTGGCGTCGCATGGGGCCTGCGCACGGCCGGTCGCCTCCGTGAAGCGGTCGGCCTGTACCTGACCGCTGGGGTGCTGGCGTGCTGGGCGTCGCTGGGTCCGTCGGCGGGTCTTTACCGGCTCCTCTACGCGACCGTGCCGGCGTTCAACCAGATGCGCGCGCCCAGCCGCTTTGGCCTTATCGTGCTCGTCTCGGTCGTGCTGCTGGCGGGCATCGGCGTGGCTTTGGCGAGGCAGCGGTGGCGATGGTTCGGCGCGTCGCCGCTCGCTGCGGGAATCCTCCTGGTGGGCCTGGTCGCAGAGCACATCGTGCCGCTCGACTTCCAGCCGGTGCCGGCCCCACACCCCGCGTACGTGACGCTCGCCGACCTGCCGGCGGGCGCGGTGCTCGAGGTGCCCGTGTACTCCGAGCGCGCGCAGTTCATTCGTGCGAAGTACATGCTGGCCTCGACCATCCACTGGAAGCCTCTCGTCAATGCGTACAGCGACTACATTCCGTCAGACTTCAAGGCGCAGCTGGAGGTCCTCGGCGGCTTCCCAAGCCGCGAGGCCCTGGCGTCGCTGCAGCGCGACAAGGTTCGCTACGCCGTCGTCCACCTGGCCGACTTCGGTGCGCTGCGCGCCGAGTTCGAGCACCGGCTCGAGGCGTTTGGGCCCTACTTGACGGTTCGCTACGCAGACGCGGACACGCGTGTGTACGAGATCACCGGCGCGCGATGACCGCGTAGTCGAATGACGAGAATAATCGCGCGTTGAGCTTGTCCGCGTGGTCGTTGATCGCCGCAACGATCGCATCGATCGCCGGCGCGCCAGCGTCACGCGCCAAGGACGAAACGTGGTCGAGCCGGTCGGCGTCGCGGACCGGCTGGCGGAACTGGATGTCGACGTCCCGAAATCCGCTGGCCTGGACGAGATATCGCAGGGTGTCCGGGTGCAGCGGGCGTTGGTGAGTCAAGTCACGGATGTAGGTCTCGAAGAAGGCCGCCCAACACGCGGGGTTGATCGTCTCGAGCACGAGCGGCGCTCCCGGGGCCATGGCATCGTGCGCCGCGGTGAGAAACGCGGTGAGATACGCGGGCGCGAAGTGCTCGACCACCTGGATGGCCACTAGACCGCCCACGCACTCCGGCGCCTGGCGTTGCAGGAAGGCCAGCGCGTCCGACTCGTCGACGTCGAGACCACGCGCGCGACAGAGCTCCACCATGGCGTGATTCGTGTCGACGCCCCGTGCGGTCACCCCGCGCTGACGCAGGGCCTCCAACATCTCCCCGCGCCCGCAGCCGACATCCAAGACGTCCTTCGCGCCCGAGAGCAGGGGCACGTAGTGCTGCACGCGCGCGGCGATGTCCTCGCGTGTCCCGCGAAAGCGGTCCTCGAAGCCGACGTAAGTGACCGAGGCGAGCGGTGAGGCAAACGCCTCACGCGAGTCGCCGGGATCGGCAGTCGCGCGCGTGATCGGCGCGGCCGGCTGATTCCTGTGCAGCCGATCGAGCTCGCCTCCGAGTGCGACCAATCGCCGTTCGACGAACTGGAGGCGCTCGGCAATCCCCTCGGCACCGAGGCGGCGATCACGTGTGTCCACGAACGCCGTGATCGTCATGAGGTACTGCACGAGCAGCGACTGAAAGCGGTACAAACCTTCGAGAGCCTGTCGCAGGGCAAGGATGACCTCTGCGGTCGCGGCCGGTGTCTCCCGCGCGGACGCGAGATTCCGATTCACGTGCTCGACGATCGCGGCGTTGAAGTGCTCCTGTCGCTCGAGTCGCGCCCAAGCCTTTCGACGCGTCGCCGCAGGCGGATCGATCAGGCGTCGCACGACGCCGCGCAAGCGTCCGCGCCAACCCGTCTCACTGGACGGCTCGGTGCTGAAATCCTCCATGCGGATGCGCCAGGCCTTGTTCAATCTCTCGAGATTGGTGTCATCGGGAGCCGGGGGGGCACTGGGCAGGGGGGGCACCCGCTGAATCGCCTGATTCACCGCGGTGAGCGCTTCGTTGTAGCGACGATCCGCATCCAGGCGTTCGCGGTCGAGCCGAGCCAGGAGATCTTCCAGGGGTTGTTCGATCACGGGTGCATGTTACTCAGCGAAGCGCGTCGCCGGCCAGCAGGCGGGTCACTTCGTCCGGCGTCGGCAGACCCCCGCGGGCACCCAAGGCCCGACAATTGAGCGCGGCCACCGCATTGGCATAGCGCAGCGCGTCCTCGACGTCGACCGGGTGATCGGGTGACTGGAGGCAGGCCGCGGCGAATCCCCCGTGAAATGCATCGCCCGCCCCTGTGCTGTCGATGCAGTTCACCGGGAACGCCCGCGTGCGGATCTCCTTCCCGCCGCAGCGCGCGAGGCTCCCGTCGGCGCCAAGTGTCACGGCCACGAGCGGCGCATCGAACTCTCGAGCGATGGCTTCGAGCGCGCGACCCGGTGCGTCGTATCCCGTCAATTCTGTCGGAAAGGCTTCCGCCGCGATGATCGCGTCGGTCTGCTGCAGGAGCTCGGCGATTCCCGGGCGAACCTTCTCCACGTCGAGCACCGTCGGGATGCCAGCCGCGCGCGCGAACTGCGCGGCTCGAGTGGCCGCCGCTGTCTCGTGACAGTCCACGAGCAGCATGCGACCCGCGCAGACATCTGCCGCCAACACCGCCTCCGGATGCATCGTCAGCGCCGGATGGCGGTCCCAGAGGACCGTTCGCTCACCCGACCGAGCGTCGACGATGACGATCGCGAATTGATTCGTGGCATCGCCGACGAGTTGCGACGCCGCCACATCCACTCCTTCGTCCACAAGGCTTGTGCGCGACAACGCACCCAGCTCATCACCGCCGAAGCGCCCAATGTAGGAGGCGCGCCACCCCAGTCGGGCAGCGACAACCATGGCGGTGGCAGTCTGCCCCCCAGGCAACCGCGCGAACCGCTGAAGCCGCTGCTTCGTGTTGCTTGCCGGGTACTCCGCGACCACCGTGACGAGATCGACGCTGTTCAAGCCCAGGCCAACCAGATCGAACCGACGCGCTGACGGCGACACCAGGGCGAAAGGGATCCGCACAGTCGCCCGCATCCTAGC
The DNA here is from genome assembly GCA_016871175.1 of Acidimicrobiia bacterium. Taxonomy (GTDB): domain Bacteria; phylum Acidobacteriota; class Vicinamibacteria; order Vicinamibacterales; family CAVVIG01; genus VFZL01. The sequence goes on along the minus strand of VFZL01000031.1, from coordinate 25,488 downwards.
AGGGGCACCTGCTTCACTTGACCTTCGCCTTTCTTTTGCGTATAGTCTCCCGCGTCGGGTCGGCTCGAGGCGCCGTGAATGGCACGATCGGCGACCGGCCGGAGCGTGCCGGCACCAGGGGTCGAAGGCCCTGGAGAAGGAGTTCTCAATGCTGCCGCTCACGAAACGACAGCGCGAAATTCTGGACTACCTCAACGAGTTCATTCAGCAGCATGGGTACGCGCCCAGCTTGGAGGAGATCGGCAAGCGATTCGGTCTCTCTTCGCTGGCGACGGTCCACAAGCACCTCACGAACCTACAGGAGAAAGGCTTCATCAAGCGCGCCTGGAATCGGAGCCGGTCGGTCGAGATGGTGCAGGCCCGATCCAGTGGACGCGCGGTTGAGCTCCCGCTGTTGGGTTTCGTGGCGGCTGGGCTTCCAATCGAGGCAATCGCCACCGCTGAGACCATCTCCGTACCCCACGACCTCGTGGGCAGGCGCGAAACCTACGTCCTGCGCGTGCGCGGGGATTCCATGATTGACGAGCAGGTCCGCGACGGCGACTACGTGATCGTAGAAGACCGCAAGACTGCCGACAACGGCGAGATGGTCATCGCTCTGCTCCGCGGCACGGACGTCACGCTGAAGAAGTTCTATCGCGACCCCAGCGGCCGCATTCGCCTACAGCCTGCCAATGCCGCCATGCAGCCAATCTTCGCGGATCCCGATCAGGTGCAAGTGCAGGGAGTCGTGGTTGGCGTCATGCGCAAGTACTGAGGCCTCTTGTCGGCTGGTCCTCCGCGTGCGCCGTGGCAGATCGACAGAGGTCACTAGGCAGTGCGCATCGGCGATGAAGGCGTCAGCTCGCTCGAGGCGGGGCGAGCGCCATGAACCAGGCGTCGAGATACGACTTGGGGCGGCGCGCCCTTCGCGGGTACAGTAGGCCTAGCCGACTCCCGGCCGCCTATTCCCGAACCCGAGCCCACCCCATGTCCGATCAGCCCAAACAAATCAACTTCACCATCGTTCCCGCCGATGACAACGAGCAGAGCCCGGCACGGCGTACATACGCCAACTTCTGCTCCATCGCGCACACGCCGTTCGATTTCACGCTGACGTTCTGCGAGGTGATGCCGCTCTCCGAGAAGGAGATCAAGGCCGCCGAAACCGAGAACGTGGTCCGAGCGCCGGTGCGGACCAAAGTGGTGGTGCCTGTCCAGTTCGTGCCGAACCTCATCGCCGCACTGCAAGAGCACTGGCGCGTGTTCTCCGAGTCGTACAGCAACGTCGGTTGGAACAAGGGTGGTCCCATTCACTGACGCGCCTGGTGGGCTGACGCTGTGAAGACCGCGGCACAGACACGGCGGATCATCGACGCGTTGGAAACACAGCATCCGGGCGCGGACACGGAGCTCCACTACCGCAGCCCCTTCGAGCTGCTCGTCGCGACGATCCTGTCCGCCCAATCGACCGACGCGCGCGTCAACATGGTCACCCCAATGCTCTTCAAGCGGTACCCGGACGCGCGAGCACTCGCGGCGGCGGCGCCGGACGAGATAGAGCCGCAGATCCACCCTACGGGGTTCTTCCGGGCGAAGGCGAAGGCGATCGTCGGCATGGCACGCGCGCTCGTCGAGTCACACGGCGGCAAGGTGCCGGCTGACATGGACGCGTTGACCGCACTCTCGGGCGTCGGACGCAAGACCGCCAACGTCGTCCTCGGCCATGCGCTGGGCGTCCCGGGATTGCCGGTCGATCGGCACGTGCTGCGCGTGGCCAATCGCATCGGCATCGCGGAAGGCGAGAATCCGGAACGCGTCGAGCAACAGCTCTGCAGAGCGATGCCGAAAGCGCGGTGGACGCTCACCTCTGACCTCCTCATCCTCCACGGCCGTCGTGTCTGCAAGCCCAAGCCGCTCTGCGACCGATGTTCTGTCCGGGACCACTGCGACTACGCCCGGGCGCTGGAGCAAGACCGTCGAACCACGTCCGCTCGAGGTGCCAGTGGAACGCGCCGCATTCGAACGCCTCGTCGCTGAGGCCCTGAACGACATCCCTCAGCACTTCCGAGAGGCGATGCACAACATCGCCATCATCGTGGAGGACGAGCCGTCACGCGAGCTGCTTCGCGAGATGGAGATTGAACCGCCGGACACACTCTTCGGTCTCTACACGGGGACGCCGCTGCCCGAGCGTGGTGCCTCGTTCGGCAACGCGCTGCCCGATCGCATCCTGCTCTTTCAGGGTCCCCACGAGCGCGAGGCCGAGGATCACGAAGACCTAATCGTCTCAATCGCGGAGACGCTCATCCATGAGATCGGCCACTACTTCGGCATGAGCGAAGACGAAATCCAAGAGATCGAAGAGCTCTACTGGGGCAGCCTCCAGCCCGGTGATGACGACGGGGATGTGCCGACGGAGGATGACGACGACCGGCATGACGCATGATCCGGTCTCACGCGAACGGACGTCGCGGGCGTCCCGACATCGACCACGGAGGCGATTCGGTCAGCATTTCCTGCAGCCCGCCTGGAGCGACCGCGTACTGCGGGCCATTGCGCCGGCCGACGAGGACGTCTTCTTGGAGATCGGGCCCGGACAGGGCGCGCTGACCATCCCGCTCGCTGCCCGGTGTCGCCACGTCCTGGCCTGCGAAATCGATCGCGATCTCGTCGAGGTCCTTGGCGCGACGGCTCCTCGGAACGTGACCGTCGTCGAGGGCGACGTCCTCACGTTGTCAGCGGATCGCGTCCGGACCCTCGCGCGCGACCTCCCGCTTTCGTCCGCGGGTCTGCGTGTGATGGGGAACCTTCCGTACAACGTGGCCTCGCTCATCCTCTTCTGGTGCGTCGACCTCTTCGAGTCAGGAGTTCCGATCGCCGATGCCGTGGTGATGGTGCAGCGAGAGGTGGCGGACCGGATCTTGGCGCCGATTGGCACGGCGGAGTACGGCGTGCTACCCGTGCTGCTCCGCCATGTGGCTCACGTGGAGCGACGCCTCAACCTGCCGCCGGGGGCCTTTCGACCTGCGCCTGAGGTGCACTCGAGCCTGATCGCCCTCATCTTCCACACACCCACTCCTGCGCCCCGGGATCTCGGGCTCTTCAGGGCGCTCGTTCGCGCGGTGTTCACGCGCCGCCGCAAAACGCTCGCGAATGCCCTCAAGGCGTGGACGGGCCCGATGCCGACGACGGCCGCCGAGGTGCTGACGCGGTGCGGCATCGACCCACGCCGCCGGCCAGAAACGCTGGAGATCGCCGAATTCGTTTGCCTCGCGGACGCGATCGCTGGCACGGTCGCTCCCTAAATACCGCTGGTACGGCCCCAATCAGGCGTGTTACAATCCTCGAACTGCTAAGTTGTACGTGGGCTGAGTTTTAGCCCGCTGCCGCGCGGCAGAGCATCCTGCCTCTTAGATCAGGCGCACCCAGGCGTCTGCCGAGCCGTGACCGTGGCTCCCTGCCCCGGTGAGCATCCCGCCAGGGATGGCTCGGGGGGAGGTTTGTTCCATCGACGACAGCATGCTCGAAATTGTGCCATTGGGTGGCCTCGGCGAATTCGGGATGAACATGATGGCGATCACCTGGGGCGAGACCACGCTCCTGGTCGATGCCGGTGTGATGTTCCCCGATCCCGAACTGCTCGGCGTGGATCGGGTCATCCCCGATCTCTCGTACCTCCAGCAGACGGGTGGCGCCTCCGCCCTCGTACTGACCCACGGCCATGAGGACCACATCGGCGGCGTACCGCACGTGATACCCCACCTGCGCGGTCCGATCTATGGGACGCCGCTGACGCTCGCGCTTGTCGAGCCGAAGCTTCGCGAGCACGGCCTCGACAAGGCCGCCGTGCTCCACGCGGTTCGGCCGCGAGATCGCATCACCGTCGGCCCGTTCGCAATCGAGTTCGTTCGCGTCACGCACAGCATGCCGGACTGTGTGGCGCTGGCCATTCACACGCCCGTGGGCGTGATTGTTCACACGGGCGATTTCAAAATCGATCAGACGCCGATCGACGGCGAGCATTTCGACGTCCATCGCTTCGCGCAGCTCGGCGCCGAAGGCGTGGTCGCCCTTTTCTCCGACAGCACGAACATCGATCGGCCGGGCTTCACGGGGTCGGAGACAGAAGTGGTCGCCGCGTTCGAAGAAATCTTCTCTGGCGCAACAGGCCGGATCGTCGTTGCCGCCTTCTCGTCGAGCCTCTATCGCGTCCAGCTCCTGGTGGATCTCGCCGCGCAGTTCGAACGAAAGGTCGCGTTCGTCGGGCGCGGCATGGTCGAGAACTCCCAAATCGCGCAGCGGCTCGGCCACCTTCGGCTGACCGCGGGCCTTCAGATCCGCGACGCGGACGTACCGACGTACCCGGCGCAAGACGTCCTGTGCCTGACGACTGGCTCGCAGGGTGAACCGTTGTCCGCCCTGTCACGCATCGCAATCGACGACCATCGCCACGTCAAGCTCGCGCCGGACGACACCATCGTCTTCTCGGCGCGAGCCATTCCCGGCAACGAGAAGGCGATCGGCCGCGTCACCAACCACATCGCTCGCCGCGGCGCGACGGTGGTCCACGAAGGCACCAAGCACGTGCACGTCTCGGGGCACGCCAGCGAAGAAGAGCTGAAGCTCATGTTGTCGCTCGTGCGCCCGCGCTATTTCATCCCGATCCACGGCGAGTACCGCCAACTGGCGCACCACGCGTCGATCGCGCGCCGCGTGTTCGCCGGCCGGGAGCCGAGGACCGAGGTGTTGCTGATCGAGAACGGCGACCGACTGGTCGTCGACGGCCAAGGAGCCAGCTTGGAGGGCAAGGCACCCGTCGGCCGCGTGCTCATCGACGGCACGCGCACGGGCGAGATCGCTGACGAAGTCCTGCGTGACCGGCGCCATCTCGCGGAGGACGGCCTCGTGGTACCGGTCATCGCGATCAACGCGCAGAACGGCACGCTCGAAGGCGTCCCCGAGCTCATCACGCGCGGCTTCGTCATGGAGAACGCCGACGAGCTGCTCGCCGATGGTGCTCGGGTGCTGTCCGACATCATCGAGCAGTCGAGTGTCGAGGAACGCACCGACCAGGGGCTGATCAAGGAAAAAGTCCGCACCGAGCTGCGGCGTTTCTTACGCAAGCGTTCCGGACGACGCCCGTTCGTTCTGCCCGTCATCATGGAGGTCTAGAAGGTGAGAGGTTCGACTATTTCACGGAGGGTGAGCGAGTTCGTGGGCGTGGCGCTCTTCGCGACGGCGCTGCTCTGGATTGTCGCGCTCGTCAGCTATAACGCCGACGATCCGGCCTGGTTCTTCAGCGCGGGCGTCAAACGGCTGCCAGATAACTTCGCGGGCCGTGTCGGCGCGTTCCTTTCCGAAATCTCGTTTCAGATCGCCGGCTACGCGGCGTATCTCATCCCTGTGCTGCTGGTGATGGTGGGCTGGCAATACTTCTGGTGTCGTCCAGTGGACGCCGCCGGGAGCAAGACCTTCGGCGCGGGTGTGCTCTTCGCCTGCGCCAGCGCGTGTCTCGGCCTGGTGGTCGGCACCATCGAGGTCGCGGCCAAACCGTTCCGGGCCGGCGGGTATCTTGGTGAATGGCTCGCGCTCGAGATGTCGGAGTACCTGAACCGTACCGGCTCGGTCATTGTTCTCCTCGCACTGGCGTTCCTGGCGATCATCGTATCGACGCAGTTCTCGATCGGCCGGCTGGCCACCTCGGTCGGCGGGGCCGCCGGCGATACTGCCTCCTGGAGCTGGGACGCCATCCAGCGCTGGCGTGAAGACCGACGGCGTGAGCAGCAGCGTCGCGAAGTGATCGCCAAGCACACAAAACGAGGCACCGATCCGGCGGTGATCGCCGCGGCGACCGCGTCTCCCCTGGCCGACCGCCCGCCTCGCAAGCGCGAATCGGCATCGGCCTCCGAGGAGCCCACCGCACCAACGGCCCCTGCTCCTCCAGCGACCGCCGGACCGCGTTCGTTCGCACCCCCCAAACCGCCCAAAGTCAACCTGCCACCGCCGCCGCTGCCTCTCACCGAGGGCGAGCCGATCAAAGGACCGGCAGAGCGTCGCAAAGGGGAGTACGCGCTGCCTCCGGCCGCGCTCCTCGACGCGCCGAAGACCGAACGCAAGATCGACGAGCGCGAGCTCATGGACGGTGCACGCTTGCTCGAGGAGAAGTGTCGAGAGTTCTCGGTTGAGGGATCGGTCGTCCAGATCCACCCGGGTCCCGTGGTCACGACGTTCGAGTTCAAGCCAGACGCAGGCGTGAAGTACGCCAGGATCACCGGCCTCGCCGACGACCTCTGTCTCGCGATGCAAGCCGAGTCGGTCCTGATCGATCGCATTCCCGGAAAATCAACGGTCGGCATCCAGATCCCGAACCACAACCGCGAGCAGATCTCGCTGCGTGAATTGCTCGAGTCCGAGGCGTACCGTCGTACCACGTCGCGTCTCACACTGGCACTCGGCAAAACGATTCACGGCGAGCCGTACATGACGGATCTCGCCACGATGCCGCATCTCCTGATTGCGGGCTCGACCGGCACCGGCAAGTCGGTCGGCATGAACGCGATGCTCACGAGCATCCTGTACCGCGCGACGCCCGACCAAGTGCGGCTCATCATGATTGACCCCAAGCGACTCGAGCTCGGCGTGTACGAGGACATCCCGCACCTGCTGACGCCCGTGGTCGTCGATCCCAAGCAGGCCGCGAACGCCCTGCGGTGGGCCGTGCACGAGATGGAGGAACGGTACAAGACGCTGGCCGCCGAGGGCGTCCGTAACATCGACCAGTACAACCGAAATATCCGGCAGGCCATGGCAGAGGCCAGAGGAGCCGACATCGGCGAGCTCCCGAAACCGCTTCCATTCATCGTCGTGGTCATCGACGAGTTGGCGGACCTGATGATGGTAGCGAGCGCCGATGTGGAGCAATCGATCGCGCGGTTGGCCCAGATGGCCAGGGCCGTCGGGATTCACTTGATCCTGGCGACCCAGCGTCCATCGGTAGACGTCATCACCGGGCTCATCAAGGCCAACCTGCCGTCGCGCATCTCGTTCCGCGTGTCGTCGAAGATCGACTCGCGAACGATTCTCGATGGCAATGGCGCCGAGCAGCTCCTCGGGAAGGGAGACATGCTCTTCCTGCCCCCGGCGTCCTCGCGGTTCATCAGGCTCCACGGACCGTATATCAGCGAGCAGGAGAGCGCCCGCCTCGCGAGCTTCCTCCGCAAGCAGGGTAAGCCGACATACGACGAGTCGATCACGGCCGAAGAGAAGACCGCGGCGGACGGCATCGACATGGAGAAGGACGACCTGTACGACGAGGCTGCGCGGATCGTGGTCCAGAGCGGACAAGCGTCGATTTCGTATCTGCAGCGACGGCTCCGAATCGGCTTCAGCCGGGCGGCCCGCCTGGTCGACATGATGGAGATGGAAGGGCTCGTGTCGCCGGCCGCCGGGGGCAAGGCGCGAGAGGTCCTGGTCGACAAAGGGTATTTCGACGAGGTGGACGCCCAGCTACGATAGGGGTGCGGCTCATGAGGTCAGCGAAGGCAGGCATCGTGCGGGCAGTCGACGCGATCGGGATCGTCGTCATGGTCGCGGCGGCGGCGCTGGGCGCGCGCGCCGGCGCCCTGGAGCCCGTGGTGTATGCCGCACCGCTTTCCGCGTCAGCGCTCTATGCCGACGCGACGAGCAGAGACGAAGCAGTCCGCAAAGGGCTCGATGACCGTCCCACGCCGGCGATGAGCCGAGCTGTGAAGAGCGCCCTGGCCTCCTATGAAGGGCTGGTGCGTAACTACCCCACCAGCAGCTATGCCGATGACGCCCTTTGGCGAGCCGCTCAGCTCGCGATGCACGCCGCCACGCGCCTCAGGAAGACTGCGCTGCAAACGTACGCCGATCGGTATCTCGCCAAACTGCAGTCAGCGTACCCGTCGAGCAAGTACGCGAAGCAGGCTTCCGAGCTGCGCGCCACGCTCTCGCCGAACGGTCGTGCGACGGAGGACCCCGATGTGGTGGCGCGCATCGACGGGCGGACCAAGGCCCAGCCCAACGTCGAACAACGCGGCGCCCCGGTCAACGAGACGACGCCACCGAAGTCGAGCTCGGCGGCAAGGAGTGGAGCGTCCGGCGCAGCGGTTGACGTCGTCGGCTCGAACCCGTTGTCGCCAGCCAGACTGCTCGCGATCCACCGCATCGTGTTGCCCGATGTCGTCCGTGTCACGCTCGACATCGACCGCGAGGTGGCGTTTCGTCAGGAGCGGCTCTCGGGACCGGCCCGCATCTTCTTCGACCTGGCGAACACCACCAGCGCGCGCTCGTTGAGCGATCGTACGGTCCGCTTCGAGGACGATGGCGACGTGGTCCGGCAGATCCGGATCGGTCAGCCAGTCCCAGACACACTGCGCGTGGTTCTCGACGCGACGGGCGTCACCTCGTGCCACGCATCGCCGTTGTACGCACCTTATCGATTGGTCGTCGACTGCGTCCGTGATTCGACCTGGGCGTCCGCCGCCCGCACACCACGTCCGAATCCGTTGACGCCAGGCACCTTCGCTCGAAAGGATGTACCAGGCACCCGCGTCCCATCCTCCTCGGTCGGAGATCCGACATCGTCGTCGGGGCGCGCCTCGGCGGACACCGCGCCTCCGGCACCTCGGGCGACCGGCGCGAGTGAGCCCACGCGTGCGACGTCAGTGGCCCCAACGTCGCCGCTCATGGGAGCCGCAGGGACAGGCGCCGATCGAGAATCTCGGGCGCCGTTGACCACGGCGTCACCGTTGGCTCCGCGAATGTCACCCGACGAGCCGGTGCCCACTCCTGCGCCAGCCGATGGGACGCTGACGCCGCCCCCTGCGCGAACGTCGGCCACCGACGCAGCACGCTCTCCGACACCGAGGTCTCGGGAAGTGACCAAGCGCGATGTCGACGGCGGATATTCGCTCGCTCGCCAACTCGGGCTGACGGTCTCACGAGTCGTCATCGATCCGGGCCACGGCGGACACGATCCAGGCGCGAAAGGGCTTGGGATCACCGAAGCGGCGCTCGTGCTCGATGTCGCGTTGCGTCTCGAGGCCTTGCTTCAGGCTGAGGGCGTCGAGGTCGTCCTCACACGACGCGCCGACGAGTTCGTCCCTCTGGAAACGCGGACGGCGATCGCAAACGGGACCGAGGCCGATCTGTTCCTGTCCATTCATGCCAACGCCAGCAGCGTCCCACAGGCTGGCGGCGTCGAGACCTACTACCTGGATTTCGCCAACACGGCCAGCGCGGCTGCGGTCGCGGCCCGCGAGAACGCCGCGTCCGGTCAATCGATGAACGCGCTGCCCGACATCGTCAAGGCGATCGCTTTGAGCGGCAAGCAAGCCGAGTCGCGCGACTTCGCAACCCACGTGCAGCGCGCGCTCTTGCAGAAGCTGAGCCCCGCGAACAAGCGACTCCGCGATCTGGGCGTCAAGCAAGCACCCTTCGTCGTGCTCCTCGGTGCGTCAATGCCCAGCGTGCTCGCAGAGGTCTCGTTCATCACGAACGAGCAGGAAGCTCGTTTACTGAAGGGTCAAAGCTATCGTCAGCGGATCGCCGAGGCACTGTTCTCGGCCGTCCAGCGTTATCAAGAATCGTTGGCCCGCGCGTCGCGCGTCACCGGCCAGTAGCATCATACGACCGGGCCGGGCCCATCGGACTCCCGGAAGCGTCGCGTGAGGAACAGCACGCCCGCGACGAGGACGCCGCACACGACGGCCGCGACCACAATGGCGCCGGTGATGCCGAGGGCGCCAAGCAACACCTCGCCCAGGCCTTCGATCTCGCTCGGCGGATCGATGATCTTGATGATGATAGGGTCGCTCGGCGCCGATTGGCCCTGGACGAACACGCCTTCAGCTTACACCCGGCGTGATGTCCGGTCCGTCCAGCGATCAGCCTCGAGCGCGATCGTCGCCAGCGTGCGAACGGCGACGCCAGTGGCCCCCTTTGGCTGGTAGGGTTTCGCCTCTTCCGCCCAGGCCGTTCCTGCGATGTCGATGTGCGCCCATGGCAGACCGCCGGTGAACTCCTTGAGGAACATCGCTGCGGTGATCGAGCCGGCTGGGCGCCCGCCCGTGTTGCTCATGTCCGCGATTTCGCTCTTCAGCTGATCGCGATACTCCTCAAAGAGCGGTAACGGCCACATCGCATCACCTGCACGCTCGCCGGCAGCGCGGACGTGTTCCACCCAGGCGTCTGGCGTTCCCAGCAACCCGGAGGTGATGCGCCCGAGCGCGACCACAATGGCGCCCGTCAACGTGGCCACGTCGACCAAGTGGGTCGCACCCAATCGCCGTGCGTACCAGAGCGCATCGCCGAGGATGAGTCGGCCTTCGGCGTCAGTATTGACGACCTCCACCGTCTTCCCCTCAGCGCTTTTCAGCACGTCGCCCGGACGGATGGCGGTCCCGCTCGGCATGTTCTCCGCGATAGGAATGATCCCGAGCACCGGAATCGGGGCACCGAGCAGGCCAATCGCGCGCATGGCGCCTGCCACGGCCGCGCCACCCGCCATGTCGTCCTTCATCCGGTCCATGGCCTCGGCCGGCTTGATCGAGATGCCACCGGTGTCGAAGGTCACGCCCTTCCCCACCAGGCCGAGCACTGGAACGGCGGCCACGCTGTCCGCCGTGGCCGGCGGTTCGTAGCGAAGAACGACGAGGCGAGCCGGCTCGGCGCTTCCTTGGGCGACGCCGAGCAACATCCCCATGCCAAGCGCCTCGATTTGCGGTTGCTCGAGGATTTCGGCGCTCACGCCGCCTTCTCCAGCAAGGTCCGCGATCCGCGAGGCGAACAGGCGCGGTGTGAGCACGTTGCCCGGCTCGTTGGCGAGCTCGCGAGCGCGGTTACTCGACTCTCCGAGGACTCGTCCCCGGCGAAGGGCGTCAGCCACCGTCACCGGCGCCCCGGGCGCAATCAGCGTCCACTCCGGAATCGGCGGAGGGGCATCGCCGGTCTTGTAACTTCCACCGTGAAACTCGGCCAGCGTCAGCCCTTCGACAGTTGCCTGTACGAGCTCCGACCATTCCCCATCGGACAGTGTGTCGGCCGCACCTCGGCATAGGAGCGCAGCACGCGCGAGGCGTCGGGTGCGCACCGCCAACCCCGCTGCAGTGGCCATTCTCCGGGCAAGCCCCAGTCCGAATGACGCTCGTGGGCCCGCTCCGACAAGGGCCAGTCGGCGGGCTGACCACTCGTTGCCTGGCAGGCCCGTGAAGTAGACATCAAAGGCCTTACCCACGAATTCACGCGTGGACACGGCACGCGCGATATCGCCGCCAGAGGCCCGATCCAGGTCGCCGATGGCGTCGGCCGGCTCCCCCTCGAACCACGGAATCACGATGAGGTCGGTCTCCGTTGCGGCGGCTGGACCGAGGACGCACCCGATCGGTGCGGCTGTCGTCGGCGAAGGCATCGCGCTATTATCATCGAAGCCGTGGAGGGCGGCCCCCGAGGCCGCCACGTTTGCGTGCAATTTCTTCCAGGAGTGCCACCCATGATCACCACTGCCGGCCGAGTCCTCATTCTGGCGCTCGGTGTGGCGTGTCTCGCATCTGGGACATGGGCCGCGCAGCGCGAGGGCCGCCGCGATGGGAATCGCGACAACAACAACGACAACGACCGCCGGCCCAGGCTTCAGCTCAGGGCGCAGCCGATGATCGGCACCTCTCCGGCCCGAATCGTCTTTACAGCCGAACTCGTCGGTGGTGCTGACGACTTCGAGGAGTACTACTGTGCTGGTGTCGAGTGGGAGTGGGGGGACGACACGACTTCGGAATCCAACGTCGACTGCCCACCGTACGAGGTAGGCAAGACCTCGATCCGACGCCGCTACACGATCGACCACATCTATCGTCGTGCGGGATCCTACCGCCCGATGATTCATCTCAAGCAGCGATCCAAACAGGTCGCGACGGCCACGGCGAACATCCAGATTCGTCCAGGACCACGGGACCTGTATTGAACGCGGGCGAAATCAGACAGCCGACAGCACCGCGGCTCTGCTCAATTCACTGCGTGATGGCGGCGAACGCATCGCACTGACGTGGATCGCCGGTCGTGAACCCTCGGCGGAACCACTCCATCCGCTGCGCAGAGCTGCCGTGCGTGAAGCGCTCCGGCTGCACGCGGCCGCCGGCCATCTCTTGCAGCCGGTCATCGCCGATCGCGGAGGCCGCCCGCAGCCCTTCTTCCGCGTCGCCGGGGTCGAGCTCCGTTTGGCCTCGCTGGAACCGACCGCCCTGCGACGGTTCATGTCCCCACACGCCCGCAAAACAGTCGGCCTGCAGTTCGAGCGCAACGGCGGCGCTGTTCGCCCCGGCCCGGTCGTTGCCGACGCGCTCGTTGTAGCCGAGCAAGTTCTGCACGTGGTGTCCGTATTCGTGCGCGATGACATACGCTTGCGCGAAGTCTCCAGGTGCACCAAACCGCCGCGAGAGATCGTCGAAGAAACTCAGATCGAGATAGACCTTCCGGTCCGCGGGACAGTAGAACGGCCCCGTCGCTGCCGCTCCTTGTCCGCACGCCGTGGGCGTCTCGTCACGAAAGAGCACGGTGGGCACGCGCTGATCCCGGTCGCCAAGCAGTCGAGCCCACGTGTCCTGCGTGTCACCCGCCACGGCGTCCACGAACTGCGCTAACCGCTGCTCCGCCGGCGACGCCTCCACGGGACCGGCGGACTCCGGCACGTAGGGGGCACCAGCCCCCCCGCCGGAATCGACCAGCTGCAGAAGATCCGTGCCGGTGGCCCAGCTCAGAACCAGCAGCAGAAGCCCACCGATGCCAATCGGTGCGGCGCTGCCGAATCCCCGCCCGCCGCGGCTCCCGCGTCGATCCTCGATGTTGCGCCCATCCCGTGGTGTGTAGCGCATTGGGCTAGGCGGGGGCTAGGCGGGGACGTGGCTCGCCGCCCGAGTCTGCTGCCAGGACTCGAAGTCCTTGAACCCGCGACTGAGATGAACCGGCTCAGCGACCTGGCCAGCGACGACCTCAGTGGTTTTGTAGCCGTTTCCGGTGATACACACGACCACTGACTCATCGCACGGGATGGCGCCCTGCGCGATGAGCGCCATCGCGCCCGCGAGCGTCGTGCCCCCCGCCGGCTCGGTGAAAATTCCCTCGGTCTCCGCGAGGAGGTGAATCGCGTGGACGATCTCGTCGTCGGGCACGCTGATGCCACTGCCACCCGTCTGTCGGACCGTCTGAATCACCTGGTAACCGTCAGCTGGATTGCCGATGGCAATCGATTTGGCGATCGTGTTCGGCCGAACTGGCTCGGGATAGTCCTCCCCATTGGCCAATGCGGTGACCACTGGCGCACAGCCAGCCGCCTGTGCGGCATGGATTCGTGGCAGCGCACCGTCGACCAGACCTACGCGCTCAAGCTCTCGCAGACCACGGACCACGCGCGGCAGCAGCGTCCCGCCTGCGACCGGGAGCACGATGTGCTGCGGATAGCGCCAGCCAAGCTGCTCGACGATCTCGAACCCCATCGTCTTGGCGCCTTCGGCGTAGTAGGCGCGGAGGTTGATGTTCACGAACCCCCAGCCGTACCGATCCGCCACCTGCGAACACAGCCGATTGACATCGTCGTAGTTCCCGTCGATCGCCAGAATCTGCGGACCGAATATCGCGGAGCCCATCCGCTTGCCGGCTTCGAGATTGTCGGGAATGAACACGCAGCATTCCATCCCGAGTCGTGCGGCGTGGGCAGCCACGCTGTTGGCCAGGTTTCCGGTGGACGCACACGCGAGCACCTTGAAGCCGAGCTCGGCAGCGCGCGTGGCCGCCACCGACACCACGCGGTCCTTGTAGGACAGCGTCGGGTGATTCACGGAGTCGTCTTTTAGGTACAGCTCGCGCACACCCAAACGCTCGGCGAGTCGAGTCGCGCGGACGAGCGGCGTGAATCCGGTGTGAAATCCGGTCCGCGGCTCGCCGGTGATCGGCAGGAGCTCACGGTAGCGCCAGATGTTCTTCGGCCGTCGCTCGATCGTGTCGCGCGTGAGGGTGACGCGTGCGTAGTCGTAGATGGGCTCGAGTGGTCCGAGACACTTCCCACACGCGTATACGGCCTCCGGCGGAAACACAGACTTGCACAGGTGACATTGCAGGCCGAGAAGAGGGCTCACGGAACCTCCGGGGAACGATGACGCGGGCGTGGGAACGAGGGGTGGTCGATGGAACGCGACAGGGCAGGGGTGCAGAGCGCCGAACCACAAGAGCCGGGGCTGTTCCCGGACGTCAGAAATGGATTCACGACCTTCTCATCTTCCCCAATCACGCCAGGCGAAGCCACGCGAACCCGTCGCGATCGGCCGTGCCGCGCCGCGTTGTTGGGCAGGATTTGGCACCTCCCGCAGCGGAGGCGGAGGTTGCCGTGGCATCACAGGGCCTGTCCCTCAGCCACTCTCGATAAGAGCGCTACCGACATCGGCGACTATACCGTAGCGCCGATCGCCGTGGCAAGAAGTTTTATCGCTATATCTACATCCGTCGATATGCGGTCACGCGGAGCATTCCCCTTCCATCACCTCGGGCGTGTACTCACCCGTCTCCGCGAGATCGACGAAATCGAGCGGCACGGCGTCGGCCTCGGTGAAGTTCTGGAGATCGAGGAGTTCGCGTTGGACCCGTTTCAGATCCACGCGCGCGAAGAAGGTCGGCGCAGACTCGTTGGCGGACTTCTCGATCGCATACAGATTGATCAGCCGCTCGACCGCCTGCGGGATGCGGCGCGCGGGAATCTTCGCCGCCAATCGGCCGAACGACGCCCCGTCGGCGGTGGTGCCGCCGCCGATGAGCACGAAGTACTGCGGCACCGCTCGGGTGCCGACCTTCCGAACACTGCCCTGGAAGCCGATGGTGGCGACGTGATGCTGACCGCAGCCGTTCGGACATCCGCTGATCTTGATGCGGGCACCGTCTGCGGCCGCGACCAAATCCGGGCGCGCGCGCAGATGCTCCTCGAGCAGCCGCCCGAGGCCGCGAGACTGTGTGACCGCCAGTCGGCACGACTCCGCACCTGGGCAGCTCGTCACGTCGGCAACGGTCGCCGCCTCAGCGAGGCCGAGCCCGGCGGCGGCGAGGCGCTGATACAGCTCGTGCACTTCGCCCACGCGGACCCATCTGAACACAAGGTCCTGCTCCATCGTCACCCGGACCGACCCGTCGCCGTACGCCTCCGCCAGATCGCCGATCACGCGCATCTGCTCGCTCGTCAGATCGCCCAGCGGTACCGTCGCCGTCACGATGGAGTACCCGAACTGCTTCTGCGGATGCACGTTCGTGCCCCGCCAACGGATGTACATCTCGTCCGTGGTCTGGTAGACCGGGACAACGACGGGCGTGACGCCCGGGCCCGACGGTGGTGCGGCTGCCACTCGGGCGCCGATGAGTGGCGGCGCGGGCGGCGCTGGACGCGACCGCTCCGGCTTGGTTTCCTCGGCTGGCGGATCGATGTCGAGGGTCGGCACGTTCGCCTCGCGCGCCGCGGCCAGCTCGCGCTGGTACTCCGCGACGAAGCGGTCCCACCCGATCGACTTGATCATGAACTTCATCCGGTTGCGTTGCTTGTGCTGGAAGTCCCCAAACTGACGGAAGACTTTCAGGACCGACTCGCCCACGCGGAGTATCTCGCTGGCCGGAATGAAGTCGTGCAGCTTGCCGGCGTTGGTGCACATGATCGCCGTGCCGCCGCCCGCAGTAATGCGGAAGCCCCGCGTGCCGTCTGGGCCCAGCGCCGCCTTGAATCCCAGGTCGTTGATGGGGAGCGCGATATGATCCTCCGCGCAACCCTCGAACGCGATCTTGAATTTCCGAGGCAGGATCGCCGCCAGCGGATGCCGCAAGAAAAACCGGGTCAACCCCTCCGCGTACGGCGTGACGTCGAAGACTTCTGTGGCCGAGACACCGGCGTACGGACAGCCGGTGATGTTGCGGACTGAATTGCCGCACGCCTCGCGCGTCGTCAGTCCCGACGCCGCGAGATCGCGCATGGCGTGCTCGATGTCGTGCAGCTTGATGAAGTGAAGTTGGATGTTCTGCCTCGTGGTGATATGGCCAAACGTCCGCGAGTACTTCTCGCCTGCCGCCGCCAACGCATAGAGCTGGGCCTTGTCGAGCACCCCTTGCGGGACCTTCACGCGCAGCATCGAGGCGTCGTAGGACTGCCGTTGACCATAGGTGCCGCGAACCAAGCGGAACGCACGCCACTGGTCCGCGCTCAACTCGCCGCGCTCATAGCGCTCGAGCGTCGACACGAACTCGTCGATATCCGCGACGGTTGCAAACGATAGGCGGGTCCGACCGTGCGTGTTCGTAGTGTCAGTCGCAGACATGACTTCCCCTTTTGCTGCCTCGATGGCCCATTACCGCTCGCCGCGCCGGACGACTGGCGATCGGAGCGCGTCCGGCTCAGTCGAGCGGGGGCGAATCCCCCGCCGATCATCACGACGACGCGCCACCCGGTTGATAGGGGCGCTCGTCAGATCCAGCGCCGCTACCTGTCCGACGACGAGCAGCGCTGGCGAATCGCCGTCCAACCCGCCCTCGCCCTGCTCGAGGCGTTCGATCGTCCCCCGCCAGACGTACTGCCGCGGCGAGGAGGCGCTGGCCACGACGGCGGCCGGCGTGTCGGTGGGCCATCCGGCCGCTCGCAGCACCCCGGCGAGCGCCGCGCGGCGCGCGTGGCCCATCGCTACCACGAGCGTCACGCCACCGGGCGACAACTGGCCAACCTGCGCGGCAAAGGCCGACTCGTCGTGCCCGGTGGTGACGAGCACCGCACCAGCCACGCCACGCTGCGTGACCGGAATGCCGGCCAGCGCGGGACCGGCAAGCACGCTGCTTACGCCTGGCACCACTTCGAAGGGCACGCCGGCGGCCTGGAGCGCCTGAGCCTCTTCGCCGCCCCGACCGAACACGAACGGATCGCCGCCCTTGAGGCGGACGACACGGCGTCCACGCTGCGCGGCGCGGATCATGATGTTGTTGATCTCATCCTGCGTCAACGCGTGCCGTCCGGCCCGCTTGCCGACGAAGAAGCGTTGCGCGCGCGCGGCCAGCGTCAGCAACCGCTCGTCGACCAGCGCATCGAAGAGCACGAGATCGGCGGCGCGGAGACGGCTCGCCGCACGTCGTGTCAGCAGCGCCGGATCGCCGGGACCTGCTCCCACGAGCGACACTCGGCCCCTTGGACGCGGGCTTACGGGCATGGCTGTTCCACAGACGGATGGTCGGGTACCTTCGTCCGCCGAGCATAGAGGACATTCAACGCGTGCAGGAGGAGCGGACGCCGCGCCTGCATCGGCACGCCGTCACGGCGCCAACGCACGCGCTGCAGCCGCGCCTCGTCCATCCAGAGGCGCAGATCGCGCGGCAGCACCGCATCGAGCGCCTCACGCAGCAGACCCGTGAGTCCCGGGGCGGTGCCGCGGCTCGAGATCGCCAGCGTGATGCCGTCGCGGCGCACGACACCGCCAAGATAGGCCGTGGCGTTCACCGGGTCGTCCACCGCGTTGACGAAGACGCGACGCTCTCGCGCCGCCTCGGCCACCGTGCGATTCACATCGGGGGGAGCCGCGGCGATCACCAGCCACACATCGTCGAGGTCACGAGGGTCGAAGGCGCGCCGCACGACGGCGAGCGCGCCAGCCGACGCCGCCTCGGCAATTTCGGGGCGGATGTCCGGCGCCACCACTCGGAGGTCGGCTCCCGTCGACCGCAGCGTTTCGAGCTTCGACACAGCAACCGGACCGGCGCCGACGACGAGCACCCGGCGGCCCGTAAGGTCCAGGAAGATTGGCAGCAGCTCAGAGGCCATCGTTCGTAACAGCGCAACCGACGGAAACAAAAAAGCCCGGGAAGCCGACGAGCCTCCCGGGCCAGTAACTGTTCAGGTGCGAATCGCCTATGCCGTGAAATCTACCCGCTAGGAACCTGAACCGGTGGCGCGAGAGCTGCCCGCAGCCGCGCAGCAACAACAGCAACAGGAACACAGGACCATCGACACTTGCCCTTCACTATCCTCTTCCTAGGGGGCTCGGGTCAAGACTCTTGTGGGATGCTTCCCCCCGGAGCCGGGCCGGTCCGAACCCCGCCTCCAATCGCTACACTGGGTGTATGCGGGCCTCATTGTTACCTACCTTGCGCTCTCGTCCCTCGGGCCACGTGTGGCCTCTAGCGTTCCTCGGTGCTGCCGCCATCGCGTTCGCCGGCCCTCGCGAGGCGGAGGCACAGCGACTGCCCACGACAGTGCGGCCGGAGCACTACGAGCTGGCGTTCGACATCGATCTCGAGCGCGCGCGGTTCACCGGGACCGAGGCGATTCACATCCAGGTCGAGGAGGCGACCACCCGCGTACTGCTGCACGCGGTCGACATCACATTTCGCGAGGTCACGGTCGAGAGCACAGGCACGACGCAGCGGGCGTCGGTGTCCCTGACCGGTCAGCTCGCGCTACTCACCGTGCCGCGGGCGATAGCGCCGGGGCCTGCCACTCTCCGCTTCTCGTACACCGGCGTGTTGAACGACCAGCTCCGCGGCCTCTATCTCAGTCACGCGAACGGTCGGCGGTATGCCGTGAGCCAGATGGAGGCCACCGACGCACGCCGCGCCTTCCCGAGCTTCGACGAGCCGGCGTTCAAGGCGACCTTCGACATCTCGGCGACACTCGACGCGGGCGATACCGCCATTTCGAACGGCCGCATGATCGCCGACACCCCCGGCCCTGGCCCGAACCGCCACACACTCCGCTTCTCGAGGACCGCGAAGATGTCGACCTACCTCGTCGCGCTCGCGGTCGGCGACTTCACGTGCCTGTCTGGAACGGCGGACGACATTCCCGTCCGTGTCTGCGCCACGCCCGACAAGACGCATCTTGGGAGACTGGCGCTCGAGGCAGCCGAGCAGATCGTCCCGTTGCTCAACCGCTACTACGAGATCAAATACCCGTTCGGGAAGATCGATCTGGTGGCCGTGCCAGACTTCTCGGCCGGCGCCATGGAGAACACGGCCGCGATCTTCTATCGCGAGACGCTGCTCCTCGCCGACTCCGCCACCGCCTCGGTCACCACGCGCAAGAACATCGCCTCCGTGCTCGCGCACGAGCTGGCGCATCAGTGGTTCGGCAACCTCGTCACGATGGCCTGGTGGGACGACTTGTGGCTCAACGAGGGATTCGCAACCTGGATGCAGAATCGACCGGTGGCCGCCTGGAAACCCGAGTGGCGGATTGAGATCGATGAGGCGCGAGAAACGCAGGCGGCGCTGGAGCTGGACAGCCTCGCCTCGACGAGGGCGATTCAGTCGCCGGTCGAGACCTCCAGCGACATCGACAGCCTCTTTGATCCCATCGCGTACGAGAAAGGAGCCTCGCTGCTGCGCATGGTGGAGGGGTTCGTCGGACCCGAAGCGTTTCGCGCGGGCGTCAACGCCTATCTCGCCCGGTTCGCCTACAGGAATGCCACCTCACGCGACTTCTGGACCGTCTTGGCGGAATCGTCGGGACGACCCGTCGACGCCATCCTGTCCTCGTTCATCACACAGCCCGGCGCGCCGCTCGTACGGGTGGGGTACGCATGTGATGGCAGCGGCATCCAGCGCACCTTCACACAGGAGCGCTTCATCATCTCGACCGGCGGCACGGCACCTCGGGCGCTGACGTGGAACGTCCCCGTGTGCCTGAAGGACGATCACGCTTCCTCACCGGACTGCCAGATCCTCCCACGGGACCGTCCGCGCTCGATCCGTGCCGGGGTCGGAGCGGGGTTTCAGTGCCCCACACCGTGGACGTTCGCTAACGCGGGCGCGACCGGCTACTACCGCACCGAGTACCCACAGACCGTGCTCGCCGCGATGGCGCCGCGTGTTCAAACGCTGCTGAGCGCGCCCGAGCGCTTGTCGTTGCTCGGGGACGAATGGGCGCTCGTGCGATCCGGGCATCACACGATTGGCGACTACCTGACGCTGATCAACGGATTCGGACGGGAGACTTCCAGTGCGGTCATGGCACAGATCAGCAGCCGTTTGTCGACGGTGCAGTCGTACCTGACCACCGCCAAAACCCGTCCGCCTTTCGATCGGTTCGTGCGGCGTCTCTTCGAGCCACTGGCCAAGGAGCTCGGACCGAACACCATCCCCGGCGAGGATCCCGATCGCACCACGCTGCGCGCCTACGTGCTCCAGCTCATGGCGTCAGCCGGCGGCGAGGGGGCGGTCTTGACATATGTCCGGGAAGCGGTCGATGCGGCGCTCGATGGCCGGCGGCCGCTCGACACGGCGACAGCCGATTCGCTCGTCCGGTTCGCAGCCCGGCGTGGCGACACGCAGCTCTACGATCGATTCCTGGCGGCCTCACGTCTGGCGACGTCGCCCGAAGAGCGTGATCGCTACCTCCATGCCCTGACAGCCTTCGAGGACCCGACGCTCGTACAACGCAGCCTCGACCTGACGTTGACACCGAGCCTCCGCGCTCAAGATGTGCCGAAGTTCCTCGCGGGCCTCCTGGGCAGCCCCGTCGCCAACGCGCGCGCTTGGACATTCTTGAAGCACCGCTGGAACGAGCTCGAGCCCCGCGCGCTCACGTTCCTTGGCGGCCCGACCATCGCGGCCTCGCTCGGATCGTTTTGCGACACACCCACGCGCGACAACATCCGAGCGTTCTTCAAGACTCACGCGCTCCGGAGCGGCGAGCGGGCGCTGGCGCAATCGCTCGAACGGATCGACAGCTGCATCGCTTTACGAGAGGCACAGGCCGGCGAGCTCGCGAAATGGCTGGCGGCTCGATGAGGTCTGGTCAGCCTACCGCCGATCTCGACGACTGACGCGGACCGCTGACAGCGGGGTGATCCCGTACATGTGCCCGCCACTGTCGATCGGAGCCGACCCTGATGCCGATGCGCCGGGTCCACGCGATCGGACCGACCGCGCGTCCCCTATCCTCGATCCAGAGGCGGGAGCTCACCAAATCCAGTCGGTTCTCGCTCAACGTGATCCCCATCGCCATCGTGAGATTGCCAGGACCGCGGCACACCTCGACGTCGGATAGCCATTTCAGCACGTTCCGCCGGCGCCTCATGACCTCCAGCCCCTCGAGTGGCTCGAGCGCCCGAATCAGTACCGCGGCAGGATGCCCCTCGGGTTCCGTGACGACGTTCACAAGGTGGTGGATGCCGTAGTTCAGGTACACGTAGGCGTGGCCCGGCGGTCCGTAGAGCGGAGCGTTCCGCCGCGTCGGACCCGGCGCCGCGTGGCAGGCCGGATCGGATTCGCCGATGTACGCCTCGGCTTCGACAATCACACCGCTGGTGAGGTTCGTCCCCTGGCGGTGGACCAGCACTTTCCCAAGGAGATCGGCCGTGACGTCGAGCGTCGGTCGATCGTAGAACTCGCGCGGCAGGATTCGACGGGGACTAGTGGCCGCCCGCGTAGGCATGCGAGCGTCCCTCCGCCAACACGGGCTTGAGATACCGGCCCGTATGCGATGCCTCGTGCTGGGCGATCTGCTCCGGGGTCCCGACCGCCACCACCTCGCCGCCGGCTGCTCCGCCGTCGGGACCGAGGTCGATGATCATGTCCGCCGTCTTGATCACGTCGAGATTGTGCTCGATCACCAGGAGCGTGTGCCCCGCGTCGAGCAACTTCCGAAACGCCGTCAGGAGTTTCGCGATGTCGTCGAAGTGCAGGCCGGTGGTCGGCTCGTCCAGAATGTAGAGCAATCGCTCGCCTAGATGGGAGGCCAAGTGCGCGGCGATCTTGATTCGCTGCGCCTCGCCGCCTGAGAGCGTCGTGGCCGGCTGGCCGAGCCGGAGATAGCCGAGACCGATTTCGTCGAGCACCTGCAACCGCCGCAACACCTTGGGCGCGCTGCTGAAGAACGCCAGCGCCTCGCGCACCGTGAGATCCAGCACCTGGTGGATATTGCGCCCCTTGAAGCGTACCTCCAGCACCTGCGGTTTGAACCGCTTGCCGTCGCACTGGTCGCACGGCACGAAGACGTCGGCCAGGAACTGCATCTCCACCCGCACTTCTCCTTCGCCCTGGCACGATTCGCAGCGCCCGCCCGGTACGTTGAACGAGAAGTGACTGGCGATCAGACCGCGCGCACGCGCGTCCTTGGTGGCGGCAAAGATCTCCCGGATCGGATCGAATGCCTTCAGATAGGTCACCGGATTCGAGCGGGGCGTGCGTCCGATTGGCGCCTGGTCCACCAGCACGACGTCGCTGATGAACTCGAGCCCCTCAAGGGTCTCGAAGGAGCCCACGCGCTTGTCCCAGTCGCCCTTGGCCCGCTTGATCGCGGCGTACAGGACGTCGTGCACGAGCGTCGACTTGCCCGATCCGCTCACGCCGGTGACGCACGTCAGCGTGTTGAGCGGGATACGGATGTCGACACCCCTCAGATTGTGTTCTCGAACGCCTCTAATGCTGATCGCCTGACCGATCCCACGGCGCCGGTGCGCCGGCACAGGAATGGCCAGCTCGCCCCGAAGATACTTGGCCGTCAGCGAACGGGCCTCGTGCAGCAACGCCTCGAGCGGACCGGAGAACACGATCCGCCCTCCCTGCTCGCCGGCGCCCAGCCCGAGGTCGACGACGTGGTCGGCGACCTTGATCATGTCCGCGTCGTGTTCGACGACCAACACCGTGTTGCCCTGGTCGCGGAGAAGCCGGAGGATGTCGATGAGCCGAAGGTTGTCCCGCGGGTGGAGGCCGATGGAGGGCTCATCCAGCACGTACAACGTGCCAACCAGGGCCGATCCGAGCGACGTCGCGAGGTTGATCCGCTGCGCCTCTCCCCCCGACAGGGTCGAAGACAGCCGATCGAGCGTCAAATAGTCGAGGCCGACATCGCTCAAGAACGACAATCGCCTCCGGATCTCCTTGAGCACCTTGTCGGCGATCGCCGCCTCCTTGTCCGTGAGAGCCAGCGTCCCGAAGAACTGCTGCGCGTCGCGCACCGTCAATGCTGACACCTGGTCGATGGTGCGCCGAGCCACCTGCACGTCGCGCGCTTCGCGCCGCAGGCGCGCACCCTGACAATCCGGACAGGTCTGATATCCCCGATACTTGCTCAAGAAGACCCGGACGTGAACCTTGTACTTCTTTTTCTCGAGCCGACTGAAGAAGCCGCGGACGCCGTCGAACTCCTCATCGCCCTCGAGGACGAGTTGCCGTTCCTCTTCGGTCAGGGAGCCCCACGGCACGTCGAGGCGCAGCCGTCGCTTCTTCGCGGCCCGCTTCAACGCGACCAGATACGAGCGGTAGTGGGGCCTGCTCCAAGGGTCGACCGCATTCTGGTTGATCGACTTCGATGGGTCTGGCACGACGAGCCCCATGTCGAGCTCAATCACGTTGCCGAAACCGTGACACGTGGGACACGCGCCGAACGGGTTGTTGAACGAAAAGAGTCGTGGCTGCGGATCCTCGTATGCGATGCCGCACGTCCGGCACTCGAATCGCTCGGAGAACCGATGAACGACCCGCCGTTGCTCGTCGGACGGCGGCGCGCTGGCGAGCGACGCCACGGCCCAGGCTGCGCCTCCACCCTCTCGATACGCCGTCTCGATGGAATCCGTGATGCGTTGAAGCGCCTCACCTTCGACCTGCACGCGGTCTACCACGACCTGGAGAACCGGTGCACCGACTATCGCCGCCACATCGACGTCGTCGAACGGAACCGCACGCCCATCGACGAGGAGCCGGCCGAATCCCTTTCGCCGTAGGGTGTCGATCAGGCCGGAAATCGTCACAGCGGTCGTCGCTGAACCCAGCGCAACCGCTGGGGACGGTGTGGCCGCTGATTCTGCATCTGCGTCCGCCTCGCGGGCACTCTTGCCCGGTGCTCGAGCGAACAGTGACGGCTCGTCGGGTTCGTCGGGCTCGGACCGGCCTGGCGGCGTGTCGTCGCTCGCTCCCGTCTCGCCGTCGTCCAGGATTTCCTCGTCTGGCTCTCCCAGGTCACGCTGGAGTTCAGCCAAAAACCTCCGCCGGACCGGCGACGCCTCGTCCTCGCGAACCTCGTCCACCGCTTCGGCGGCGTCGGTCGCGGCGAGCGGCGCCGCCTCGACAATCGGCAAGTCGAATCCGATGACGAGCCTGGTGCCGACCGGCAGTGCAGCTAATTCACGCGCGACGACTTCGGCGGTCTCCCGGATGACCTCCTTGCCGCATTGCCGACAGAACGTGCGGCCGACGCGCGCGAACAGCAGGCGCATGTAGTCGTGAATCTCCGTCGTCGTGCCCACCGTGGAGCGCGGGTTCCGGATGCTATTCTTCTGACGGATCGCGATCGCGGGCGAGATCCCCTCAATCGCGTCGACATCCGGCTTCTCCATGCGCTCGAGAAACTGACGCGCGTAAGCAGAGAGCGACTCGACGTAGCGGCGTTGTCCCTCCGCATAGATCGTGTCGAAGGCGAGAGATGACTTGCCCGATCCGCTCACACCGGTGACGATGATGAGCTTTCCGCCTGGCAACGTGAGGTCCACGTTCTTCAGGTTGTGCGTCCGCGCACCCCGAACGACGAGGTCAGTCGCGTCGATCGAGCTGCTCGGAAGTGGTTCTGCCATGTACGTCGGCGCGTCGGGTTGCCCTGTGCGGACGTCGACCGCAATACCAAACACCAATCGTAACGCAGTCACGCGAGATCCTGGTAGCGCGAGCGCGACCGTTCCCGATGCCTCTGGCAGGCGTGTGTCGGCGTACAATCGCCGCGGCAGCCAGGGCCCATGCGCATCTTTCGAGCTCACGCCGTACCGGTGAACCCCGTCGACCCACAGACCTTTGTCGGTCCCGCCACGACGCAGCGGCTTGCCGAGGATCCGACGGCTGTGCCCGTCGGGGTATATCGCGTGGCGTTTGCCGACGGTGGCCGTACGAACTGGCACCGGCACTCCGGCCCTCAGTGGTTATTCGTCATCGAGGGGCGCATCCGCGTCCAGCGCCAAGGCGAACCTGCGCAGGACGTGGAAGCCGGTGACGCCGTCGTGTTCGCGCCAGACGAAAAGCACTGGCACGGCGCAGTGCCCGGCTGCACGGGCACGCATCTCGCCGTCAACGTCGACGTCACGACCACTTGGCTCGAGCCGGTCAGCGAGAGCGAGTATCAGACGATTTAGGGGTCGCGTTGCTTCGCGGGTGTCTGGGGTTCTCGCGTCCTGGTTCTCGCGCTCACAGGTCGTGGGTTCCTGGGTTCGATGGTGAGCCGCTGATCCCTCATCGCTAGGTCGTGGATTCCACCGTGTGCGCGGCGGGCGTTCGCCCCCGCGTGCTACAATCGCGGTTGCTCGCCTGGCCGGCGTAGCTCAGTTGGTAGAGCAGCTGATTCGTAATCAGCAGGTCATCGGTTCAAGTCCGATTGCCGGCTCCAAAATCCTTAGGAAAATCAACGATCGTGAAGGGCGAAGAGTCGTTGACCCCCTATTTGACCCCCTATTTGACCCCCTATCTGACCCCCTGAGCCCCAAGGATCGCGTCCATGAGCCGCGC
>VFZL01000030.1 GCA_016871175.1 Acidimicrobiia bacterium | reverse complement strand
AAAATTTGGTGGACCAGACGGGAGTCGAACCCGCTTCGAAATCTACTTAAACGACCCCTCCACGACGCCGACTGATCACCTGCGCAGGGAAGTGTACGTGCCGCTGGCCGGAGCGACGTAGCGGCGGTAGGGGCCCGCACGCTATCAAGCCGGGCGTGGGGCGGAGCCCCGTGTGATTAGCGCTTTGTGGCCGTAAACGTGCCGCCGCCGGTTTGGCCCTGTGCGTCCACGAATCGCCAGGTCCCTTCGATCACCGTTTCTTGGGCGTTCAGCCGACCGTTGAACGTCATCGTCGTGCCGGAGTCGGTGCCGACCGTGAAACGAAACGTCACGTGTGCGTCTTGCACGTTGCCACGAATGGACACAATGGACTCGAAGCCGGACGTGCAGCTGCCCGACACGCGAGTCCCATCCTGCTCCCACACGCAGTCGGCCTGGTAGATCGCGCTCGCCGAATCCTGCTGAAACTCGAGGCGCCACGGTCCGGAGAGGTCGGTTGCAGAGACCGGCGCGCCAGAGAGCGGGCCGATGATGAGCAGCAGCAGCAGCACGAACGTCACGCGCCGCGTCTCAGAACTCCAAGAACGGCTCGAGCTCACGACGGCATCGTAGTCTCGAACGGACGGGTCTTCCGGTAAAATTTGAGGCGAATGTTCGCGAGGGCCCTTGGGCGGTGCGTGGTCATGGCCGCCGTGATGAGTGGTGTGTCTCTGGCCATGTCGTCTGCCGCACGCGCGCAGACGAAATCCACGTCAGAAACAGTGCCGGATCCGGCCTTTGGCGCGGGTCTCATCGTCGGCCCGCCGCCACCAAGCCCACCCGCGATGTCGAATCGCGATGCCGAAGGACGCCTGACCATGCGTGCCGTGCGCATCGACAAACCGCTGGTGATCGACGGCCGCCTGGATGACGAGATTTACGAGCGCGTGCCCGGCGTCAATGGGTTCATCCAGCAGGAGCCCTTCGCGGGCCAAGCCGCAACAGAGGACACCGACGTCTGGGTATTCTACGACGATCAGAATCTGTACTTCGCCGGTCGGATGTGGGACAGCCACCCCGAGCGGATCGTCGCCAACGAGCTGCGGCGCGACAACTTCAACATAGGCCAGAACGACAGCTTCAGCATCGCGCTCGACACCTTCTACGACCGCCGCAGCGGCTACTACTTCCAGACCAACTCCATCGGCGGCATTCGCGACGCGCTGGTCACCGACGAGCGGAACGGCAACAACTACGACTGGAACACGGTCTGGAACACGCGGGCAGCCCGGTTCGAGAAGGGCTGGAACGCGGAAATGGTGATTCCCTTCAAATCGATCCGCTACCGCGAGCGCGGCGCTCAAATTTGGGGCATCAACATCCGCCGCATCGTGCGTTGGAAGAACGAGACTTCGTTCCTCAATCCAGTCCCCGCTTCCTACGGCGGCCAGGGCGCGACGCGCTTCAACATGGCGGCCACGCTGGTCGGGATCGAGGTGCCGAAGAGGACCCACAACCTCGAACTCAAACCGTACGGCATCTCCCAGATGGTCACCAATCGCCTCGCGTCGCCGCCCTCGTCCAACGATCTCGAGGGCGACGTCGGCTTCGACCTGAAGTACGGTCTCACGCGGAGCTTGACCTCCGACTTCACCTACAACACCGATTTCGCGCAGGTCGAGGACGATGAGCAGCAGGCGAACTTGACACGGTTCAGCCAGTTCTTCCCCGAGCGACGTGAGTTCTTTCTCGAGGGTCAAGGCATCTTCGAGTTCGCGAGCGTCCGGTCACGCGGCGGAGGCGGCGGTGGAGGGGGGAGCGGAGGCGGCGGAGGCGGAGGTGGAGGCGGCGGGAACTCCGCCCCGAACGAGACGCCACTCGTGTTCTTCAGCCGTCGGATTGGTCTCCAGGATGGGAGGCCGACGCCGATCCGAGCCGGCGGCCGCCTCACCGGTCGAGCCGGACGCTTCACGCTTGGGCTGCTGAATATTGAGAGTGGCGATCTGCCCGCGAGGAATGTGACGGCCGCCAATTTCTCGGTCGTGCGTGTGCGTCGAGACGTGTTGCGCCGAAGCAATGTCGGTGTCATCGCCACGAACCGAACGCCCAGCCTGGCGACCGTCGGTTCGAATCAGGTGGCGGGCGTCGACGCGAACTTCGGCTTCTACGACAACCTCTCGATGAACGGGTACTACGCGCGTTCGTGGTCGGCTGGACGCATTGGCGATGCCGCCAGCTATCGCGGGCAGTTCGACTACAACGCGGATCGCTACGGTGTGCTGTACGAAACGCTGAAGGTTGGCGAGGACTTCAACCCAGAGATCGGGTTCATGCGACGGCAGAACTTCCGCCGCAACTTCGGCCTGCTGCGGTTCAGCCCGCGCCCGCGCCGCATCAAGGGCGTCCGCAAGGTCTTCTACGAGGCCAATGTCGACCACATCGTCAACAACACGGACGGCCAACTTCAGTCGCGCATCGGCCAGGGCTCGTTTCGCGTCGATCTACAGAACGGCGACAACTTCGAGGTGAACTACAACCGAAACTACGAGGTCCTCGCGCGGCCCTTCGAGATATCCACGGGCGTGGTCCTTCAGCCGGGTGGATATGGGTACGACGACTTCGACGCGGTGTATCGTCTGGGACCGCAGCGCAGGCTCGCGGGCAACCTGCGCGTCATCCGCGGCGGGTTCTACAGTGGCACCCGGACCGAGGTCAGCTACTCGGGCCGCCTGGAAGTCACGCCGAGGCTGTCCCTCGAACCGCGGCTCGCCATCACTGACGCGCGACTCCCCGAGGGCGACTTCATCGCGAAGCTCCTCACCAGCCGCGCGACGTTCACCATCACGCCACGTACCTTTCTGGGCGCGCTGATTCAGTACAACAGCAGTACCAACGCGATCACGACCAATGTCCGGTTTCGGTGGGAGTACCAGCCCGGCAGCGACCTGTTCATCGTGTACAGCGAGGGGCGAGACGCCACTCCCACGACGCGTCCGGATCCGCTCCAGCAGCGCGGGTTCGTGGTCAAGTACACGCGGCTGCTTCGCTTCTAACGGACCTCGCCCTGCTTCGGGCCTACCAGCCTGATTCCGGCGGCTACGCCAACTTGTCCAAGCCTCCGGCCTTCGCGGCCTTCACGATGTGCTCGGCGGCGCGGAAGGCGAGTGCCTGGATGGTCATCGTCGGGTGGTTGCGGCCGCCGGTGACGAGGTTGCTGCCGTCGATCACGAACAGATTGGGCACGTCGTGCGCACGGTGGAACTTGTTCACGACGGAGGTCTTCGGATTGTTGCCCATGCGGCACGTGCCGCGGTTGTGCGCGCTCCCGCGCGCGTCGCGAACCGGCCGCGCCCAGATCTGCCTCGCCCCTACCGCCTCCAGAATCTCCACGGACTTCTTCGTGAAGAACTCCATGCACTTCACATCGTCAGGATGACTGGCGTTGGTGATGCGCATGGCCGGCAGGCCCCAGTCGTCCTTGACGTCGGGATCGAGATCGATGCGATTCGACTCCAGGGGAAGCTGGGTCGTGAAGCACGTGATCGTCATCTTCCGACCCGCTTGCTCACGCAACGCCTTCTTGTAGCCAGCGCCCCACTTGGGTGATTCAGGGTGCAGGCCGTTCAGCCCGTAGTTGATCGGGTAGTCGTACCCGCGCGCGGTGAGACGGCCGCCGCCGTAGAAGCCGCGCTTCGGATCGGTTGGCACGAAGTCCACGATGCCCGCTCCGCTTACCGGACCCTTGTAGTCGTTCAGTCGATGCTCGAGAAGGCCGCTGGCACCCGCGCCATTGCCCAGCATCAGGTATTTGCCGACGACGCCATTCGAGTTCGCAAGACCGTTGGGGAACTTCGCCGACTTCGACATCAGCAACAGACGCGGCGTTTCGGATCCGTTCGCCGAGACGATCACGGCCTTCGCGCGCTGGAATACTTCCTGCCGGTTCGCATCGAAGTATGTGACGCCCGTCACCCGGCCACCAGTGTTGACATTGACCTCTCGCACGTACGAGCGCGGGCGAATCTCGCAATTGCCCGTTCCAACGGCCGTCGGCAACATCGTCACCGCGGAGCTCGACCGCGCGCGGATATGGCAACCGAAGTCGGAACACATGCCGCAGTTGTTGCAGCCAGGGCGCCCGCCGTACGGCTTGGAGATGATCGCCAGCGGTCCCGGGACAACAGTGAGCCCCAGCTTCGCGGCCGCCATATTGAAGAGCGCACCCGATGCCTTCAGCGGCACAGGCGGCACCGGATAGTCCTTCGACATCGGGGCGACGAAGGGCGAATCGATCCGCTGCCCGGAGATCCCCATTTCCCATTCGGCCTGCACGTAGTACGGCTCGAGCTCCGCGTAGGTGATCGGCCAGTCGACGAGGCCCGTTCCAGCGATCGAGCCAACGGCACTGGCCTCGTTGAACTCATAGGGCAGGTGGCGCCAGCTGCTGCCGCCGTAGGACACGGTCCCGCCCCCGACGACGCACCCATAGGAGTGCCCGTTGGGCTCGGCCTTGTCAGCCGCCGTGCGCCGATAGGTGTTGCGCTGCACGGAGGGATCGCTCATCAACTGGTCATCCCCCTCGGCATTCTCGTTGAGGAGCTCGTCCTTGGTCCAAGGCTCTTCGCGACCGTAATTGCCCCAGCCGCCTTGCTCGAGGACGAGCACCTTGAATCCAGCCACGGACAGCTGCTTCGCCAGAATGCCGCCTGCCGCGCCCGATCCGATGATGACGAAATCGACTTCGGTCTGTGGAGTGAAGTGAACCATGACCTGGTCTCCGGGTTAGGGGCTAGCCACGGAACTGCGGCAGCGCGTCGTAGTATCCGAACGGGGGCGTGTGCGACAGCGAGTCGTTGTACTCGACGAGCTTCCAGCCGATCTTGTCGTGATTGCCGCCGTGGATCGGGTGCGCGAAGAAGCCGGTGATGGTGTGCGTGCGGACCAGATTGAAAAACAGCGTCTTCTCGATCGCGGTCAATACCTGAATCTGTTGGGGCGATCGCAACGCGGCGAAGCCGGCGGCACCGGGGACGACCTTCCGCGCTTCGGCGGTCAGCGTCTCGAGGCCGCGCTTGTAGTCGTCCTGCTTGTCCTTGAAGAACGTGACGAGCGCGCGGTCGATGAAGTACACGACGCGCGCTTCGCGCGCACCGGGTGTGTCGTCGGTCGGGATGATCTGCGAGGCCATCGCCTCGACGTCGGCAGCCTGCGCACGGGTAAAGAACGCGAACGGGCTTCCGGCGTCGCTCGAGGCCGGCGAGGTCGCAGCCTCCTGGGCGTGGGCGCCCGCAGCCAGAATCTTCGTGTAATGGGCCGCAATCCACGTGGCGCTCAGGCCCGTGGCCGACCCAACGAGAAACTCACGACGCGACTTCGGGCTCGTGCTCATGTCACCCTCCAGCAGGCTCGACCTTACCCGTCGGCAGTCAGGGCATGATAGACCCAACACGGATTCGGCGCGCAACGATCACAGCGTCGATGGCCCCCGGGTCGGCGCGCCCTTTCGCCCCGGGATCACGCAAGAACCCTCGAATCCTTTACTGCTTGATCCTCTCCGTGATTAACCGCTTGAGCGCGACCGCAAACGACACCGGCGCCGAGACCGGGCTGTAGCAGACCTTGTCGTCACACGCTTGATACTCGACCCTGCCCGCCAGCGTCACCGTCGTTTTCTCGCGCCATGCGGCTTGGGCGGGCGCAGTGCCTTCGATGAGCACGTCCTGTGTCAGCCGCACCGCTTTCTGAAAGACGGGCACGCGCTCATTCAGGGGCTGGAAGTGATAGATCTCCGACGGCGGATGGATCATCGGCAGCGGTTTCACGAAGGGCTGCGCGTCCAGCGTCAAGCCGATGACCTTGTAACCCGCGGCACCTGGCGCGTACACGTGCATCCCCTTCTTCGGCACGACGTCGAGCACGATCGACACGCGGTTGCCAGGCGCCACCTCCGCGTCACTGACAAACGCGGTGAGCTCGACCTGCTCGCTCGAAATACGGGTGGCGCTGACTGGCTTGTCGCCGCTGCCGGCGCGCACGAGAACGCTCGCCACGGTATTGCGATCGACGTAGAAGTCCTCGAAGAACCGCGCCGTCACCCGGCCGCGGCGATCGAGCATCAGCGTCCCCGGCAGCGCCATACCGCGCATCATCTCGCTCGCGCGTCCCGCAGCCGACACCAGGCGCCGTACCTCGGTGGCAATCGCGGGGTCGTCGCGATCGGGCCCGAGGCCCCACTCCACGGCGGGATTCAGCAGCCCGAAGCTGCGGATCGTGGCAGACTCCGCATCCGAGAGGAGCGGGAACGTGATGCCGCGCTGTTGTGCGAAGGCGCGCAGGACGGCCGGCGCGTCGTAGCTGATTGCGGCCACGCCAAGCCCTTGTTTCCTCAGCTCCGCGAGACGACCTTGCAGCTCGACGAGCTGCGTCTTGCAGTACGGTCACCAGTCGGCGGACCGGAAGAAGACGAGCATCGCCCCCTTCGGTCCCGCGATCGAGTCTCGTGTCCACGCCCGACCGTTCTGATCCATTAGGCGGAACTCGGGCACCTGTTGACCAATCTGCGGACCGACCGTTGACAGGTTCAATGGCGCCTTTGCGGCGGGCGGGAGAGCCTGGGCCGTGCCATCAGATGGTGACGTGAGCATCAGCGAGGCTGCGGCAAGGATCGGGCACCAGATTCGTCGCCTCGCCTGCGTGTACGGCTGCATGCACGCCAGAGTAGGCATTGGGGTGAGGATACACCACACCTCGGACGAGTCGGCGGGAAACGTCGCAGCGGAGCAGACGCCTATCACTTCGTCCTCGAGAGTGGCATAATGGTCGCCACCGCACATGAGGCGGAATGCCCGCGAACGCCCTCCGTCGACGCCCGATTTCAAGCGGCTGACCACAGAAGCCGAGCTGGACCACGCCGTCGCGGCCTCGCGCCAGCGTCCGATCGTCCTCTTCAAGCACAGCACGACATGCGGCGTCAGCGCCGCCGCGTACGAGCAGATGCTCGACGCAGCCGGGCCTGGGGTCAGAGAGTGGTATCTTATCGACGTCCGGACCGATCGGCAGGTGTCGAACGCCATCGTGAAGCGCTTTGGCGTACGTCACGAGTCACCGCAGGTCTTGGTCGTTGGCCGCGAGCGGGTTCGCTGGCACGCGTCCCACCATCGGGTGACGGCATCCGCGATCCGTTCTGCCGTGGACGGGGCCATGGCTTGACACCATCGTGCATTGCGTAGGAGAGGCACACATGCAGCAAGAGATCGCGCGCCGGCACTCACGCGTCGTCAAAGCGGCGTTCGCGTTGACGATCGCGTCCATTCTGGTCGGCTCGCGGGTGCACGCGCAGCAGGTGCCGCAAGGGTTGGTGCCCACGGTTCGAGCCGCCATCGCCAAGCAGGACTTCAAGGGCGGCGAGCAGCTCATCGCCGACTATCGCCAAGCGCGGGGTCTCACCCCAGAGATGGTGGAAGCCGTGTCGTGGCTCGGGCGCGGGGCTCTGGCGGCCAAGCAGTACGACCAGGCGACCAGCTACGCGAATCAGACCTACGACCTCGTACGCGGGTTGCTCAAGACTCGAGGCCTGGACGATGAGCCTCGGCTGCCAATCGCGTTGGGTGCCGCCATCGAGGTGATTGGGCAGTCTCGCGCCGCGACCGGCGCGCGCAGCGAAGCGGTCGCCTACTTGCGCCGCGAGCTGAAGACCTACGGCAAGACGTCGATGACCAAGCGGATTCAGAAGAACATCAATCTGCTCAGTCTCGAGGGGACGAAGGCACCGTCACTCGATCTCTCCGAGTCACTCGCACCGAAGCCGCTCTCGCTCGAGGCCGTCAAAGGCAAAGTCACGATCCTGTTCTTCTGGGCGCACTGGTGTCCCGATTGCAAGAATCAGGGGCCGGCACTGGCCAACCTGCTGAAGAAGCACGAAGGGCAGGGGCTCTCGGTCATCGCGCCCACGCAGCTTTACGGATACGTCGCAAGGGGCAAGGAAGCGGGGCCCGAGGAGGAACGGAGCTACATCGCCGACATCAAGAGCGCGCAGTACGGGTTCCTCGACGACCGCGCGGTGACGCTCGCTGAAGCGAATCACCAGCGCTACGGCGTCAGCACCACGCCCACGCTCGTCCTGCTCGACCGCGCGGGGATCGTGCGGTCCTATCACCCTGGGCAGATGCCCGAAGCCGAGCTCGACAGTCTGGTTCAAAGGCTCGTCGCAGAGCGCACCGCCGGCACGCGTTAATTCTTCGGGGCGCTGCCCCGAACTCCGGCTCCGGCGCTGCACGGTCGAACTGGCTCACGCCGCCCTGAGGCATGAACCCTCCCCTTCCCTTGCTGTAAACTCTGCGCGTTATGCGCACCATCGTCACGTTCCAACGGACGCCGGCGCTTGTCATCGGAGCCACCGTCACCGCACTCGTCATCGGCGGCGTCGGCGCGCTGCAGGCTCAAACTGGCCGGCCCGCCGCTGCGCCGAGTGCCGTCAATCCCACGCCGCTCAAGGTCGCCGCCGACGTCCCACGCGCGTCCTCCGGTAAACCGGACCTCTCCGGCGTATGGGACTTCGGGTCGCTGACTCCGCTCGAGCGTCCCAAAGAGTTCGGCGAACGCGCGTATCTGACCAAGGACGAAGTCGCGGCCATTGAGAAGCAGGCGGCCGACAACGCATTCGTCGATCGCCCACCGCCGGCGGGCGACCCGGGCGCGTACAACCGCTTTTGGACCGACGTGGGCTCACGCGTCGTCGAGGGCGCCCGCAATTCACTCGTCATCGATCCACCCGACGGCCGCATCCTGGAGATGACGCCAGCCGCCAAAGCGCGCGACGATGAGCGGTGGGCCAAGCGACAGGCGGCCGCACGGGCGCAGGATCTGCCGAGTTGGGATCGGTGCCTCACCGGCTTCAACGCAGGCCAGCCGATTCTGCCGAGCGGGTACAACAACAACGTCCAGATCTTCCAGACCCACGAGACCCTCGCGCTCTTGACCGAGATGGTGCACGACGCGCGGATCATCCCCATCGGCAATCGACCACCGCTTCCAAGCACGATCCGGCAGTGGCACGGCGACTCGCGTGGACGCTGGGATGGCGACACGTTTGTCATCGAGACGCGGAACTTCTCGAACCACGGCACAGGCACGCTCGTGCTCGACCGCCAGTTCTCGCCGCGGCCGGGCCTCGGTGGCACACCCGATGAAAATCTCGTGCTCACGGAACGGCTCACACGCGTCAACCGCGAAACGCTCATCTACCAGTTCACGGTCGACGATCCCGCGGTGTGGACGCGCCCGTGGACGGTCGAGATGACCATGCGACGAGGTGAGGCGCTGTACGAGTACGCCTGCCACGAAGGCAACTACGGGCTCGCGAACATCCTGTCGGCGGCGCGCGCCGAGGAGAAGAAAGGCGCCACGCCCCGCAACGAGGGACGGTAGACATGGGCCGTCAAACCGTCGCGCTCATCGTCGGGGGTCTGCTGCTCGGGGCACACGCGCCAAGCGTTGATGCGCGCGTTGTCAACTTGGTCGTCGAGAAACGCCGACCGCTGGCAAGCGGCAAGGCGTTCGGAAACACCGGACCGTACGAGCGGCTCGAGGGCACGGCTCAATTCGAGGTGGACCCTCGCGATCCGCTCAACGCCGTCATCGTGAACATCGACAAGGCGCCTCGCAACGGCCGCGGGATGGTCGAATTCAGCGCACCGTTCGTCATCCTCAAGCCGGTTGACACCAA
This sequence comes from Acidimicrobiia bacterium, assembly GCA_016871175.1. GTDB lineage: Bacteria > Acidobacteriota > Vicinamibacteria > Vicinamibacterales > CAVVIG01 > VFZL01. The sequence continues at coordinate 43,216 of VFZL01000030.1, read as the reverse complement.
CAAGGGCAACCAGAAGATTCTGTACGGCATCAACAATCGGGGGAACGCGATCGAGCTGCCGTTCCAGACGCTGCCTGCCAAGGGTAACAACGCGCCTCCCGACGAGCACGACGGTCTCTTCTTTCGTCTGGGATACACATTCGTCGACGCCGGGTGGGCTGGAGACATCACCACGACGGACACGCGGCTCGGCGCCAACCTGCCGGTCGCGATGCTCAACGGGCAGCCGATCGTCGCGCCGATTCGGATCGAGTACATCGGGACCGGGCACACTCTTCCCCTGAAGGGCAACGCGCTCTTTCGGAGCTATGAGGCCGCCGATACGAATCCTGCTCACTCGACGCTGACGGTGCGAGAGGGCATCGGTGGCGCGCGTCGCGCGGTGCCGCGCGACGCGTGGGCCTTCGGCAAGTGCGAGAAGGGGCGCGAGTCGCTGGTGCCATCGCACACCGACCTGTGCGTGTTTGATGGGTTCCAACCCGGCCTCGTGTACGAATTGACGTACCCCGCCCGCAGCCCGTGGGTCATGGGACTGGGCTACGCGGTCACCCGAGATCTCGCGTCGTTCCTGCGCTCGAGCACGGCTGACGATGCCGGAAATCCGAATCCCATAGCGGCCAACGCCAGCTTCGTCGGCATCCGACGCGTGTACGGACTCGGCATCTCGTCGACCGGGATGTACATGCGGGAGTTCCTCTATCTGGGGTTCAACGAGGACGAGGGCCACCGAAAGGTCTTCGATGCGGTCCGGATCTTCATTCCTGGTACGCATCGCCTCTTCATGAACGTCGAGTTCTCGGATCCGAACGTCTATTCACGGCAGGACGATCACCACGACTTTCTCTCACATTCCGCGTCACCGCTGACCTACGCGGTGACGACGGATCCGATCACCGGGATCCACGACGGCATCTTGAAGCGACCGGCGACCGATCCTCTGGTCTTTCACGTGGACACGGCGAACGAGTTCTGGCAGATGAACGCGTCACTCAACGTGCACGACGGTCGAGGCGCCCCCGTGCCGATCCCGGACAACGTGCGCCTCTACTTCGTGTCCAGTCACTCGCATGTCGGCGCCGCCGGCGTGGGAGCCATGCCGACGGCGGCGAACCAGTGCACGTATCCGATGAACGGCGCGCTCAGCTACCACGCGCTGTTGCGAGCGCTGATCGTCGCGATCGACGACTGGGCCGACCGTGGTCTCGCGCCACCGCCCAACCGCTATCCGACGATCGCGGCAGGCACACTCGTCACACGCACCGACGCAGAAGCGATCTTTCCCAGGATCCCCGGCGTCCGGTTCCCGACGACGTTGAACGAGCTCTACGCGTACGACTTCGGTCCGGAGCTGCGTCCCGTGGGCGGACGCGTGCGACCGGCCCCACCGACGAAGGGCGAGCGCTACGAGAGTCGCGTCCCGAAGCCGGATGCGGACGGGCTGGATCTCGGCGGCGTCCGGACGCTCGACATCGCGGCGCCCGTGGGCACCAACACCGGCTGGAACTTCTGGGCACCTGGTCCGCGACAACGCGATCTGTGCGGTTTGAACGGGTCGTTCTTCCGCTTTGCGCGGACGAAAGCGGATCGCGAACGCGCGGGTGACCCGCGCCCGTCACTCGAAGAGCGCTACAGGGATCACGCGGGCTTTGTGGCCGCGGTGGAGAAAGCTGCGCGGACGCTCGTTGCCGATCGCTTCCTCCTCGAGGAAGACGCCAAGACGCTCATTGCGACTGCCAACGCGAGCGACGTGCTCAAGTAAGGGGGTTCAAGGCTTCGGGGGTTCGCGGTTCAGAGGTTCGACGCGGCGTCGGTGTCCATGCCCTTCGACAAACGCGAGCGTTGACCAGTCGGCTGACGGGAGATCGGCACGGAGCGTGTCGCCTCGTGGCGAAAGGACGCGACGGTCGGACGGGCCGTCGACGTCGGAGCTCCGGCGCCCGAACCTCGAACCTTCGTCCCTGGAACCCTCGAACCCTGAACCTTCGAACCCTTGAACCCCCCGAACCTTCGAACCCTCAGACCGTTGAACCTGATTAGCCGCGTTCTTTGATGAACGTGCCCTCTCGGAGCTCGGCGAACGCGTGTCGCAGCTCGTCCTGCGTGTTCATCACGATGGGACCGTACCACGCCACGGGTTCCTCGATGGGACGTCCCGAGACCAGCAGGAAGCGGATGCCCTCGCCTCCCGCCTGCACGACGACTTCGTCTCCGCGGTCGAACAGCACGAGCGACCGGTTGCCGATCTGATTGCTCGTCGTCATCTCGGTCTCGCCGACGTGCTCGGTGAGGACGGCGCGGGGATCGGACGCATCGCGGAACGTCCCTGAACCGGCGAATACGTACGCGAACGCGTTGTTGTCGGTCTCCACAGCCAGCCGCTTCCGCTGACCGAGTGGCACGGATACGTCGAGGTACCGCGGATCGGCTGCCACACCCTCGACGGGCCCCTTCTGGCCCCAGAAGTCGCCGCAGATCACGCGCACGCGCGTGCCGTCATCGTCGGAGATCTCGGGAATATCAGCAGCGGCGACATCCTGATACCGAGGACGAGTCATCTTCAGCGCGGCTGGGAGATTCGCCCAGAGTTGGAACCCGTGCATCCGACCGTCCGCGTCGCCCCGCGGCATCTCCTGATGGAGGATGCCACTGCCCGCGGTCATCCACTGCACGTCGCCCGCGCCAAGATTGCCTCGATTGCCGAGGCTGTCGCCGTGCTCAACCGTTCCCGCGAGCACATAGGTGATGGTCTCGATGCCACGGTGCGGGTGCCACGGGAATCCAACGAGATAGTCGTCCGGGTTCTCGTTGCGGAAATCGTCCAGGAGCAGGAACGGATCCGTGTCACCGGTGGCCCCGAATCCAAACGCCCGCCGTAGCTTCACACCCGCACCTTCGATGTGTGGCTGAGCGGATACGATCCTCTTCACGGAACGGATGGACATGGCAACGCTCCACGTCAGGGGGTCTGGGGACCTTCAGGGTTCTTGGGTTCCAGGGTTCAACCCTTTCAGACGCCAACACGGGCGATGACGATTCAGGACTGTGGCTGGCGAGGCTCTGGCTCCGACCGACAAGCCTGAGGCCTCAGCTCACGAGATCACTTCAATCACAGCCCCGTTACGCCGGGCTCACGCCGGGCTAGCGACCCACGACCACCCTGATGGGCTCGCGCACCTTCGTCGTCACGACCGTGCCGGCGACCAGGCGCACTTCGTCGCCACGGGTCGCCAAGACGGCCCCCGTGCCCGCACCAGCTCCGACCGCCGATCCAATCGCGGCGCTCTTTCCCCCACCGGCGATGGCGCCGACGGCCGCTCCGACCCCTGCGCCGATGCCAATCTTCGCCGCATCCCGTCGCTTCGTTGCCGGTGCCTGACGGCTGATCCGATCGGTCCGCATGTCGTAGTCCTCGCCGTGCGCGGAGAGCCAATCGAACCGCAACGCGATCGAGGCTCGTCCTTTCACCTTGCCGGATCGCTGGGCGGACAGCACCGACCCGCGCACCGAGGCGCCTGGAGGCACGACGACTTGACCGCCGACCGAGATCGGTGCATCGAGCGTTCCACGGACGACATCTTCGACCCGGCTCGAATCAGACGCCACCTCGCTCGAGAGCTTCACCCGCAGAGTGGTTCCAGCCGGAATCACCACCTCGCGAGTTCGCGGCGATGGAGCGTCCGCAGCGGGTCTATCGGCTTCGAGCGCGCGAGTGGCGGCCGCGAGCCGCCCCTCGCTCGACGCGCCCGCGCCAGCACCGGCCTTATCGGGAACGACCGCGGATTCAGACGACGTGAGAGCCGCGCCGGGGGAGGCAGGCGCCGGAGGCGGAGGAGCGCTCGGGGAACGCGAATCGCCGGACGCCGTCGAACCTGCGGCCGGTGGCGGCGACGTCTGGGGTCCGGACCCTCCGCATGCCGCGAACATGATCGCGAGAGCGGCGTACGCTCCGACGACCCGGAGGGCCGGCGGCACTCGTCCAAGAGTCACACCCGCACGTTGATGCGTCATGATGGGCACCTCGAAAGCCCGGGGGAGCTCAGCGACAGCTCGAAACAACGCTGAAATTGCCACCAAAACCCATTATGGGGCCCCCCGAGCGTCGAGCTGGGGCGCTCCCTTTTCGGTAGAGTTCGGCGCGCGTTTGCGGTAAAAGATTCAGTGTTTCCGGCCACGATGCCACACACGCGACGAGCACCGAACCTGCAGCGCATCGCCATCGCGCTGGGGTGCGTGGCATTGATGAGTGCCACCGCCGACGCCCAAGCGCCGTCTCCAGCCCCGGTCTCAGGAAGCGCCGACATCCGCCCAGTGCTCGACAAGTACTGCGTGACCTGCCACAACGGGCGGCTGAAGAGCGCCGGCCTCGACCTCGCGCAGGCGGACGTGGGCCGCATCCCCGAGCACGCGGAGCTCTGGGAGAAGGTGATCCTGAAGCTGCGAGCGGGCAGCATGCCGCCAGCCGGCTTGCCGCGACCGGATGCGGCAACCTACGATCGCGTCGCGTCGTCGGTCGAAGCCACGCTGGACCGTGCCGCTGCCGCCCATCCACACCCGAACACGGCCGTCGCCCATCGCCTGAATCGTGCCGAGTACACCAACGCGATTCGTGACCTCCTGGCCCTCGAGATCGACGGCCGGTCGATGCTGCCCGCCGACGACTCGGGCTACGGCTTCGACAACATCGCGGACGTGCTGTCGCTGTCGCCGGCGCTACTCGATCGCTACATGTCCGCGGCCGAGCGCATCAGCCGGCTCGCGGTCGGTGACCCGACGCTGCGACCCATGGTCCAGACGTACTCCATGCGGCCCACACAGCCACAGGGGGACCGCATGAGCGAGCTGCTCCCCTTCGGCACGCGGGGCGGCATCGCCATCCGCCACTACTTCCCCGTCGACGGCGAGTATCAGATCAAGATTCGCTTGCAGCGGACGCATATGAACGGCATCCGCGGCGTCAGTGAGCCGCACGACATCGAAGTTCGGCTCGATCGCGTGCGCCTCAAGACGTACCGCATCGGCGGCGAAGGCCCCATCGAGCCATGGTCCGCGGTTCCGAGCGCCTCGCTCTACGAGCAGACCGCTGACGAGGGGCTGGAGTTGCGGCTGCCCATCCGGGCGGGTATGCGGCTCTTGACCGTGACGTTCCCGCGTCGGAGCCGCGTGGACGAAGGGGTGCTCGAGCCGCGTCTCTCCGTTTCGACGTACGAGTACGCCGGCGATCGTGACCTGCCGATGTCGGTGCAGACGGTGGACATCACGGGCCCGTTCAATGGCGCAACGCCTGCCGATACGCCGAGCCGATCGCGCATCTTCGTCTGCCACCCGACGAAGACCGATCCCGTCGCGAAGGGACCGGCGACGGGGCGCGACGGCGAGGCCGGCTGTGCCAGGAGGATTCTGTCGTCGCTCGCACGACAGGCGTATCGACGGCCCGTCACGCGTGATGACGTGGACACGCTCATGAGCGTCTACCGCAAGGCGCGAGTGGGCAGCTCGTTCGATCGCGGCATCGAGCTCGCCCTGCGCGCGATCCTCGTCGATCCCGATTTCCTCTTCCGCGTCGAACGCGATCCCGCGGGCGTGGCGCCCGGATCCGTGTACCGCATCACCGACATCGAGCTCGCGTCGCGACTGTCGTTCTTCCTGTGGAGCAGCATCCCCGACGACACACTGCTCTCGCTCGCGGAGCGTGGCATGTTGCACCAACCGGCGGTCCTCGAGAACGAAGTCACACGGATGCTCCGCGACCCACGCGCCGATGCGCTCGTCAGCAACTTCGGCGGACAGTGGCTCTATCTCCGCAACATGCGCTCCGTCCTTCCGGACCCCGACGGGTTCCCGGACTTCGACGACAACCTGCGCGACGCGTTCGCCCGTGAGACCGAGCTCTTCTTGCAGAGCCAGCTCCGCGAGGACCGCAGCGTCCTCGAGCTGCTGGCCGCGAACTACACCTTCGTCAACGAGCGGCTCGCGCGGCACTACGGCATCCCGGGCGTCTATGGCAGCTCGTTCCGTCGTGTGACGCTCTCCGACGACCGGCGCGCGGGCGTGCTGACACATGGCAGCGTGCTGACGGCGACGTCGTACGCCAACCGGACGGCGCCCACCATCCGCGGCAAGTGGATCCTGCAGAATCTGCTGGGCGCGCCGCCGCCGGCGCCGCCGCCAGACGTACCCGCCTTGGCGGAAGCCGATGAGGCCGGCCAAGGACATCTGTCGGTCCGGGAACGGCTCGAACAGCACCGCAAGAACGCGGTGTGCGCGAGCTGCCACGCATCCATGGATCCGCTCGGCCTCGCGCTGGAGAACTTCGATGCCATCGGCGCGTGGCGGACCATCGATGGGGCGTCCGCGATCGATCCGACGGCCGTGCTCCCCGACGGCGTCAAGCTCGATGGTCCGGCCAGTCTGCGCGCGATGCTCCTGAAGCGAGGCGACCGCTTTGTGCAGAACATCACGGAGAAGCTGTTGACCTACGCGCTCGGGCGCGGCAGCGATTATCACGACGCGCCGGCGATCCGTCAGATCGCGCGCGACGCCTCGTCGAATGGGTCCCGCTGGTCTTCGCTCATTCTCGGGATCGTCAAGAGCACGCCGTTCCAAATGCGGAGGTCATCCCCGTCATGATCGTCACCAAGAAAGCCTTGCCACGGCGGACCTTCCTGCGCGGCATGGGGACCGCGTTGGCGCTTCCGCTGCTCGACGGCATGGTGCCCGCGTTCGCCGCTCCACGCAGCAGCGCGGCCAAGCCGATTGCGCGACTCGGCATCGTCTACGTGCCGAACGGCATCTGGATGCAGAACTGGACGCCGAAGCAGGAGGACCTGTCGGTCGGCCTCCCCGCTGCGCTCGAGCCGTTCGCGGGATACCGGGATCGCCTGCTCGTCGTCACGGGCCTCTCCAACAAACAGGCGGACGCGCTGCCGGGCGAGGGCGCCGGCGATCACGCACGTGCGTCGGGCGCGTATCTCACGGGCGTGCATCCGAAGAAGACCGAAGGCACGGACCTCGGGGCGGGCGTGTCGATCGATCAGATCGCTGCGCGCACGCTGGGCCAGGACACGCAATTCGCATCGCTCGAGCTCTCGCTCGATTCGCGTGAGGCGATCGGCTCCTGCGATCCGGGATACAGCTGCGCCTACGCGAACACGCTCTGCTGGCGCACGCCCACGACGCCGCTGCCAATGGAGAACGACCCGCGCGTGGTGTTCGAGCGGATGTTCGGTGGCACCGCGAGCACGGACAAGACGGCCAGCGCGGCCCGACGGGCCGAGCAGCGGAGCATCCTGGATGCCGTCAATCAGCGCCTCAGTCGACTGAAGGCCGACCTCGGCGTACAGGACAGCCGCAAGCTCGATGAGTACTCGGAAGCCATCCGCGACGTCGAACGCCGGATTCAGCGGGCCGAGGAGCAAAGCGACCGCGAGCTGCCGATCGTCGACCAACCGGCTGGCATCCCCCGGCAGTTCGAGGACCACGCCAAGCTGATGTTCGACTTGCAAGTGCTGGCGTATCAGGCTGACCTGACGCGCGTCATCACCTTCATGGTGGCCAACGAGACGAGCCAGCGCGCGTATCCGGAAATCGGCGTGCCTGACGCGCATCACGCGCTCTCGCATCACGGGAACGACAAGAGCAAGATCGCGAAGCTGCAGAAGGTCAACATCTTCCATTCGACGCTGTTCGCGCACTACTTGAATCGGCTGGCGACAACGCCGGACGGTCCTGGGAAGTTGCTCGATCATCTGACGCTGCTCTACGGGAGCGGCATGAGCGATGGCAACACTCACAACCATCACGATCTGCCGACGATCCTCTTGTCGCGTCAGTGGAGGAGCGGACGGCAGATCACGGTCCCGATGTACACGCCGGTGACGAATCTGTTTCTCACCATGCTCGACTCGCTCGGCGTGCCCATCGAATCGTTCGGCGACAGCACCGGACAACTGACGCCGCTCACGGTTTAACGACGGGGCTCCGTCCCCGACCCGGGACACGGCATGGACTGGCGATTGACACTCGGTCGCAAGCGGAACACCACAATGGCGTGCGTCGCGCTGCTGGTCGTGTGTGCGAGCACGCCCCACCCCAGCGCCGCTCCTGCCGCCGCGAGCAACGGTTCCGCGCTGGTCGCGGAGGCCGCCGAACGCCAGGATCGGGAGCGGGTCCGTGCGCTGCTGACGCGGGGCGCGGATGTGAACGCGCCTCAACCCGACGGGTCCACCGCGCTGCACTGGGCCGCACACTGGAACGACGTCGACCTGGCGGATCTCCTGCTGCGGCATCGAGCGGACCCGGGTCGCGTGACGGATCTGGGCGTGGCTCCCCTGTTCCTTGCGTGCAACAACGGCAGCGCCGAGATGGTCCGACGGCTCCTCGCCTCAGGCGCGGATGCGCGCGCGGCGCTCCCGTCGGGCGAAACGGTGCTGATGGCGTGTGCAAAGGCTGGATCCCTCGAGGCGGTCGACGCTCTGCTGGCGAAGAGAGCCGACCCGAATGCGCAGGTCGCCGACGCCCATGCCCAAACAGCCGTCATGTGGGCCGCCGCCGAAGGACACGGCGCCATCGTCGCTCGCCTCCTTGCGGCTGGTGCCGATCCGAACGCGCGCACGAAGACCGGTGTCACACCGCTCTTCTTCGCCGCGCGGGGTGGCGACCTGGCGTCGGCAGAAGCGCTCGTGCAGGGCGGCGCGACCATCGACGCCGCGGGCCCGGACGGGAGCACAGCACTCCTGACCGCCGCCGCGAGCATCGACGCGATCACGGCCAGCGACTATCGGCTGGTGCCCTCGGCCAGCGGTCATGAGCGCGTCGCGATGATGTTGCTGGATCGCGGCGCAAACCATGCGGCGGCGGACAAGCTCGGCATGACTGCGCTTCATGCGGCTGTTGACACGGACAAGACGAATCTTGTCAAGGCTCTGATCCGCCAGACGGCGAATGTGAACGCGCGACTCACGAAGGGTCTGCCGTTCCGTCGCGGGGACTACGTCGCGCGTGCGTACTACGTGGGAGCGACGCCGCTCTGGCTCGCCGCCAAGGACGGAAAGCTGGAGCTGATACGCCTGCTTGCGGACGCCGGCGCCGATACGCGCCTGGGTACGGAGGGTAACATCACCCCGCTCATGGTGGCCGCCGGCCTGGGCCAAACCGACTCGCGCATGCCTCCTGAGGGTCGGATGCTCGAAGCAGTCCAGTACCTCGTCGGTTTGGGTGGAGACGTCAACGAGCGGAGTCGCAGCGGGCAGACCGCCACACACGGCGCGGCCAACGTATCGTTCGACAGCGTGATCCGGTTCCTCGCCGAGCGCGGCGCCGACGTCAACACCAAGGACAACAACGGTCGCACGCCATTCGACCTCACCTTGAATCCGATGCGTCCGCGCCCCAAGACCAGCGAGACACTTCGCGCCCTCGGAGCGCTCACGCAGGCCGGCGTGCAGTAGGCCCAGCTAACGGCGCGGTGTGACGGCCGTCTGGACGTCGAGGCGGACGCGCCTGAAGTTGCCGTGGGTCGCTTCACCCAGGATGCTGGCCCCATAGCCCGCTTGCGTGTATTCCTCGCGAAGGTGGACGGGCACCAAGAATCCGAGGAGCGGCTCCGATTGATAGCTCACCTGCAGCAAGCCTGAGACCTGTTTCTCCTGCGCCACCATCTCGCTCGCGAGCACACGCCCCGTGTCGGGTTCGAGCCAGAATCGACCACGCGAGAACACGTCGCCGCCGTTGAACGTCTGCACCAATGTGGGTCCTCGACGCTCCTGGAACGTGACGACCCAACCCTCGACGCTCGCGTGAAAGTGTGGCGCGGAAGGCAGGCCGCTCGCGTGCTTCTCCGATCGGCGCGCACCGGTTTCGTCGAGCGTGAACCGAAACCGACTTTGGCGCCGTGGCGCGAGCACCTCGAGCGGGAGCACGGGCACGTTCATCGTCCGCCGGATGCGCCCGATGTTGTAGCGCGCACTCTCGGCGAGGATGCTCTGCACACGCTCGACGTTCGACATGCCGGGCTTGGCAAACAGTGCGGTCAGGCGCTCTTCGCGACCGCGAACCGGTCGGCCGTCAACCTCGAACACGTCCCGATACTGGACCCAGGTCGTGGAGCCCTCGGGTCGCAGCAGCAACAGGTCCGAGCGCAATTGCCGTCGTTCCGGCCGAATGCGTCTCCCGGTACCCCGGCCGACGGCGGGGACGACCTCCTGCCGATATGTCTCCTCCGACACGATGCTGGACAGTTGACGCTGGAACTGTTCGACATACGCGCCCGCTCGACGGAGGACGTCGGTCAACTCCTGCGCCGGCTGCGGCGCCGCGCTCGGCGCGCTGCCTAGCACAACCGCCCCGATCGCTGTCGCTGCGCACGCACGGGCGAGCATCGACGGATGATAGCAGTCGACAGCGGCCGGCGACCCGCGATCCGCTCTCTCCGCTCTCGTCCCAAGAGAGGATATGCTCGGGCGTCGGGACACCCACGGCAGGAGGGTTCGACATGAGACGCCAGCGCTACGGGATCGTCACGCTGATCCTCGGTGCAACCTGTGCAGCAGTCGTCAACGCCACCGGGCAAGGATCGGCGGCCGCGAACGAGGCGTTGTGGGACGCCGCCCGCCTCGGCGACGTCGCTCGCATCACCGCGGCGCTCGACAAGGGCGCGGACATCAATGCCAAATCGCGGTACGACGTCACGCCGCTCATCCTCGCGGCCAACAACGGTCGCATGGACGCCGTGAAGCTCCTGATCGCGCGCGGGCCGTGGAGATGGCGCTGACCAACGGTCACGCCGACGTCGCGACCTTCCTGCTGGAACACGGCGCGAACGCGGACGGTGCCCTCGCGGCTGCGGTGCAAATGAACGCCGAGGGGACGGTGAAGGCCGCACTCGCAGGCAAGGTGACGCACGCGGGCCTGCAGGCGGCCCTGAGCCTCGCGGGCACGATGAAGCGCGACGCGTTGGGCTCCCTCATCAAGACGGCGCTCGACAAGCTGCCGGAGCCCGCCGCAGCCGCCTTCTCCGTCGACCCGGCAAGGCTTGCGGCCTACACCGGCACGTATCGTGACGAGTCGAGCGGCGTCACCATGGCGGTAACCGCGCAAGGCGAACAATTGATGCTCCAAGTCCAGGGGCAACCGCAGGTGAAGCTCGTGCCTTCGGCGGAGGACGTCTTCCGCGTGATCGAGGTGAACGCGACGCTCAGGTTCCAGGGCCGCGGCGGTGGGCCGATGGATTCGGTCAGCCTGTCGCAGGGCCCGGTCAACATGACGCTGGCCCGCGTCTCGGATACGTCGTCGTCGACCTCGCCCTTCGCGTCAACGACGCCGGCTGGGTCCGCCAATCCACCTTCGACGCCGGCCAAGCCCGCAGCGCGTCGGTCGGAGGCTCGCAACTGGCCGGGCTTCCGCGGTGACGGCTCCGCCGGCAATGACGACGGCCAACGCGCGGTCACCGAGTGGAACGTCACGACCGGGCGGAACATCCGGTGGAAAACCCCGATACCAGGCATCGCGACGTCGAGCCCGATCATCTGGGGCAGTCGCGTCTTCGCGACAACCGCGGTGAGTCAGGCGGGTGACAACACGATCAAGACCGGTCTGTACGGTGACGTGAAGCCGGTCGACGACCTGTCCGTGCACGAATGGAAGATGTACTGCCTCGAGAAGGCCACGGGGAAGGTGCTCTGGGAACGGACGGCTGCGACCGACGTACCGCGCACGAAGCGTCACACCAAGAGCACGCAAGCGGGCTCGACGCCGGTCACCGACGGACGGCGCGTCGTCGCGGTGTTCGGATCGGCAGGTCTCCTCGTCGCGTGGGATGTGAACGGGAAGGAGTTGTGGCGGGTCAAGCTCGACGCACTCGACAGCGGGTGGTTCTTCGACCCGACGTTCCAGTGGGGCCACTCGAGCTCCCCGATCATCTATCGCAACACCGTGATCCTCCAGGCCGATGTTCAGAACGGGTCGTACATCGCCGCGTGGGATCTGGCGACGGGCAAACAGATGTGGCGTACGGATTGTTCGGATGAAATCTCCACCTGGGGCACGCCCACGCTGGCTCGGGCGCTCGATGGACGCGATGTGATCGTCACCAACGGCACCAAGGTGCGGGGCTACGAGGCGAGCAGGGGCACACTGCTGTGGACCCTCGGGCCGAATTCTGAAATCACGATCGGCACGCCGGTTGTCGGCCCTGGCGTCGTCTTCGTGACCGGAGGCTATCCCCCTGTGCGTCCGATCTACGCCATTCGCCCGGGCGCGAGCGGCGATATCTCCCTGACGCAAGGGCAGACCTCTAACCAGAGCGTCGTCTGGAGCAATTTGAACGAGGGAACGTACATCCCCACGCCGATCGTGTACGACGGCCTGCTGTTCACGTTGAACGTCAATGGCGTCGTTGGCGCCTACGACGTGGAGACCGGCAAGCGCGCGTTCCGCGGGCGCGTGGGATCTGGCGGTGCGTTTTCAGCGTCGCCGATTGCCGCCGATGGACATCTGTATCTCGCCAGCGAGGACGGCGAGGTGTATGTCGTGACCGCCGCGTCCGGCCTCACGCAAGTCGCCAAGAACGAGATGAAGGAAGTCATCATGGCGACACCCGCGATCTCCGATGGTCTGATCGTGATTCGCACGATGGGCCATCTCTACGGGATCGGGAAGTAATCGACCAATCCGGCCGCAAGGACGGCCGTTGCGCTGACGTCGTCGTGGCGCGAATGCCCTTGGAGGTGGCCGATGCCAATCGCCTGACCGCTCCGTCACACTCGGGGCTGGTGGGGGGCTAGTGGACCAGTGGCCGGACTAGTCGCGCAGACGCTCCTGCACCTCGCCCTTCAGCCCCAAGTGCGGGTTGGCGCCCAGGCTCTTGATGAACTCGGCCGTCTCCTGGTAGTGCTGGAACTGGAACGACTGCTTGTTGCCTTCGGCGAGCCGATAAGGCGTGCGGCCGCGGAAATCGCGGGCGTTGATGTCGGCGCCGTGGTCCACCAGGATCTTGATCACCTCATTCAACCCGCGAAACGCGGCGCCATGAATGGCGGCGAAGTCCGCTTCATTGATCGCGTTGACGTCGGCACCCTTCTCGATGAGCAGCGTGACCGCTTCCTCCGCACTCTCCGAGCGGACCCCGCGCTTCAGCGGCGCGAACGTGGCCCGGCCCAACCCCGCCGCCATCATCAGCGGTGTCGTCCCATCGCTCGACGTGAGGCGCAGATCGGCGCCGGCCGCGAGCAGGGCGCGCAGGAGCTCCGCGGGACGGTTGTCGGGCGTGAAACTCCCGCGAGGCTCGTTGGCGTTGTAGGCGGCGAGCCAGAGTGGTGTGGCCCCAATAAGATCGCCGGTTCCGCACGAGTACGGCTCGAAGGCGCCCTTGGTCGGGTATCCGAGATAACTCATGAACATGGCCGATGTGGTGATTCGCGAATTGGGGTTCGCGCCACGGGACAAGAGCGCCTTCACGAGCCGCAGGCGGTCAGCCGCCATGAGCCCGCCGCCCGGCGCCAACGCTTCCCCACCGAACCGACGGGTCCACTCGCCCAGCCACACGCTGATCGGGGCCACCGCCGCGTGAAGCGCCGGGATGCCCGCCATCGCTCCGTCCGGATTGGCGCCCTGCTCGAGCAGGAATTCCGCGAACGCGGGCCGGCCGGCGATGATCGAGTACGGCAGCACGTGCATCGCTTCCGGCCCTGTCTCGTTGACGCTCGCGCCGGCGGCCAGAAGAATGCGAGCCATTTCGATGTCGCCGTTGCGAGCGGCGAGCATCAGCATGGTGAACCCTTTGTCTGTCGCGGCGCGCACGCTGGCCTGCGCCTCGATCAGCAGGCGGACGATCTCCGTGTGCTGATTGGTTACCGCCCACATCAACGCGGTGTTCTTGGTCTCTCGCGTCGCGGCGTTGACGTTGGCGCCGCGAGCGACCAGCAACTTCGCGATCTGGACGTTCCCGGTCGTCGCCGCCAGCATGAGCGGCGTCATCCCGCTCGCTTGAGCCGCGTCCGGTCGCGCGCCGGCCTGCAGGAGCCGCTCGACCATCGCCAGGCTGGCGTTCTCACAGGCGCGGGCGAGCGCCGTGACGCCGTAGTCGTCGGCCAGATTCACGTCGGCGCCGGCGCGCAGCAGCAGATCGGCCGTCTTGAGGTCGTTCCAGTGGGCCGCGTACAGGAGCGCCGTGGCGCCGTCGGCTCGTCGCGCGTTGACGTTCGCGCCACTCTTCACGAGAGCGCTCACCCTCCGGACGTCCTGCTCGGCCGCCGCGGTGACAAGATCGCCCACGGCCTGACCGGACCACGAGCGGCTCGGCACGACGAGGCTGGCGACCGCGCCCAGGACCAACGGAGCAATCCGGCGACCGATCCACACACCCATCGCGAAGCCCCCTGCGACAATCCCGGACCAGTCACGCGCTTCGCGCGTTGGCATTTGCTGGCCCGGGACATATGATACCCATTCGTGGCCAAGCCCATGCCCTCCATTCTCAGGACCGTGGCGGCAATCGGACTGCTGCTCGCGGCCCCCGCGGTCGGACGAGCCCAATCGGCAGCGGCGCCGGAACCGGTAGGCGTCGCGCGGTCTGCGAACGCACCGGTGCCGGCGCGCGCGCTATTCGAGACCTATTGCGTCACCTGCCACAACGATCGTCTGAAGACGGCCGGGCTGTCGTTGGCCGACGTGAACGTCGACGACCCGGCGCGTCATGCGGCCGTGCTGGAAACAGTCGTCCGCAAGCTCCGCAGCGGACAGATGCCCCCGCTTGGCTCTCCACGGCCCGAACCGGCGATAGTCATGAGCTTCGTCACGGCACTCGAGGCATCTCTTGATCGCTCCGCCGCGGCCAATCCCGATCCGGGACGCGTGGCGTCGCGCCGACTGAATCGCGTGGAGTACGTCAACGCCATCCGCGATCTGCTGGCGCTCGAGATCAACGGGGCGGATCTCCTGCCAAGTGACCTGGCCAACTACGGCTTCGACAACAACGCCGACGTGCTGGCCATCACACCAGCGCTCATGTCGCGATACCTCTTCGCCGCCACCAAGATCAGCCGCCTGGCGGTGGCCAGCCCCGACAATCGACCGATGGTGCAGGAATACAAGGTCGCGCTCGCCGGCCACGGCGCACGCCAGGATGCGCGGATGAGCGAGGATATGCCGTTCGCCTCCCACGGCGGATTGGCGGTGCGACACGCGTTCCCCCTCGACGGCGATTACGCCTTCAAGATGACGCTGCGGCGGAACCGTGTCACCGACGCGCTCATCGGCATCGACGAGGACGAGCACGAGATCGAGCTGCGGATCGACCACGCGCTCGTCAAGCGTTTCCGAGTGGGCGGTAGATTGAAGGGCCCCGATCCCGGCGGCCTCGTCGCACCCTACGAGGATGACATCGTCGGGAAGCAGGTGCACGAGTACCGCATGACGGCGGACAACGAGCTGGAAATTCGCGTGCCGGTCAAGGCGGGTACCAGGCTCGTCTCCGTCGGCTTCACCGACTCGCGGCCGTCCGCGCTCGTCTTCTCGGCATTCGGCCGCGCCCGAGACGATGACCGGATCGGGCTGAACACGCTGCAGATCTCCGGGCCGTTCGACGGGGCGACTCCGCAGGACACGCCGAGCCGCCGCCAGATCTTTACGTGCCGGCCGACCCACGCGCGCGATGAAGAGCCGTGCGCGCGCAAAATCCTGTCGACGCTGGCGCGGCGGGCGTACCGACGTCCGGCGACCGATCAGGATCTGACGCCGCTGTTCGAGCTCTATCGCGCGGGCCGCAAGGAGCGCGACTTCGACGCCGGCATCGAACGTGGCCTCGAGGCGATGCTGACCGCGCCGAGCTTTCTGATCCGCAGCGAGCGGGAGCCCGCGGACGCCCGGCCCGGCACGCCATATCGCATCAGCGATCTCGAGCTGGCGTCGCGGATGTCGTTCTTTCTCTGGCGCAGCATTCCCGACAATCAGCTGTTCGAGGTGGCGGCGGCCGGCAGGTTGCGTGAGCCGGCGATGTTGACGCGCCAAGTCAAGCGGATGTTAGCGGACCGCCGGGCGAGCCGGTTCCTGGGCGACTTCGTTCGGCAGTGGCTGCAGGTCCGCAACCTGCAGTCGCACGAGCCCGACCCGCGTCGCTTCGCCGGCTTCGACCAGACGCTGCGCGATGCGATGGGACGCGAGACCGAGCTCTTCTTCGAAAGTCAGGTACGAGAGGATCGCCCCGTCCAGGAGCTGCTGCGCGCCGACTACACGTTCCTGAACGAGCGGCTGGCGCGGCACTATGGAGTTCCGGGTATCTACGGCAGTCATTTCCGCCGCGTCACGTTGACCGACGAGCGGCGCTTCGGTCTCCTCGGGCACGGCAGCGTGCTGACCGTGACGTCGTATGCCGACCGCACATCGGTCGTCCTGCGCGGGAAATGGGTCTTGGAGAATCTGCTCGGCGCGCCGCCGCCGCCGCCACCTCCGAACGTGCCGCCGCTGGCGGAGAGCACGCCAGGAGCCAAACCGACCGCCCTGCGCGAGCGGATGGAACAGCATCGCCGCAACCCGGTCTGCGCGACCTGCCACACGCGAATGGATCCGCTGGGCTTCGCACTCGAGCACTTCGATGCCATCGGGCAATGGCGCGAGACCGATGCCGAAGCGCCGATCAACTCGACCATCACGCTCTCGGGCAAGACCGTCGAAGGTCCGAAGGCGTTTCGTGCCGCCCTCTTGGTAGAGGGCGGCGATGAGTTCGTGCGGACCGTCATCGAAAAAGTGCTCACCTACGCACTCGGTCGCCGCGTCGCGCCCGTCGAGGGTCCCACGCTGCGGCAACTGGTGCGGCAGATGGCAAGGGACGGCTACCGCTGGTCGTCGCTCATCGAAGGGATCGTCACGAGCGCGCCGTTCCAGATGCGCTCGCCAACACCGCTCGAGCCCGTCGGCACGACAGCGGCGTTGACGAGATAGAGAGCCGAAACAGGAATCAGCGAGCCGGGCCCCGAAAGTATCGGAGCATTGAAATGTTCATCACGAAGATGTCGCTGCCTCGTCGAACGGTGCTGCGCGGGTTGGGCGCGACGCTGGCCCTGCCGCTACTCGACTGCATGGTGCCGGCCGTCACCGCACAGGCGAAGACCGCGGCGGCGCCCGTCCGCCGATTCGGCGCGTTTTACGTCGCAAACGGCATGTCGATGCCGAACTGGTATCCGAGCGGCTTCTCCACCGGACCAATCGGCGGGCTGCCACCCATCCTCCGCTCGTTGAGCGACCTGAAGGACCGACTGCTGATGGTCGGTGGAACAGCCGCAGAGGCGGGGATGGTGGTACGCGGCGGCGGGGATCATGTGAAATCCGCCTCCGCGTTTCTGACCGGCACGGCCTTCCGGCCTGCCGGCGTCTCGTCGGGCGTATCGATGGATCAGATCGCCGCGATGGAGCTCGGGAAGGAGACCCAGATCGCCTCCCTCGAGCTGGGCATCGAGGATCCCACCGTGCTCGGCAACTGCGACGGCGAGAGCTGCGCGTACACCAACACCATCGCGTGGCGCACGCCGACGACGCCGTTGCCGGTCGAGAACGATCCGCGCGCGGTGTTCGAGCGGCTGTTCGGGACCAGCGGCAGCACGGATCGCGTCGCGCAGCTCGCCCGCATCCAGCGCGATCGCAGCATCCTCGACTTCGTGGCCGGCGACGCGGCGCGGCTCGGCAAGGCGATTGGCGCCCAGGACAAGGCGAAGCTTGCCGAATACCTCGATTCGATCCGCGACATCGAGCGGCGCATCCAGATGGCCGAGGGACAGAATCGGCAGTTGCCGGTGGTCAACCAACCGATGGGCGTCCCGTCCGACTATGCCGAGCACACGAAGCTGATGATGGATCTTGTCGCGATGGCGCTGCAGACCGATCTCACGCGCATCGTGACGTTCATGATGGCGAGGGAGGTCAGCAACCGAGCCTATCCGGAGATCGGCGTCTCGGATTCGCACCACCCGCTGTCACACCATCAAGATGAGCCCGCCAAGCTCGAACGACTCGGCCTGATCAACGAGTATCAGTTCCGGCAGTTCGCGCATCTCGTGAGGAAGCTGGCGGCCACGCCGGAGGGCGACGGGATGCTGCTCGACCGATCGGTGCTGCTGTATGGCACCGGCATCAGCGACAGCAACACGCACTTCCATGACGACCTGCCGATCGTGCTCGTCGGTGGCCAGGCCTCGGGTCTGCGCGGTGGCCAGTACATCCGCTACAAGAGAGGCACGCCCCTCACGAACCTGCACCTGGCGATTCTCGACAAGCTCGGGTTCCCGACCGAGAAGCTGGGTGACAGCACCGGCAGAATGAGTGGACTCGCGAGCGCCGAGTCCTTGCCCAGTGTCTAGGGCCCTTCCGACGGCACTGGCTGTCGTCTTCGTTATGGGCTGCAGCTCGGACGACGCCGGTCCGACGCAGCCGAGCGGTCCGAACGAGGCAGCGGACATTCGCGGCACGTGGGTCCAGACCAACGGCGAGACGCGCACGTGGGTGCTCAGTCAGAGCGACAACCAGGCCCGCGGAGCGGCCACCTATTCGCAGTTGCTCTCTCCGAACGTGGGCACCGTCGCCGGCACCGGACGGGTGTCGGGCACAGCAACCCCACGCACGTACAGGTTCGCGGAGACCTATCAAGGCGTGAGCATCCCCTCCAGACCCTCGGCCGCCTCCTGCTCCCTGGACGCCGACGGCGAGCTGAGGATCAGCGGCAACACCATGAGCGGGTCGGTCAGAGAGAGTGTGGGGTGCTTCGGCCTGCAGCTCGCGCAGGTGACCCGGGACCTCGTGATGCAGCGGCGCTGACGCTGGCTACCCGGGCCGTCCACCGACTCATCGTACGCGGCCGATGTCCCTCGCACCACGTCCGTGAGCGCTCCGACGGGTGCGGGGATTGACGCGGGCGTGACCGTTCGTGCACGCGAGGCGGTGCGCGCGTGCCCAACGACGACGACTCCCCCTGCGTCAACGGCCGAACGATTGAGGTCGGCGCCCGCACCAATGGATGAGCCGTGGGGGGATAGACAAAAGAGTAACAAGAAGAAATACTCGCGACGCAGAGCTCCGGCGAAGCTCTGCTCCAGGACGGGAGATCAGGGGCGAAGTAGCGAGGCTCAGCCGACCACGGCGAAGGAGGATCGATGGTGCGCGAACCAGCAGCGTTGTGTCTCGTGGCGGCGCTCGCCCTAGCGTGCAGCGTGGGGGTCAGCGCATCGGCCCAGGACGTGGGCGCCATTCGCGGTACGGTGCAGGACAATACCGGTGCAGTCCTGCCAGGCGTGACGGTGGTGTTGTCGAACCCTGGCGTCATCGGCGGCAACCAACAAGCCGTCACCGATGAGCGCGGGGCCTACCAATTCACGAGTCTCGTCCCCGGTAACACGTACGCCGTCCGCGCCGAGCTCGTCGGATTCCGCCCGGTCTCCATCGACCGCATCGTCGTCAATGCCTCGGTCACCGTCCGCGCGGACATGACGCTGCAACTGGGACAAGTGGCGGAGGAAGTGACGGTGACTGCGGCGGTGCCGCTGCTCGACACGTCGACGGCGGTGAACCAAACGGTGCTCGATCGCCGCACCCTCGAGACGCTCCCCACGAGCAACGACATCTGGTCGATCGGCCGGATCGTGCCGAGCGTGATCATGAGCCGCTACGACGTCGGCGGATCCGAATCACTCAGTCAGTATCAAGGCAGCGTGCACGGCAGCCGCTGGACCGACAGTGGATATTTGGTCGACGGTCTGGACACGACGAATCCGGGAGGCACGACGTCCGCGTCGTACTTCGACGTCGCGATGTTCCAAGAGACGAACTACATGGCCGGCAACGCCGGCGCCGAGTTCGAGAAGGGCGGGCTCATCTACAACCTGGTGAGCAAGACCGGCACGAACGGGTGGCACGGCTGGACGATCTTCTCCGGGTCGAACCGCAGCATGAACGCGCAGAACCTGAGCCCCGAGCTCAAGGCGGATCTCATCGCCTCGGTTCCCGCGCGCGTGCTCGCGGTCAATCCGAATTTCGTGCCGAGCACGCAGCTCATTCGTTACTGGGACGTCTCAGTGGGCTTCAACGGCCCCATTGTCAAGGACAAGCTCTGGTTCGCGTTGAGCGGCGAGTTGAAGCGGCTCGATCAGCTCAGGGTTGGCGCATACAACGCCGACGGGACACAAGGGCTGGACGACAACACGCAAAACAACCATTCGTACAAGGTCTCCTGGCAGGCGACGCCGAGGAACCAGATCCACTACCTCCATCAATTCAACAACCGCGTGAACCTCCATCGCGCCAACACGCTCGGTCAGGTCACGCAGTTCTACGAGAGCCGCGCGATGCTCGTGCAGGACCTCGAGAGCCCGATCGACCAGATCAAGTGGACGTCGGCGGCGCGATCGAATCTGCTGTTCGACGTGGCGGCGAGTCGTTACTACCCGGTGATCGTCCGAAGCCAACAGCCGGAGGTCCAGCCAGGCGACATCCCGCGGTTCGACGCCATCACGAACACGTTCAGCGTCGCACAAGGATCCTATCCAGGTCGGCCGGTCTATCCCCGCTACTACCTGCACGGCAGCATGACGTACGTGTTGCGCAACCACGACCTCAAGATCGGATACCAATACAACAACCAGTGGACGTACGCCAACTCGTACTCCACGTCGCACTTCCCGGCTGGCCTCCGAGCCGTCTTTCGGAACGGCGTGCCGGATTCGGTCAACACCTACAACACGCCGAACGAGGTCGAGAACCACCTGCTCGATCAGGCGATCTATATCCAGGACAAGTGGCAAGCGAACCGCCGCCTGACCGTCAACGTCGGCGTGCGGGTTCAGAAGAGCGTCGGCTGGGTGCCCGCGGGGTGTCAGGCGGAAACCATCTTCATCGCGGCGCGCTGCTTCGACAAGGTCGACGACATTCCGAAGTGGCTGGACGCCTCGCCACGGTTCAGCGTCATCTATGATCTCTTCGGCGATGGGAAGACCGCGCTCAAGGGATCGGCCAACCGCTACTTCCTGACCGCTGGTGTCGCGCATGCCGCACGCGTGAACCCGATGCGCACGACGACCGACACACGCATGTGGGTGGACGCAAACCGCGATGAGATCCCGCAGCTCAGCGAGCTCGGCCCCTCGACCGGCTTTAACCTGGGTACTACGAATCGCTACAACCCCGACGTCAAGCGACCGTACGCGAATGAGCTGTCGATTGAGATCGAGCGCCAGCTTCCGCTCGATGTCGTCGCCTCAGTGGGCTACACGTATCGCGCGACGCGGCGAGAGGTCGGATCGCGCAATCTCGCGGTCCCGCGTGCGTCCTACATCCCAATCGACGTCATCGAGCAGACCAGCGGACGGGCGGTCACCGTCTACAATCAGGATCCGGCACTGCGCGGCCGCTTCGACGTGCTCTTCGACAACGCACCGGAGCTGGACAGCGCCTTTCACGGTGTCGATATCACGGCGAACAAGCGCATGACGTCGAAGTGGATGCTGATGACCGGGGTCAGCATCGGCCGCAACGTCGGCGACATCTACAACACCGGCGATCTGAACAACCCGAACAACACGTTTCGCCGCGGGCGTATCGAGTTCGACGTCCCGGTGTCGGTGAAGATGTCGGCCGCGTACGAGTTTCCCTACGGCATCTCGGTCAGCGCGAACGCCCAACACTTCACTGGGTTCCCGGAAGAGGATTCCGTGGTCGTCGGCGCGAACACGGTGCGGCTGACGCAGGTGACGCAGTCGGTCATCATCGCCCCACGTGGCACGAACCGGCTCCCGGCGGTGAACGCGTTCGACATGGCGCTCCGCAAGCGGTTCAGGCTCACGTCTGGGCTCACCGCGGAGCCCGCACTCGAGATGTTCAACCTGGGCAATGCGAATACGGTCCAGGGGCGGATCACGATTCTCGGTCCGGCGTATCACCGCGCGACGAGCATCATGCGCGGCCGGATGCTGCGATTCGGACTGAATGTGAAGTTCTGACGCTTTCAAGACCAGGCAAGCCGGGACAGCCTCGTCTACCGGGCGGGGACCGGAGGGCGTGCCGCAAGGGGCTTGCGGGGGCCGGCGAGCAGGTAGAATAGAGCACCGATCGAGCACACGTGCGGGGTGCAATGAACGAGCGGAGACCGGCTTTACAGCCCAGCTTCGGCGGCGTCCGAGCCGTCGCACGAGGTGCCTGCCTCGGGGCGCTGGTGATGACGACCGTGATGACGCGGCCCGGCGAGCTCGCGGCTGGTCAGGCGCGCACCTCGTCGTCCCCTGCGCTCGCGAAGATCGCCCCGTCCTCGACCGACGCGTCTGCGTACGGTGCGGTCGTCAGCAAGTTCTGCGTCACCTGCCACAACGAACGATTGAAGACGGCGGGACTCGTCCTCGATCCCGCTGGGCTCGCGAACGTCAGCGGTGCGGTCGACACGTGGGAGAAGGTCATCTCCAAGCTGCGCAACGGTGCGATGCCGCCTCCGAATGCGGCGCGTCCGGACGCGGCGACGCTGACCACGCTGGCCACCTTTCTCGAGACTGAGATCGACCGCGCCGCGCTCGCGCGGCCGGATCCCGGACGCCCCAGCACGTTCCACCGTCTGAACCGGTCCGAGTATCGGAACGCGGTGCGGGATCTCTTCGCGCTCGACGTTGACGTCGCGTCACTGCTCCCAGGTGACGACATCGACGAGCAGGGGTTCGACAACATGGCGGACGTGCTCACCGTCTCGCCGGTGTTGCTCGAACGCTATCTCTCAGCCGCACGGAAGATCGCGCGGCTCGCCGTCGGCGAAGCGCCGCTGACCCCGACGATCGAGGCGTACAAGCTCCCGATCCTTCTGATGCAGGACGATCGCATGAGCGACGACCTGCCCTTCGGATCTCGCGGCGGCCTTTCGGTCCGCCATCACTTCCCCGTCGACGGCGAGTACGAGATCAAGATCCGGTTGCAGCGGAACTACGTGAACTACGTCCGGGGGCTCGGCACGCGGCAGCAGCTCGACGTCCGCCTCGACGGCGCGCGAGTCAAGCGCTTCAGCGTCGGCGGCGAAGGCGAAGGCAAGGGCCGGCCCGCGCCGGCGAGCTATGCCGGCAATATCTTCGGCGATCCCGCCTGGGAGAGCTACGCGCTCTATGCGGACAACGGGCTGACTGTACGGCTCCCGGTCACAGCGGGCCAGCGATCCGTCGGCGTCTCGTTCCTTCGCAACCTGACCGCGGAGGAAGGCGTCCTGCAGCCGCGACAGAACGTGTTCGCGGTTGCCATCAACGACATGCGGGACGGCAACGCCGCGATCGAAGAGATCACGATCGGGGGTCCGTACGACACCAGCGGATCCGGCGACACGCCGAGCCGCCAGCGGATCTTCACGTGCCGCCCGACGCGACCCACCGAGGAGATCGTCTGCGCGCAGCGGATCCTGAGCGCGCTGGCGCGCCGCGCGTATCGGCGCCCCGCGGAGCAAGCGGACGTCGCGACGCTGATGACGTTCTTCACCAAGAATCGGGCGGACGGGTTCGACCGCGCGATCCAGTCTGCGCTCGAGCGCCTGCTCATCTCGCCCGATTTCTTGTTCCGGATGGAGCGCGACCCCGCAGGACTCGCGCCGGGCAGCACCTATCGGCTGACCGACGTCGCGCTCGCGTCACGTCTCTCGTTCTTCCTGTGGAGCAGCATTCCAGACGACACGCTCCTCGACGCGGCCGAGCGCGGCACGCTCAAGCAGCCGGCGGTGCTTCGCGCGCAGGTGCAACGGATGCTGGCCGACGATCGGTCGCGCGCGCTGATCGACAACTTCGCCGGTCAATGGCTGCGACTGCGCGACCTCTCCAGCATCGTGCCGGATCCCGTCGCCTTCCCGGACTTCGACGAGAACCTCCGCGACGCGTTCAAGCAAGAGACGGAGCTCTTCGTCGCGAGCCAGATCCGCGAGAACCGCAGCGTCTGGGAGACGATCAACGCGGACTACACGTTCGTGAATGAGCGGCTGGCGCGGCACTACGAGATCCCCGACGTCTACGGCTCGCACTTCCGCCGCGTGACGCTCGACGCAGCGCAGGCGGCGCGCCGCGGCGGCATCCTCGGTCACGGCAGTCTGCTGACCGTGACCTCCTATCCCAATCGCACGTCTCCGGTACTGCGCGGCAAGTGGGTGCTGACCAACATCCTCGGAACCCCGCCTCCCCCACCACCACCCGACGTGCCCGACCTGCCGACCAGGGGTGAGGGCGGAAAGACAGCCACCGTGCGCGACCGCATGGCGATCCACCGGAACAACGCCGTGTGCGCCACATGCCATGCCCCGATGGATCCGATGGGGTTGGCACTCGAGAACTTCGACGCGCTCGGATCGTGGCGAACGGCTGAGGATGCGTTGCCGATCGATGCCTCGGGCATCCTGCCGGATGGCACCAAGTTCGAGGGTCCGGCCGGGCTGAAAGCCGCGCTCATGCAGCGGCGGGAGCAATTCGTCCGGACAGCCGCCGAGAAGCTGATGTCGTACGCCACGGGTCGGGCGATTGGCCTGCGGGGACGTGCCTACGTGCGCGAGATCGTGCGCAATGCGGCCACCCAAGACCACCGCTGGTCGGCTATTATTCAGGGCATCGTCGAGAGTGCGCCGTTCCGCATGCGGAGGACTGCATCATGATTGTGACGAAGAAGGCCATCCCCCGCCGGACCATCCTGCGCGGCATGGGGGCGTCGCTCGCCCTCCCATTCCTCGACGCGATGGTGCCCGCCTTCGCGGCGCCGCTCGCCACCGCCCGCGTGCCGCGCCTCGGCGTCGTCTACGTGCCGAACGGCATGATGATGCACGACTGGCTGCCGGAGAGCACGACGCCCGGCTTCGCATTCAAGCCGATCATGCAGCCGCTCGAGCCGTTCCGCGATCGGATGGTCGTGCTGTCCGGGCTGCGCGGCGTCGAGAGTGAAGGTCCCCATGCGCGCGCCTCCACGCGCTTCCTGACCGGCGTCCCCTCTCCACGCACAGACGGCCTGGATC
Source organism: Acidimicrobiia bacterium (assembly GCA_016871175.1). Taxonomy (GTDB): domain Bacteria; phylum Acidobacteriota; class Vicinamibacteria; order Vicinamibacterales; family CAVVIG01; genus VFZL01. The sequence goes on along the minus strand of VFZL01000030.1, from coordinate 18,237 downwards.
TGCGCGCCGGCATCTCGATGGATCAGCTCATCGCGCGCGAACAGGGACAGCACACGCAGCTCGCGTCACTCGAGCTCGCCATCGACGGGCGCGACTTCGCCGGTTCCTGTGATGACGGCTTCAGCTGTGCCTTCACGAACACGATCGTGTGGCGCAACGAGACAACCCCGCTGCCGATGGAGAACAATCCGCGGGTGGTCTTCGAGCGGATGTTCGGCGACACGGGCAGCACCGACGCCGGCATCCGGCGCGCGCGGCTCCAGAAAGACGCCAGCCTCCTTGACTCAGTCACGGAGCGCGTCGCCGACCTTCAGCGCGGGCTCGGCACCCAGGATCGCTCCAAGCTCGACCAGTACCTGCAGGCCGTCCGCGACATCGAGCGGCGCATTCAGAAGGCCGAGGAACAAAGCGGCCGTGAGTTGCCCGTGATTGGCCAACCCGCTGGAGTGCCGTCGACCTTTGGCGAGCACGTGCGCTTGATGTTCGAACTGCAGCTGCTCGCATATCAGACCGATCTGACCCGCGTCGTCACGTTCATGCTGGGACGCGAGATCACCGGCCGCACGTACGCGGAGATCGGCGTGCCGGACGCGCATCACCCCATCTCGCACCACCAGCGTGACACCGAGAAGTTCGTCAAGCTCCGGAAGATCAACACGTACCACGTCACGCTTTTCTCGGAGTTCCTCGAAAAGCTGCACAAGACGCCGGACGGCGACGGCACGTTGCTCGACAACGTGACGATGCTGTACGGAGCGGGGATGGGAGATCCGAACGCGCACGCGTCGGTGAATCTGCCGCTGGTGCTCGTGGGGGGTGACCTGAGGACGCCTGGCGGACGGCATATCGCCTTCCCCCAGAACACGCCGCTGGCAAACCTCCATCTCACGCTGATGGACAAGAATGGCGTGCAGATCGACAAGCTGGGACACAGCACCGGCCGATTGCCGCTCGAGCCGCTGTCGGTGGTCTAGTCATGCTCCGCCGGCGGCCCTTCGCGCTCGTTGAGACCGTAGCCAGCGCGGTGTTCGCGCTCGCGGTGGCCGCATGGTCAGGGTCCGCGGCCGAGGCCGCAGGCGCAGCGTCCTCGACTGCGGTCATCGACGCCGTCCGTAGCGGATCGGTCGAACGCCTCCGTGCGGCCCTTCAGCCTGGCACGGACGTCAACAAGCCTCAAGGCGATGGCGCCACCGCGTTGCACTGGGCCGCCCATCGCGGGGATCTTGCTGCGGCCGATCTCTTGATTCGAGCCGGCGCCGACGTGAACGTGGTGAACGACCTGGGTGCCACGCCGCTGTGGCTGGCCTGCGTCAACGGCAACGACGCGCTCGTCGCTCGGTTGCTGGACGCGGGCGCCAAGCCCAACGTCGCGATCGAGTCCGGCGAGGCGCCTCTCATGGCGGCGGCACGCAGCGGCAACGCCGCGGCTGTCAGCCTGCTCGCGCGGCGCGGCGCCGATGTGAACGCACGGGAGTCACGCCGCGGACAGACCGCGCTCATGTGGGCCGCCGACCAGCGGCACGCCGATGTCGTCAAGGCCCTTGTGGAGGCGGGCGCCGATCTCCACGCGCGATCGTCGACCTGGCGACAGCTCGAGAACACGGCCGGCAACACGAACCCGACCGGCGATTTCGAGATGGAGCACGGCGGCTCCACGCCGCTGCTCTTCGCCGCGCGCCAAGGGCATGTCGAGACCGCGAAAACGCTCCTCGATGCAGGCGCGAACGTCAACGACACCGCCGCCTCCGGGACGAGCGCGCTCGTGATCGCGGCGCACAGCAATCACGGGCCTCTGGCGATGCTGCTCCTCTCGCGCGGCGCGGATCCGAGTGCGGCGGGCGCCGGCTACAGCGCCCTGCACGCGGCGGTGCTGCGCGGCAACCTCGAGCTCGTGAAGGCACTGCTCGACAAGGGGGCGAACCCGAACGCGCTGATCACCCACGGATCGCCCCTGCGTCGCCTGAGCGCGGATTACAGCATCCGCCACCAGATGATCAACGGCAGCGCACTGTGGCTCGCGGCGCGCCTGGGGCACTTGGAGATTGCGCGCGCGTTACGCGCCCACGGCGCGAGCGTGAGCACGGTCGCGGCCGACAACATCAACGCACTCAAGGCGGCCATGGGTCTCCTGCGCGGCCGCGGCCTGACCGAGAATCGCGAGGGCCGCTACGGTGCGCCGCTCCGCGATCATACCGAAGAGGAAGGCGCAACTCTCGAGATCGCGCGGATGCTCGTCGATGGAGGGGTGGACGTCAACGTCGCCGATACTCGGGGCGAAACGCCGCTCTTCGACGCCGTCCGCCAGCGGTTCGACCGCGTGGTCGAGTTCCTCGTCTCACGCGGCGCGGACCTCAACGTCCAGAACAAGCAGTCGCAGACGCCGCTCAAAGTGCTGTTGACCGAGGCGCCAGAGGCTCCTCCCGACTCACCGATGCTCAATCGGCAGAGCACCATCGCGCTCCTGCGCAAGCTCGGGGCGCGAGAGTAGCGCCCCGAGAGGCCTCCAGGCTGCAACACGACAGGCCACCGAGAGAGATCAACCAGGCATGCCAGGACAGACGACGGGCGGCTGGGCGGGCCAGGATACTCGTCGGGATGGATGACGGTGGCGTTGGCTGTGAGTTTCGCAAGCTCGTGCGGCCGCGACGCCTCACCGACCGAACCGACCCCAGCCGGATCCCCGATTGGAGCGCCCGCACCGCAACCTCCACCGCCAGAGCCGCCGAACATCGAGGCCGTCCTCGTCGGCGCCGGCGACATCGGCTGGTGCGGGAACGACGGCGGTCCTCACCTGACCACGGCTCTCCTCGACGGCATTCCCGGCACGGTGTTCACCACCGGCGACAACGCCTACATGAGTGGCACGCCCGAGAACTTCAGCCGGTGCTACGAGCCGACGTGGGGGCGGCACAGGAGCCGCACGCGACCCACGCCCGGCAACCACGACTACGAGACCCCCGGGGCGACGGGGTACTTCAACTACTTCGGGAGCAACGCTGGCCCGATGGGCCTGGGGTACTACAGCTACCGCGCGGGCGCCTGGCACGTGCTGGCGCTGAACAGCCAGGTGCCATCACACCGCGGGTCGGCTCAGGCCGCGTGGGTTGAGGCTGAGCTCCGTGGGAATCCGACCCGCTGTGCGCTCGCGTACTTCCACGAGCCACTCTTCGGGTCAGGCACCAATGGCAGCGACTCCCGCATGCGCGACATCTGGCGCATCCTCTACGAGCACGGCGTCGAGATCGTTCTCTCCGGCCACAACCACAGCTACGAGCGCTTCGCGCCGCAGGATCCGGACGGGCGGCTCGATCCGCGGCTGGGCATCCGCGAGTTCGTCATCGGCTCGGGCGGCGCGCCGACTACCGGGTTCGGACCGTTGCAAGCCAACAGCGAGGCCACCGGAAGCGTCTGGGGTGTGCTCAAGCTGACGCTGCAACCGACGGGCTATTCCTGGGAGTTCGTCTCGGTACCTGGCGGTTCGCGGTTCTCTGACGCTGGCTCCGGCGTCTGCCACTAACGGCGCTCCGCTCAGAACCCGCTCGCTCGCTGCGGGGGGCCCGACGCCGGCGGCCACCTTCGCACCGCCCTGTGGTTTCACCATATCCAGCCGATCGATCGCTTCCCGGCGAGTGACGTTTGCGCTGGCACACGCCGCGCGAGGAGTTCGGACTGCCTGCCACTCCTCCGGCTGCGTACACTCGCTCGGTTGGGTCTGCGTGGCCGCGCCGATTGTATCCGGCGCAGGCTCGTCACGGGGTAGGATAACGGCCGCCTCATGAACAGGACGACGCTCTCGACGATATCGTGGACGCTCGTCGCGCTGGCGTGCCTCGTGCCGTCCGTGCTCGCTCAGGAGCACGGGCCGAACCGTCGTGTGGTCATCGTGACGCCGGCTGACGATGATCTCCGGCTGGCGGCGACACGAGAGGCGATCGCGTTCTGGAACGAGACGCTCTCCACGCTGCGGCTCGAGTCTCGCTTCGTGGTGGACCGCGTGCTCGTTGCACCGCCCATCACGCGACCACTGGAAGGCTACACGCGTCGGATCTGGAACCTCGCGGGCCGGCCCACGCCGCCCGACATGACGCCCACGCCGCCGCGGGAGCTCGAAGCGCTGGCTGCCGACGTCACGGTGTTCTTCTCCAGTCAGAGAATCCTGTCGTTCGCGTGGCCGCGAGCGGCGCGCCAGAAGTACTTCGTCGGCATCCAACAAGCGGTCACGTCGCCTCTCGCCGCTCCCAACGTCGCGCGGAACGTCATCGCCCACGAGCTGGGGCACGTGCTCGGTCTCGAGCACAACGGCCGGACGAGCACGCTCATGTGCGGCCCCTGTACGCGCTTCGTCTACCGGTCGGATGAGCCGAGGTTCTTTCCGCTGACGACCGTGGATCGCGATCGGCTGCAGCTGCTGCGCTAGCATCGACAGTCCCCTTCACCCAACCGCCGTCGGCGCCAGACGCACGCTGGAGCATCCGTTCTTGCACTGTGGCGAAGGAGGCGACGAGCGGAAGAGTCCCGGACGTCACTCTCAGCGAGGGCTCCGCTCCAGTTGTCGCCGCACGATCTCGCTCCGCTCGCGCGCGAACTCGATCAGCTCGCGCACGCCTTCCTCGAACTGCTCGTCCGAGAACGGCTTTCGCTGGTCCTCGTACGACGCCTCGCGAATCTGTGCGTGCTGACGCCGAATCTCGGCCTCCCACTAGTTGGGTCGCTCGGCGCCCTCATCGTCCGCCTCTCCCGCCGGTGCGGGCTCGCTGACGATGTCCGCGCATCGGCCGAGGGTGTCGAGATACAGGCTGCGCCACTCGGGCGAGAGCATCGCACGCGTCATCAGCCGATTCTGCAGCCACGACGGCACATCGTCCACGTTGTGCCAGATGCTGCGCGCGACACCGCCCTTGAAGGCCTCGCTCTTGTCCCATGGAAGGATCGTCGAGCGCGTGCCGCCCTCGAATCGATAGAGAAAGAAGTTGTTCATGCCGTAGTCGCCGACGAAGCCGTCGACCTCGGACAGGACACTCTCGATGGCCGTGTGAATCATCCGACGGTCGACGTCCACGTAGCGCGCGATCGCACGCGGGAACTCTGCGTTCGACGCCTCGGCGATCACGCGAACCATCTCCGCCAACGGCCGCGGATCGGGATCGGTCTCGTGGGTGGCCGGCTTGAAGGGCTTTGGCAAGTACGCGGACGGACTCGAGCCACGTGACTCGAAGCGATACGGCCGGTCCTCGGGGTCGTAATCGTACTCGTAGAGGTACCCGTTGTCCTGGTTGAAGTGACGCGCGAGGAACTTCTTGTCCACGTTCTCGACGATCGAGTACAGGCCGACGTACTCGTCGTTGACGTACAAGCGCGCATGCGCCTGTCGAGGCGCCGGCAGCCCGAGGCGAGCGAAGAGCTGCATGCCCAGGCGTTCGTGCAGATGCGTCGGATTCTGGACGTTGTTCCGCAGCACAACGGACTTCAGGCCGAGGAACTGCTGTGCGACGTCGTAGATGTTGAAGTCGACGCGGAGACCGGGCTTTGTTCCGCTGCGGCTGCCTGTGCCGCGCGAGCGGATCCCGACGTTGCGCGCCACTTGATCTTCCCAGCCAAAGTGAGCGGGATAGTAGTCATTCAGCTGGAAATTGGCGCGGAGCTCTTCCCAATCACGGGGGTTGATGACCAGCCGAATCGTATGTAGGCGCCGATCGTCGAAGAACGCATCGGCTGAATCGTCGGCGCCCTGCGCGAACGCTGGGCGCGGCTGGATCGGCAACGCGACCGCCAACGCCGCATGAAGCACGAGAGCACGGATCATCGTAGCACCCCTCCGGAACGCTGTCCCGCGGCTCCGCCGTCAGGTGATCCGCGGCGGTCCTCTACAGTGCGAACTGGAATCGCACGACGCGGGTCCAGACACCCGAAGACGTGCCGACCACGGCCGCGGCGGCAGCGCCAGGCAACTCGTGAACCGCATTCACTTGCAGCCTCGTCCACCGCGTGGGACTCCAGTTGACGTCGAACGTCCAGGCGCGTTCGCCAATCGCAGCGAGATGGGCCGCTCGCGGATGACGCTCGGCGGGCTCGGGGCTCACGCTGCCAAACGTCAGCTGTTCCACGCGCGTGATCAACTCCTCGGCTCGCCAGTTCAAGAACGAACGCGACCGCCCAAACGTCTGCTCCATCCGCCACACACCGGTGACGTGCCACCCGTCTGCACGGAGATCGGGCAGCGTCTCAGCCCGTAGTCCCTGGCCTTGGCGCCCGTCCAGTACACGCAGCCATTCAGCCCGCACGTCGAACGGACCTGGTCGCCAGTCGACATCGACGCCGACGCGGAGTCGGCGTCCATTCACGTAGACGGGTGCGAAGAAGACGTCGCCGGAGGTCAGGCGTCCGCGGAGGGCATTTCGGCCCTCCGGTAGATCGCCCACCGTCGAGCCGGCGCCCACCTCTACACGCGCCAGCGAGCGCTTTCGAGTAGAGGTCCGCAGCGTCACGCGCGCCGCCGTGGTCCGGCCTGCGCCGAGGTTCGACCCGAAGCGCACGACCTCGCTGTCTCGCGCGAACACGCCCAACTCGTAGAGGACCAGCCGGCGCGCCAGGCGCCCATGCACCGACACGCCGATGCCGCGGCCCGGCGCCAGCGCATCCGCCGCACGTCCGCGGTAGACCGTATCCAGGTCGGTGGCGCCCGTCAGCGCCTCGAGGCTGAATGGCATCTTGAACTGCCCTGCCCGTACCTGAAGGGGACCTCCGAATCGAACGTCGACGTACGCGTCACGCCATGGCCGCTTGCTGTCGATCTCACGTTCCACCTCGAACTCGACGCGCGAGCCCCAGGACCCCTTCACGCCGATCCGGCGTCGCGTGAAGTCGATCTGGTCGTCGGAGCCGTCCGACAACGACGACCTGAGGTCGCCTTGCAGCTTGGCGGTGAGGTCGATGCGAAACGCGTGGCCGACCAGGAACGACGGTCGATCATCGAAGGTCACGGTTTGTGCCGCCGCGCGCCCCGGCCAGAACGCAAGGGCCATCAGGACAAGCAGGGATTGGACCGCGGTGCGGCTCATGCCCACGCCTCCTGCTCCGGCGAGGACGCGGGCGTCCACGTCTGCCAGGATGAATGCGACAAACGCGAGGATCGTTCGGTCAGCGACTGCCAATGCTGCTCGAGCTGCCGGATGGCCACGGCGTCGCGGACGACGATGGCCAGCTCGCGCCGGACGTCGAGGGCAATCGGCGACAGCGCGAGGCTCCCGACGACCGCCACCGCATTCGCGCCCCCGTCTATCAGCAGCAGCTTGCCATGTGCTTCCCACGGCCCGACGCGCTCGCCCTCGCGAACCTCGACGTCGATGCCGGCGGCGCGTCGCGCCTCGAGCAGCGACAGGATGCATGGGTCCGTGAGCTTCGCGTCGAGCACGCGAATCCGGCTGGTTGCGGAGCGGATCAGTGCGGCAAAACGCTCTCGTGGCCGCCCGTCCGGTCCGACGATCAGGCGATCGGACAGTTCGGGCGACGGACGTACGCACCGCGCGGCCCAATCGGTCTCGAAGAGCTGCCGCAGCGCACCGACCACGTCCGTCTCGCGCGTGACGACGATGAAGTCGGCTGTGCGGTCGAAGCACTTCTCGGTGAGATTGAGCGACGACACGAGGGCCGTGTGATCGTCAGCGACAACGTATTTCGCGTGGTATTTCACCTCGTCATGAAAGCGGCGCACGGCCACACCATGGCGCAGCAGATGCACGTGTGCCTCATCGAGGTGGCGTGCCGATCCCTTCGCTCGGCCGGTCATCAGCACGCGGACCCACGCACCTCTATTGGCCGCCTCGATCAGTGCGTCGAGCACGAGGCGGTCGTCGCATCGAAAGATCGAGAGGACGAGGTCGTGCTGAGCCGACCGGATGAAGCTCAGTACCGTCCGACGCCGCTGTGACGGCGCGACCACCAGCCGATCGGTTCGCTCTGCCGTGATCACAGCGCCTTCTTTCCTGCCGGCTCCCATGCAATCGCGCGGAGGCCACCCGATCCGCCGGCCAGAAGGTCAGCGTTCAGCGTTTCGAGGCCCGTCCCTGGACCACAGAGGGCGAGATACTTCGCGCGCGCCGGATCGTCCTGCGACATCTCGCGTAACTCGACACTGACGCGATGCGCGCCGAACACGTGGTGCACATGTTCGACCGGGAAGACCGGGCCGTTCGCGACGAGCTCGACCATGAAGGCACGGGTCCGCTCTGTCGCCACCCCCTCGAGCAGGACCAGGAAGACGCAGAGCATCGCCGAACCGGCGCCGGCCAACGTGAGCACGCCAAGGCCGCACGCCATGCCCAAACCCATCAACAGAAACAGCACGACCGCGTCCTTGGGGTCGTCAACGGGCGTGCGAAAACGGATGATGCTGGCCGCGCCCGCAATGCCGAACGCCCTGGCCAGCGAGTCGTCGATGAGCGCCATCATCATGGCGCCAGCCACGCACAACAGAATCTGTGCGTGAGCCAGGGCCGGCGCCTGAGGGTCGTGTGCGCCGCGCTGGTGAATCGCCGTGATGACGAGGCCGATGAGCGCGGCCAGCCCAAGCCGCAACGGCTCGACCGCGAGCCGGTGCAGCGCCAGGTCGAGGCGGCTTCCCGAATCCGCTGGCACCCCGGTTGGGGCCAGGAAATCCGCCAGCACCAGGGTCACGTCCAGTGACGCGCCGGCAAGCAGTCGGCCCGACCGGTTCACGGCCGACAGCCTGGAGCTCAGGTCAGCCGTCGGCACCCGCTCCGGCGCAGTTGCCGTCCTCGCCTCGGCCCAGCCCGGCTGTTGCCCACGCAGTGCACGGGCATTGGCCGCCAAGGCGGGTCGATGGGTTGTCTCGCGTTCCAGTCGCATTGCGTGCCCTGTTCACCTCCAACTAACGCCAAACGTGCTCAAATCGAACACTCCCCCGATAGGGCAGGCGCGATGTGATGGTCTGGCGAGGTCATTCCACCGCCACAGCCGCGGGGATCGCCGCGATCGTCTTCATCACCACGACAGCGGGGACTGGCGTGCCCACGGCTCGATGAGCCGAATCGGCGCGCAGCCGACGACGCGCTGGATCTCGATCGCATGGACGATGACGGCGGCTGGCAGATGTCGCGACCGGCCTAGACAAGGGGGAGGCCGGCGGTGACGCGCTAGGGCGCGAATCGGCGATGCTCTTCTTGCCAGTGCAGGACGCACTCGTCAGGGGCGTCACGCGACACGTTCACGCCCTGAGCTCGCAGCGCCTCTTCGACGCCGTTTCTCAGGACGTACGCCCCTCTGACGTTGTCCGGAGGCGAGTCGATCGCGATAGCGCGGCAGGTGTCACTCTGCGGCGCACGGCGGCCAGAAAAGCGTCGCGCGTCGCTGCCGCTTCGCGCCAAGGGCCGAGGTGCACGCGAACGCCGGCGACGCCCAACACGACTAGCAGGACCAAACCCGAGCCGGCCGCGGCACGGCCGAGCGGTGGAAGCGCCGAACTGACCGCCGCGAGGAAGACTGCGTATCCCACCGTCGCCACATAGACGTAGCGGGCACCCTCGAGATTCGGCGAGACGAAGAAGAACGTCATGGCGGGAGCAGTCCCTAGCAGCGCCCACGCCGCGAACGCCATCGAGGCGCGCACTGCTGGCGCCCGAACCGTCGACACCAGGAATCCCGAGGCGAGTAGGATGATCCCGCCCACTTGGAGGATGGCGACCCAGAACCATCGGCCAGTGACCTCGCGGTGCCACGGCACGGCAAGCGCACCGACAGTGCCAAACAACCAGCGCTGCACGAGAAAGCGCGACAGCGTCACGTCGACCTCAGGAGGGACGTTGGCGAAGCGAAAGATCCCGATCCCGACGAAGAGCGTTGCGATCGTCGCGACATCGCCGATCTCCCTCCGCGAGAGTCGTTCCTGTGCCCATTGACCCAGGAGAATCAGGAGCGGCGTGACGAAAGCCGTCTCCTTGCACAGCAGGGCCGCCACCGCCAGAACGCCCACGGCCGCGCGCCTGGTCGCGACCGCCCACGTGAGCTGTCGAGCCAGCAGCACCGTTAGAAGGGCCAGGCCCGTCGCCGTCACGTCGAACACACCCGAAGTCCACGCCACCGCCTCGACCTGGGCAGGAAACGTCAACACGAGCAGCCCGGCGATCGTCGCCGAGCCGCCCCGGCACGTGCGCCGCGGCAGTCCGCGTCGTGAGAAACGCCACCAGTCCGTGGCCCAGCACGTTCACCGCGTGAAGCGTGAAGGGCCCGCCTCCCATACGGAGCAAGAGGCTCCACAGCATCAGCGGCAGCGGGCGAAAGAACTGGGCGTGCACGAGGCCGAACTGCCCTTCCACCGCCCGAGAGGCCAGGACGTAGTCGTCCGACAGCAGGCCAAGGCTGAGTGCCGGCAGATAGAGCGCGAGCGACGCAGCACACCAGAACAGCGCGCTCCAGCCTACGCGACCGCCGGCGTGTGAGCGGTCGGTCGCGGCATCCAGGGTTCGGTCCCGCCTGACGAACGCCGTCACCCCACCGATGAGCACGAAGGCCAACGCCGAGCTTTCGACGTGGTGTCGTGCTGCGCCTCCGCCGGTTTGGTGCGAGGCGAATAGCCACAGCGTTCTGGCGGCGAGCACCAGCGTCAGAACAGCAGCAAACAGGCGCCACGCACGTCCGAAGTGCGACCCGTTCATCGCCGGGCGCGAAGAAGGCGCAAGGGCACTAGCGACTCTTCTTCTTCCGGCCGCCCCGCAACTGGATGCCGGTGCCGATGAGGCCGAGCACGAGCCACACGATCACCAGCCATCGTTGTTCTGGGGCCAGTGTCATCGGATACAGAATCCACACATCGTCGGGTGGGCGTCTGCCCCCGCGAGCGGCCATCAACGTCACGGCACCGACGATCATCGTCCAGGCGCCTCCGAAGGCCGTCCCGGTGACCACCACGTAGCGTTGCAACACCATCGACGCAACCGCTCCGGCCACGGAGACGACGACGATGGCCACCGCGGGTGGGTCGCCGGTACCGAATTGTGCCCACACGAGGTGAGCGAGAAGCGCGCCGAGCGTGGCGCCGACGAGAGCGACACCTACGAACCAGGCCAGCACCATGATCAGGGCGCCCACCAGCCCGCCGACCAGGGCCGCACCGATCATCCCGACCGTATTGGTGATGCCCATCACCGAACTGGCCATCATGGCGCCGAAGATGAAGCCGTACACGCCCAGGACGAGACGGAACAAGCGGTAGCCCGCCACGCATGCGACTGCGCCGGTCAGGATCAGGAGGATGGCGGCAGGCAATTCGTATGCGGGCGGAAGCATCGTGCGGGCTACACCTCTCGTCGGCCCTCGAGGGCACGATGCATGGTGACTTCATCGGTGTACTCGAGGTCGGAGCCGACTGGAATGCCCGTCGCGATTCGCGTAACGCGCACGCCGAGCGGCTTGAGGAGCCGAGCGAGGTAGATGGCGGTGGCTTCGCCCTCGACCGTGGGGTTGGTCGCCAGGATGACTTCCTCCACGCCGCCGGCGCCGATGCGGCTCACCAGGCTCTTGATCTTCAGATCGTCCGGCCCGATTCCCTGTAGCGGTGACAGCGTTCCCATCAGGACGTGGTATGTGCCCTTGTAGTCGCGCGCCTTCTCGATGGCTGCCACGTTCTGTGGCTCCTCGACGACGCAGATGAGGCGGTGATCGCGATCGGAGTCACGGCAGAAGGCGCAGGGATCGGAGTCCGTGACATTGCTGCACGTGGAGCAGTAGGTCACCTGCTCCTTCACCGCACGGACGGCATCGGTGAGCCTGTCCGCCTGCTCGCGAGGGGTCCTGAGGATGTGGAAGGCGAGACGCTGGGCCCCCTTGGGGCCAATGCCGGGTAGCCGCTGCAGCTCGTCGATCAGCCGGAGGACCGGCTCAGGCAACGACACGGGCGTTCACATGCCGGGCAGTTTCAATCCGCCCATCATGCCGCCCATTGATTGGGCCATCTGCTCATCGACTTTCCGGTTCGCGTCATTGACGGCCGCCACGATCAAGTCCTGAAGCATCTCCACGTCGTCTTTCGAGACCACCTCGGGATCGATCTTCATTGCGATGAGCTGTTTCGACCCATTCACGGTGACCGCCACCATGCCACCCCCGGCCGTCGCCTCGACGCGGAGATCGGCCATCTGCTTCTGCAAGCGCTCCTGCATCTGCTGCGCTTGCTTCATCATCTGCTGAATGTTCATCGGGCTGGCCAATCTTCAATCAGTCTTCAATGTTCAATCTTACGCCTTCGATGTGCCTACATTTCTTCAACATCACTGATGTCGGCCGGGAACACCTCGAGGAGTGCCTGCACCGCAGGATCGGACATCGCGCGTTCCTTCAGCGCGGCCTTGCGGTTTTCCTGGCTTGCCTCGGGGATGTCGGCCGGAGGCACGGGCGACTCCCCAAACGCGCTCGTCACGGTCAACCGTCGGCCCCCCACCGACTGCGCCAGCGTTTCGAGCCAGGCGCGATTCTGCTCGAACATATCGCGAAGCGCACGCTGACGGTCGGTAAACGTAAACGTGATCCCAGCCGGACTGATGTCAATCCGCTGCGCCTGCGCGACAACGGTGCTGTAGAAGACAGTCTTGCCCTTTCGGACCTCAGCGAGCCAGGCGTCCTTGAACGTCGCGTCGGAGGCGGCGGGCCCCGGGGTCGAGGAACGACTGGCGCCAACCGACGGCGCGGCTGCGTTCGGGGTTGTCGTGCTCGATATGGCCGCGCTCGATGGCGGCGCCGCCGTCCGCGCCTGTGGGCGCGACGCGGGCGCGGGCGACGCCACCGGGGCGCGCCCCGGGACCGATGACAGCGTCCGAGGCATGGGCGCCACCCCCACGCCGATGGCTGACGCGATCAGATCTTCAATCGGCGTCAGTTTGCGCACGTAGATCCAGCGCAACAGCGCCATCTCCAGGTGATAACGCGGCTGCACCGAGGCGCGGATGTCGGTTTCCGCCTTGCTCAGGAGATCGAACGCCCGCAATAGGTCCTCGCGGGAGAAACGTGACGACAGCTCGATCAAGCGGTCGCGTTCCGCGTCGCCCGCGATCTCCGGGTCCTGCGCGCGTGAAGGGTCGACCGACAGCACCACGAGGTCGCGCGTCACCCGGGCCAACTCTCGGCACACGAGCCGCAGGTCGTACCCGAGCTCGACCGCACGGCCCGCCAGCGTGAAGGCCGCCGCCGGCTGCTCATCGGCGACGGCCTGCATGATGTCGAGCAATAGGTCCCGACCAACCAGGCCCAGCACCGCGGACACATCATCGGGCCCGACCCTCGTCCCGGTGAACGCGAGCACTTGATCGAGCTTGCTTTGCGCGTCGCGCATGCTGCCGTCCGCGTCGCGCGCGATGAGGAGCAGGGACTCGAAGCCGACGTCGATCCGCTCGGCGTCCGCGATCCGCTTCAACTGATCAGCAATCGCCTTCGTGCTGATCATGCGGAACTCGTATACCTGCGAGCGCGACAACACGGTCTCGGGGATCTTCTCCAGCTCCGTCGTCGCCATGATGAACACCACATGCGGCGGGGGCTCCTCGATCGACTTCAGCAGCGCGTTGAACGACGGGGTGGACAGCTGATGCACCTCGTCGATGATGAAGACCTTGTAGCGATCGCGGACCGGCATGATTCCGAGGCCGGCGATGATCACCTCGCGCACGTTGTCGACGCCGGTGTGTGTGGCCGCATCGATCTCGAGGACGTCGATGTCCCGCCCCTCGGCGATCTCCACGCAAGCGTCGCACCGTCCGCACGGGTCACTTGTGGGACCCTTCTCGCAGTTGAGCGCCTTGGCCAGGATGCGCGCGGTCGTCGTCTTCCCAATGCCGCGCGGTCCGGCAAAGACGAAGGCCTGGGCCAGGCGGCCGCTCGTGAGCGCGTTGCAGAGCGTACGCGTGACTGCCTGCTGCCCGACGAGATCGTCGAACCGCTGCGGGCGCCACTTCCGCGCGATCACCTGGTAGGACATTCACCTCTTGAAGATCGAGAGTGCAGATTGAGAGTGACGATTGACGAATCGCGTTGCGGGCTGGACCGCGATCCGGAGGGCCTGCGGCACATTGCAGGGTCTACTTAGCGCTGCTACCTTCCGGTCCTGACGCGGTTCGTAGTCTGGAATTGCACAGGTTCCGGACCGCGGTTCAGCCCGCAGCCCTGGAGTGTACTACCGCGCGAGGCGCTTGTTGATCTCTGCCCAGTTGACGACGTTCCACCAGGCGTTGATGTAGTCGGGACGGCGGTTCTGGTACTTGAGATAGTAGGCGTGCTCCCAAACGTCGATGCCGAACACTACTTGCTTCCCTTCCATGATGGGCGCGTCCTGATTCGCGGTGCTCTCGATCACCAGCTTGCCACCGGCGGCGATCACCCACGCCCAGCCACTGCCAAAGCGACCGACCCCTGCCTTAGCGAACTGCTCCTTGAACGCATCGAAGCTCCCGAACGACGACGTGATCGCGTCGGCGATGGCACCAGTTGGCGTGCCGCTGGCATGGGGCCCCATGATCTGCCAGAACATCGTGTGATTCAGATGGCCGCCGCCGTTGTTGCGCACCGCGGTCCGGATGTCTTCCGGCACGGCGTTGATGTCCTTCAAGAGGTCCTCGACGCTCTTACTCTGGAGGTACGGGTGCTTCTCGAGCGCCGCGTTGAGGTTGTTCACGTACGCGGCGTGGTGCTTGCCGTGATGGATCTCCATCGTCATCTTGTCGATGTGGGGCTCCAGGGCGTCGTGCGCATACGGGAGAGGCGGAAGCGAATGGGCCACGGACTGTCCTCCTGTTGCGGAAACTCGTGCGTTCCTGCGGCAACGCTTGCCCAGAGATCACAACTCAGATTCGGCACCGCCCCGACGCGGTATCGAATGCGCTCTCGGCAACGCGTGATCGTAACCGCGCCACCAGCCGCGCGCAAGCGCGGCGTGTCAGCGAGGTCTGCACGCACGCGGCGTCAGCGCACGGTGAGCATGCGATCGAGCGCGACCTTGGTCCAGCGTTTCTGCGCGTCAGGGACAACGATCCTGTTGTACACCTTGCCCTCCACGAGCCCCTCCAGTATCCACAGCAGGTGATTCGGGGACACGCGGAACATCGTCGAACAGAGGCACCCGAACTGATCGAGGGAGTGCACCGTGCGTTCGGGATACACCTGCTCGGCGAGCCGATTGACCAGGTGGATCTCGGTGCCGACGCCCCAGACCGATCCCACTGGGCTGGCTTTCACGCGGTTGATGATGAATTCGGTCGAGCCGGATTCGTCGGCAGCCTGCACCACGTCGAACGGCACCTCCGGATGCACGATGATGCGGATGCCAGGATGGTGCGCGCGAAGCGTCTCGATCTGCCGCACGGTGAAGCGGGTGTGGACTGAACAGTGCCCCTTCCAGAGGATCATCCGCGCGCGCCTCACGTCCTCGGGCGCCAGGCCGCCGCACACGTCATTCGGGTACCACAGTACCGTGTGCTCCAGCGGGACGCCCATCTTGTACGCGGTGTTGCGCCCGAGGTGTTGATCGGGCAAGAACAAGACCTTTTCTCCACGCTCCCACGCCCAGCGTAACGTCGCCGCGGCATTCGACGATGTGCAGACGATGCCACCACGCTCGCCGCAGAAGGCTTTGATGGCGGCAGCGGAGTTGATGTACGTCACCGGGACCACGGCGTGCGCGTCATTCTCAGCGTGGCGGCCTCCGAGCACGCCCATCTGCTCCAGCTCGAACCAACACGTCTCGAGTTGCTCGGGCTCAGCCATGTCAGACATCGAGCAGCCCGCGGCGAGGTCTGGCAGGATCACCTGCTGGTGCGGTGCGCTGAGCACATCCGCGCTCTCCGCCATGAAGTGGACCCCGCAGAACACGATGAACTCGGCATCCGGATGCTTGCCGACCTGCTGTGCGAGCTTGTACGAGTCGCCGATGTAATCCGCGAATCGAATCACCTCATCGCGTTGGTAGTGATGGCCGAGGATCACGAGCCTGCGGCCGAGCGTCGCCTTGGCGTGGGCAATCCGCTCGTCCATCTCCGCATCTGACAGCCCCACGTACTGTTCGGGCAGCGGCTGGCGCTCCCCCAAACGCTCCCTCTCGTACGCCGTCAACACCTTCAATTGCATCGTCTTGACTATATCAGGGGCCGGTAGGGGCTTCGCGGGGAGGCGGCTGAGCTCGAGGGAGCACCCCGAGGCCGCGCCGAGCCGAGGACGAGCGAGTACGAGACCCGGATCAGCGTCAGTTCGGGCTGGGGTGGGACCCAGCGCCAGACCGTTATTGCCGTGCGCCGACGGGTGCTCTGACGACGTTGTAGAGCGTGTCCCGTTCGAGCGGCTCGCGGCCGGCGGCGAAGATCAAACGCTCGAGCTGCCGCGGCGTCATGGCATTCGGCGTCGTCGAACCGGCCATGTGGTAAATCGTTTCCTCCTGAACCGTACCATCGAGGTCGTTCACACCGAACCACAGCGACGTCTGCGCCACCTCCACGCCAGTCGCAATCCAGTACGCCTTGATATGGGGCACGTTGTCGAGCATCAGCCGGCCGACGGCGTGCACGCGCAGCGTGTCCGTCGCGCTTGGCGCCGGCAACTTCCGCATTGGGTTGTTGTCCGGATGGAACGCGAGCGGGATAAAGGCCTGAATCGCGCCGGTCTCGTCTTGCAGTGCGCGAATGCGGAGCATGTGATCGATGCGCTCTTCAAAGGTCTCGATGTGCCCGTAGAGCATCGTCACGTTGGTGCGCATCCCCAATCCATGGGCAGTGCGGTGGATTGAGAGATACCGATCGGCGTCGCACTTGTCCGCGGCGAGCTTCCTCCGGACACGTGGTGCGAAGATCTCGGCACCGCCGCCGGGCAGTGAGTCCAGGCCGGCATCCTTCAACTCGATCAGCACCTGCTCGTCGGTCCTGCCGTACAGGTCCGCGAAAAACGCGATCTCAACCGCGGTAAAGCACTTCAGATGAATGTCGGGCCGAATCACCTTGAGCCCGCGCAGCAGGTCCGTGTAGTACGAGAACGGCAGATCCGGATGCAACCCGTTGACAATGTGGACCTCGGTGAGCGGCTGGTCCTTGCGCTGCCGCAGCCGGTCCCACACCTGCTCCAGCGACATCGTGTAGGCGCCCTGATCGCCGGGCTTCAGGCGCGCGAACGAACAGAACAAACAACTGGCCACGCAGACGTTGGTCGCCTCGAGCCGGATGTTGTGGTTGAAGTAGGTGCGTCCGGCATGGCGCCGCTCGCGAACCCGGTTGGCCATCGATCCCACGGCGAGCAGGTCCGGGGATTCGAACAGACGGACACCGTCCGCGAAGTCGAGACGGACACCGGCGTCGACCTTCTCGGCGATGGCGGCAAGACCGGACGCGGCGAGACGTGCCTGCATGGGATAGGAACGGCGCGCCACGCGCCGCTCCCGACTCAATGATCGGAGACGCCGAAGATCTGAATGCGCAGCGACCGCGCGCGCGGACCGTCGAGCTCGGCCATCAGAATCCGCTGCCACTGACCGAGCACCACTTCCCCGCCGCTCACCTGCAGCGTCAGGCTGTGCCCGAGCAGCATCGCCCGGAGATGCGAGTCGGCGTTCATGCGGTCACAGTCCGAGTGCGCCGGGTCATTGTGCAGGTAGTCCTTGTCCCGCGCCACCAACTCTTCCAGAAACCGCTTGATGTCCGCCAGGAGCGCGGTCTGGAACTCGTTGATGAACAACGTACAGGTCGTGTGCATCGACCACAGGCTGATCAAACCTTCCCGGATGTCGAATTTCCTGACGAAGTCCATCACGCGATTCGTGAGGTCGATGAGCTCAATTCGCTGGTCGGTCGACACCACAATGGTCTCGCCGTGGATGGTGAGGGCGCCCGCAGTCGCGGAAGTGATGTGCTCGACGGGCCTCTCCCGGACAGTCACGGTCGAACTCTTGCTCATGCGCTCCTCTTAGAATCGGTCGACCTGTTGGGACCAAGGCCCGTGCACGAGCCACTAGGCTCACGACCTTATCATGTTACAGACAACGCCGGTCTTGGGCAACCCGCGTGCCGTGCCTCGCCGGGGACCCGTCCCGAATCTTGTGGAAATTAGCCAGGGTGGCGTAACCAGCCTGCTGAACGGTTGACACTCTACTTCCTTACGCGACTTTCTCCCATTCCTTGGCAATGAACGACGGCAGCTGTTTGTGGCCGTCGATCTTCCGCAGCTGGATCTGACCGAAGGCGACGAGCCCGTACAGGATGA
>VFZL01000029.1 GCA_016871175.1 Acidimicrobiia bacterium | reverse complement strand
GCGGGATGCGCGACGAGGCCATACTGCTTTTGAAGCTGAAGTGGGCCACCGCCCACCCGATCAGGTCCGCACGCGACCTGCTGCGCTTTCTGACTGCTCAACCGCAGTACTCAAATCGGTGAAGACCAGAAAAATCTCGCCGCCAAGACGCTGACTGATTGGCGTGAGAGTCTCACCGAAGAACCAGCGCTCTTGGAAGAAGACCTGGTGTCGACGCCCTACGGGCAGGCAGCCGTGCGCATCTACCGCGTGGCGAAAGGGTCGCTTCTGCAGCAGGCGCCGCCCGGATCCAGGCAGAAGCCGGAGTCGTTTGATGCCGTGATCGCTGTCATCGCCACCCGACGGAACGACCACATGATTTCTGCGATCGCGGAGGACGACGGCGCACGTACTCGCATTGAACAACTTCGCCATTCCCTTCCCAGTGAAGTGGTGAGCCAGCAGGAAGCTGAGGACTTGAAAAAGCTAAAGACACGGCTGCTTGAGTTCTTTGCTGGCGTCGTCGTACCGGAAGTGCCTGCGTTTGGATGGCGTCAGTCCGCCAGATTTTTCAGTCTGGCACCGGTTCGCCCGCCAGGGGGAGGTCTCTACGATGTCGGTGTGACACTGGAAGATCTCTCCGACTTGCAGCAACACCCGCTCTTTGTCGCGAATCCGGCGCCGGTCTGGATCTGCGACGGGGTCACGAATCGCTTCGTCGCCGTGAACGACGCGGCAGTCATGACATACGGCTTCAGCCATGAGCAATGGCTGAGCATGACGCTTGCCGATCTGGATTTGACGGCGACAGGCGCAGTCAGTGGCAGCCGGATCGGGCGCTGGCGGTTCAAGAACCAGCAGGGGCAGCCGGTGATCGCCGATCTGACGGTGATTCCGATGGTCCTCCGTAGTCAGCTCATGTTGGTGATCATCGCTACGGACCTGATACCGGTCCTCCAGCTCGAATCCAAGCTCCGAGCCAGTGAAGAGCGGGTCCGGCAGCTGTCAGCCCTGTTGGACGCGTCCTCCAGCCTCGCCTTCACGACCGACCCGTCGCTGCGATTGACGTCGTGGAACACATCGGCCGAACGGCAGCTGGCGAAGGCGACGGCGCCACGCGAATTGCCGTCGCTGCACGAGATCGTCAGACCGGAACATCTGCCCCTGCTGACCGATACCCTGAACGCGCTGGTCGGAGACCGCGACACGCCCTCTGCCGAGCTCGATCTGATTGGCGGCACCGGCGACCCTCTTCCCGTGGAGCTGAGCGGCCACGTCCTCCATCACCAGGGACAGGTCGTCGGCATTGAGTGGATGGCCACCAACATCAGCGATCGACGTCGGCTACGCGAGCATTTGGCGCACGAAGACAAGCTCGCCACGCTTGGTCGACTGGCCGGCGGCCTGGCTCACGACCTCAACAACCTGTTGACCGTCATCGCCGGCTGCGCGGAGGAGTGCGAGTCGGACTGCTCGGAGCTGCCGGTGCGGGAGCACCTGCGGGAGATCAAGACCGCTACCGACCGCGCGTCCGAGCTGACGCGCCGACTGCTCGCGCTCAGCCGAAAGAAGTCGCTGCTGCCCAGGCCCGTGGATATCAACACCGTGATCCGCGACGCGGCGCCGCTGCTGCGACGTGTGCTCGGCGACCAGATTGAGCCGGTCTTCCAGTTGGCGTCCGCCGTCCCGGCGGTTCTCAGCGATCCACTGCAAATCGAACAACTGCTTCTCAATCTCGCCGTCAATGCGCGCGACGCCATGCCGACCGGTGGACGCTTCACGATCGAGACGGCGACCGTGGCACGCATCCAGACCGGTCCGGTCGCTTCGCCGGTGGACCAAGCAGTGCGCATCACGATACGCGACACGGGACTGGGCATGACTCCCGAGGTGCGGGCCCAGCTGTTCGAGCCATTTTTCTCGACCAAGACGTCTCAGCACGGGACAGGTCTCGGCCTCTGGACGGTCGCCAACGTGGTCCACCAGGCGGGCGGTTCGATCGATGTGGAATCGCAACCCCGGCAGGGCACCAGCTTTCACATCCTGCTTCCGGCCGTCGCCGCCGCTCCCTAGCCGCACGTTGCCTCAGTCGAGACACGCCGCGAAGTAGCTGGGCCCTGAAACGGTGGTGCTCGACCGGACCGACGTCCGATCGTCGTCACGCCCGAGCTCTACCGAGGGGGCACTGTCCAGAGGAACAGATTGACGCCCTCGACGCGCAGTGTCCGATCGGGCTTCCACACACCGATCGGAAACTGATGCGACACGATGCGGGTTCCCGGTCGGAGCTCACTCTTGAGCTTGGGCTCGAGACGTAGGTTGGTCGAGTGATTCAAATAGAGCGTCACAACCGTCGCGGCGGAGATGTCCGCGTCGAAGAGGTCACCGACGTTGAAGCGCACGCGGTCCGAGACAGCTCCGTCTCGCGCGATCTCGGTCGCGCGCGTCACGAGCGCGGGATCGATCTCGACGCCGACCCCTCGTGCTCCGTACTTCTGCACGGCAAGTACGACGATGCGCCCGTCGCCCGAGCCGAGATCGAAGACCACATCGTCGGGTCCGACCCGGGCGAGCGTCAGCATCGCGTCCGCGATGGCGTACCGCGTGGGAGCGAAGTAGATATCGGGCTGCTGCGCAGGTTGTGGCGCGACGAGTCCGGCGCACGCGAGCGTCAACAGGCTCGCCGCCCACGTGTTCCACACGGCACGGATAGTAGTGATCGGTGGGAGGACGCGTCAAACGGCGTCGGGGCCCTGCTCCCGATCGGAGCCCACCCCGAATCCGGGCGCTCAGCTCGTTGGGTTGGCAGCTTTGACAGGTTGGCAGCTTTGACTTGACAGTTGCGCGCAACCGGCGGACCATCGCCCAGTTTTCGAGAGGAGGCCCCTGTGACGCGTCCATCGACGCTCGCGGCGTGGTTGTGTGTGGTCTCTGGGTGGGCGTGCGGAAGCGCGACCGACTCTCCCGTCGCGACGAGTGCCGCTGCCGACGCTCCGCCTGCCCGGCGGATCGTCGCCGTCGATGGCGGGCAGATCACCGGCGTTCCACCGTCGCCCGGGGATCAGGTCTGGGTCTACAAGGGCATTCCATACGCCGCCCCGCCCGTCGGCGATCGGCGTTGGCGTCCACCGCAGGCGCTCGAACCATGGACCGGCGTCAAAGAGGCCACGAGGGCGGCGCCCGCTTGCATGCAGACCAAGCGTCCAGAAGGCAGCTTCTACGGTCAGGTCGTAGACGAGATGTCCGAGGACTGCCTGTATCTGAACGTGTGGACCGCCGCTGACGAGAACGCGCGGGCGCCGGTGATGGTATGGATCCACGGTGGTGGGCTGACGAGCGGGCACGGCATGGAGGTGACCTACGACGGAGCCGCGCTCGCGAGGCGCGGCGTCGTGCTGGTCACGATCAACTACCGCCTCGGTCTGCTTGGCTACTTGTCACATCCGCTGCTGGCCGCCGAGTCGGAGCGCAAGGCCTCTGGCAACTACGGCATCCTCGATCAGATTGCGGCGCTACAGTGGGTACAGCGGAACATCCCGAGATTTGGGGGCAATCCGGAGCGCGTGACGATCTTCGGCGAGTCGGCCGGATCGTGGAGCGTTCACCACTTGGTGGCGTCTCCGCTCGCGAAAGGGCTCTTTCACGGCGCAATCGGCCAGAGCGGCGGCGGCTTCGGGGCCTTCGGGGCGGCCTACCCCAAGGCGCAGACCGAAGCTGACGGCGTCCAGTTCGTGAAGGCGCTCCTCGGTGACACCGAGCCGACGGTCGCGGCGATGAGAGCGAAGAGCGGCGAAGAAGTTCTGGCGGTTCCGCGTGCGCCCGGCAGCCGTCTTTCGCCCACCATCGACGGCTGGGTGTTCCCGGACTCCATCCGCCAGATCTTCGCCGACGGCCGCCAACATCCCGTGCCAGTCATGGTCGGGTCGACGGCAGACGAAGGTGCGTCGCTGGGCGCTGGCGCTGTCTCACCGGACGCGTTTCGGGCCGGTGCGCGCAAGACCTTCGGCAGGCTCGCCCACGCGTTCCTCTCGATCTACCCGTCCACGAACGCAGACGAGACGATGAAGAGTCAGGTGGCCGCGTTCACGGACCAACACTTCGGTTGGGAGATGCGCACGTGGGCGCGGATGACGGCCGCCAGGGGCATTCCGGCGTACGCGTACTTCTTCAGTCGTGTGGCGCCCGGTCCCGACGCGGCGCGGCTCGGCGCCTTCCACGCCGGCGAGATCGTCTACGTGTTCGACAATCTTGGGAGGAGCCCATTCCCGTACGCGAACCGCGCCTACGAGGACACGGACCGGCAACTCTCGAAACAGATGGCGTCCTATTGGGTGAACTTCGCCAAGACCGGGAATCCCAACGGCGACGGTCTACCCCTGTGGCCGGCCTACACGCGAGATCAGGACGAGGTGCTCGAGTTCGGCGACGCGATCCGCGTGAGCCGTGCTGTTCGAGCCGCGCGTCTGGATCTCATGGATCGATACGACGAGCTCCGGCGCGCGGCCAAGTAGCGGAACGGTCATGAGCTCACATCATCGAGCGCTGGTTGTCTGCCTTGGCGCGTGCGTGTTCACGCTTGCGTGCGCGAGTCCGGACGCGCCACCACCTCCAGCGACAGCCGCCGCTCCCGCTGAACCCCGCGCGACCCGCTTCACAAGCGCTCGCGTCATCGTGGGAGATGGACGTGTGCTCGATCGGGCCACGTTCCTGGTCCAAGGCGGAATCTTCGCGCAGGTCAGCGAGACCGCAGATACCTTGCCGCCGCCGGATGTTGCCGTCGTGGATCTGGCCGGCAAGACCGTCATGCCTGCGATCGTGAACGCGCACTCTCATCTCGGCTGGGAGGCGTACACAGGTTGGGGCAGTCAGCACTTCACGCGCGACAACCTCATCGACCACCTCTATCGACACGCCTACTACGGCGTTGGCACGGTGATCTCGACCGCGACCGATAAGCAATCGATTGCGCGCGCGGTGCAGCTGGATCAGAAGCTCGGGAAGGTCGGCGGCGCCCGCTACGTCCCGCAGCCCGGCCTTGGGACTCCGGGCGGAGGGGGCAACCCGAACTTCACGGCCGATCCAGGATGGTGGGGTGGAGGGGACGGATATTACGAGGTCACGTCACCCGATCAGGCGCGAGCCGCTCTCCGAGACGAGGCAGCGAAGGGCACTCAGGTGTTCAAGATCTGGGTTGACGGTCGTGATGAGCGCCGCGGGGCCCGTATCAAGTTGAGCGAGGCCATCTATACGGCCGCTGCTGACGAAGCCCTGGTTCATGACATCCGTGTGCTGGCGCACGCGCCGTTGGTTGATGACCACAAGAAGCTGCTGCGCGCCGGCGTCCGCCGCCTGATTCACGGTCCGAGCGTCGTGGATGATGAGTGGATTGCGCTCATGCGATCGCGCAACGCGTACCTGATCCCGACGACGCAGTCGTCTTTTCGGGATCTGACGTTCTACGCTGACCCGTTCTTTCGCGGGCACGTGTCGGGGGCCGTCCTTGCCCGGTTGGCGGACCCCGGCAATCTCGGTCCGGTCGGCGTGCCTCGCACCTCCACATCGCCACCGACCATCGACTCAGCGCGTCAAGCTGCCGCTGATGCGCAGGCGCGCGCGCGATTCAGCAAGATGGTGAACGCCGGCATTCAGATCATTCTTGGTGCCGATGTGGGGTGGGGACCGACCGCCACGCACGTGGGGAGCTTCTTCGGGTACGCAGAGCATCTCGAGCTCGCGGCGTTCGTGCGCCTCGGGATGACGCCCGCCCAGGCCATTGTCGCCGGCACCAGCAAGCCGGCCGAGGCCTTCGGCCTCTCCGACGTCGGCACCATCGCTCCGGGCAAGGGTGCCGATTTCATCGTGCTTGACGCGAACCCGCTCGACGACATTGCGAACCTTCGCCTCATCAATCAGGTCTACTTGCGTGGATCGCGAGTGGATCGCGAGTCGCTGCGAGAGCGATGGACGAGGTGACGGCGTGTTCATCGTCCCTCCGCTGCTCATCCTCAGCCGTGCGCTCCTCCTTCCGGCGTCGATGTATGGGCTTTGAGCGAAACGCTGACAGGTTGATCCGTGAGGCAATGGCAGAGGGCCGCTTCGATATTGTCGCCGACGGTCGCGCCATCGATCTCGACAGCTACTTCAGCCTCCCCGAAGACCGCCGGATGGCCTACTCGGTGCTGAAGAGCGCCGGATGCGTCCCTCAGGAAGTCGAGTATCTGAGAGACGTCGATCGTTTGCGGCGAGCGCTCGATGAGCTCCAGAGCGAAGCCGAACGCCCAGCGCTGCAGCGCGCCTTGGCGAACGCGGAGCTTCAGCTGCGTCTCGCCCTCGAACGCGGGAGACGGCGGTGACCCGCCGGCTTCCAGGCCACCTGATGGTGTTCGCCCGCACCCAGGCGGCGCTCACACGGCTGACGGCACCGACGGGAGACCGGACAACGCCATTGCGAGCTCGCCCTCATCGTACGCATGATCTGTGAGCTTGCCGGCGAAGTAGTCCGTGTAGGCCTGCATGTCGAAATGGCCGTGCCCACACAGATTGAAGAGAATCGCCCGCGAGACGCCCTCTTCGCGACAACGGATCGCCTCGTCAATGGCGCCGCGGACCGCGTGATTCGCCTCCGGCGCCGGGACGATGCCTTCCGCACGCGCGAAGGTCACACCGGCTTCGAAGCACGACACCTGTGGATACGCACGCGCGTCGATCAGCCCGAGCTCCTTCACGTGTGACACCATCGGCGCCATCCCGTGATAGCGCAGGCCGCCGGCATGGAAGCCGGGAGGCATGAACGCGGAGCCGAGCGTGTGCATCTTCACGAGTGGCGTCATGTGTCCCGTGTCCCCGAAGTCGTATGCGTACTTGCCACGAGTCAGGCTTGGGCAGGCTGACGGCTCGATCGCCAGAATCCGCACGTCTCGCCCCCGTCGCAGCTTCTCGCCGATGAAGGGAAACGCAATACCCGCGAAGTTCGATCCGCCGCCTGTGCAGCCAACAACGATGTCGGGGTAGTCGTTGGCCATCTCGAGCTGGGCGAGTGCCTCTTGGCCGATGATCGTCTGATGCAAGAGGACGTGGTTCAGTACCGAACCGAGGGCGTACTTCGTGTCGTCGCGCGTCGCGGCCACCTCGACGGCCTCGGAGATGGCGATCCCGAGGCTACCGTTGCTGTTGGGCGTGGCCGCCAGGACCTGCCTGCCGAAGTTCGTTTCGTTCGACGGGCTCGGGACGCAGCGTGCGCCGAAGATCTCCATGAACGCGCGGCGGTAGGGCTTCTGGTCGTAGGAGACCCGCACCATGAAGACGAGGATCTCGATACCGAAGAGCGCCCCGGCGAACGCGAGCGAAGACCCCCACTGTCCCGCGCCGGTCTCGGTGGCGATCTTCTTGACGCCGGCTTCTCTGTTGAAGAACGCCTGCGCGACCGCGGTGTTCGGCTTGTGGCTGCCGGCGGGGCTGACGCCTTCGTACTTGTAGTAGATTCGCGCCGGCGTCTGCAAGGCATGCTCCAGCCGGCGTGCCCGGTAGAGCGGGGTCGGGCGCCACTGTCGATACACGTCCCGAACGGGCTCGGGGATCTCGATGGCACGCTCAGTCGATACCTCCTGGAGGATGAGCGACATCGGGAAGAGGGGCGCGAGATCGTCGGGACCGACCGGCTTGAGCGTGCCGGGATGAAGCACCGGTGGAGGCGGACCGGGCAGATCGGCCGCTAGGTTGTACCAGGTCCTCGGCATCCGCGATTCGTCCAATACGTACTTGATGCTGTCACTCACGGTCGTTCCTCCAGGCTTCGTTCGGCCCGAGATCGCCGTCGCGATTCAACTGCTCTTCAGTGCGACGCGGAGAAAGCGGGCTGAGCTCGAAACCGGAGATCGCCGACCGCGCCTCGATGGCCACGGGCCGAGCCCAACACAGGAGATCACGCCGGCAACGGGGGCATCGGCAATCCTGGCGTGGCGAAGACGATCTCGGTGACGGCCTTGAGACTGCGGTTGCCGTAGCGGAATGGCACCACCAGTCGCAATGGTGCACCGTGCCTCGGCGGAATCGGCGCATCGTTCATCAGCCACGCGAGCATCACCTGCGGATGCTGCAGCGTGCTGAGCGCCTCGTCCGTGTACTGACGATCCGACGCGATGTGGCGCACGTAGTGGACGCCCGGTACGAGCCCGAGCATTTCAGCAACATCGCGAAAGCGGACACCGGTCCACGTGACGATGCCACGCGGATTCGTTGCGCCGCACTGGAGGAGATAGGTATGCGTCACTCTGGGCAGCTTCTCGAGATCGGAGAAACGCAACGTGCCGGCAAGCCTGCCGAGCCCGCGCGTGTCGACTTTGATCGCGAGCTTCCGATAGTCGTACTCGATGACCGGCGTTTGGCGATCCGGTGTCCGCCACATCAGCGGATCCGTGATGGGCCCGGCGGCGCTGGCGGGATGCTCGGGAGCGGAGCCATCCGGCTGAAGTGGCAGCGGCGCTGGGAATCCCTGACGGAGCGGTCGCTCGATGAGCCGATCGGGCCACGCATCGCCTTGAGCCGCCGGTGCGGCCTGCGCCTGCAGCGGCCCTTTGCCAAGCCCACTGACGGACACACCGACGAGTGCTGAGCCTGAAACCGCTAGCGCTTCACGCCTCGACATCGCCATGTTGCACCTCTCCTGGGGGAGACTAACACGACCAGCGCAGAGAGCCGAGGGTTGGAGCCACGAGCTGCGCAGCGCCCTTCACCGCCTGACATGCGCGCGCAGGAACGTGACGATGCGTTCGGAGGTCCCGCGCGGATAGGTGTGAGCGCCATCGTGCAGCGACACCATGACGGGCGCGCGTGTACCCGCGCCGTGGATCGTGCAGCCATCGCCGCAGTCTCTCGACTGGTTGCTCACGCCGTTGACGCGGATTGCGGCTTCGAACGCCGCCTTTTGGTCTCCGAACGTCACGGTCGCGTCACGGGTCCCGCCGATGTGCAGCAGTGGCCGGCGTTCGGCCGGATGGACGGAAGGCCCCAATCGGCCGGCGACTGGGGCGAACGCGGCAAAGACCTGGGGACGTTCGGCCCAAAGGAGGTACGTCAGCATGGCCCCGTTGGAGAAGCCAGTCGCGTAGACCCGGCTGTCGTCGATGCGATACTGTTTGCGGAGCCACGCGAGGGCGACGTCGACGAGCTTGAGGTCGCGGTCGCCATTCTGTCCGCGCTCCACTTGCCAGCCAAGAAGCCCCGCCCGCCGCGGCAAACCTCGGAAATAGACCACAACTGCTTCGGGCCACGCCCCGTGGAGGTCCACGTACTGGAAGTTCTGGGCATCGTCTCCGAAGCCGTGGAAAGCCATCACGAGCGGCGAACCGCTACCGGTGGGCTTCGCCGCAGGCGCGTACACGATGGCAGCGCGCTTCTGGCCGTCCACGTCCCACGACACCTCTTCCCACGCGGCCAGGGAGGGCGTGGACACACTCACCATCATCAGCACGCCAATCGATCCGAATCGTTTCATCATGCCGCTCTCTGGCTCTCTCTGCTCCGCTCCGAGCTCTCGACACGATACAATTATCGCCTCCATGACAACCCTTCACGACTCTCTGACCCTGACCCGGGGCGGCACGCCCAAGAATCGCTTCGCGCTCGCTCCGATGACCAATTGCCAGAGCCTCCCCGATGGACGGCTCGG
The DNA here is from genome assembly GCA_016871175.1 of Acidimicrobiia bacterium. Classification (GTDB taxonomy): domain Bacteria; phylum Acidobacteriota; class Vicinamibacteria; order Vicinamibacterales; family CAVVIG01; genus VFZL01. The sequence goes on along the minus strand of VFZL01000029.1, from coordinate 43,892 downwards.
CGACGACGAGTTCAACTGGTTGGTGAAACGCGCGCAGGGCGGCTTCGGCCTGACCATGACGTGTGCGGCGACCGTGCAGAAGGACGGCGTCGGATTCCTTGGGCAGCTCGGTATCTACCACGACGATCACGTGCCCGGCCTCACACGGCTCGCCGCGGCGCTCAGGTCGCACGGCACGCACGCCGTCGTGCAGCTGCACCACGCCGGGATGCGCGCGCCGGTGGCGTTGACTGGCCGGCCGCCGCAGTGTCCTTCGGACGACAAGGACACGGGCGCCGTGGCGATGAGCGAAGCCGAGGTGAAGCGAGCGATTGACGACTTCGTTGCCGCGGCCCGCCGTGCCGACCGAGCGGGCTTCGACGGTGTCGAGCTGCACGGCGCCCATGGATATCTCATCTGCGAGTTTCTCAGCCCGGAGCTGAACCGCCGCGACGATGCGTACGGCGGATCGCTCGACAATCGCGCGCGGATACTGTTCGAGCTCGTGGACGGCGTCCGGGCCGTGTGCAGGCCTGACTTCAGCCTCGGCGTGCGCCTGTCACCGGAGCGTTTCGGTCTGCGGCTGCTGGAGATTCGGGAGGTGGCGCAGCGCCTCATGCGCGAGGGGCGGATCGACTACCTCGACATGTCGCTCTGGGACGCGTTCAAGCAGCCTGAGGACGGGGCTCTCAAGGGCCGGAGTTTGATGTCTTACTTCACGGACCTGGAGCGCGGTTCCGTGCGGCTCGGGGCAGCAGGCAAGATCATGACGGGCGAGCAAGCGGCGGGATGTCTCACCGCCGGCCTCGACTTCGTGGTCATCGGACGTGCCGCGATTCTGCACCATGACCTTCCGCGCCGTATCGCGGCCAATCCGGCGTTCGTGCCGACCTCCACGCCGGTGACGCCCGGTTACCTGAAAGAGGAGGGGCTCAGCGAGCCCTTCGTCAAGTACATGAGGAACTGGCCCGGCTTTGTCGCGGAAGATGCGGCGTAGAGGAGGGTTCCCGCAACTCTGGCCATAACTGGTGCTTCCTGAACCGACTCAGTTCTTGGAGATCTTTCTGATCGTCCCCGCCGGGCTCACCAGATAGAGCGCACCGTCCGGCCCCGTCGTGATGTCGGTAACCACCCCGAATTCCGTCCCGAAGAGGATCTCCTCGCCTTCGGTCCTGAAGTCGTCCAACGCGATGTTGTCCGCGACTCCGTCCTTCAGCCGATCGTCGTCGAACCTCAGGTGCGTGCGACCGCCATTCAGTCGGAAGCGGTAGAAGTGCCCCCAGTTGGCGAGGCGGGAGACGGCTGAGCCGACGATCAGGTCGCCTTCGTACGATTCGCCAAGCCCCTTGCCCTTGATGAAACCGAGGGCCGCGGGCGGCACCACTTGCTTCCAGCTGAATTCAGGGTCTGTCAGCCGTGAGTTCGGCAGTCGGAACATCCGAGCGCGCGCTTCCTGTGGTGTGTCCGCGATTCTCGAGGCCGGGAATCGCAGCTGCTGCAGCCCGACAGGCCCATTGGCACCCAAGCCGACGCCGAGCTCAATCTCCTTGAACTCGCCCACCCGTGAGAGTGGCCCCATGCTCTGCACCCAGCCGCCGTTGAAGCCTGCGCGCACGCGGTTGACTTCGTCGAACGCGCGACCACCGTTCTCGGTGGTCCACAGGTCGCCTCTTTCTGGATCGAAGGTCATCCCGAAGCTGTTGCGCACACCGTACGCGAAGATCTTCTGAATATTCGCCCTGGCAGCGTCGCTCAGCGGGGGCAGGTTGCCGCGACCGTCGTTGTCATCATCGTCATCGCCATCGTCGCGCTTGCCGATCTTGTAGAACGGGTTGTCGCGCGGGGTCGTGCCATCGTCGTTCAGCCGCACGATGACTCCCGAGAGGTGGGCGGCGTCAGGCTCTGGGCCGCCGAAGGCGTCGTCGGGCGACGGACCACCCAGGTTGTTCTGTGTGTACCCGCGACGACCGACGTCGCCGATGATCACATACAGCTTGCCGTCAGCACCGAATCGCAACACGCCCCCGTCGTGATTGCCGCGCAGTACCGGCAGCGTCGGATCGGCCACGTTGTTCCGATCGTTCTGGAACGCACGTAGCCGAATGATGTTGCGATCGAAGGTCGGCGTGCTGCCGTTCCAGATGAATCGATCGACGCGGTTGCCCAGCAGCGGAACGTTCGCGGCGACGTTGGTGTCGGCGCCCGTCGAGCTCTCTGTGTTGTACAGGTACACAAACGGCGTGCGCGGAAATCCTGGGTGGAGCGCGATACCCAGAAGGCCCCGTTCGCTGTTCGAGTTCACGGCAAGGTCCACGACGACGCCGGCGACGATCCCGTTGGTCACGCGTTTGACCTGTCCCGTCGCCTTCTCTGTGACGAGCAGATCGTTCGGGCCGAGGAACGCCATGGCGATCGGCTGAGTGAGCCCGCTTACCACAGTGGACACTCTCAGGCTTGGGTCCATGAGTGTCGGATTGAGCGGTGGAAGCTGCGCCAGGGCCGCGCGAGGTTGCGCCAGCACACTGGCACAGGCCACACACGCGAGCACCGTCGCACGCATGGCGGTTGACACGATGCCTGATCTCATCGACTACCCTCCCCAGTGGTGAAAACTGATTGCCGGGTTACGAGTCCCGTTCCGCCGAGGGCTGCAATTCCGGGGCCCGAAGATGCCTCACGACGTTGTGCGCCCACACCCTCGTGGCACCGGTCGTTGTGCGCCGACGCGCCCCGCTCGGGACGTCCCCGCGTTTACGAGTTACGGCTATCGATTTCGCGTACCGAATGCGGGCCGTATACTAATCGCGTGTCAGCGTCGCTTCTGCGGTCTCTGCCGTCAGTCGATCGCTTGCTATCGACCGAGCGTGGTCAGCGATGGTTCGGGACGTACGCACACGACTACGTGACGGCGACATGCAGGGCCGTCCTGGATCACATTCGTCGTGACATTCAGGAGGGTCGCCTGACATCAACGGAGGATGTGGTTCAGGAGCGGATTCTCGAGAGCGTCGACGCGCGCTTGGCCGTCACCCGCGAGCCGCACCTCCTGCGCGTCGTCAACGCGAGCGGCACCATCCTTCACACGAACCTCGGTCGCGCGATTCTGGCGCAGGCCGCGGTCGATGCGGTCGTGACTGTCGCGTCTCAGGCCACCAATCTCGAGTTTGACCTTGAGAGAGGCGCGCGCGGACGGCGCGAATCCGAGGTGGAGAAGCTCCTGACCGCGCTGACCGGAGCGGAGGCCGCCACCGTCGTCAACAACAACGCGGCAGCCGTGCTCGTCGGCGTAAACAGCCTGGCCGCCGGGAAGGAAGTCATCGTTTCACGCGGGGAGCTGGTGGAGATTGGCGGAGCGTTTCGCATTCCGGAAATCGTCGCGCGCAGCGGTGCGGTCCTCCGCGAAGTGGGGACGACGAATCGGACACACCCGAGCGACTACGAGCGCGCGATCGGACCAAACACCGGGCTGTTGCTGAAGGTCCACACCAGCAACTACCGCATCGTGGGATTCTCATCCGAGGTGTCGCTCCCGCAGCTGGTGTCGATAGGACGCGCTCATCGCATCCCGGTGATGGAGGATCTGGGCAGCGGCGCACTGGTGGATCTGAGCCGCTTCGGCCTGCCCAAGGAACCGCTGGTGTCGGAGAGCCTGGTGGACGGTGCCGATGTTGTGACGTTCAGCGGCGACAAGCTCCTTGGTGGTCCCCAGTCAGGCCTCATAGCCGGTGCCCGCGCCAGGGTCGATGCGATCCGGGAGAACCCGCTGCACCGTGCGGTCCGCTGCGACAAGATGACGCTCGCAGCGCTCGCGGCGACGCTTCGCCTGTATCAGCAGTCACCGGATCTCGCGCGTGATATTCCCACGTTGCGGTACTTCACTCGTCCGCTCGATGAGATCGCGATCATCGCAGAAGAGGCGAGCCGCCTGCTGAGCGATGCGCTCGGCCCGTTCTATCGCGTCTCTGTCGAAGACGGTGCCTCTCAGGTCGGCAGTGGCGCGCTTCCAGTCGACACACTGCCGACGAAGGTCCTCGCGGTCGTCAGCGACGAATTCAGTGCCGATGAGATCGCCGGGCGGTTTCGGTCCGCTCGCCCCGCCATCATCGGTCGCATCAAGGACGATCGTTTCTTGCTGGACGTGCGAACGGTCTTCGACCCGAACGACCTCGTGCCGCGCCAGGGCTGAACGACGTCGTGCACTGGATCATCGGTACCGCCGGCCACATCGATCACGGCAAGACGAGTCTGGTCGAAGCGCTCACCGGCGTCGACACCGACCGGCTGAAGGAGGAGAAGGAACGCGGGATCTCGATTGATCTCGGCTTCGCGTCGCTCCCGCTTCCCGATGGGACGCGCGCAGGCGTCGTCGACGTCCCCGGCCACGAGCGGTTCATCAAGAACATGCTCGCTGGCGCGCACGGCATCGACCTCGTGCTCTTCACCGTGGCCGCCGACGACGGCGTGATGCCGCAGACCGTGGAGCATCTGGACATCGTCCATCTCCTGGGTGTGAGACGCGCGGTGTTCGTGATCACCAAGGCGGATCTCGTCACCGCCCTGCGCTTGAGCGAGGTCGCCGACGAGATCCGCGGGCTGATTGCCGGGACGGCCCTGGAGCACGAGTCGATCCTGCCCTTTGCGTTGCCGACGCTGCAGGGCCTGGACGCGATCCGAACGGAAATCGTTCGCGCGCTCCGGAACGCCGACAAGCCCAGACCGCCAGGGTTGTTTCGACTGCCGGTCGATCGTGCCTTCCTCTTCGCGGGCCACGGCCTCATCGTGACCGGAACGGCGATTGCCGGAGACGTGCATCCGGGCGACCGCGTCCGCTGTCTGCCCGCGGGCGATGCCCTCCGCGTGCGCAGCGTCGAAGTGCATGGCCAACCCGTGCCGGTGGCGAGTTGGGGCCATCGGATCGCCCTCAACCTGGTCGGCGACAGCACGCGCGCGATCACGCGTGGCGACGTGATTGTGCACGAAGCCATCACGCTGACCTGCGTTCGCTTCGATGCGGAGATCGAAATTCGGCCGTCCGCCGGGAAGGCCGTGAAGGACCATCAACGGGTTCGTGTTCATGTGGGCACTGCGGAGCGGATCGGCAAGATCGTGCCGATGGGGTCGACGGGCGGAAGCACGGACCGAATCGCGCCGAGCACGCGCGCCTGGTGTCAGATCGTGGTCTCCGAACCGGTGGCTGTGATGCGCGGCGATCATTTCATCATCCGCGATGAGACAGCGCAGCACACGCTGGGAGGTGGCCGTGTGCTGCTTCCAGCTGCGCCGAGGCGACGCCGCACGAGTCCTTCCGTTCTCTCAAGACTTGCCGCGCTGGCGTCACACGACATGGATGCGCTGATCGAAGCGGTGGTCACAGACCGCGTGGCGACCGGGACGACGGCTGAGGCCAACGGAAGCGCGGGCGCGGCCGACGGTTTTGCGGTTTCGGGCGGAACGCTGGCGCAATTGCTGAACGAGCGGGAGGAGATTGTGCGCGAGCGCGCCGACGCCTGGCCCGCGCTGCACCCGATCACGCTTGACACCGGTCGGCGGTATGCGCTGGAGATCCACTGGGCGACTGTCAAGGCGCGGGTCATCGAGGCTGTTCGTGCCTGGCATCTCGCGCAGCCGTTGTCGCCGGGCCTCGACATCGAAGACGCCCGAGCCCGGACTGGGGGCGTCACCGCTTCAGGCGCGGCGCCGGTCCCCTCGCGCCTCTTTCGGCTGCTCGTCGATGAGCTCGAGCACCAAGGCACGCTGGTGCGGGAGGGGAGCGCGCTGCGTCTGCCATCCCATCGGGTTCAGGTCACGGGGGCCGATCAAGTGCTCGCTGATCGCGTTCAAGCGGCCCTTTCAAGTGCACCGCTCGGTCCACCCGATGTAAAGTCGCTCGGCGAGACGCTGGGCCTCGATCGGGTGAAGCTTCTGCCGATCCTTCGCGTCCTGGAAAAGGAGAAGCGGATCATTGCGGTCGCGCCAGACTTGTACTTTGCCGCAGACGCGATCCAACGTGTACGCGACGATCTGAAGCGCGACCTCGCCGGCGGCAAGACGTTGACCACGGCTGCCTTCAGGGATCGCTATCAGACGTCCCGGAAGTACGCGATTCCGATCCTCGAGTACTTCGACCGTCAGGGCGTCACTATCAGGATCGGCGAGGCTCGGCGGCTCCGCTAGCGTCCCTCGCGTTCACGCCAGCCACGTGAGCCGGGTGTGGCTGGTAGAGGCGGATGGGCTGGTAGGCTAGTAGGAACGCGTTGAAACCCACTTTGAAGACGACGGCTCGGCGGGGAGTGGCTGCGACGGTGGCGCGCGGGGGGCGGAAGGCGCTCGTGAAGGCGCTGGGACTCACGCAGCAAGTCGCGGCGGCGGGTTGAGCGGCGAAGCTCGGCCCAGCCGATTTGGCGCACGTGTTGCGCCGCTTACCCAGAATCCAGCATCCCGATGTGCTCGTCGGCACCGAGACGTCCGACGATGCGGGCGTGTTCCGCCTGCGTGGTGATTTGGCAATCGTGAACACGGTCGACTTCTTCACGCCCATCGTCGATGACCCGTACGTGTTCGGACAAATCGCTGCCGCAAACGCGCTCAGTGATGTGTACGCGATGGGCGGCGATCCGCTCACCGCCCTCAACATCGTCGGCTTTCCGAAGGCGACGCTCGATCTCGACGTGCTCGGGGCCGTGCTCGAGGGCGGTCTCGAACGGGCACGCGAGGCTGGGGCGGTCGTGATCGGCGGACACACGATCATCGATCCCGAGCTGAAGTACGGGATGGCCGTGACCGGGGTGGTGCACCCGAAGCGCATCATTCGCAACGTTGGCGTGCGGGTGGGGGACGTCCTGGTCTTGACCAAGCCGCTGGGCACTGGGATTGTCACAACCGCGCTGAAGAGACGGAAGGCATCGCCGTCAACCGTGAAGGCAGCGATCGCGTCGATGGTCGCCCTGAACAAGCGCGCGTCGGAGGTGATGCGCACGTTTCCGGTCCACGCATGCTCCGACGTGACCGGCTTCGCGCTGCTTGGCCACGGCACCGAGATGGCCATGGGGAGCGGCGTCTCGTTGGTGTTCGAGGCCAAGGCGTTGCCCGTGCTACCCGGTGCGCTCCGTTTGGCGTCGGCCGGATACCTCACGGGAGGCTGCAAGAGAAATCAGGCCTACCTGGCTGACAAGGTGGTCGTGGAGCCCCCGGTCTCGAGCGGCTACGCCGACGTCGCCTTCGACCCTCAGACCTCCGGCGGACTGTTGATTGCGATCGGAGCCGACCACGCGAGCCGGCTTGTCCGCCGTTTGCGGTCGGCCGGGGTTGAGGGGGCCACCGTGATCGGCCACGCCGTGCCGCGGCGCCCGGGGGCCTGGGTGACGCTGGTGGGAGGCAGCTAAGCGGCTAGCAGGCGGGCCGGGCCAACGGCCAGCGACTATGCTATGTTCACTGATTGGAGGTGGCATGAAACGATTACTGCGGGCCGCGTTGGGTGTGGCGGCGATCGGGGCGGTTGTGGTGGCAGCGCTCTTTGCGCAGACCCAGATGGTTCCCGGGCAGCCTGAGCTCAAGGTGGGCGACACGGCGCCGGACTTTACTCTGCCGGCGTCCGACGGCACAACCTACTCTCTCTCCAAACTCCGCGGCAAGACCGTCGTGCTCGCGTGGTTCCCCAAGGCCTTCACCGCTGGTTGAACGGCCGAATGCAAGGCCCTCCGTGAGAGCGGCCCGATGATTCGTAACTACGACGTCGCGTACTTCATGATCAGCACCGATACGCTGGAAGACAACACCAACTTCGCGAAGAAGGAAGGCGCGGACTTCCCGATGCTGGCGGACCCGAGCAAGGAGACGGCCCGCAAGTACGGTGTCCTGATGGACATGAGCAAGTTCAAGCTCGGCGAAGTCGCGGCGAGGCACACGTTCTACATTGGCCCGGACGGCAAGATCGCCGACATCGATCGCAAGGTCAGTCCAGCCACCTCCGGTGAGGACATCGTCTCGCGATTGAAGGCGCTGAACGTTCCAGCCGCCAAGAAGTAACGCCCGCGGTCCGGTTTGGCGCGACAGGCATTCCAGCCTGTCGCGCCGGCCTCTCACGCCGCGCCCATCGCCCGGCGCACGGCCTCCACGATAGACGCATCCTCTGGAAACCCGTCGCGGTCCTTCTTCGCCACGCATCGATCGCCGACCCAGACTGTGAACTCGCCACGGCTGCCTTCGACAATCTCGGTCTCGAGCGCCAGCTGCTTCTTGATGGCCGCCGCCACACGGGCGGCGCGAGGCTCATAGTTTCAAACGAGGCAGTAGCGAACGCGGACGGCCATCGGAACCCCCTTTGTATCTGGAGCCGTGACGCGCCGCAACGGCCCTTCTGCTCGGCCGTCCGTTCGCCACGGTCAACACCAACCCTCGAACCCCTGAACCCCTTGAAACCCGCGACACCTACGCTCGCAGCACCTTCAGCGCCCCCGTCCACCGGGCCAGCTCGCGCAGCATCACCTGCGCGGCACGTTCCAGCGGCTCATCCCCCTTGAACTTCCCGGTTGCCTTGTCGATGTAGTTCGGGAAGAACGGAATGTTGACCGCCTCGACGATTGGCACGATCTTCAGCGTGTTCAGAATCGACTTCGCCATGGCCACCGACCGCGTGCCCGCGGACACGCCTCCGTAGCTCACGAACCCTGCCGGCTTGTAGTTCCATTCGACGTATAGGTGATCGAGCGCGTTCACGAGCGCGGGTGAGACCCCGTGGTTGTATTCCGGCGTCACGAACACGAAGGCGTCCATGCGCGAGACGAGCTCGCTCCACGCCAGCGTCGCGGACTGCGTGTACTTCCTCAGCCGAGGATGTTCTGGCTCGCTCAAGAGCGGCAGTCCGACGGCTTTCAGATCGATCACCGAGGTCGTGAACGATCCCTCGGAGCTGCAGATGTCGAACACCCACTGGGCAATGGGCTGACCGACGCGCCCGTCTCGTACACTCGCGATCACCAATCCCAGGTTCGGCATTGCACCATCTTCGCAGATCGTCTCTTTACCCGCATCTCAGGTCTGTCATACTGATGCCGCTCCAGGGTCGCCTCTTGGGGTCAGCAGCGCCGGAGGGAGAGCCATGCGCATGCGTCTTCTCGCGACCGCGATCGGTTTCGGCGCCATGGCCATTGCCACGGCGCCACTCGTGCACGCGCAGGCCAGCGACAAGTCCGACAAGAAGCGTGAGCCGCGTCGGATCACGCTCTCGGGTTGCGTGGAGCGCGGCCCTGGGCCGAACGAGTACACGATCGACGACGAAGAGAGCGGGAAGTTTCGTGTGAGCGGCGGCCGTATCGGTCGATATCTTGGCCAGCGTGTGGAAGTCACCGGCAACCTGAACAACAGCCGTCTGCGCATAGGCCTTGGTCTATACCCGACACCGAATGCCGCTGGCCAGGCGGGCGGCACGGATCCGGTGAAATCGGCCATCGCACGGCAGCCGGGCGGCTCGGCCGGCGGCACTGGTGCCGTCTCGCTCCCGGAGCTGCACGTGCGAACCGTCAGGTCTGTGGAGGGCGGCTGCGGCTGAATCCCGCTCGCTGCGAACACTCCAGATGACCCGATCCTTTGATGCCGTGCTCGTCGTGTCGTTCGGCGGTCCGCAGGGCATGGCAGACATCCGGCCGTTTCTCGCGAACGTCTTACGTGGTCGGCGCATTCCGCCCGAGCGGATCGAAGCGGTGGCACACCACTACGAGGCGTTCGGCGGCGTGTCGCCGCTCACCGCCATCACGAAGCGTCAGGTGGGTGGGCTCCGGACGCGGCTCGCGGCGCACGGCCTGGACCTCCCCGTCTATCTCGGCATGCGCAACTGGCATCCGCTTCTGTCCGACACACTCCGCGAGATGTCGGACCACGGCGTCCGCCGCGCCATCGGATTCATTTGCGCGGCGCACCGGTCGTACTCGAGCTGCACGCAGTACCGCCAGAACGTCACGGACGCACGGGCGGAACTGGTCGGCGCGGGACGACCGGACATCGCGATCACCTACGTCCGGGACTGGCATACGCACCCCGGATTCATCGAGGCGAATGTCGAACATGTCGATGCGGCACGTGCCCGGTTACCAGAGGCCGTGCGCGACCGCGCGCGCGTGGTGTTCACGGCGCACAGCATCCCGGTCTCGATGAGCGCGGCGCAGCGCTACCAAGAGCAGCTCAAGGAGTCCGCGAGCGCAGTGGCGAATCGGTTGGGTACTCGTGACTGGGCATTGGTGTATCAAAGCCGGAGCGGTCGACCCGAGGATCCGTGGCTCGAGCCGGACGTCTGCGACTACTTGCGCGCCGAGCACGCGAGGGGCTTGGCCGCGGCAGTGCTCTGTCCGATTGGCTTTCTGTGCGACCACGTCGAGGTGCTCTACGACCTCGACCGCGAGGCGCGCGTCGTCTGCGACGAGATCGGTTTGCCCATGATGCGCGCCGAGGCGGTCAACGACGATCCGATGTTCCTGGACACGATGGCCGACGCGGTGCTCGAGACGTACCGTCGCTACGAGCGCGGCCGGCCACTAGCGGTCGTCTCAGTCGTCCCTCCAGAGCGCGTCGAGGGGCCGCCCGTGCATCGGGGCGCGCGGTCGATCTAGTCCCGTCGGATCCTGACTGATTCGATCGTGACCGGTGTCACGGGCCGATCGTTGCGCGTCGGCGTGATCCCGATCTTCTTCACCACATCGAGACCTTCCGTCACCTCGCCGAACACACTGTGCCGGTTGTCGAGCCACGGCGTGGCGGCCAGCGTGATGAAGAACTGACTGCCGTTCGTGTTCGGCCCCGCGTTGGCCATCGACAGCACCCCTGCACCCCGGTGCTTCAGCTTCGGGCTGAACTCGTCGTCGAAGGTGTACCCGGGGCCGCCCGTGCCCTGCCCGATCGGACAGCCGCCTTGAATCATGAACCCATCGATCACCCGATGAAAGATCAGGCCGTCATAGAAGGGTCGCGTGACCTTCTGACGGGTCGACGGGTCGACGAACTCCTTGGTGCCTTCGGCCAGCCCGACGAAATTGGCCACCGTTTTCGGGGCGTCCTCCTCGAGCAGCCGGATCGTGAAGGCGCCGAGGCTCGTCGTGAAATGCGCGTGTATCATTGATAGACTCTCTCTCGACAAATCTCTCTCGTTGGGGGGGCTCGGGTGTGGAACCAGTAACATCATACCGCTCCGCGGTGCGACGCCCAGACGGGACCGCTCAGATAGGGAGGACGTATTCATGAGACTGCATTCGTTCGTCACGGGCGCGGCGGCTCTGACTCTCGCGGTGTTCGCCTCCGTGAGCCTCACGGCACAGGTCAACCCCAAGTTGAAGAATCCGCTGGCGCTCGTCGAGGAAGCCCCGGCGACCTATAAGGTGAACTTCGACACATCCAAGGGGGCTTTCGTCGTCGAGGTCACGCGTGCCTGGGCGCCCCGCGGCGCGGACCGCTTCTACAACCTCGTGAAGAACGGCTTTTTCACCGACGTCCGCTTCTTCCGTGTGATTCCCGGGTTCATGGCGCAGTTCGGGATTCATGGCGACCCTGAGGTGGCCAAGGCCTGGATGGGCGCGCGCTTCAATGACGATCCTGTCAAGGAGAGCAACAGACGCGGCTACATCACCTTCGCCACCGCAGGCCCCAACACGCGGACGACTCAGTTCTTCATCAACTTCGGAGACAACGTGTCGCTCGACAAGCAGGGGTTCGCCCCGTTTGGCCGCGTGGCGTCGGGTATGGATGTGGTCGACAAGATTTACGCTGGGTACGGGGAAGGGGCTCCGCGGGGCAGAGGGCCCGAGCAGAACCGCGTCCAGGGCGAGGGCAACGCGTATTTGAACAAGGACTTCCCACGTCTCGACTACATCAAGAGCGCGACCATCGCGAAGTGATGCGGGGCTCGGCCCCGGGCTAAGGCTTTCGTTTCGGCCAGGTCAACCCACGGGGGCATGAAGTGCCGCGGCGTGCCCGGAGGCCGCGGACTCACTCTCTCGGGCCCGCGGATCTCGCGATCCGCGGACCCTGTGGTTCCCGCCTCGCGCGCTCGGCTGAATCGCCAGCATCGCGCCGACAGCCTCTATGACCTCTCATCCGGAGCGCAAGACAGCCGCACCGTCCAATCCGTTCGCGGATGTTGCGCAGGGGGTGTCAGCCGACGCCTTCGCGATCCTGGGGCCACACCGGCAGGGAGACGACCTGTGGATCCGCGTCGTGCAACCGTCGGCTCAATCGGTCGCGGTGCACATCGGATCCGAATGGCACGCGATGAGTGAGCGGGCCGAGCGGGGGCTCTTCGAGCTGCTGCGTCCGCGCGCGCGCGACGCCGACATCCCGGCGTATCGCCTGCGCATCACATTCGGCGATGGGCGTGCGGTGGACCTGGACGATCCGTATCGATACGGGCCGGTGTTCTCCGATTACGATCTGCACCTGTTCAACGAGGGCACGCTCCATCGCGCGTTCGAGCGCTTCGGTGCGCACCGCGTCCGCGTCGGCTCGACGACTGGAGTGCACTTCGCTGTGTGGGCACCCAATGCCCAACGCGTCAGCCTCGTCGGCGCGTTCAATGGGTGGGATGGCCGCGTGCACCCGATGCGTCACCGGCTGCCTTCGGGCGTGTGGGAACTCTTCGTTCCCGACCTGCCGGATGGTGAGCTGTACAAGTTCGAGATCCGTACGCGAGAGGGGCATCTGCTCACCAAGAGTGACCCGTTCGGCTTCTCGTTCGAACGGCCACCGGCGACTGCGTCGATCGTGCGCGAGACCAGCGGTTATGAGTGGTCTGACGCCGCCTGGGTCGAGGCCCGCGCGGGCCATGGGGAATGGCTCGAGGAACCGATGGCGGTATACGAGGTCCATCTGGGTTCCTGGGCCCGCGTGCCCGGGGAAGGTCATCGACCGATGACGTATCGCGAGCTGGCGGATCGGTTGCCGGGGTACGTCAAGGACCTCGGCTTCACGCACATCGAGCTGCTGCCTGTGATGGAGCACCCCTTCACCCCATCATGGGGCTATCAGGTGCTTGGCTTCTTCGCGCCGACGAGCCGCTTCGGCCCGCCCGAGGACTTCAAGTACTTCGTCGACCGATGCCACCAGGCGGGGCTCGGCGTCGTGCTCGACTGGGTGCCCGGGCACTTTCCCAGGGATGCTCACGGGCTCGCCTGCTTCGACGGGACCGCGTTGTACGAGCACGACGATCCACGTCAGGGTGAGCACCAGGACTGGGGCACGCTGATCTTCAACTACGGGCGCAACGAGGTGCGCAGCTTCCTCCTCTCGAACGCGCTCTTCTGGCTCGAGGAGTATCACGTCGACGGCCTGCGGGTCGATGCCGTGGCGTCGATGCTGTATCTCGACTACTCGCGTCGCAACGGCGAGTGGATCCCCAATCGCTTCGGCGGTCGGGAAAACCTCGAGGCGATCGAGTTCCTCCAGCGCCTGAACATCCTCACGCACGGCGAACATCCGGGCACGGTCATGGCGGCCGAAGAATCCACCGCCTGGCCGGGCGTCAGCCGACCCGTGCACCTGGGCGGTCTTGGATTCACCTACAAGTGGAACATGGGGTGGATGCACGACATGCTCAAGTACCTGCGCGAGGATCCCGTGCACCGCCGATGGCACCACGACCTGGTCACCTTCCCCATGCTGTACGCGTTCAGCGAGAACTTCGTGCTCCCGCTGTCCCATGACGAAGTCGTCTACGGAAAGGCCGCGCTCCTCAGCAAAATGCCAGGGGATCTCTGGCAGCGGTACGCGACCCTACGCACCTTCCTCGGCTACATGTGGGGCCATCCCGGCAAGAAGCTGCTCTTCATGGGCGGGGAGTTCGGCCAGTGGCGCGAGTGGAATCACGATCACAGCCTCGACTGGCACCTGCTCGACGATGATGCGCACGCGGGGATCCGGCGTTTCGTGCAGGCGCTGAACTGGCACTATCGGGCCGAGCCCGCACTCCACGAACGGGATTTCACGCCTGACGGCTTTCGCTGGATCGATTGCCACGACAACGAGAACAGCGTCGTTTCGTTCGTGCGCTACGCCAAGGATCCGCGGAATGCCGTCGTCATGGTCTTCAACTTCACGCCCGTTCCCAGGCACGACTATCGGATAGGGGTGCCAGCCGCCGGCTTCTACGCGGAGCTGCTCAATAGCGACGCGGCGATGTTCGGCGGCAGCAACCTCGGCAACGCGGGCGGCCTGACGACCCAACCGAACGCCATGCACGGGTTCGAGCAGTCGCTTACGCTCACGGTCCCCCCGGCTGGGTGCCTGCTGCTGAAGAGGCGAGACTAGCGCTGTGATCGCCCGTCGCTCGCGACCAGTCGCTGTCGCGCTCGTGACGCTCGGTACCTTCACGGACCTGTTGGCGTACTCGATTGCGGTGCCGGTCCTGCCCGACCTCACCGCTCGGCTCGGCGCGTCGCCGACGATGATCGGGCTCCTGTTCGCGTCGTTTGGGGTGACGCTGCTGGGCGTCTCGATCCCGGTTGGCGCGCGGTCCGACCGCATCGGGCGTCGCGGGCCGCTGGTTGCCGGCATGCTGGTGCTCGCCGGGTCAACGCTGACCTTCGCGTACGCCACGAGCCTCCCCTGGTTGTTCGCGGCGCGGTTGATGCAGGGCGTCGCAGACGCCATCACGTGGGGCGTCGGTTTCGCCCTTGTGGCCGATCTCTATGGCCCCGCCGAACGCGGTCGCGTCATGGGCTTCGTGATGTCGGGATCCAACTTGGGCTTCATGCTGGGCCCGTCCATCGGCGGGTGGCTCTACGAAACCGGCGGTGCCACGTTGCCGTTCGTGCTCGTCACCGCGTTGTCGGTCGCCGTTGCGCTCGGATTCCTGTGGCTGGCGTTTCCGGCTCCAGCCCGAGTACGCGAGGCGGTGCCGTTTGGGCAGCTGCTCTCGCACACCGAAATTGCGGCGTGCACCACGCTGGTCGTGGTCGCGTCGGCCACCATGTCGATGTTCGAGCCGGTGCTCGCGCTGCACCTCTCGTCGGCGCTGGCTTTGACACCGGGACGGGTAGGCATGGTGTTCGGCGTGGCTGCGGTCGCCTCGACGGTCCTACATCCCGCCTACGGGTGGCTGGTCGATCGGTTCGGCGGCCGACGCCTGATGATCCTGGGGCTTGTCGCGGCCTCGGCGGTCATGCCGTTCATGCCGCGCGCGGACACCTACGGCGAGGCGGTGGCGGTCTTTCTCGTGCAGGCGGGCACGCTGTCGATGATTGTGACGCCGTCGCTCACCTACATGGCGGAGGCGGGCGCTCGTGCTGGAGCCCCGTCCTTCGGGGTGTCGTATGGCCTGTACAACTTCGCTTGGGGAGGCGGGCTTCTCACCGGCCCCGCACTTGGCGGTGCGGCGTACGACTGGATCGGCTTCCCTCTCACGATGTGGCTGTGGCCGCTGATCTTACTCGCGACAGCGGCAGGGTTCGCCCGCGCCAGCCGCTCGGGCGCGGCACAGGGGCTGGTCACGCCCGACTCACGGCGGGGCCTTCACTCCGCCTAAACTGTTCGTTGAGCGTGACTTCCGGCCTCGATTTCGAGTAAGCTCTTCTGCCAGTCGATGAGCGACAATCGTCGGCAGCACGTCCGAGTAACGGGACCCTTCGATGGAAAGCGGGTTGGGCTGATCGATACACCGGTCCAAATCTACGATCTGAGCGAGGGCGGCTGCTTCGTGAACTCCATGCAAGAGCAGGTGGAGGGGCGCGAGGTCGAGCTCGAAATCAACTTGCCGACCGAGGGGCCGATACACCTCACGGCCCAGACACTCTACTCGCGGCCAGGGTTCGGTTTCGCTGCACGATTCACGGAGGTAGCTCCGCAGGCGCGCGACAAGTTGACGCGCGAGTTCCATCGCCTGCGCAAGAGGGTAGGCGAGGCTCGGTAGACCAAATCCAAACGCGTGTCCGAGTAGAGGGTAATCACCGATGCCACGACCGCCAAGAGCGGCTTCGAACAAGCCATCGTACTCCGGCGCGACCACGCAGGGACGCATCAAGACCATCGTGCGAGGTCAGGGCACCGGGATTATCAGCGCGCCGGACGGCGACGTGTTCTTTCACAAGAGCGACGTGCAGGGCAGCTTCTTGGACCTCGCTGTTGGTGACAAGGTCGTTTTCGAGCTGCTCCCCGATTCCATCAGCGGTCCGCGCGCACAGAAGGTCCGCCTGGCGCCAGCCAAGAAGACCAAGTAGCGTGGGCGACCACCACGGCCTCTCGAGGTCGAAGCCCTTGCCGAGCGTGTCTTTGGCGCTCACGCGGGATCAGCTTGGGCTGTTGAGGCGCGGGTCGAGCGCGGGAGCGTTCCCCGTGGCTGATTACCGCGTGATCCAGGAGGACTTGTAACCGTCGTGCGAGAGCCGCTCCGCTACCTGCGCGGCAGCGTGGCGTGTGCCGAACGGGCCGACGCGGACGCGATACATCTCGACGCCCTTGATGGTCTTGGTCGTGAGGTGCGCCGCGTGGCCGGCGGCGACCAGCTTCTCGAGAGCGGTCCGCGCCTGCTGCAAGTCGGGCATGGCGGCAACCTGAACGGAGTAACCGTCGGCAGCGAAGTAGTCGGTGGACGCTGGACCTTCGTCGTGAGCCTGACGTGGTCCGTCGGGGACCTGAGGGGCATCGGCCGATGCCTTCGACCCGGCCGCTTCGGACTGCTGTGGGAGTGGCTTGCTGGCGTCAGCGACGGGCTGCGTGATGGCATGAGCGGACGTCGAGGCATTCGAAGACCGCAGGGCCATGAGTGCGCTCACGCCCACGATCGCAACGCAGAGAGCCCACGCAAGTAGGGTGACACGCCGCTTGCGGAGATGGGCCCGGCGACGCAGGTCGTGCACCTGCGACGCCGCCAGCCCGCTGTAGCGTGCCTTCCAGGCGTAGTACGTCTCGGGCATGATGCCGACCGACTGACACAGATCGACGAGCTTCTCGCCCGCTTCGCCGGCCCGGGTCACGCTGACGATCTCCTCGGCCGTGAACCGTTCCTCGTCGAACGCCATGCGGGTGTTCCGCGGGGACAGCTCGGGCACCCACGGGAAACTCTTCCGTGCTCTGGTCAGCTTCACTGCTCTCGTCTTGCCCAAGGGGGGCGGAGCCCCACACGAGTTAGTTCACCAAGCGATCCCAGTCTCCCTCCTGCGCGTCCTTGGCGAGCGCGAGCCCGCCATCGGATCCGCAGAAAACCGGAGCGTCGATGACTTTGATCCTGCCACCGCCCACGCGCTCCAGCGCCTCCTCGAGCGTCGGACCGAGGTTCCGAATCAACCCGCCGCCACCGGCGAGGATGATGCTCTTCCGCACGCGCTCTTGGAACTCCGGCTCCACGTGCGGCAGTAGGTCGAGCATGGTCTCCACGATCGGCGGGACAATCGACTCGCACGCCGCTCGCATTTCTTCGGTGATGTCGATCTGCGTCGGCACGCCTGCCATCGGCACGGTGACCACCACCTTGTCCGTTGCATCGCCCACGAAGCTGTGCTTCTCCTTCCACTCCCGCACCATGTAGATGGTGAAGTTCGCCTCGTGGTATTTCGTCTGGACCTGCTTCTGCAGATGTGCGTCGATGTGGTCGCCCGCGATCGTCAGCGAGCGCTGGTCGTCTTCGGTGGGGTAGCGGCCCTTCATCACCACGAAGTCGGTCGTGCCGGCCCCGATGTCGATGATCATCGTGTGCAGGAGTGCGTTCAGACCATAGGCCACCGCGAAGGGCCCGGACACGATCATCAGGCTGTCGACGACACCCTTGAGCGCGGCCCGCAGGTACTGCTTGTTCGTGCGCAGCGCAGCCGCCGGCACGCCGACCACGGCGCGCACCTGCGACGACTTGCCGTTCTTGGTGGCATCCACGAGCGACAGCAGATGGCGCAGGAGCTCGCGCGCCGCTTCGACATCGCGCTCGGGTCCTTCCTTCAGCAGCCCTCGCTCCAAGGGTCGGTGCAGGTCGAGCATCGTGCGGTTCTCGATCGCCTCGCGGCCCATCAGCAGATCGCGCTGGAGCACCTTCCGGGCCACCAGGTCCGCCGGCCAGCCAACGAAGCTGTCAACGACGAACTGCTCGCCGTTCGAGGATGAGATGGCGCTCCGAGACGTGCCCAGGTCGATTCCGACGCTCAACATGCCGCCCAACTGTTCTTTAGCTGCCACTGGATCCTGTCCTTTCTGCTGCGACGCTTCGCGTTTGGCTGTCATGCCGCGGTTCCGTTTCCTGCCTCGGTGCCGGCATCCGAACGCCTGGCCGATTCGCAAACGCCCGAATCCCCGCCGCCAACGCGTCGGCCAGCGTTTGCCGGTAGCCGGGCGTATTCAATCGCTCCGCTTCGCCGACGTTCGAGAGGCACGCGACCTCGGCGAGAACCGCAGGCATGTCGGTGGCGACCAGCACCACGAACGGCGCCATCTTGACGCCCCGGTTCGTCAGCGCCGGGTCCATCCGTTGCATCGCCCGGACCAGCGAGTGCTGGACCGCCTCAGCCATCCGCCGTGACTCGTCGCGTCGCGCGTCGGCGTAGATCCTTTCGAGCAATGACCGCAGATCCGCTAGGGAGTACCCCGAGTGCTGGTTCTCCTTCGCCGCGATCGCGTCGTGCTCAGGGCCGTCGCTCGGGCCCAGATAGTACGTCTCGATCCCCTTCGCGCTCGCGGGTTGCAGCGAGTTCAGGTGGATCGACACAAAGACATCGCCGTGCATCGCATTGGCGAGAGCGGCTCGCTCCTGCAGCGAAACCGAGGCGTCAGACGTGCGCGTCATGACGACCTCGAACTTCTGGGCGACCAGCACGTCGCGCGCGCTCGGCGATGTCGAGCGTCAGGTCCTTCTCCTGAAGGCCACTCGCGCTCGCCGTGCCGGGGTTCTCGCCGCCATGACCCGCGTCGAGCACCACGCGTCGAACGCCGAGCTCGAGGACTCCCGGATCCACCGCGCGCGAGAGGCGCGTGTCGTCGATGTCCGGACCGACACCGGCCGACGGGCCCGTCCGAGGCGTTTGCCCGGCAGGCGCGGCCGATGGTGATGCGGCGACGTGCTGTCCGCTCGAAGGTGGCGCCGGCTGCCGCCGCGCCACCCCCGTGAAGGCGAGCACCATCCCGATTGACACCGCGATCACGCTGGCCCGCGGTCCCCAACGCTCGACGTGCCGCCGAAGCCTCCGACCCGGCCGAACTTCCGGCCGCAGCTCGTTCCGAATCGTGCTCACGTTGTCCGCGAACGCGTCTGACAGCAGTTGCGACCTCAGCTTCTCCGGCCTCAGCTCGTCCTGGTGTTGTGGGGCCGTCACGATTCGTGCGCGCTCTGCAATCGGATGTATCGGATTCGCACTGCAGTGCGATAGAGGTCATGGTCCTGCGTGACCGCCGCTGCGCCCTTGTGCGCAAACATGCACGCCGGCCGATCGCAGGCCGAGTCCGGGCCTACGGCGCTTCCATGGCGTACTCGTGAGTCCTTGCCGCGCGTGATGGCTCAGCTGCTGGGACATAGACGCAGAACGTCGATCCACGACCGGGCTCACTCTCCACGTCGAGCGTGGCTCCGAGGAGATCCGCGAGGCGCCGGACGATGGCGAGGCCCAGGCCTGTACCGCCGTTCCGACGAGTGGAGGAGCTGTCCACCATGTGGAAGTCGTCGAAGATGAGCGGTAGGTGTTCCCGCGGAATCCCGGGGCCGGTGTCGCTCACCGCAAAACACACGCGCCTCGGCGAATGTCCGTTGCCGTGAGGTTCCGGACTGACCGTCAGTCTGATCTCTCCGTGATCGGTGAACTTGCACGCGTTCGAGATGAGGTTTACCAGGATTTGTCGAAGCGCCTTGGGGTCGGCCAGCACAACACCAACGCCGGGCGCCACTGTCACCGTGAACCGATTCTCTCGCGTTTTCGCGAACGCTCGGCCGCTTGTCGTGACGGCTTCCAACACATAGGCGGTTTCGATCGGCTCGATCGCCACGTCGAAGCGCTTGGCCTCGATTTTCGCCAGGTCGAGGACGTCGCCGATCAATGCCAGTAGCTGCTTTCCGGAGTGCTCGATGTGCGCGAGATCCGTGCTGAACTGGGTCAGCTGCTCGTCTGCCGCCACTTCGCGCAACAGCTCGCTGTATCCGATGATCGCGTTGAGCGGCGTGCGCAGCTCATGGCCCATGTTCGCCAGGAAGGCGCTCTTCGTGCGACTCGCCGTCTCCGCGGCTTCCTTCGCCTGCTGATACTGGACGGCTAACGCGGCGGCCTCCAGCTTGAGGAGGATGTTGGCCTTCGTCGCCGCGCAGAGCTTTCGAGCGCCGACAATCGCTGCCACGACAGCTACGGCGACGGTCACGGCGCCTTGGCGCAACGGCTCTGGCGCCACCGACGCTCGGAGCACGAACGGAATCGTGAGCGGCAGGACGAATGCCACAAACGTCGGGGTGTGGGGATAGAGCGCTGCCATGGCGGCGCCAAGCAAGGCCGTGGGCAACATGCCCTCATGCAGCATCAGCCAGGGCGCAATCGGTTGTAAGGCACCGGCCCCCAGGGCACCCCAAACGGCACCCGTCAAGCTGGCGCCCATCAAGAAGTAGAGCGACCAGCGGCCGGCCTCTTCGGGTTGTCTTGGCACTCGGAGGAAGGCCCACACCAAGACGCCGCGGCCGCCACAGACGACGAGGAGCGTGCACAGCCACAGGACGTTTCGCGTGTGTGACACCCACGGGTCGGCGGTCACGCTCAAGAGGATGGCCGCTATCGCGTTGGCGGCCAATGAGTACGGGGCGGTGCCATAAAGCATCGTCACCTGTTCGGCGAACACCCGCGAGGCGAGGGAGGTCGGTGCCGTCGAAGCTGAACGGTCGGGTCAGGTAGGATTCAGTGCAGTCAGAAAGGCAAGCCCCGTGAAGGTATCGGCAGCAGCCGGCAGTCTCGTTAGCAATGGCGCTTATCCGGGTGCCGCACGAGACCTGTGATCGTGGCGCGCAAGGGAGGTGCGCCTACGGCCCCGATTGACACGACGGCCCCGATTGACTTGACAATCTAGACGAGCCGCCTCACTCTTTGGGTGCGCCGAGCCGGGGGATCCTCGGAGGGCAGCCGCCCAGGGCTCGACGACTGGGAAACCCCGCGTGAAAGGGTGGAGGACCTGTGGCGACGCATAGGCAATGGCGCGTATCCGCACGAGCTCGGTGGTACGTGATTCAAGTGGCGCTCATCGCGGCCGTGCTCGCGCTGGCGGCCACAATCGGGCCGCCCAGCCAGGCGCAGGCCGGCCGGACCGTCGAATGGACCAACATCACCGGGGGCTACACCTCCACCCGGTATGCGGCCATCGATCAGATCAACGCCAGCAATTTCAATAGTTTGAAGCTCGCCTGGGAGTGGCGCGGCGCCAAGGACGCGGGTGTCGAGCTCGGAGGTCAGATCAACGCTCGTGGCCTGCCGATCTATGTCGACGGCATGCTCATCAGCGTGTCGGGCCCGCGCCGCACCGTCGTCGCGATGGATCCGGCGACCGGCAAGACGATCTGGACATTCCAGGAACCGACGACCGGCCGCCTCGAGTACTCGATGCGCGCGAACCATGGCAAGGGTGTCGCGTACTCGAAGCTCAATGGCCGCGGCGTTGTCTTCGTGACCACCCCGGCATTCTTCCTCCATGCCCTCGACGCCAAGACCGGAAAGCCGCTCGAGAAATGGGGGAACGCCGTCCCGATCGATGGCTTCCCGAAGAGCGGCTCCATCGATCTTCTGAAGGACCTGATCGCGGATTGGGAACCGTGGCGGAAAACGGGTCGAGCCTACAACCCGAATAGCGGCCTCCCGCTCGAGCTCGGCTACATCACCGCCTCTTCACCACCGCTTGTCGTGAACGACGTGCTCGTCGTGGGCAACTCGGCGGAGCAGGGGTACAACCAGACCCGCGTCGAAAACGTACCGGGCGACATCCTCGGATACGACGTCAAGACCGGTAAGCACCTCTGGAAGTTCCACGTGATCCCGAGGCCTGGAGAGTTCGGCCACAACTCGTGGGAGAACGACGCCTGGAGTTGGACCGGCGACGTGTCGTCGTGGGCGCCGATGTCCGCGGATCCGGAGCGCGGTCTCGTCTTCATCCCGACCAACGGCGCGACGATGGACTACTACGGCGGGTTCAGGCCGGGCGACAACTTGTTCAGCACGAGCGTCATCGCCCTGGACGTGAAGACCGGTAAGCGCGTGTGGCATTACCAGACGGTCAAGCACGACATCTGGAACTACGACAACCCCACTGCGCCAATTCTGCTCGACGTCAACGTGAACGGACGCAGGGTCCCCGGCGTCTTCCAAGTGACGAAGCAGGCCTACGTCTACTCGTTCAATCGCCATACCGGTGAGCCGATCTGGCCGATGGAGATGCGTCCCGCGCCGCAGTCGAAGGTGCCGGGGGAGAAGCTGCCCGCGATGCAGCCGCATCCGACTAGGCCGGCGCCGTTCGACCTGCAGGGGCGGACCGAACAGCATCTGATTGACTACACACCGGAGATCAAGAAGCTTGCGCTCGAGCAGGCGAAACGAACGCAGGCGCTCGCGCCGTTCTTCGCGCCGCCCACGCACCGCGGTAATGCCGAGGGCGCCGCGCCCGCGAACATCTGCCCCGGTGGCGGTGGCGGCGCCAACATTACGGGTCCGCCAGCCGCGGATCCGGTGGCCGGCGTCATCTTCATCACGTCGACCAGCGGATGCTCACGCACGGAGTTGGCGCCCGCCAGCGAACGCGACAGCCCGCGGATGACTGGCAAGACCGTTTCGCCATGGGCGGTGGTCCGTGGTGAAGGGGCGGCTCCGCGTCCGGCAGCCAGCGGTGGCGACAACCCGCTGCGCGGGATCCCGGGCATCTTCAAGGGTCCGCTCGGGCGCATTGTCGCGATTGACATGAACTCCGGTGAGCACCTGTGGACCATCCCGCACGGTGACACGGCCCAGGAGGTCCAGGACGCGTTCCGCAATCACCCACTGTTGAAGGGTGTGACGGTTGACACGAATTGGGGCCGATCAGGCCACGCCGCGATGGCGGCTACTTCCACGCTGCTGCTCGCAACCGGCATGACGGCCGACAACAAGCCGCACTTGTTCGGCATCGACAAGAAGACCGGCAAGCGCGTGGGCGCGGTACAGACGCCCGCGCTGGGTCAGTACGGGTTGATGACCTACTTGCATCAAGGGAAGCAGTACGTGATCGTGCCCGTCGATGGCGGATACACGGCCATGGCGCTTCCGTAGCGAGCGTTCCTCACATCTGACGCCTGCGGGTCGACCGTTCGCTATCGTGTCGCCCGCGGGCGCTCTGCCGCTCGCCTCAGGTCTCACCCGCCCTCGACTCCCCCTCCAGCTTGATAGACGCGACGAGCGAACTCGACGAACTGCGGAAGCTCGAGGGGCTGGAAGAGGTGCCACTCCTCGGGAATGACCTCGTACGACGGTGTCACCGGCGGCTGGAGGATGGATGGATCGACCTGAGCGGCGTATCGCCGCAGCTTTTCGCGCCGTCGCCGCCCGTGCTGTCGATGTCCAGCGCAAGCGATTGCTGCTTGGGAAACTCCCGGTCGATACCGTCGCCCCGTGCGTTGGGCTCGCAGAATGGCGGATCTGCGACGGTGTTGCCTACGCGAAAGCCGCCGGTGCAGTGAAAGTACGGACCCTCGATCTGTCGATTCATCCGATAGCGCGATAGTTGGTGCCGAAACACGCCGATGGCCCACCCGTCACCCGGGTAGACGAAGGATGCAAACGACACCCCGGTCGCGTCACCCCGAAAGCGGCCGTCGACCAGACCGTCGATCGTATCGGCGCCAACCCGCGTGGCTGGACCGAACGCATGCCCCCGCGTGGGCATCTGGCTGGTGAAGTTCCAGTGCCGCAGCTCGATGGACACCTCGGGCCGGAACGGCTGCATCAGCCCTGCTGGGTTGCTGTAGACCGCCGTAGCGTCGTCAGCGATCGCCACAAAGGTGCCGCCAATGCCGCGTCCGCGCGCCCCAGGCAGCGAGAAATCGAACGCATTCTGATCCTCGGTGTTCTGCGCGAAGGCCGCAGCCTCCGTGAGGCACAAGAGGCCCACTAGGGTTGCACGCACGACCGTCAGTGCCACTCTTCGACACTCCCAGGGGAGACTAGGACGAAATATACAAGACTGAGCCCGATTAACCCGCAGATCATGGACGCCATTGTAACGATGGAAGCGCCCCGATCACGAGCCGTTTGCGGAATCACTTCACGCTCAATCAGGCCTTCATCGTGGCTGGGTTCCGGCCGAGTTCGTGAAGGCAACCAAGAAGGGTTCGAGGCTGATGCTTCACGCATTGGGTGGGCGGCGGCATCGACCTCGGCCACCGCCCGCCGTGCGCTCTGCGACGGACATCGTGACCGACGTATCAGCTCTTTGGTAAGCGGCCTTCCTCTGGTGACCCGAACGGTGCTGTCTTGCGCGGCGGGTTGAAGAACGGCGTCTTCACGACGATGGCCGGCACGCGATGGCGGACTGCCTCGATCGTGAACTCGAACTCGAGTTGCGAGCCTTCGCTGTAATGGGGTGCATCGATCGTGGCGAGCGCAATGAGCTTCTTCAGTACTGGTGACCACGCCGTCGTTGTCGCGCGCCCGACCTGACGCCCGGCTTTGTAGACCGGCACCGCCGTCCGGGACGCCGCCAGGGGCAGCTGCGGCGACATGCCGACCTCTTCGTACAGATGCTCGACCGCCGCCCACCCGATCTCGAGCCCGACGATCCGGCGAGCGATGCCGAGCCGTCTTTCCTTCTGGAGCGCGCCGCGCCCGATGAAAGGCCGCCGATCGAGCTGGACGAGTCGGTCCAGGCTCATCTGAAACGGGGTGTACAGTTGACCGCGTACGAGCGCCTTCTTGCTGCTGTGGAAGTCGACGTCGATGAGCAACAGCCCCGCTTCGACTCGAGCGACGTCGAGCGCCAGCATCCCGGCTGGATGGATGTCGAACGGTCGCCCGCCTTCCATCAGGGCGTCCCAGACGGGCACCGCGCGATCCCAAGGCACCCAGAGCTCGTAACCGAGATCGCCAGTGTAGCCAGTCCGCGAGATGTCGACCGGAACGCCCGCGATCGTCCCGCTCGTCATGCGGAAGTACTTGAGCGCCCGGATGTCGGCGTCCGCCACGGCGTCGAGCAGCGCACCAGAGGTGGGGCCCTGGAGCGCGAGTGCCGCGATGCGCTCCGACGCATCCTCGATGCGGACGTCCAGGCCAGCCGAGTTCTGGGTGAGCCACCGCAGGCTGGGATCCGCCGCGGTCCAGCGGAAGCGATCCTCCGCGAGGCGCGTCACGGTTCCGTCATCGATCACGAAGCCGTCCTCGTCGCACCACGGTGTGTAGTAGACCTGGCCAACGGCGAGCGCGTGTGCGTCTCTCGTAATCACGCGGTCCACGAGCCGTACCGCATCGGACCCACTCACGATGTACTTGAACAGCGGTGACACGTCGATGAGGGCGGCAGCGTTCCGAATGGCGTTGAACTCGTGCTCGTGGTGCGCCTCGTACGCGCTGACGGCGTAGTAGCCCGACCACTCCCTGAAGCTGAGGCTCTCGCACAAAGGGAACGTTCGGGCGTGCACGGCCGTGCCGATCGGCATACGTCGCGATTGTAGCGAAGCGGGGCGTGACGAGACCAGGGGAAGAGCCCCGGGCGCAACAGAAGAACTACAATCTCAGGCGCGACCATGAAGTACGACGCTGTCGTCATCGGCGGAGGGCACAACGGGCTCGCCGCGGCCGCATACCTCGCGCGGGCCGGCCGGAAGGTCCTCGTGCTGGAGCGGCGGCACGTCGTGGGTGGTGCGGCGGTCACAGAGGAGGTGTTTCCGCGGTTTCGATTCTCCGTCTGTTCGTACGTCGTCTCGTTGCTACGCCCGGACATCATCCGCGAGCTGGACTTACCGCGTCACGGGCTGGAGATTCTGCCGCTCGATGGCACCTTCTCGCCGATGTTGAACGGCGACTACTTGTGGCGCGTCAACGATCACGCGAAGACACGCCGTGAGATCGCCCGCCACTCGAAGCTCGACGCCGAGGCGTACGACGAGTACGGCAGGGCCATGGTGGAGATGGCGCGCTTCGTCAAGCCGATTCTGGCGATGACGCCGCCGGATCCGATGACCCGGAATCCACGCGAGCTGCTCAAGCTTGGCGCGCTGGCTCGCCGCTTCAAGGCGCTGCCCAGTCGCGACCGCTACAACCAGCTGCAGCTGATGACGATGAGCGCGGTGGACTTTCTCGACCAGTGGTTCGAGACCGACGTCCTCAAGGCGACCATGGCGGCGTCAGGCATCATCGGGACGTTTCTGGGTGTCCGGTCGCCGGGAACCGCCTACGTCCTGCTGCACCACTACATGGGTGAGATCGACGGGGCGTTTCGCTCGTGGGGGTTCGCGCGCGGAGGGACAGGCGCGATCTCGAACGCGATCGCCGGAGCGGCTCGGGCGGCCGGCGCGGAGATCCGGACGGGGACAGCCATCGCGCGTATTCGGACACGCGGCGGTTCGGCTGACGGCGTGGTGCTCGACAACGGCGATGAGATCGACGCGTCGCTCGTGCTCTCGAGCGTCGATCCGCGACGGACGTTCCTCGGGCTGCTCGACCCGAAAGAGCTTCCAAGCGACTTCGTGGCCGATGTACGACGGTTCAAGCTGCGCGGGTCGTCTGGCAAAGTGAACCTCGCGCTCGACGCGCTGCCCGACTTCCGGAGCCTGCCAGGCCCGGGCCCGCACTTGCGCGGCGCGATCTCGATTTCGCCGAGCATCGACTACATGGAACGGGCGTACGATCAGGCGAAGTACGGGGAGTTCTCGCGTCGGCCGTACATCGATATGGTGATTCCGACCTTGACCGATCCATCAGTGGCGCCGCCCGGGAAGCACGTCCTCTCCTGCTTCGTTCAGTACGCGCCGTACGCGCTGGCTGGAGGGACATGGGACCAGCAGCGGGATGCCTTCGGGGACGCCGTCATCGACACACTCGCCGAGCACGCGCCGAACATTCGGGACATCATCCTTCACCGTCAGGTCGTCACACCCCTCGATCTCGAGCGCGAATGGGGCCTCTCTGAGGGCAACATCTTCCACGGCGAGCTGACGCTCGAGCAGTTGTTCTTCTTGCGTCCAGTGCCAGGCTGGGCGCGCTATACGACGCCTGTTCGCAATCTGTGGATGTGTGGTTCGGCAGCGCATCCGGGCGGTGGCATCATGGGTGCGCCAGGCCGAAACGCCGCACGTCGCATTTTGGGGCACGCACATTGATGGCCCACGACGTCGTCATCGTCGGAGGAGGGCACAACGGCCTGATCGCGGCCGCCACGCTCGCGCGCGGCGGACTGCGCACGCTCGTCCTCGAGCGCAGCGAGCGTGTCGGCGGCTGCGCCGCTACCGACGAGATTGCGCCGGGCTTCCGTGTCCCCGCACTCGCGCATCGCACGGCGATCGATTCGCACGTGATCCAATCACTCGAGCTGGAGCGGCACGGCCTTCGCATCGTCCGGCCAGCGGCGTATGCGTGCGCCCCCACCACGGACGGCCGCGCATTGATCATCTGGGCCGACACCGAACGGGCGTGCCGAGAAATCGCCACGTTTTCATCGATTGATGCTGAGCGGTATCCGGCCTTTCTCGAGAGCATTCGTCGCATCACCGTGGTGGTGCGATCGCTGCTCGACGCCTCACCGCCCGACCTCGACGCGCTGGCTCCGGCAGACGCCATCCGAGCGCTGCGGACCGGACGTCAGTTCCGGGCGCTCGGTCGGACCGATGCCTATCGGTTGCTGCGCTGGTTACCAATGGCGGTTTCGGACCTGGTTGGCGAATGGTTCGAGAGCGAACCCCTGCGGGCGACCGTCGCCGCCGATGGCGTGCTCGGATCGTTTCTCGGCCCTCGGTCGGCTGGCAGTGCGGCCGTGATGCTGCTGCTTGCGGCCGGCGAGGGACGGCCGATTGCGCCCGGGTGGATGCCGCGCGGTGGCGGCGGCGCGCTCGCGGAGGCCCTCTGTGCGGCGGCTAAACAGGCGGGCGCCGAGATCAGAACGAGCGCCGCAGTGTGCGAGATTCGTGTCGACGATGATGGACGTGCGACGGGTGTGGTGTTGGAGTCAGGCGAGGAGATCGGCGCCTCGCGTGTGGTGTCAGCCGTTGATCCTCGGCGCACCTTCCTGGCCTTGATTGATCCCATTCACCTGCCGCCCGAGTTCAGGCGTCGGGCGCAGAACATCCGGATGCGCGGCACCCTCGCCAAGGTCAACTTCGCCCTCACGGCGGCGCCCGAGTTCCAGGGACTCGCCGCGCGTGCCCTCGCCGACCGTGTTGCCGCGCTGTCGGGTTGTGTCCGCTTGGCGGGGTCGGTGGACAGCATCGAACGCGCCTTCGACGCCGTGAAGTACGGCACCTTCTCCGACGTGCCCTGGATCGAGCTGGCGATCCCCTCGGTGACCGATGACACACTGGCGCCAGCCGGCCAACATGTGGCGTCGGCGTACGTGCAGTATGTGCCGCACACGCTGAAAGACGCGGATTGGGACCATCAGCGCGAGCAGCTCGGTGATCGAGTAGTGGACGTCATCGGACGGTACGCGCCGGGATTCGAGCGGCTGATCGTGGCGCGCGAAGTCCTCACTCCGGCCGATCTCGAGCAGCGCGTGGGCCTCACCGGTGGGCACGTCTTCCACGGCGAGCTGGCGCTGGATCAGTTAGCGGTCGCCCGCCCGCTACTGGGCTGGGCGCAGTATCGGACGCCGATCAAGAACCTCCACCTCTGTGGTGCCGGCACGCACCCAGGCACGGGACTCGACGGCCGGTCCGGCCTCCTCGCGGCACAAGCCATCCTCACCGCGCCGTGAGTGGTGCCCACGCGCGGCGCGGTGTACGTCGGCGTTACGACGGCGCGAAAGGACCCCGATCTGGCTCGGCCGTCTGCCGTCAGTCCAAGAGCTTCATCTAAGTCACGATGTCTTGTTCGTCCTCTCGCGTGAGATTGATCAGTCCACCCGAGGCCACCCGGAAGAAGTTCGCGTAGTGCGCAGCGACATCCTCGAGTGTCTTGGCGGAGTTGTCGTGGAAGTACGGGCCAGTCTGCCGGATACCTCGGAGCGGGGAGATCTTGAACGCGTTGACGTGCTCGAGCGTTGGGTCATCGATGATGCCGGTGACGAGGGCGCGACCAGGGTCGGGGCTCGTGAGTCGCACTTCCTGCGGGGTCCCCGGGTTGAACACGAACTCGCGCACGGGGTGTCCCGCGGTGTTGAACTCAGAGACCCCGACGTTGAAGAAGCGCTGGCCGGCCGGAATCGGTGCCGGTGACGGAATGAAGTCGCGCGCGAACTCGTTGGTCTGGTTCATCACCGTTCTCCAAATCGATGTGCGAGCCTGGCTCAGGGGGAGCCCGATTGATCAAGGCGATCGACGCCAGCCGATCGCCGTGAGGACATCGTCGACGAGGCAGGCGATGCGTGCCGCTAAACGTTTCCTATGCGGATCTTAAAAGAATCTAAACGGCGTGCTGGTAACGGGTCGAAGGTCTCTTCAGTCAGCTGCTCTGGTGTTTTCCGCAGACGTGTAGGTCAGCCCGAGTGCACCCAACAGTATCATGACGCCAGGCGCGAGCGCGGGTGTCGCGCCCTTCAGGGCCTCCCAGACCAGCGAGAATCCCGACAGGTCCGGCTGCAATTCGAGCTCGAACTCCACGTTCCCCTGATAGTGCAGCGCGATCCCGGCAAGGCCGCTCGCCACAAACGCAACCATCGTGATCTGGAAGAGACGCCGACACATGGCGGAAGGACGGATGGCCAGCACGACCAGCGATACGCATGCGATGCCGATCAGCGCCAGCGGCACCTGCTGCCATGCGCCGTCGACGTGTTCGAGCAGCGCCAAGTCGATGGCCGTTCCGACGGAGCCGAAGAGGAAGAGGGCCGCGAGCACCCGGCGGAGCGCGCCGGCACGCATCAATTGATCGTCACGTAGCGCTCGAGGCGCGCCACTTCCTTGTCGTCGACGTACTTGCCGATCTCGCGGCGGAACTGCGCCATCGCCTTGTAGGGCCGGTACTCCTTGAACTCGCCGAGCATACGTTGTCCCATGCCGGGAATGCTGAGGATATCCGCGTCACTGGCCGTGTTCAGATTGATCGGGACGAACACATACTGCTCGAGCCGCGCCACTTCCTTGTCGTTGACGTACTTGCCGATCTCGCGGCGGAACTGCGCCATCGCTTTGTAGGGCCGGTACTCCTTGAACTCGTGCAGCATTCGCGGCCCGAGCGAGGGGATCAACTGGATCTCAGCGTCGGAGGCGGTGTTCAGATTGATCTGGACGAAGAGTTGGCGGTACAGCGCCGTTCGCTGGTCGGTGTTCAGAGACGGCGCCAGCAGCGTGTCCAGGTCCGTCATCGTGAGGAACGGCCGACGATTCATGATGGCCTTCACCAGTGTCGGTGTCACCCCCGGCAGCGCGACAAGCTGCTTTTCGGACGCCACATTGGCGTCGAGCACGTCACGCAACCGGCCCGCCTGCCCTTGCATGGTCGCCGATGCCGCGAGGAACACACCGAGCGCGGCGAACAGGGTCTTCAGGCTAGTCATGGTGCCCCTTCCTTAGAAGCCCAACCTCACGCCGGCCTGCACGAGGCGAGGGCTCCCAGGCAGAATCCCGCGCGAGCGATCGACGATGTACAGCGTGTCGAAGAGGTTCTTGACGGTGAAGAACAGGGTGGCCCTGCCCGCGGTGTAGTTCACCGTCGCGTTCCACGCCGTGGCAGCGTCGATCAGCCCGCGCTGGCCATCGGCCGTCGGCGCCACGGTGTTGAGGTCGTCGGTGAACTGGGCGCCGGTGCGAACGGCCTCGAGGCGCGTGTCGAAGGCCGAGTGGGAGTAGCCTAGGCCCACCACCGCCATGTGCTCGGGGGCGTACGGCAGCCGATTGCCGCTCACGCTGATGTTGCCGAACGTGGGGATGTTACTGAATCGGGTGCCCGTGAAGCTGGCGACTGGTTGATAGGTGTACGAAAACCGGATGTAGACATCGTGCGCCGAGTTCAGGATGGGTGCGCTGTCGACCTGTGCGCGCAGCTCCAGCCCTTGATGCAGCGTCGAGCCACCGTTGGTGAGCGTGGCGCCGACGCCGCCGGCCAAGCTCGCCGGCACGACCTGGTTTTCGTAGTCCATGCGGAAGACCGTGGCATCCACGCTCATGCCCGGCCGCAGCGCGCTGCGCAGGCCTGCTTCGTAGTTCCAGCTGAGTTCGGGATCGAGGTCGATGACTCCACCGCTATTCGAAATGATGTCCTCGGTGCGCGGCGGGGCGAAGCCGCGGTGGACGCCCGCGAAGAGCGTGACCAGCTCGCCCGTGGTGTGTGACACGCCGATGCCCGGAATGAAGCGCGTGAGGTCCGTGTTGCCGGTGACGCCGGCTCCGCCATTCGCGAGACGGTTGGTGCGCTCGTACCGCACGTGCTCGAGCCGGAGTCCGGGCGTAACCGTCCAGCCACCGAGGAGGAACCGGTTCTGCACGAATCCGGCGTAGGCGACGTTCTTCCGCACGTTGTTCTCGACGCGGACGCCGGAGCGGGCCGTGGGAAAGTCGCCGTTTTCTTGCGCCCGATCCTGGTCCTCGAAATGCGCGCGCACGCCGAAGTCCGTCTCGCTGGCCATCCCAAACCCACGATGATGCACGCTGACCCGCGGCTCGACGCCCCAGTTGCTGTACTCGCGCAGGCGGCCCTCATTGCCGCACGTCAGGTTCAGGTTCGCCATGCTGCCGCAGGCGGGATCCGCCGAGTCGTTGGGGCGTTGCGCCGAGTTGCTCGACTGCCGCCACCAGTGACGCTTGAAGGAACTCCAGTACACGTTGGTCGTGACGGCGATGTTGCCGCTCAGCGCCACAGCATGCGTGGCCGAGGTGCCGTGCCGGTCGGCGTAGAAGAAGTCGTTGCGGAACGGATTGGCGCGCGGGTTCGCGAGATACTCGGCGAGCCGCAGCCCCGAGTACGTCACGTTGGAGTCCTCGCTGTAGTAGTTGCCGCGGAACGTCCACGTCTGGCTCGTGCCGGTACTGTGGACGACCTTCGCGTTCAGATCGTTCAACGCGAAACGCAGGTTTTCGCGCGAGCCGTCGCCCTGCTTGCGCATGTAGTCCACGAGAAATCCAGTGCGACCGAACGTGGCGCCATAGGAGCCGTGGCCGTTGAGATAATCCCGGTTTCCACCTGCAAGGGTCAGCGATCCGGTCGGCTGCGTCGGCGGCCGCGGCGTGAGGTAGTTGATCGCTCCGCCCACCGTCTGCGGCCCATACGCGATCTGTGCACCACCCTTCAAGACCTCGAGGCGCTCGAATCGATCGATCGGCGGATGATAGTACGTCGCGTTGTCGCCGTACGGCGCGTACGTCAGCGGAATGCCATCTTCGAGCAGCAAGACCTTCGTGGAACGGGCTGGGTTGAGGCCGCGAATGCCGATGTTCGGCCGCAAGCCAAAGCCTTCCTCGTCGCGCGCGTGCACGCCCGCGACCTTGCGCAGGGCTTCGCTGGTGGTCATCACTCGGCTGCCCTCGAGCGTGGCGCGGTCGACGATGTCCACCGACCCGGGCAAGCGTCGCAACCGATCGTGACTCCCCGCGATTTCTCCGGCCATGACGACCACGTCCTCGGTGA
Source organism: Acidimicrobiia bacterium (assembly GCA_016871175.1). Lineage (GTDB taxonomy): Bacteria > Acidobacteriota > Vicinamibacteria > Vicinamibacterales > CAVVIG01 > VFZL01. The sequence continues at coordinate 11,274 of VFZL01000029.1, read as the reverse complement.
GGCCGCCGACACGCAGTTGGAATCGGAGGCGGTGCTCGCCGGTCTGCAGCAGCACGCGCTGCAGTGACGCAGCGAAGCCTTCGGCGTTCGCGGCCACTTCCCAGTCGCCGCGATCGAGGCCGGTGATCGAGAACGTTCCGTCCGCCCTGACCAACACCTGCCGTTCGACGCCAGTGGAGAGCCGTCGTGTAGTGACGGACGCATGCGGCACCGCGGCGCCGGTCTGATCCACCACTTGTCCCACGATGGAGCTCGCGCTTGCGCCCGCAGTGTCCTGGCCATGGGCCATTCCAGCCGCTAGAACCAGAAGAATGGCCGCCGTCACCACACGGCCTCGCCGTGGTCCCGGAATCATTCGCCCTCCCGCGAGTCTCGTCGGTCGGCTTGCTGAGGTCACCGTGCAACCTCGGGCGTCGGCGTCGCCCCCGGGGGCACAGATCACAGTCCTGCGAGCACGCTAGGCTGATAACGAGACTGAGTCTCAGTTTCAGTGATGTGAGCTTAGCTCGGACTGAATTGGTCGGTCAAGGCCGTACTTGTGTGGCGCTCCCACCTCGTCCGCTCAGCACCGCCACCGCCGTCTGAAGACGAGCGCACGGCAGCGTCCTGGCGCTGACCGTGCCCGCTGTCGAAAGATCACGCCGCAGATCACGCCGAGCACCGCTGGTCGCGACGACGACGCGGGAGCAGGCGCAAAGGCCCGCTGGTCATCACAGCGCTTCGGCTTCGCGACGTTACGCGGTGATGGTCTCGCCGGTCGTCGCCGCGCCGCTCGTTCGACCCATGCCGACGACTGCGCGAGCGATCCTCACTGGGCGCTCGTGCCCGCGAGCGCCACGTGACCGAGTGATTCGGCCGGTCGCAACGAGCGCAACGAGATCGATCCGCGCTGACCGCGCGACGACCCGGCAGCACATCGTCCTGATGCAAGGTGATGCTTCCTTCAGAACGTCCACAATTCGTCGACGATGGGCGCGCCGCGTAGAGGGGTGGCGGCTCCTGGGGAATCTCACGGGTGCGCTTGGGATATCCTTACGTGCCGGCCGAGAGAACCAGCCCCCCGCTCTCATATAACGCGACCTGACGGAGTAGACAATGTTCAAGAAGCAGCATGCGGGACGTTCTCGACGACGTCCCTGGTCAAGACATCGGTTCACGCTGCGTGTCCTAGCCCTGGGCATTGCGGCCATTGGAATCGACGCCACGGCGTGGGCGCTCACCTCGGCGGCCGTCTCCAGCACCATCGTCGCGGAGTCGGTACCGAATGGGCGCGTCGATGCCGGCGAAACGATCGGCATGTCGCTCTGCATCACCAATACCGATTCGACGCCCGGCGGGATGGTGACTGGCACCGTCCTGGCGACGGGAGGCGTGACGTCGCCCACAGGGCCGCAAAGCTACGGGACGGTGAATCCCGGCGCGATCGTCTGACGGACCTTCACGTTCAACGTCAGCGCGGCATGCGGGGCGCAACTCACCGTGTCGCTCCAGGCCGCCGAGGGCGGCGGACCCACGCGGACGCTCGCCTTCGTCCACGAGGTGGGCAGTCCGGTGACGTTCTCGACGCAATTCTTCGACACGGTGGCCGCGCCGGCGCTGCCGGTCGGCTGGACGTCGGTCATCGTGTCCGGAATCGAGCCGAACCCGTTCACGACCCTGGCGTCCGGCTCCGACACCTCGCCCAATCGCGTCTTCGTACCGAACCCGCCATTCACCAGCGACAGCGCGCTGGTCGCGCCGGTCATCGCGATTCCGGCCACGGGTGGTGTGGTCCAGTTTCGCAACTCCTACGGCCGGCGGCTACACCGGCCTCATCAGCGGCGACTTCCGCAACCCGATTGGGAATCGTCAAGCGTGGACGGGCACGTCGCCCGGCTTCGTGACGACGATCGTCCGGCTGCCCCCGGCCGCGAACGGCCAGAACATCCAGCTCCGGTGGCGTCTGGGGACCGACTACGGCCAGGAGGCCGCCGGCTGGTCGATCGACTCCGTTCAGTTCTACACATACCAGTGCGGGCCTGGGGCCGTTTCGCCTCCTGGCCCACTCTTCAAAGTCGCCCCGAGCAATGGCGCCGTGTCGGTGTCCATCAGTCCGTCGCTCAGTTGGGTGCCGGCCGTCGGCGGCACTCGTTACGAGTACTGCGTGGACCGCGTCGTGAACAACTCGACGTGTGAGACTGGGTGGGTCAACGTAGGAGCCGCCACGAGCGTGGTGTTGACATCGCTCGAGCCTGGCAAGCCCTATCAGTGGCAGGTCCGCGCCGTGAATGCGGGTGGCTCCACGCAAGCCGACGTCGGCGTGTTCTGGCCCATGATCACGATGGCGCCTCCGAATCCGCTGGCCGATGTGATCGTCGATTTCGGTAGCGGGGTAGGACTCTGGGCGTACTTCGACGCTGGCGGCGCGGCGTTCTTGTCCAGGATTCATCCCCTGTCCCCCACGCTGACCGCGCGCGCGAATCTGAACGGCAATGCGATCGCTGATCTCGTGGTGAACTTCCCGGGCTTCGGCGTGTGGGCGTTTGTGGACAACACCGGTTGGCAGATCATCCACCCCTGGGAGGCCAATTCGATCCAAGCCGGTGACGTCGACGGCGGCGGACGCGACGATCTCGTGATCGATTTTCAGGGCGGCGCGGGTATCTGGATCCTCTATGACAACGGCAACTGGGGCCGATTGCATACCCTCGGCGCCACCGCAATCGCGATCGGCAACCTGGACGGAACGGCCGGCGGCCGCGCGGACATCGTCATCGGGCTCGCAGGCTTCGGCACCTACGTGTTCCTCAACAACAGCACGTGGGTCTTTCTGAGCGGGTCCGCCGCGCGGAACCTTCAATTCGGCGATCTCGACGGCAACGGTCTGGGCGATCTCGTCGCGCACTTCCCAGGCTTCGGCCAATACATCCTGTACAACGGCAGCGAATGGCTGTCGCTGCACCCGTTGGAGGCAAGTGGCTTCATGACGGGCAACTTCGACAATGACGCCGCGAACCTAAGCGACGTGATCGTCGCCCTTCCGGGTAACGCCGGCACGTGGGCGTTTGTGAACGGCAACACGTGGCTCAAGATTCACGCCTTGCCGGCCACCATCATGACGACCGGCGACGTCGATGGCGATGGCTCCGATGACATCATTCTCGGGTTCGCGGGGCGTGGGCTCTGGCGACTCAGGAACCTGACCACCTGGCTCCCGCTTCATGGGCTGACACCGGAATCGGTCGTGACCGGGCGGTTCAGTCCGAACTGACGTGAGCCCTCTCGCACGAACGTGCCACGAGCCGTAGCCGCACGGTCCGCGGCTACCGGGTAGAAGACAAACTCTGCCTGACTGAGCGACTGTCAATCTGGCCGCGCGCCACAGCTCGCGGTTCGATTCGTGCCTGCGGTTCGCATTGGCCCGGCGTGCGGTAGAATCTTACTTTTTGGAGGCAGATCAATGCGTATACGGACACTCGTGGCAACGAGCCTGGTGCTCGGCACGGCAACCTTTGCGGCGGCGCAGGCGGCGCGCCCGGCGAGCCCTCGCGGTACAGCCGCCATCGAGGTGGGTGGGCAATACGTGAAGGCCCAAGGTGGTCAGCGCTACGATGGCGGCAAGTGGATCGAAATCAGCTATGGACGGCCTATTCTTCGAAGTCGCCAGAACATCTTCGGCTCGGGCGCCGACTACGGAAAGGGCCTTCTGGCCGGCGCGCCCATCTGGCGTGCGGGCGCGGATGTGACCACCCGCCTGAAGACCGAGGTCCCCCTCGTCATCGGCGGCAAGACGCTCGCTCCCGGCGAGTACTCGCTCTTCATCGAGCTCAAGGAGAACAACTGGACGTTTGTCGTCTCCGGATGGCCGCCGATGGAGAAGTTCGATCCCGTCGAGTTCAAGAACCCCAACAAGACCGCGCTGTGGGGCGCCTACGGCTACACGGCTGACAAGGACGTGCTCCGCGTGCCGATGAAACTCGCGAAGAGCACCGCGACCGTCGAGCAACTCACCTGGGGCTTCGTGAACGTCAGCGGTAAGAGTGGCGAGCTCGCGCTGTGGTGGGACAAGGAGTTCGCCACGGTGCCGTTTACCGTAGGCGGCTAACGACCCTGCGCTTGGTCCGGCGGCGGTTCTGGAGACGCGACCGAGTACGCCGACCGTGAAACGACCAGCACTCCGGGACGGCGCACGCCGATGTCGAGCGTGCGCACGCGTCGTGTCGTATCGGCATTGGTCGAGTAGTAGCTGATCAGGTAGTAGTCGCTCGTTTCGGTGTCGATACGCTGGAACTCGGCGGAGAAGTCGTTCACGTTGACGATGGCAGAGCCGCCGGTCTGCTCGGCGAGATAGCGAAGGCTGCTCTGTGTCTTCTGAAGAAACGTGCGCCACTCGCTCTGATCGATGAACTGGCCGGCGTCGACCACACTCGTCAACCCGCGGGGATCCACCGTATAGAGCGATGCGTTGGCCCGGTTGGCTGCCAGCGTCAACTCCCGCATGTACGCGAGAAGATCGAGGTCGGCCGTCACGGCCGGGAGTCGCCCGTAGGGATTGTCCTGTTCCACCAGAAAGCGCGTCGGGTCGGAGAACCGTCCGCCCTGGATGCGGTCGCTGCTCTGCCGGCCCACGGCGAATGGGTCGAAGTCGTAGCCGCTGCTGATGAAGATGACGACCTTGCGCTTGTCGCGGACCTGTTCCAACTCGCGCACGAGACGATAGGCTGTCTGGAAGGCGGACTGCACCCGCCGGCGGATGTCCGCGGCCCCTTGAGAGGTCTCCGGCATCTGGAAGACCTCAGCGGCCGTCAGTCCCGAGCCGCGAATCCGCGAGACCGCGGACGACACGAGGCGCCGGTCGTACGTCCCGCTGATGTCGATCTGCGACGGCCCGGTCGACGCCATTGCCACCAAGTCGTCGTCGTGAAGGAAAGTCCCGACCAGCGTCTGAATCAGACGCCGAACATGGGGCGTGAACTCGGCTTCGAAATGCAGGTCGTCGACCACGACCGCGATGACCCGGCCCGCGTCCACCGCCGCGGCCGGACTCTGCTTAGGGATGACGAGCCCTTCGATTGGGGCGGCGCTCGCTTCCAGGAGGTTGATCCGCCGTCGCCCTTGCACGAGCGCGAGCGAGGCGATCGTCTGTAGCGCGCCGTCCTCGAGCACGGAGAAGTCCTCGGCCCTCAGGTCAGCCACGAAGCGGCCGTTCGCACTCCGGGGAACGACGTCGGTGGTGACGAGTGTGGTGGAGGCGCGGAAGGTGGGGGCCTGTTGAACGCGCACCGCCAGGGCGTGAGCGGACGAGAACGCGAAACCGGCCACGGCGACGAGAACCGCGACCGGACCGACGCGCGTCGTCGGTCGGAGGAACGCCATACAGCGCTAAGGTTACGCCGAAATCAGGCCGCTGTGCGAGGCGGGTTTGGCGGTGTGGCGCAGAGCGGCGGCGCGCACGGCGCGCCCGCGAGGAAGCGGAGCGGGGCGTGGGGCCCCCGCGAAGCGAGCGAGCCGGGGTTCGGGGCAGAGCCCCGATTAGAGCGACGCGCGGAACATCAACTGTACGATCCGCATGAAGCCAGACTGCTGGCGGATCTGGCCGAAGCCGGCGCTTCCCACCGGATGGATGGGCCCGATCACCTTCACCGTGTTGGTGAGGTTGATGATCTCCAGGCGGAACTCCCCACGGACGCCGCGCCGCAGGCCGACATTCCTCGCGATGGCCAGGTCGATGTTGTTGCGGTGAGGCGCGCGGACTCGGTCGTCCGTCCGCGGCGCATTACCCAGCGTGAACGGGGGTGGAATCGTGTAGCCGGCCGGCGTGAGCCACTGGTCGAGGATGCGGCCCTCCCGGTCGCCTGACGTGTTCGGGTCGATACCGGTGGGGTTGGCACGCTGCATCCGCGTGAACAGATTCGTGTTGTTCGTGAAGGACGCCACGGGAACCAGGAAACCGCTCTCGATCCCGATGATCGAGGACACGCTCCAGCCGCCGAGGATGGCGCTTGCCAGTCCGCGCTGCGCCCATTTCTTGCCGACGCCGAACGGCAGTTCCACCACTGGAGCAATCGTCAGCTTGTGTGGCACGTCGATGAGGCCTCGCGAATACTCCGTTTGGACGTCATAGGCATTCAGCGCTTCGGATGTGCTCGGCTGGAGGAAGTTCGACTCGCCGAACTGGTTATCCATGAGCCGGCTGAATGTGTAGTTGATGCGGCCCCCCCAGCCGTCTGTCAGCCGCTTCTCGGCCTTGAAGACCAGCGCGTGATACTGGCTTCTCCCCTGTGTGCTCTGGCGCATCAGGATGTCGCCGAACTGCGGGAAGGGGCGAAGGAGCTGCCGGCGTTGAACGGTGCGGCTCGTGACGGCGAAGCCCTGGCCGGCGGGGAGACCGAAGAAGGGATTCGGCACCTGATCGAGCAGTGCGCTCCCAAGAGATAGATAGCTCGGGTCCAGTTGATTAATGTTCAGGACTGCGTCGTTCGAGCCACCGAGGCCCAGACTCCGTCCGCTCGCCCCGACGTACTCGGCACCGAGCGCGACGCTGCCGCCCACCTGCCGCTCGACGTCCACTGAGTACTGCTGAACCCACGGCGAGCGCTTGTTCTGGTCGATGAACTCGATCTGGCCGCCGACACCCGTGAGCGGTCCGAGCGTGTTGCCGACGAGTGGCAGCGCGCCGTTCGGGAACGGATTCTCGAGGCTCGTGGTGGGGATGAACTGGCCCTGGTCGATGAATGTCTGGCGGACGAACCCGATCTGCCCGTAGTTGATGCCGCTGACTGGTTGGTAGTTCCACGGTGCCCAGTAGACGCCATACCCGCCGCGCACGACCGTTTTCGGGCTGAACGAGTAGGCCACGCCGAACCGCGGCGACAGCTTGGCCGCCATCGGATCACCCTGGTAAGTGTTGGCCCCGTTCCGGCCCGCGTACATCAGGCCGCCGCGCACTGGCAGCCCGTTGACGAGGACGGAACCGAGCGAGCTGCCGGGATTCAGCGTGCGATCGAAGCCCACCGTGATCTGGTCGTCTCGTTCGCGAAGGCCGTCCTCCCGCTCGACCCTTAGGCCGTAGTTGAGCGTCAGCTTGGGGTTGAGCCGGAAGTCGTCCTGGACGAAAGCGCCGAAGTACCTGACGAACGCCTTGAACGGGCTGGAGACCGTCAGCTGACTCTGATTGCCCGGATCGCCCGACGGGTAGCCCAGGAGAAAGCTCGCAAGCGCATTACCCGAGCTGGCCGTCCCGTTGGCAAGCGGATTGGCCGACGTGTAGAACCGATCAAAGCGCAGGTCGCCCGATCCTCCGGCGAACGACTGCGTATCGACGCCAAGGACGCGGAATTCCGCCCCGGTCTTGAATGTGTGGCGGCCGAAGAGACGCGACAATGTCCCGTTGACACTCCACGTGTCCCAGATGCGCGCAGTTGGATCGACCGCGCCGAACCCTTCGTAGTCGTCCACGCTCCCGCGCGGGAACTTGGCGACCTGCATCGCGTTCAGGAACGTTTGGCTGAAGCCGAGCCGCGACGGGTCGAACGCGATGGTCGTCGAATCGTCGTCTTGGAGTCGCGTGTAGCCGTAGCGCAGCGTGAAGACGGTGTTGTTACCTGGTAGCCAGGTGTTGTTGAGCGCGACGAGGTGCAGGGACCGGTCGAGCGCGCCATCACGGGGGTCGGCGAACCTGTTCGGACCCTGTCCGCGCTCCCAGAAGTTCTCGTTCGTCCGCGATGTCTTGTTCGTGATGTACAGCCCGGACACCGACGCCGTGTTGGTGAACCGATGATCGATCTTGCCGCTGGTCATGACGGCATAGCCGAGCTGGTCCGCCGTGCTGTCCAGATTGGCCCCGCCGTTACTCACATCGCGGGTGGGCAACGGGTAATACCGGAGGATGTTCAACGCGAGCGGGTTCAGCCGGTGGGCGGGAATGACGTTGCCGGGGAACGGGTCGCGGATTAGCAGTCCCGTGGCCGGATCGACGCGCGTCGTCAGCGGATCGTAGATCGTGACCAGCTGGCCGACGCCGTTGTGGCTCCGAGAGAAGTCGCCCATGCGCTCGCGCGCTGTCGGCACGCGGATCGTGCTGCTGCGCGAGTCGAGCGACTTGTAGCCCTCTAGCGCGTACCAAAAAAACGTCCGGTTCCGCGCGATCGGGCCGCCGATACCCCCGCCGCTGTTGTGGAAGTAGCTGTTCGGCTTCGGCTGCTGCGCGACCTGGGAAAAAAAGTTGTTGGCGACGAGTGCGCGCGGTCGCTCCTGATAGAAGGCGCTGCCCTGGAAGGTGTTGCCGCCCGAACGCGCGGTCACGTTGTACGTTCCGCCGCCGGTACGGCCGGTCTGGGCATCGTAGGTGTGCAGCTGAACGTTGACGCTCTCGACCGCCTCGAACGATGGGTTCACCGACGGGCGGTTGACGAGGTCCGCGTGTGACACGCCGTCGATCAGGTAGTTGTTCGCGCGCCTAGCCCCTCCACCGAGCGAAATGAGCGACGGGTGATTGAGATCCTGTAGGCGCGTGAACGCCTGGTTCCCCGACGACACGACCGTCGGCACGACCACCGACATCATGTACATGTTGCGCGCCACCGACGGCAGCGAGTTGAGCTCGCCGGTAGCCAGTACCGACCCGATCGACGCGTTGGTCGTGTCGACGAGCTGGGGCTCGGTGGTGACCGTGATTGTTTCCGACAGGCTGCCGATCTCGAGCACCACGTCAACGGTGACGAACTGCTGGGTCGCCACCCGAATGCCCGGTCGCTCGTATGTTTTGAACCCCTGCAGCTCGGCTCTCACGGTGTAAGTGCCCGGCGGTACCGCAGAGAAGTCGTACTCCCCTGCGTCGTTCGACACGGTTTCGCGCGTGGCACCGGTGCCCTCATTGATCAGCTGGATGATTACGCCCGGGACGATGCTGCCCGATTCTCGTACAGCCCCGCGCACGCCTGCCGTGAATGACTGGGCTGCCACCGGTCCCGCGAGCAGCAGCACCATGAACAGCGCGCCACTCGACAAGACCACAAGCGCCCTCGGAACGGAACGACTCACAGTAATCGTCCCTCCGCTACCGCTTCTCTACCGCAAGGAAGGCCACGACTGAGATCGTAGGGAACGGCAAGCAAGGCCCGAGCCATTGTATACGGTGTCGACAGGTCCCCATCCAAACGGCGCGATGGCTCGTAAAGAGACTTGAGATGAGGCCGCAGCCACACCGGTACGGCAGCCCAGAGCACCGGATCGGTGATCCATCGCACGGGGGGCCGCCCTGCGACAAGATGCGACACGTCCTCACTCGTTTCCTTCATCTGCACTCGGGATCTTCGACGTTCCTCAAAGCGATCGTCTTCGCGCATCGGCAATGGTCCACGATCGCCGCGGTTGTCGCCGTCGCCATGAGCCTCATGCCCGCCGTCGAGGCGCAAGGCACGGGTCGCGTCTCCGGACGCGTGCTCGATCAAACGAGGGCTGCACTGCCGGGCGTGATGATCGACCTGGTGGTGAACGCCGTCGAGGCCACCACGGTCACTAATGCGGTGGGGGAGTACCAGTTCGAGCCGGTCCCGACGGGCCGCGCCGAGCGCACGTACCGCCTCATCAACTTCAGCATGATGCATCGCACCGTCGAGGTGCGGTCGACGACGCCAATCGAAGTCGACGTCGTCTTGGCGCTGGCCATGAACGCCGACGTCGTCGTCACCGGCCAGCGCACGTTCCGGAACATCGCGGACATCGACAATCCGACCGAGAACCTCGTGGGGATCGCCGGCGCCGCGAGCCAGGGCGCGATCACGGCGGCACAACTCGAGCGGCGTCCGCTGATGAGGGCCGGTGAGGTGCTCGAGACGGTGCCCGGCCTCATCGTGAGCCAGCACTCCGGCGAGGGCAAGGCCAATCAGTACTATGTCCGAGGCTTCAATCTCGATCACGGCACGGACTTCTCGACGACTGTCGCCGACGTGCCGGTCAACACGCCGACCGGCGCCCAGGCGCACGGCTACACCGACACGAGCTTTCTCATGCCGGAGCTTGTCAGCGGCGTGCAGTTCAAGAAGGGGCCGTACTTTGCGGACGAAGGTGATTTTTCTGCAGCCGGCGCGGCCAACATCAACTACCTGAGTCAGCTGGAGCGGCCGACCGTTTCCGTCAGTGGTGGCTAGAACGGGTGGCGTCGCCTGTACGCAGCGGCCTCCCCTCAGGCGAGGACAGGTTACCTGTTGGGCGCCGTCGAGGCGACCGGATTCGACGGGCCGTGGGGGCGTCCAGACGATTACCGAAAATTGAATACGGTGCTGCGATTCAGCCGTGGGAATACGAGCAACGGCTTCGCCGTGACAGGAATGGGTTACTGGGCCGATTGGCTGGCGACCGACCAGATCCCGGCGCGCGCCGTCGAGCAGGGCCTGATCTCGCGGTTTGGTCTCATCGATCGTTCCGATGGCGGACGGGCCGACGTTCGAAGAGAAGCTCTCGGCCATTCTTCAGCTCGAGGATCAGCGCCGCCTCGTCTTGGCGGGGTACGGCGTTCGTGTTGCGCAACTCGCTCAACCTCTTCTCCAACTTCACCTACTTCTTGGAGGACCCGAGCCGCGGAGACCAAATCCAGCAATCGGAACGGCGTACCACGGCTGGCGGTCGACTGACGTATCGGCGTTTGGGCAACCTCCTCGAGCGGCACACCGAGAGCGCTGTCGGGGTTCAGGTGCGGCGCGATTGGCTGAGCCCCGTCGGGCTGTACCGCACGGCTGCACGGCAGCGGCTTGAAACGACGCGCGAGGACCGGGTCGGTCAGACCGTGGGCGGCGTGTTTGCGCAGACCGAGGTGGAGTGGACGCGGCGGTTGCGGACCACTGTGGGGCTCCGCGCCGATCTCTATCAGTTCTCTGTGACCGCCAACAACCCGTTGAACTCTGGGGATGGTGTTGATGGCCTCGTGAGTCCGAAGTTTGGTGCGGCTTACGGCCTGTCGCGGGGGACGGAACTCTATCTGAACGCCGGGATGGGTTACCACAGCAACGACGCGCGCGGTGGTGTCATTCGCGTCGATCCAGTGAGTGGTGAAGCCGTCGATCCCGTGACGCCGCTCGTGCGCGCGTATGGAGCGGAGATCGGGTTCCGCACCGGACCCGTCCCGAATCTTGTGGAAATTAGCCAGGGTGGCGTAACCAGCCTGCTGGACGGTTGACACTCTACTTCCTTACGCGACTTTCTCCCATTCCTTGGCAATGAACGACGGCAGCTGTTTGTGGCCGTCGATCTTCCGCAGCTGGATCTGACCGAAGGCGACGAGCCCGTACAGGATGA
>VFZL01000028.1 GCA_016871175.1 Acidimicrobiia bacterium | reverse complement strand
GGCGTCACCGTCAGCGATGCGCAAATGGCCACCGTCCAGCTCAAGCGACACGAGTTTCACGGCGACTGGAACTACACGATTGCCCCCCGCTTCACACCGCCGCCGTCGCTAATCTAATCAGTTATTGTCTGACGGTCCCTAAGTGCCCCGTCTCTCCCGCCGACAGCGCCATCTCCATGGTCTCCGGATCCCGCATTTCTCCCACGACGATGACATCGGGCGACTGGCGAACCGCCGCGCGCAGCGCGGTCGCGAAATCAGGGGCGTCAACGCCGATCTCCACCTGTTCGACGAGGCTTCGCTGGTGCGCGTGCTCGTACTCGAGCGGATCTTCAATCGTGATGATGTGCTTATGATCGCGACCATTGATCAGATCGATGAGCGCGGCCATCGTGGTGCTCTTGCCAGATCCTGCTGGTCCGCCAATGAGCACGAGACCGTGGGGGAGCCTCGTGAGCGTCTCGATGCCAGCCGGTAGGCTAAGGGTGTCGAGCTGCGGGGGGATGAGCGGCAAGGCGCGGACACTCGCCGCAGCGCGTCCCCGCTCCCGATGAAGGTTGATCCGGAATCGCCCGTGCGATGGCCAGCGCAGCGAGGCGTCGACAATCCCCTGTGATCGACATCGCTCGACCGCGTGCGCTGCCAGGACCGCGAGCACGGCCGTCTCGATGCCATCACCGTCGAGCGCCGGTTCCGCGAGCGGCCGCACCACACCGTCACATCGAATGGACGGCGGCGCGCCCGCGACGAGATACAGATCGCTCGCATTCTGCTCGCGCAACGTCTCGAGCCACCGACCAACGGCCGTCGTCGCCGAGCCGGTTGTCAGGTCGCTCACCCGCCCCCCTGTATTCGGTGCGCAGCCGCCACAAACGCGTCGGGATCGGCCGGGTTCACGATCACAAGGAGGGGATGAGCAACCCGAGAACGAGCAAGAGCACCAGGCCTGGAGCCGTCAAGAGGAACCACCTGATCCGCCCCGTTGGAGCCGCGATTGACAACACCTGCGAGTCCATTGTCTCCTCCCCAGCCGACCGACCTGGCCTTACCGAGCCTGTTACCGAGTGGCCCTCGGCCAGGCGGTTCCTTGCGCCGTCGGAACCGCCGCGACGCCCTTGAACGTGAACTTCTGCAGCCGCTTTCCCTCCCAGGTCTCCGTCGTGTAGAGGTTGCCCTTGGAATCGGTCGCGATGCTGTGCACGCCGAAGAACTGTCCCGGCTGCCGGCCACCATCGCCAACGCTCGAGAGCACCTGCAGCGACTGCCTATCGAGGATGTGGACGCGCTGGTTCATCCCGTCCGCGAGAAACAGATACTGCTGCTGCGCGTCACGCGAGAAGGCGATGTCCCACGCGGAGCCACTGCCGAGCGTCTCCTTCTCGACGAACCCCTCTTTGACGAACTTGCCCTCAGCCGTGAAGACCTGGATGCGATCGTTCGCGCGGTCGCAGACGTACACCATGCGATCGACTGACAGATCGGCACAGTGCACCGGATTCCGGAACTGCTGCGGGGGCGGCGCGTTCGGCCGATAGCGTCCGGCATCGGCATCGCTCGGCGGGTTGCCGTATGCGCCCCAGAGGCGCTTGAACACGCCGGTCTCCGCGTCGATCACGACGACGCGTTTGTTGCCGTAGCCGTCGGCGACGTACGCTTCCTTGCCCTTCTCGTCGACGAACACCTTCGCGGGCTGGCGGAACGCCCAGCGGTCGGTGCTGCTCGCATTCGCCCAGCCAAAGCCGAACTGCTTTAGGAATTTGCCCTCACGCGTGAACTTCAGGACCTGACCGTCCTGCGCGCCGTTACCGGCGATCCACACGGTACCATTCGTCTCGACGAAGATGCCGTGGTTGCTCTGCGGCCACTCGAAACCCGCCCCTGGGCCGCCCCAGTGCTGCACGAGTGTCCCGGCCTGATCGAACTCGAGCACCGGCGGCGCCGCGGCGCAGCACGTTTTCGACAGCTGCGGCGTGCCACCAAGCGCGTTCTCGTTCGCGTCGAGCGTCGATGCACCACGATGGATGACCCAGACATGATCGCGCGAGTCCACCCACACGCCAATCGTCGAACCGAGGATCCAATGATTCGGCAATGGCTTCGGCCACATCGGATCGACCTCGAACTTCGGCGCCCGCGCCGAGGCGCCGGCTCCACCCTGGGCGGCGACGGCCGACTGCTGCAGCCACCACTGGCCGACGCCAAGTGCGGTCCACGCGACGAGGGCGGCGGCGACAACGGTCCGCGTTCTGGTTGCTCGCTTCATGGTGACCTCCTGACTAACGCGACCCGCTCTCGGGCAACGCGAACGCGATGTACTCGCCAGAATAATTGCCGCCGCTCACGGCGACGATGATGAACTGCCTTCCGTTGATCGAGTAGGTCATCGGAGATCCACTCTGTGGTGCCGGCAGGAAGAGCGCACCGACCTCCTTTCCTGTCGCCTTGTCGTACGCGCGCAGGTTCGCCCCACGCGGACGGCCCGGCAACGTCGTCGCCTGCGGCTCGCCCGAGATGACGAGCGTCTTCGTCACGAGCGCACCGACGGCGCCAGATTGGCCGGTACGAGGGATGTTCACGCCTTTCAACGCCGGATGGTTGCGCACGAAGTCCGGCGTTTCGCCGTGCGCGACTTGCCAGATGTGCTCGCCGTTCTTGAGGTTGATCGCGGTGATGCGACCGTACGGCGGTTTGAGGTATGGCAGACCCTGTGGCGTCGGCGATGCACTGCCCGCGCCACCTTCTCCACCGCCGCCGCCCGCCGGCCGCGTGCGCGTGGAGTCTGCGCCGGCGTCTTCGCCTGGACCGGTGATGTATCGCACGCCGCCAGCCGCGGCGTTGCCGACCACGTAGCGAATGTCCGAGAACTGCGGATCTGGAGGTGGCATCAGACCGACCGGGACGAGCGACGTGTAGGACGGCACGTACAGCACCTGTGTCTCCGGATCGAACGCGCCACCGGGCCAATTCGTGCCGCCGGACGATCGGAACGACGCAATCGGTCCTTCCTTCCGGCTCAAGACCGGAGGCGTGAAGAGCGGACCCATCCTGTACATCGACATCAGCTTCAGCGCTTCGGCGCGCAGCTCCGGCGTGAAGTCGATGAGGCTCTCGGGCACGACACCCTGATGGTCGTACGGCGCAGGTCTGCTCGGGATGGGCTGCGTCTTTGAGTACGTCTCACCCGGCACGTCACCAGCGGGAACCGGCGTCTCGGGCATCGGCCACACGGGTCGGCCCGTCACGCGATCGAAGACGTACACCATCGCCTGCTTGCCCATCACCGACACCGCCTTGACAGCGCGACCGTCGACGGTGATGTCCTCGAGGATGGGCGCCGACGAGATGTCCATGTTCCAGAGCGGATGGTGCACCAACTGGAAGTGCCACTTCCGCCGACCGGTCTTGATGTCCAGGGCGACGAGAGATTCGGCAAACAGGTTATTGCCGGGCCGATGACCGCCGTAGAAGTCGGATGTTGGCGTCTCGGCCGGCAGGTATACCATGCCGAGCTCTTCGTCGATCGCCATCTGATTCCAGACGCCGACGTTGCCGTTGACGGCCCACGAATCGTTCTCCCACGAGTCGCTGCCGAACTCACCGGGGCGCGGGATCGTATTGAAGTTCCACAGCCGTTTGCCGGTGCGCGCGTCGAACGCTTGGACGATGCCCTTGGTGTTGTTGTGTGTCCTCGGCGTGTGGCCTTCCCGGAACGCGGAGCCGACGATGACCGTGTCTCCGCCGACCGCGGGTGTCGCATGCAATCCAATCTCGCCGTTGATCAAATCGATTGGCTGCCCGGTACCGAACACCGCCGCAGTCTTCAGGTCCACCGCGCCGTCGGTGCCAAATGAGCGCACGCGCTGCCCGGTCTTCGCGTTGAGCGCCACGAGTCGGAAGCCGGGCGTGACGTAGAGGATCCGCTCTTCTTTCCCGTCGGTCCAGTACGACACGCCGCGACCGGAGAGCTGACGCGGAGCAGCAGCCCCTCGCGGCCCCTCGGGCTCGCCATGGACCCAGCGCAGTTCGCCCGTGGTCGCGTCCAGGGCGATCACCGCGCGCCGTGTGCCGGCCGTGGTGTAAACGATGCCTCCCGCCATCAATGGCGTCCCTTCGAGCTTGAACTCGGGACGCGTGCCAAAGTTGTCGGTCTTGAGCCGCCACGCGACCTCGAGCGAACCGAAGTTGGAGGCGTTGATCTGATCGAGCGCCGAGTAGTGATGGTTCTTGTTGTTGCCGTGGTACGAGGGCCACTCTCCTCTCGTGGTGCCCGCAGGTCCTGCCGGGCCTTGGGCCGGCAGCGACCGCATCGTCAGCACGGCCAGCGCCGCAACGCAGGCGGCGACAAGAGCGAGGGACTGTCGACGCATCAGAAACCTCCTCAGTCGCAGGTCACCGTCGCGGGGCACAAGTCGCAAGTCGCATCTCCGGCGCGCTGAAGCTGCGGCGATGTCTCACGACCATTGACCAACGCGCACGACCAACTGGGCCGTCATGATAGCCCCGCAGGCGGTCCGAGCGGAACTGTGAACCGGCACCTCGGAGCCCGAGCGCGGCCGGCGTTGAGCTCATCCTCTACCGCGCGCCTGAACCTGAACGATCGGCCGATCCGCCGCACCACGTCGTTGAGTGAGCACATCGCGGGTCGTTTGGAGCGTATACTCCAGCGACTCGCGAGGCAGGCTGTTGATGAACGGACCCACGACCCAACCGAGGCCGACAGGGATCCTCCGCGTCAGCGATATCGATTCGAACTGCAGATAGGTCCCGCCGTCGCGCTCGAGGAATCGCCAATAGGTGTTGAGTCGCCACAAGTACCCGCCATCTCGACCCACCGGCTTCTCGCGCTCGTCAGGCGCGCCCGGGTGCTCGACCTCCGCTATCCGCGTGCTGACGACGCGGCTGTGAACACGCTCTGGTGTCAACCTCACGTACTCGGCTTGGTGCTCGCTGTTGATGACGACGGTGATGACCTTCTTCATGAAGAAGCGGAGAAAGAACGTGAATCGATCCCCGTTCTGCGAAAGAAGCTCGGATCGCTCGATGCGGGGCCGATAGATCTCCCCGTGCCGGTTGTAGTCCTGCAGCAGCATGACGGCGTCGCAAACACAAACGTCGGGAAGGAACGTCGTGCCGAGCCAGTGATGCACCAGTCCACCCGGTATGTCGATGGCGCGTCCTGCGTCAGTCGACCTCAACGGCTCCACGACGATCTCGCCGCGATTCAGCGCATCGAACGTGCGCTGGCAGTCACGATCAGGCTTGGTCGAGACGGAGAGAAAGGTTGCGGGCGCTGCCACCTCCGCGGCAATCCGACGCTCCGTGGCGCGCGCGTAGCGCTCGAACGCAGCCTCGGTGGCCGGCTTGAGATCAGCCGCGCCCGCTACGATGGTCAGACACGGCACGGCAACGGCGGTGGCGCCGCCTGCGCCCGCCCGAGCACTCATCGGCCCGCCGCGAACCCATCGATGTCGGTGCACCCTCGAAAACACAGTGGCAGCGCCACGCCGAAGAGAAATCGCCCGTTGTTTCTCGGGAATGTCTCGAGATCGCGGCGCACGAAGTCCAGCCGAAAGCGGAACACATTGAACACGTCGACGCCGCCGCCGGCCATGATCTCCAAGCTGTCGTCGGCCATGCCTGTTTGCAGCTCACTCATGGCGCGTCCGACCACGACGTGCGCGAAACCGCGAAGGTCTTTGATGGAACCAAGCGTGTGCGATACGCGGGGACCTGCCTGCACGTGCGTGATCCAGGCGCGCTCGGGGGTGCGTACGCGACCCACGGCGGCCGTCAATCCGATCCACCGGATGAAGCGGACGGTCGATCCGATCTCCCAGCCGAACGTCCCCGCAGGCTTATTCTGTCCCGTCGCCGTCGATGCCTCCGGATGCGCGCCACCGAAGAGATCCAGGGCCAGGAAACTGGTCTCCGCACCGGCCGTCTGCGCGTGAGCGGCGGTTGTGGGGAAGCACCACACGGCGAGCAGACACACGGTCGCGAGTCGAGGCATGCGCACATTATGAGGTCGTTCGGTCAAGAGCCACGGCTTCCCCCTTGGTCGCGCGGACAGCGCTGGTGAGCCAGAGGGGGACTTCGATCGACGCCAGAGCGAGCAGGGCCTGCATGTCCGACGGAACCGGGGCCTCGATGCGCACCGGTGCGCCCGTGACCGGATGGGGAAAGCTCAACCGCCACGCGTGGAGCGCTTGCCGGGGGAACGCGCGCAAGGCCTGCTTCAGTGCGCCATCGGCCACGGCAGCCCAACGTGACTCACCGTACACCGGGTCGCCGACGATCGGCCACCCGCGGGCGGCCAAGTGCACGCGGAGCTGGTGCATTCGCCCAGTCAGGAGACGACAGCGTAGGAGCGCGAGCCCGGCGTCTGGCGCCAACGCGCGCGCCAGCCGCTCGTAGCTCGTAACGGCGGGCTGTCCACGCAGCGTGGAGGCGACGACGCGCCGCCGGTCACGGTCGTCGCGATGCAGACGCAGCGCGATGGTGCCGCGCAGTGGCGCGACGCGCCCATAGACCACTGCCAGATAGTCTTTGTGGCTGACTGAGTTGGCGAGCGCTCGTTGCAGCGATGCGTGAACGGCACGAGTGCGCGCAACGAGGACGATGCCCGATGTGAGCTTGTCGAGCCGTCCGACGAGTGACGGTCGTTGCGCCGAGGGCCACTGCCGCGCATGCCACAGCAGACCATTCATCAGCGTGCCGCTGGCATGCCCGTACGTCGGGTGAACCACCATCCCGGCCGGCTTGCCGACCGCCAACAGATAGGGATCCTCGTGCAACACGTGGACTCCGGTCAGCGGTTCGGGTTCGACCACCATAGCCGGACGGAACGCATCCGACGACAGGTGGACGGTGATAGCATCGCCAACCGAGACGCGCGCGGCAGGACGACCTGCGGCACGCCCATTGACGAACACGGCACCTTGCCGAATCCACGCTTGGACCTTCGTCCGCGTGGCCCCGCGAAGGTCGGTGAGCTGCCGTTGCAGCACGCGGTCGAGTCGCATACGCGCCTCGCCGCGGGTGGCCGTGATCGTGCGTACGGATGCGGCCATCAGAAGCGCCCGATTGAAGCGTCACCGGGACGCTTCGTCAAGCGCGACGAGCCCGCGCTTCACCAGTCCAGCGACGACCGACAGCAGCTGGTCGTCCCACAACGGCTTGAAGTACATCTCGATCCCCAATTTCTCGATCTCCCGTGACACGGTGGCGTCGGTGAAATAGTCGCCAGTGATCAGAGCCGCCGGCACGTGGCGAAGCGACCGGACGGTCCGGAGTCGCCGCAGTAACTGCACGCCATCGCCTTCGCTCAGGTGCAAGTCCACGAGGAGCGCCGCCGGTTTCAGCGACACGAGCGCCGGCAGATCGACTGTCTCGCCGGAGTTGATCGCCACCGCGTAGCCGTGAGCGTTCAGCGTCTGTTTGAACAGAAATGCGGCGAAGTGATCGTCTTCGATGATGACCACGAGCGGGGCGTCGTCCACCCTGAGCGCCTCACGGCTCCTTGAGAATACGCAAGAGCTCCGACTGGGACGATACGTTCAACTTCCGGAAAATCCGTCGCAGGTGGTTTCTCACCGTGTGATAGCTGATGCCGAGCTCAGCGGCCACCGATCGCGGGCGATGATGTTCGGCCAGCAAGTGCACGATGTTCTGCTCACGCGCCGAGAGCTGAGCCATCAGGTTGGCGTGCGATTCGCCCCCCTCACCCTCCTGGCGCCGCACAAGGTCCACTGCGAGCGCGCGCAGCGTCGTGGCTGCCTGTCGGCGCTCCTCGCGTTCGGTCCGCTCCTGTCGGCCACGCGCCAGTCCCACCAGCACCGCGCTCAGCAGCTGCGAGTGATGAAACGGCTTGACGACGTAACCGGACGCACCGGCGGCGCACGCGCGACGCATCGAATCCTCGTCGATGTGGGCGGACAACATCACCACTTGCGGAGGGTTCACGCTCCGTCGAATGCGCTCGGCGAGCGTCAGCCCGTCGGTCCCGTCGGCTAATCCGATATCGATGAGCACGAGATCCGGACGCTGGCGGGCGGCGACGCCAAACGCCTCGTCGCCATTCGCGATCGGCTCACCAACGTCGAATCCGTGTGACTGCAGGGTCTGCTGCACGTGGCGCGCAACGACCCATTCGTCCTCGACAACCATGATGGTCGCCTTCGGAGAGGCGAGGGCTTCATTGATCACAGTCACGATCGTTTCAGCTCCACGTAGAAGCTCGTAAGTGGCCGGCGACTCCACCAGAGCCGCCCACCGCTGTGGCGGGCGATATTGCCAACAATTGCGAGGCCCAGTCGATCGACTGGGGGAGAAAAGCGCGCCGGCAGCGGCACACCGGTGTTCGACACCTTGATGCGGAGGCGACGGCGCGGACAGAACGAAACGGATACGAGGATCTCGCCGCCACGGCCGCCCGACAGCGCGTGCATGGCGGCATTCGATACCAGTTCGTTGAGCATCAGGCCCACGCGGAGCGCGTCGTTCATCCCAACCAGTCCCTGCGATCCACGAACGCGCACGTGGATGCGGCGCCCGTCGAAATCGTGTGACCGCCGGACACCATCGATCACGGCCACGACGTAGCCCCGGAGATCGACGTACCGAAGGTTGGACGACCGATGCAGTTGATCGTGCACCAAGGCCACGGCGCGCAGCCGGTCCTGAATCACGCCCACCACGCGACGTGCGTCGGGATGCGACAGACGGCTGGCTTCGAGCGCCAGCAGGCTCTGCATCACCTGCAGACTGTTCTTCACGCGGTGATGCACCTCGCGAAGCAGTTCGACCGCGTCCGCTTGTGCACGTCCAAGCGCGTTCACGGACCTGGCATGCCGCGCACGTCCGCGAGGCCGAACGTCCGGCTTGATGCGATCGGCCGCGCGCCGGGAAATCGGCGACTCGATCGGGAGGGGCTTGTGTCGGTGACGGTGGTCCGTAACTGCGCTCGTCCTCAAGCGATGGGTGGCCCTCGCGCGTGTGCACGCAACTGTGTAAGATAGCGCTGAGGCCGCCGAGCTTGCAAATCCTTTTGGCTCACGAGGTTGCCCGTTACGAGACATGGGTGCCATTCGCCTCATACGAGGCACAGTTTGCATCTAAAGAGTATCCAGTAGGTATGATGCGGCTTCTATCCGGAAGGGTGCGGCGAAGCTGCGGCCTGCTCGTGGTGGCGTGCAGCCTCGGCCCGAGCGGCTGCACGCAGGCCGCCGCTCAGGCAACGTCGCTCAAGGGAACGGCGGGCACGGTGTCCGTCCTAGGTCAGCTGTCACCGCTCCGCTTGGACCAAGTCAGCGGTGTAAGCCTGAAGGACGGACGGCTGGTCGCACGCGGCTCGTTCGAGAACGTGGCCATCGAGCTGCCCGCCTTCGTCGATACCGCTCAGGTGGTGCGGCACTGGGCGCTCGTGACCGAGTCGAGCCTCGACGACAAGAAAGTGCTGAACTTCACGCACGACCAGTCGCTGGACGATTTCACCATCGAGGTGCCAGCCACCGAGGCCGAGATCCGCTACGGTGTCTTCGCGCACCGTGGCGGCGGCGAGGTGATGGTGCTGACGTGGGGCAAGGACGCGAAGTGCTATTGGGCGTACCTCGTCATCGGCCCACGAACGGGTGCCGCTGACGGACGGTGACCGTCGCGGCCGAATGCGGTACTCTGTGATGGTGGCCGGCCATCGAGATGACACAGGCGGAGCCGTCCAAGAGCGGGTGCGCTCCAAGCAGGACACGCCGAAGCAGTACAACGTCGTGCTCCTCAACGACGACTACTCCACCATGGACTTCGTCGTCCATATCCTGGAGTCGGTGTTCCAGAAGTCACCAGCCGAGGCCTACGGCATCATGATGCAGGTTCACGTGAACGGCCGCGGCCTCGCCGGGGTGTACACCCGCGAGATCGCGGAAACCAAGGTGGACACGGTGACCATGCAGGCCCGGGAGACCGGGTACCCGCTCCGCGCGATCATGGAAGAGGCCTAACCGCATGTTCTCGGCGTCTCTCGAGATCGTGCTGACGGTGGCCTACCGGGAGGCGGTGTCTCGGCGCCACGCCTACTTGACCGTGGAGCACCTGCTGTACGCCCTCGCGCACGATCCGGAGGGCGAGCGGATCCTGGCGGCGTGCGGTGCGGACCTGGGGAAGCTCCGCCGCGATCTCGACGGGTATCTGGACGGGTCGATCGAGCAATTGCGCCGCGGGCGGGAGCACGACCCGCAGCAGACGGCGGCGTTCCGTCGCGTGTTGCAGACCGCCGTGCTGCACGTGCAGAGCGCGCAACGCGAGGAAGTCCATGCCGGCGACATCTGCGCCGCGATCCTGCAGCATGCGGACACTGAAGCGGCGCGGTTGCTGGCGGCGCAGGGCCTTACGCGCCTCGACGTCCTCGAGTACATCTCGCACGGCACGACGAAGATGCCGCCCATCGATCGATCGCAGCCCTCGGAGCCGGGCGCGACCGCGGGCGGTGGCGATGAAGGGTCGGCGACGTCGCGGGACCCGCTGTCGGCCTACTGCATCAACCTCTCGGATCGAGCACGCCAGGGCACGCTCGATCCGTTGATCGGCCGACTCCCGGAGCTGCAGCGCACCACCGAGGTGCTCATGCGGCGCCGGAAGAACAACCCCGTGTTCGTCGGCGATCCAGGCGTGGGCAAGACGGCGCTGGCCGAAGGACTCGCGCTGCGCCTCATCGGGCCCGAGGCCCCCGAAGCGCTCAAGACGGCGGAAGTGTTCGCCTTGGATACGGCTGCCCTGCTGGCGGGCACGCGCTTCCGTGGCGACTTCGAAGAGCGCTTCAAGGCCGTGATCGCCGCGCTCCGCGCCAGGCCGAAGGCCATCTTATTCATCGACGAGATGCACGCGACGGTCGGCGCCGGCTCGGTGACCGGCGGCACGATGGACCTGGCGACGATGCTCAAGCCGATCCTGACGACGGGGGATTTGCGCGTCATCGGCTCGACGACCTTCGAAGAGTTCAAACAGGTCGAGAAAGATCGTGCGCTGGCGCGGCGGCTTCAGAAGATCGCGGTGGACGAGCCCTCTCAGGAGGAAACGGTCCGCATCCTCGCTGGCCTGCGCAGCCGTTACGCCGAGCACCACCGCGTCACCTACACGGACGCCGCACTCGAGGTCGCGGCGAAGCTGGCTGCGAGGCATCTCCGCGACTCGCGCCTCCCCGACAGCGCCATCGACCTCCTGGACGAGGCCGGCGCGGTCGCTCGTCTCGCGACACCCGCGCCTGAGGCCGGCGTCCCGGTCGACGCGACTGCGCTTCCGGTCGTCGATGTGCCGGAGATCGAGCGGATCGTCGCACGCGCGGCTCGCATTCCAGCGAAGCAGGCCTCCTCTTCGGACAAGGAACGGCTGCGCGTCCTGGAAGAAGCCCTGGGGCGCGTGGTGTTCGGCCAGGCGGACGCCGTGCATCAAGTCGCGCAGGCGATCAAACGGTCACGGGCCGGTCTCGCTCAGCCTGAGCGCCCGGCCGGGTGCTTCCTCTTCACCGGACCGACCGGCGTCGGCAAGACCGAGCTCGCCAAGCAGCTCGCCATGCAGCTGGGCAACGAGTTCATCCGCTTCGACATGACGGAGTACATGGAGAAGCACGCCGTGGCACGGCTCATCGGCGCCCCACCCGGATACGTCGGATTCGAGCAGGGTGGACAACTGGTCGATGCGGTTCGCACCCACCCGTACAGCGTCGTGTTGCTCGACGAGATCGAGAAAGCCCATCCGGACATCTACAACATCCTCCTGCAGGTCATGGACCACGCGACGCTGACGGACAACAGCGGTCGCAAAGCGGACTTCCGCAACGTCGTACTCATCCTGACGTCGAACGCCGGCTCGCGCGAGATGAGCGAGAAGTCGATCGGCTTCGCGGAGGGTGGGAGGACGACCGCGCGCGACGAAGCGGCGCGACGAACGGCGACGGCCAAGGCCAAGGCGGCCATCGATCGGACCTTCAGCCCGGAGTTCCGCAATCGCCTCGACGCGATCGTGACGTTCAGTCCGTTGACATCGGCCGTTATGGAGACGATTGTCGAAAAGTTCATCCTCCAGCTGGAGGCGCAGCTCGCGGAACGACGCGTGGCGATCACGCTGACGCCCGCGGCACGCGCGTGGCTCGCCGCCAAGGGGTACGACCCGGTGTACGGCGCGCGACCGCTCGGCCGCACCGTGCAGAAGGAGGTGCGCGACCCGCTGACCGACGAGATCCTGTTCGGTCAACTCGAGCACGGCGGCACGGTCACGATCGGCCTCATCGAGGATACGCTCACGTTCTCCTATGCCCCGCGGGTGCCAGCCGGGGACGCGAAGCCGGCAGATACAGCCTGAGGCAGCCAGGCCGTGAAGTTGCGGGCGCCGCGGCGCTGGTGGGAGTGGATCGGGGCCTCCGTCGTGGCGATCGCGGTGGCCGGCAGCGCGATATCGGGCTGGTGGATGGCACGCTACGTTCGCGTCGTGCACCGGCTCACGCGCGGCGTTGGCGACACGGTGTTCTACGCGGCTGATGGCCGGCCGTGGTTCAGACTCGACGAACAGCGCCACGACGTCCCGCTCTTCGAGATCGCCGCCGACCTGCAGCATGCCGTCGTCGCGGTCGAGGATCGCCGCTTCTATCTCCATCCGGGCATCGATCCCATCGGGGTCGCGCGAGCGATCGTGCGCAACAGTCTCAGCGACGGCCGATCCGAGGGCGGTAGCACGCTGACGCAGCAACTCGCGCGCACGCTGTTCCTGTCGAACACCAAGACCTTGGCGCGCAAAGCCAAGGAGGCGTCGATCGCCGTGCTGCTCGAGGTCCAGCTGTCCAAGGACCAGATCCTCGAGCTCTACCTCACTCGCATCTACCTGAGTGCCGGCGTGTATGGCGTCGACGCGATGGCGGCGCACCTTTTTCGGAAGCCAGCGAAGGCGCTCACATTGGCCGAAGTGGCGCTCATCGCCGGCCTCATCAAGGCCCCTTCCACGCTCTCGCCCTGGTCGAACTACGAGGGCGCGCTCCGGCGCAGCCACCTCGTGCTGGGGTTGATGCGTGAACAGGGCTATATCACGGCCGCCCAAGAGCAGGCGGCGCGAGTGGAGCGGCCAAGGATTCAGAGGTGCCGGTCGCCACAGGATCCCACGGCGGGATGGGCGAAAGGCTGGCTGCGCCAGCAATTTCGCAACCAGTTTAGCGGCGATCACCCACCCGACTGGCAGGTGCAGACGTCGTTCAACCGCGCAGCGCAAGACGCCGCCGAACAGGCGATTGCGCGTGGCCTTCGGCGGTACGCGAGAGACGACGTCCAGGCGGCGCGGACTGCACACACAGCACGTTCAACCGCGCGACACGCAGCCGTCGCCAGCCAGGCTCCGCCTTCAAGCCGATCGTCTACGCGGCGGCGCTCGCACACGGCCTCTCGCCTGTGAGTATGCTCGATCATCTCGATGAGGTCGGAGCGCCAGACAATCCGGAGTGGAAGCCTCGGAACGTGTCGCACGAGGAGGGGGTCGACCCGACGGCGATCACATTGCGTGAGGCGCTCGCGGAGTCGAACAACGCCGCCGCAGTGGCACTCCAGCAGCGCGTCGGCACGCGCCAGGTGCTGCGACTGGCAACCGATGCGGGACTTCGGGATCTGCCCGACGTCGCCTCACTCGCACTGGGGAGCGGCCTGGTCTCGCCCCTCGATCTCACCGCGGCGTACGCGGTGTTTCCGGGCGGCGGCGAGGTCGTGAAGCCACGCGGGGTCATCAATGTGTTCGATGCGGACGGCGATTTCGTGTTCTATCGGCCCGTCGACCGGAAGCGGATCGTGTCGGAGCAGGTGGCGTTTCAGATGGTCTCGATGCTCCGCAATGTGATTGACGGCGGGACCGGATCGCCAGCGCGATCGCTTGGAGTCGTCGGGCCGGTCGGGGGCAAGACCGGCACCACCAACGACTACCGCGATGCGTGGTTCGTCGGATTCTCGAGCTCGGTGGTCGTCGGGGTGTGGGTCGGGCGCGATCGCCCCGAGCCCATTGGACGCGGGGCCTACGCCGCGCGCGTGGCACTCCCGATCTGGGCCGACTTCATGAAGCGCACAGCGCATCTCTTCCCCGCGCGCGAGTTCGAGATTCCGGCGGGTCTACGCGGCGAGGAACTCTGCCGCGTCTCGCACCTCAAACCGGTCGACGGCTGTCCGCGCTACACGGAGCACTTCAAGGACGGCGATGACGTACCGTCGCGGCTCTGCGCTGTCCGCAAAGGCAGTTTCGAGCAGGCCACGACCCGTGCCGTGCAGAACATCTTCCGGTCGATCGGCCGCCGCATCGCCTCGATCTTCGGTCGCCGGTAGCCCCGCAGGGCGCCAGTGAGCGAACCGCAACGGCACGTGCCACCGCCCCGCCCACTGACGCGGTAGAATGCCCCGATGTGCTGTGAGGGAGGTCGCGATGAGACGAATGCAGATGGCGGCGCTGGCAGGAATGCTGGCCGTGGGATTGGTCACGCTGTCGGGTCAAGCGCAGAACGCACAACAGCCTGCGCGACCAGCTCAGCCGAGCGCGGATCCGTATGCGAACAACCCGGATGCTGGTAAGCAGTCCTTTCCGCTCGCGGCACCAGCCGGCAAGGACAGCGGCGCGATCAACACGCCACTCAGCGGCTCGGTGAACCAGGGTCCCTTCAACCCGAGCACCTGGAAGTTCGGACCGGCCTTCAATCCGCCCGCGGGCGCCAGGATCTGGAATCCGGTGAAGCTGAAGATGATGCAGGGCGGCAAGGTCACCGGCGGGACGGTGTTTGCGTCGACCGATCCGTCCACCTACTGTGCGATGGCCAATGCCGGCTACGACTTCATCTGGACCGAGATGCAGCATGACCAGCACGATTGGCAGGCGGTGGCGCGCATGTGGCGCACCTGTCCCCACGCGAAGGCCGTCCCTGGCGCGCGCGTCGCCTACACCGACGAACGTGAAATCCAGCATGCGCTCGACGCTGGCGCTCTGGTCATCGTCGTGCCGACGGTCGACACCGCCGAGGAAGCGATGGCCGCGCGCGACTGGACCTACTTCCCGCCGCTGGGGCGGCGGAGCAATGGGGGTGGCCAGGCGTTCGATCCAGCGATGTGGGGCACCGTGCCGGGTGGGTATCGTCAGACAGCCAACGAGAACATCATCTTGATTCTGATGATCGAGACGCTGGAGGGCGTGAAGAACGCCGAGGCGATCGCGAAGGTACCAGGCATCAGCGCCGTGTTCGCCGCAAGCGGTGATCTGGGCAACTTCTCCGGCTACCCACAGGGCTCGCCGGACTACGAACGGCTCATCAACGTCGTCCACGACGCGGCCCTCAAGGCCAAGGTCCGCCTGTGCGGTCCCTACGCGTGGCGCGATCGACCCGACTTCACCTGTTTCCAGGCCGGCAGCGAGACCGCCGCCATCGCGCGGGGCGTCGCGGCCGAGCTCGGTCCGCTCGCGAACACGCAGCCGGTACCGGAGGTGGGGCCGTTCTCGAAGAAGTAGCACAAGTCAGGCCTGGCAGGCCAGGCACGCGAGGTGGGCCAGGCAAGCCTGGGACGGGATCAGAAAGGCCTGGCCTCATTTCCGGCCATGGCCCGGGCATGTATCGCCGTTGCAACGTGGCGCGCGGATTCGAACGCGCCCTGCATCCACGCGTTCAGGTTCAAGTGGTCGCCGGCCAGATACACCCGCCGATCGGGCTGACTCAGACGTGTCTTCACGTCGGCGGGGGTGACCGACCACGAGCCGAGGCTCCACCGAACGCGGTGCCATGCCACAGAGAAGCCGCTTTCGAACTCGGCTGGATACTGTGGATGAATGCGCGCTCCTTGCTCGAGCGCGAGCGAGAGTCGCGCGCCTGGGGACATGTCGCCGACGGGACGCCCCGCCTGCCCCTGAATGTAGTAGCCCGTCAAGATCCCCTTGCGCGTGAGGAATCCATGTGAGGGATACACGATCTGCGCGATGTCTTGGTCGGTCTTCGTGGCGCCACCGAAGATCTGGTCGTCCTCTTCCCAGAACCGCCGTTTGAATTGAAGGCCCATCTTGCCCGCGGCGGAGTACGGCACCGATGCGATCGCCGCCTTGAAGTCCGGCGCGAAGCCGGTGTCGATGTCCTTGAGCAGGACCAGCGGGATCGCGCAGACCACGTAGTCCGCCTCCAGCGTGCGGACGTCCCCGTCGTCATCGGCGTAGGTCACCGACACCCCGTGCTCGTGCTGACGAATCTGTTTTGCGGCCGCACGATAGATGATCCGGCGTGCAAGGCGGGCCGCCAGCGCCTGCGGCAACCGGTCGCTGCCGCCGGCGATCTGGAGCATGGTGGGTTGATACTCGTAGCCCTGATGCACGTACTCGCCGGCCTTCGAGCCAAGCAGCTCACCCAGGGGCAGCGGCGTGTACCGCAGCTCACCCTGGGGCCCCTCGACGGCAGGCCCTCGCATCTCCTGCCCGCGATAGGTCCCGCGGTCGTCGAGGCGGCCCAGCGTCTTGAGGTGCGCCAGCAACCGCTCCGCATCGTCCTTCGTGAGCGACTCGTCGAGCGCGCCAGCGGACACGGACTTACTGAGTAGCTCGGCGAGGTAGCCGTCGAGGTCGGTGCGGACCTCGCGAAGGCGCACGCGGCGGCCCATGAGGCCCTGTTGTTGGGTTTGGTAGATCCACTGGCTATCCGTTGAGACGGCGAAGACTTCGAGCGGGACGTTGAGCTCGCGGCAGTAGTCGAGCGTCGTGCGATGGTGATTGGCAATCCGCATCGGACCGCAGTTGAAGTAGAGCCCTTCGTCGAACTGGCAGACCTGAATCGGCCACGGCCCCTCCTCTTCGCTGACCGTGCCGCGTCGAATCGTATGGACCCGCCCGCCCGGTCGGCTTCGTGCTTCGAGAACCGTGCAACGGTAGCCGTGCTTGCCGAGCTCGTAGGCGACCGTGAGCCCGGCCAGCCCCGCCCCGATGACGACCACCCGTACGCCCTTGACCTGGCCCTGCAGGTCGAACGGCGCCGTGGGTGTCGCCTCCAGCAGGCCGAGACCGATCATGGCGTCATAGGCCAGCGACACTCCACCTGCCGCCGCCACGCGCTCGATGAAACCGCGTCGTGTGATCACATGTCTACCCTGGCTGCGTGAGCGTCAGAGAGTACCCATCGCCGTGGACCGTGTGGATGTGGCGCGGTTGACGCGAATCCGATTCTATCTTCATACGAAGACGCCGAATCGCGTAGTCCACCGCGCGCGTGGCGGGCTCTTCAGGAAACCCCCAGACCTCGCGGAGCAGCTCGCTTCTGGGCACGACAGCGCCCTCTCGCTCGGCCAGGTAGAGCAAGAGGTCGAACTCCCGTCGCGACAGCTTCAGGTCCTTCCCGTGCCGCGTTGCCTTGAAGGCCTCGAAATCGATCTCGGCGTCGCCGAGCGAAATGCGCACGACCATCTTCCGAGCCCGCCGTAGCACAGCGCGAATCCGGGCCTGCAGCTCCTCGAAGTCGAACGGCTTGGTGACGTAGTCGTCGGCCCCGCGCTCGAGGCCTTCGAGCTTGTCGGCCTTCTGATCGCGCGCCGTCAGCATGATGACCGGCGTTCGGCCGCCTTGCCGAACGAGCCCGAGCAGACTGAAACCGTCCTTGTTGGGCAACATGACGTCGAGCAGCACCAGGTCGGGCGCGAACGTGCGCACCTTCGTCACGACTTCAGCGCCATCATCGAGGTGAGCGACATCGTACCCGGAGAATCGCAGGTTGTCGGCCAAGACGCGCGCCAGCGCCTGATCGTCCTCGACAATGAGAATCCGCTTCTTCATGCGGAGGCCCTTGGCACTCTGACGACGAATGTCGAGCCCTGCCCCACCTGGCCGATCACGTCCACGGTCCCGCGATGGTCCTCCACGATCCGTCGCACGATGGCGAGCCCGAGCCCCGCACCCCGAAGGCGTGTCCCCTTGCGTCGATAGAACTTTTCGAAGATGGGGCCCCGTTCGTCGGGCGGCACGCCAGGCCCTCGGTCGGCCACCTCGATGCGCACCGTGTCACCGTCGCTCGCGACCGTGACACCGACCCATCGGCCGTCCTTGGCGTACTTCAGCGCATTGTCGACCAGATTATCGAACACCTGCCCGAGCATCAACGCGTCGGCACGGACCAGCGCCGGCTCGGCCGGCACCTGCAGCTGCACCTCGAAGCCGAGCTCCCGGAGCTGCGGCGCGAACCGATCCAGAGACTCCTGCGCCACTTCCGAGACGTCGACGACCTCGAGGTCGTACTCGGACGTCGTGTCGGTGATCCGCGCGTAGCACAGGACGTTGTCGATGAGTCGCGCGAGATGCTGGGACTCCTTCATGATCATCTGCCCGTACTCGCCGATGGCCTCGGGAGACGCGTAACGTCCGTGGGCCAACGTATCGCTCGCGAGCTTGATGAGCGACAAGGGCGTTTTCATCTCGTGACTCACGGCGGACACGAATTCCGACTGCACCTCGGCGAGCTCCGCGGACCGCCGCGCGGCCCGGACGGTGACCCCGAGTCCGACAATGGTGACGAGCGTGCCGAGGCCGAGCAACAGCACGGTCCGCGTCCCACCGCGGGTGGCCGCCAGCCGGGTCGTCTCGTTCCCGACGCCAACACGTGTCATCCAGGTCGGGTCGCGGAAGCGCTGCGGCCCATCTGACAAGGTCTGCTCCGCGAACGCCAGCGGGAAGTGCCGCACGTGCGTCGCCCCTGCAGACGTCGCCTCCTGGGCGAGAGGGGGGCCGACCGACGCGACCACGGCTCCTGTGTTGTTCACCACTTGCAGACTCAGCGACGGGTCGTCGATGATCTGCTGCACCTGTGTGAGCACGTCCGAGAAGTAGTAACGCTCAACCCACTCGAGGTTGACGAGGAAGCCAACCGCGGACTTCAGGGTGGCGGTCTCCCCGACGCCGTCGTAGAGCAGGTGTGCGATGACCTGGTACCGCACACCCTCGATGGACACCTCGAACAGCGTGAAGCGCACACCGAGACGGCCCTGCGCGCGCGCCAGAAGGACCGTGCTCCGGAGCGCCTCCGGATGCTGTCGAATGACCACCGGATAAGGCACGTCGGCCACGGTGTCGCGATCCCACGCAGGACGGCGGTCGGCACGGTTGAACGCGTAGGTCGAACCGTCACCGGGTCCCGCCGTCCAGACGAAGAAGGAATCCAGATACGGGAACCGCGCAAACCCCCGCGCGAAGCGGTCTGCCAACTCGTACGGCGCCACTTGCGCCAGCTCGCGCTCTTGGACCTTGAGGAGCACGGAGACGTGCCCGCCCTTCATGTCGCGCTCCAGCGCCGCCGCCAGAAGCGTCACGACCTCGTTGCCGCGGCGCTCGGCGGCTTCGACCGTGCTGCCCTGCCATTCGCGCGTCGCACGCAGGCCGAGCCAGAAGGTCAGGCCGGTCGCGGCAGCGAGACCCGCCGCGAAGAGCAGAGCGCCGCGAGCTCCCACGCGCATGGCTGACGGCTACCGGAGCAGCTCGCGCTCGCGATAGTAGCGAGCCGCGCCCGGATGGAGAGGGATGGCAGAGGTCGGGCCGCGATCGGGGTCGATGCCGGCTGCCGACGGATGGGCCTGCCGCAGCACTGGCAGCGAGTCGAACAGCGTCTTCGTGAGGTCGTAGACGAGCGCGTCGGGCACCGATTGCCGACAGAGGAGCACGACGTCCATGCCGACCGTCAAAACGTCTTCCTCTTGGTTCTTGTACGTGCCTCCAGGAATCGTCGTCGACTTGAGGAAGTGGTGACCTTCCTGGATGTGACCCAGCGACAATCGTTGGATGGGCACCAATCGGACATCATCGGCGCCGGTCAGCGCGGTGACGACCGGATTCTGAAACGACACGTAGATGAACGCCGCATCGAGTGTGCCTTCCCGAATGGCAGCCGCAGCCGCGTCGCCGGTCAGCGGGACGGGTGTGATATGCTTCACGCCGACGCCGTGGCCCTCCAGAATCAGGGCGGCGGCCCGATGCGTCGGACTGCCGGGCGCCCCCATGCCGACTCGCTTGCCTTTCAAGTCGCCGATGCCTTCGATGCCGGCGGTGGTGCGGGCGACAACGTGAACGGCGATGGAGAACAGAACGGCCATCGCACGCAGGTCGCGATGCGGTTCGGCCATCTGCGGGGTTCCACGGCTGAAGGCGACGTACGCGGTCTCGACATCCTCAATCGCCAGCTGCACGTCTCCGCGCTGGAGTGAATCGGCGGTGCTCTCGAGATCCTCGTTCGTCGTCGCCGTGGCGCGCACGCCCGGGAGCTTGGCCGAATACACGTCCGCAAGGGACTTCCCCACCGCGGTCCAAGCGCTGCCCGCGAACACCGTCCCGATGGTCAGATCGACGGGCGTGGGCGGCGCCGGCGGGGTGCCACAGCCGGAGAGCGCGACGATCGTGACGAGAAGACTGCGGACGACTCGCTCGGTGATCGCCCGTCCCCCTCCGAATCTCGCACCGCTCGACATCGCCACTCTCTTCGCACGATATCGCTCAATCCGGAGCGGGTCAACGTGGCCCTGCCGCCACGCGCACCGCGTCACGAACAGGCCAGCCGCGGATGCCGCGAAGGACGAGCGCTGCCCCAGCGCGTGATCGACGTGGGCGAGCCGAGCCGAGCTGAGCCGAGGCGTCAACCGAGTGGCTACGGCGTTCGTGTGATGCCCAAGAACGGCTGGCGCAGGTACCCGGTGTCCATGTCGAGCGTCGGGAAATGCCGACGCACCGCGGCGGCCGGATCGAGGAACCACTCGCCCAGCGGGCGGTCCCGCTCGGTCATATCGAACCAGCCCCACGGAGGACGCGCTTTGTTCTCGGCACCTTGAACGCCACGGAACGAGGACCCGAGCCCACCCAGCATGAAGGTGCCAGCCTTCGGGGCACCCGCGGTACGAACCTCGCGCTCGCCGTAATCCTGGACCTCACCGTACGTCTCGTTCGGCGCAGTGCGAGCACGTGCCCACATCGTGCTGTAGGTCGGCAGCAGGTCGTAGCCGACGTCTCCCTCGGTGCTCTCTGGATCCTCGGCGGTTCCGGTGAACCGATAGACGCGGATCGTCTCGGGCTTCTCGTTGTTCACCAGCTTCCTCGCCGCCTCGACGCGCGACACGAGTCCGGCGACGCGGCCGACCAGGCCACCCGCCGTCTGGGTCGAGCCGTCCGAGCCGTTGACGCCAGCCGCCGGGTCGCCGCGACCGCCCGGGCCAGCCGTGCCCACGGTCGTGCCAGCGCCCTCTGCCGGAGTCTTCGGCTGGTCGGCGAAGGCCTCCATGCCGTGCCCCTTGGGCTCGATGTAGATCAGTGGATGCTGTCCGTCGAGACGAACCGTCCCGATCCCCTTCGCCAGCGTGGCGGACGGCTGATACTTGAGGTACCTGTTGTGCGCCAGTGTTTCGACGACCTCGACCTCCGCATCTTCGAGGCGAGGCCCATTCTTGCGCGCGACGACCAGACAGCCTTCGAGGTCGTTCTCGTGTGCGAGCACGACATCGTTCGCAAGATCTGTCGGCGCAACGCGCGTCGAGGCTCTTGCCCCGCGACGGACGGCCTGGCTGAACATCGCGCCGGTCAGCTCGCCACCTTTGTAGTCGCGGGGGTGAAACGCGGCGTAGTGCACGAAATAGTGCGAGGGCGTTTCGCTGACGGCATAGTAGACATACGCCTTCTGGCGGTGCGTCGCATCAGCGGCGTTCGCCTAGTTGTTGTCTCCCACCCAATCGCCGTCGAAGTCGAAATTGGTGATAAAACTGAAGCGCGATGCGACCATCCCCTGATGAAAGATGGGCGCGAACCGCTCGGCGATGGCTCGATCGCGCACGTCGGAGGCGGTGGGTGCGGCGGATTCGGTCGGCGCCTGCGCGCGGGTGTCTACAGGCCAACCGAACGCCCCGACAGCGAAGAGCCACGTCCACGTCACGCCGCGCGCGACAACCAAGTTGGGACGGCGAGACATCCCGATCATGAACACCCTCACACATGCAAGAGGCCGACGACGACGAGCAGCGGGATGAGGACAGCGATGAGCGCCTCGCCCGCGATGAATCCCGAGGCAACTGGGGGGAGATACAGCTCGTGGCTGCGGGGGGACACTCGACGCCACGCGTGCTCGACGATGCCGCCGAGGAACATGACGATGATGACCGCCGCAGGCACCATCATACCGATTCCCACGCCTGTCGGAGAGGGGACCCAGCGGACACCCTTCGACTCCGCGACGGCGATGGCAATTCCGAGGAGGGCGCCGACAATGAGCGCCGGAACCGCACCCGCGGGGAGCGCGCTGACGCCCTGAGACAGGATTTCCGCGAACCCAGCCACGCGACGTGAGATCGGAGACGTGAGCCCAGCGTTGTCGCCGACGATGCCATAGGTGCTCCGCAACAGGGGGTACATCCACGACACCGCGGCCGCTCCGATTGGCGTCCCGAGCAGCTGCATGATCGTCATGTACTTCGGCGAGGATCCGATCATGTGGCCGGCCTTGTAGTCTTGCATCAGCGCCTCCGACACGGTGGCGATCGTTCCGGTGGTCCCGCTCGCCAACATGTTCACGGTGATGTTGCCCGGCACGATGGCGCCGAAGATCGCTTGCATCGTGTTGGTGAGCTGACTGATCGGCCCCCAGTTCGTCTCGCCGAGCACGCGGAGGCCCACAAGCATGAGCGGCACCGACAGCAGGGCCGCCACCGCGGTAATCCACAGGTCGAGACCGAAGATCGCCTTCTGGACGACGAGGAGGGCCATGGTCGAGAGCACCACACCGATGACGGTCCATCGAAGCGGAAAACTGGCGTCGTCGCCGCGCGTCGACAAGTTCGAGAACGTGCGCGACAACACGTCCCACTTCAGCGCGAGCGCCGTCAAGCCGCTGGCAATGAGGAGCCCCGTGCCAGGCCACATCGACCACAGCAGGACGTCGTTGCGCGTGAACGTCGACGAGAGGACGCCGTATCGCAGCAGCATGTACGGCACGAAGATCCATCCGATGATCACGCCGAGCAGCATGCTGACGTTGATGCGCAATCCGACAAGCATGCCCGATCCAAGCGACAAGAGACTCCAATTGATGCCGACACCTGCCGCCATCGTGACGGCGGTGCCGATGAGCGTGATGGATGAGAACCAGCTGAGCACGTGCGCATCTTCGGTCATCAGCATCAGCGCTGCCGACGCGACGCCGGCCACAGCGAGAGCGCGCGCCGCCCTCCGCGCGTCGGAGCCCGTCCCATCCAGCGCGATGATCGTCTCTGCCGCGGCCACGCCGTCCGGGTACGTCAGGCGTTCGTCGACGACGAAGTGTTGACGCATGGGGACGGCCAAGAGCACGCCGAGCAAGCCCGCCGACGTGAGCCACAAGAACGATGTCATGGGGGTGAGCGTGACGCCGAGGTTGGCCCCCGGTCGGGCGGCTAACATGTCGAACGCGGCCAACATCACGCACATGAAGGCGGTCTGTGCGGCGGCCGTGCCAGCCGTCTGCACCATGTTGTTCTCGAACCGGTTGTAGCCTCGGAACACGACGCCGAGGGCGAGATACCCGAAAAATGCCGCCACCACCGAGACGTTGGGCCCGAATCCGAGCTTGAGCACGACGTACGGGTACGACGCACCCATGACCACGGCCACGATCAGCCCTGAGACGATGGCACGACCGGAGAACTCCCGGGCGCCAGGCGGCCTGACGCCGACCTTGTCGGCGGCGGAATGGACGTCAGCTGTGGCACGGTGGGCGGCGTGGCTCATGATCGCGGACCTTATCACGCTTCGCGGTTCCAGGGGTTCGCGGGGTCGGGACACGCCCGCCCCCAAACGGTTCCTGCGGTGCCCGCGCGGCGGAGGCGAACCCTGGCACGGGTCGGCCACGACCTCACCCGTTTTCGACAGATAATCGTCGACATGCCACGAACCTCTCTCTGCCTCGCGCTCGCGCTCGTGCCGTGCCTTTCGTCGCCTCGTCCCGTCACGGGACAGACTCCAACTTCGCCGTCGGCGACCATTGCCACGGACATCACCGCCGAAGAGATCCGCGCTGTCATGAAAGCCATGAAGGGCGCCGACGAAGAGACCCGGATCGTCGACGTCGGGAAGGAGAACTTCGGCCTGGGTGTCCTGCGGCGCGGCGTCGTGAAGCCCGGCGCCACGGTGACGGCGCTCAACCACGTGCAGCTCACCGAGGTGTACTACATCCTCTCGGGCGGCGGCACACTCGTGACAGGCGGCGAAGTCACGCACGTGAAGCCATTTCCGTCGGACAACGTGCTCGTGACCACTGTCGTGGGACCCTCGAACACCGCCGTCTTCACCAAACCCGCGCAGACGAGACAGGTCAAGGCTGGCGACGTCGTCATCATTCCAGCCGGCGTCTACCACGGGTGGGCTGAGGTACCGGACCACGTCGAGTACCTGGCGTTCCGCCCCGATCCTGCGCGCGTGCTGCCCGCCGGGTACGTGAACCCCACACTCAGGAAATGATCCATCGAGGGAGACGGCTCGCCGTGCTGACCGCGGCGATGGCGGGCCTGTCGGTCGCGGTCCTCTCACAAACGCCCGAGCCGCGTTACCCAGGCGTGGGCCCCGGTCACTACGTGCAGGAAACGCGCGAGGCGGGGCGGTTCCTGGTGCTCGAGGACAAATCGCTCTGGGAGATCGCCGAGTCGAATCGGTTCGTCACCGTGGAGTGGCAACCGATGGAGGGCATCAGTGTTCGCTTCGCCGACGGTGAGGCGCCGTTCGCGTACGAGCTGTCCAACACCGACCGCGATGAAGGGGTCGCGGCGCGCTGGGTCAGACGCTGAGTCCAGCGCTGCGCGTGGTTGCGCGAAACGGCCACTGGCTGGTCACCTACCGGCGCGCGCCCCAATGCCGATTACGCCAGTGGCTCAGCGTAGCCATTCAGACGATGGTCAAGTCGCTCGACGCCTGCGTCCAACAGATCCTGAAAGACGCGGAGTTCCCGGCGTTCTCACAACAGATCCAGCAGCTCATGACGTTGGACCAACGCGACCGGTCTGCGCAGGAGCTGGCCGAACTGGTGTTGCAGGACTATGGGCTCACGCTCAAGGTGCTGCAGGTGGCCAACTCGTTCCAGTACAACCGGTCGAACCGGTCGCTCGACAGCGTCACGCGCGCCATCCTGCTCATGGGGGTGAAAACCGTCGCCTCGCTGGCGAGCACGCTGCTTTTCTTCGACCACTACCGGAAGCGCTCGGGCTCATTGAAGAAGCTGATGCTCCTCGCGATGCTCAGCTCCCATCACGCGGGTGAAGCCGCGGTGGCGCTCGCCGTCAAGGACAAGGAAGAGGCGCAGCTCGCCGGCATGTTTCGCAACCTCGGCGAAGTGCTCGTCGCGTGCCACTTGCCGACGCAGTACGCGCTCATCTCGCTCGAGACCCAGGGGGGGGTGCTCTGGCGCCGGCACGCGCGTGCCTGAAGACGCTCGGCTTCAGCTATGACAACCCCGCGAAGAGCATCGGCCAGCACTGGAAGCTACCATTGAGACTGACGGCGATGTGGTCGCCGCCACCCAGCGGTCTACTGGACGACCTGAGCGCGCTCGCGCAGTTCGGCCACGACGCGACGACGATCATGTACCGCCGGACGACCGGCGATTATCCGGCGCGCCTGCAGCTGCGCGCGATGCAACATGGCCATCGGCTCCATCTGACCGAGGACGCCATCGACACCGTCCTGGACAAGGCGGTCGAGGACACCAAGCCGCTCTTTGCGATGCTGCGCATGACGGTGGACGACATCCGCATCGGGCCACCGCCAGGGGGCCGTCCACTCGCCAGCCCAGAACAGTCTCGGGTCTGATGGCCTCGCCAACGACTGGCGGCTACATCGTGCCTTCGTCCGCTGACGGCCCGTAGATCGAGGGCACAGCCACGTCGTTCATGCGAAGGTACACGCAGAGCTGGGCGCGGTGGTGGATCATGTGGTTCATCACGAAGCTTCGCAGGACCGCGACGCGGGGCATCGCGAGGATCGTCCGGTCCCCCTGTTTGAGGGTCCATGTCTTCATCAAGTCGGCATCGCTGCAGCCGGCGAGCAGGGCGCGCGCGTTCTGCCAGTGCTGATCGAACCGCGTGAGCGTCTCTTGGCGCGTCGTCATGACCGCGCCGCTGCCTCCCCCGGCGAGATCCAGCGAGTCCTGCCCCAGGGTCATCTGGGCCCACAGCGGCATCTCGGCCAGATGACCGGCGAGCCGGCCAAGCGCCATCGACTTCGGATGGGGCTTGAACTCGGACCGGCCCTCCGGCACCCGTTCCAGTGTCCCGCGGGTGTTGGCCATCTCCATATCGAATTCGCTCAGCAATGACCGGCTAACGTCCTGAGACATCTCACACTCTCCTGCGTGCCGTGTTCTTCGCGTCGACTGGAACATACCGTACCCCGTGGACGCCGTCGCAAGTGCGGCAGTGCCGGAGTTCCGGCACTGCCGCCTCACCACGGCAGGGTCTCGCCGCCGCAGCACCGACATTCCGTATCGACGGCACGTTTCCTGAGAAGAACGCACGCGAGCCGCTGGCACGCTTCTTCGAAAGCCGGCTGCCATTGGCGCGACGAGACGCACTGTCGGAGGGACCGAGACGGACCCGTCAACGCAAGGAGGGACGGCCATGACAACCGTGACGGTGACCAGCCAGATCGATGCGCCCGTGAAAAAGACGTTCATGATGTTCACCGACATCGAACACGTGACCCAACACGTCACAGGGATCAAAGAGGTCCAGGTGATGACGCCCGGCGGGTTCGGGTTGGGTACCCGTTGGCTCGAAACGCGCGAGGTGCTCGGCCGCCTCGACTCCGCCGAAATGGAAGTGACCGCCTTCGAGAAGAACCGGACCTACACCATCACCCATCACAAGGCAGGCGCCAAGATCGACACCGTGTTCGCGTTTCAGCCGTCCGGAACCGGCACGAAGGTGTCGATCGAGTTCGGTTTGGAGAATCAGGGTTTACCACCCGGGTTGCTGACGCCGGTCAGCTGGGCGATCGCTGGCAAGGTCCGCGAGGTCCTCGGAAACGACCTTGCCGACATGAAGCGAACCGTGGAGAAGAGCTGAGACGGCGGGGACGCTTGGCCTACCGCTTGAGCGGTTCGGGTCCGAGCCTCGATCGATTACGGTTGTGGGCCGTCCGGTGGCGAGCCGACGAGGACCGATCGCGTCACCCGCGCTCGTTGTCCGCTCGAGCCGTTCAAGACCACCGTCACGGTATAGGCGCCGGCTGGTAGGTTGTCGAAGTAGATCTCGGTGAACCGAGGACCTTTGCTCCCTTCGAGCGGTAATTGTCTGCTCGCGCGGAAGTCATCAGCCTCGGCCGTGACTTCGAGCGAGCGGTTGTCATCGTGCGCCTCGACATCCGCGCGCACGGTGACGAACGCAGGTGGTTGCGCGACGGCCGGGGTCACCCGGATCTTCAGCGGTTCGCCTTCGCTCGCTGAGACGACGCCGCGCGCGCACAGAATGCCAAGCGACGCCACGACAGCGAGCCCCACAACGGAGGACCAGCTCGGCTGCGTTCGCGGGACGGGCTCCGTGTTCGTAAGCCCGGTCATGGCCAACGCTCTCTCCCTCATCCTGACCGACGATGGCGTCGTTGTCTACTGAAGGGCGTGCCGCACATGGATGCACACGCGTCGCCAGCTCCCAAGGCGCCCGCCTCGAGTATCGGACCCCCGGTGGCCCGGCAGTAGAATCCTCCACAGTGGCGCGGTAGAATCAACGGCCGCCCGCCAGCCCGGGACGTGACGCGGCAGGGGTTCGGGGCAGTGCCCGATTCAAGATAAGGAGAACGAGATGGTCAATCGAGCCGTGTACGGTGTCGTGACGGCCGCGCTGTTGACGATCGGAGCCGTATCGAGTGCATACGCGCAGCTGTCGGCCACGGCCGACTGGGCGACGAAGGCGCAAAACCAATATCAGATCCAGGCAAACGTCACCTACTTCAGCGCGAGCGGCGTCGACCTCAAGCTGGACCTGTATCGGCGACGCGACGTCACCACGCCGCAGCCCACGCTGGTCTTCTATCACGGTGGCGGTTGGGTGCAGGGCACCAAGGAAGCGTCGTTCATGTCGCTCATCCCGTGGCTCGAGATGGGCTGGAACGTCGTGAACGTCGAATACCGCATGGCGCGTGTGGCTCAGGCGCCTGCGGCGGCTGAGGATGCGCAGTGCGCCCTGCGGCATGTCGTCAGCCAGGCCAAGACCTACAATATCGATGTCAACCGGATCGTCTTGAGCGGTGAGTCGGCAGGTGGACACCTCGCGCTGCTCACGGGCATGGCACCCGCCACTGCGGGATTCACCGCCTCGTGCGCCGGTGGCGGCTTCGCTGGTAACGACGTGGCGGTACCTAAGGTCGCGGCGATCATCAACTGGTACGGTATCACGGACCTCGTCGACATGCTCGGCGGCCCGAACGCCCGCTCCTACGCCGTGGCATGGCTTGGTGGATCGGGTCAACGTGACGCGGTCGCCCGCGCGGTGTCTCCCATCACGCACGTGCGATCCGACCTGCCGCCGATCCTGAGTATCCAGGGCGATGCGGATCCCATCGTGCCCTATTCGCAGAACGTCAAGCTGCGTGACGCGCTGACGAAGGCCGGCGCCAAGAACGAGCTCTTCACCGTCCCAGGCGGCGGCCACGGCAACTTCAAGCCCGAGGAGCGGGTGCAGATCTATACGAAGATTCGGGAGTTCCTCAACGCCAACGGCCTCGGCATCAAAGCCGGAACAGCGAATTGAGATCGAGGCAAATCAGAAATCAGCGCGCGGAGAGCAGCGCGGGAGAGCGGAGAGGGGAAATGCGTCAGCCCGAGAAGAGGCGTCGACTCTCCCATCTCGGCTCTCCATCTCAGCTCTCTGATGTCCCGAGCTCCTCCAAACGCCTTTCGAGAAACCGCCGCTCCGGTTCCTGCTTCACGAGGACCAAGGCGCGCGTGTAGGACGCGCGCGCCTCGTCTCGTCGGCCCAGCCGGCGACACAGGTCGGCGCGCGAGGCGTGCGCCCAGTGATACGCGGCGAGGTCACCGCGCGCGAGGATGGCCTCGATGCGGACGAGTCCTTCCGCCGCACCCTTCCACATCGCGACCGCCACTGCTCGATTCAACTCGAACACCGGCGACGGGTCGCTTCTGATCAGGACGTCGTAGATCCCGACGATCTGTGCCCAATCGGTTTCATCGCTTGTGTCGGCCTCCGCGTGCACGGCGGCAATCGCCCCCTGCAACGTGTAGGGGCCGAACCGTCTCGAGGCGAGCGCGCGTTGCGCGAGCCGCGTGCCCTCAGCGATGAGCGCGCGGTCCCATAGCCGGCGGTCTTGTTCGTCGAGCAGGACGAGATCACCGGTCTCGGACGTTCGCGCCGATCGGCGCGATTCGTGGAGCAGCATGAGCGCAAGCAATCCGATCGCCTCGGGATCCGGCAACAGCTCGACGATCAATCGCCCAAGCCGAATGGCTTCGCCCGAGAGGTCGGCGCGCGTCAGCTGCACGCCCGCGGTCGTCGAGTACCCCTCGTTGAACATCAGATACACGACGTGCAACACGGCCTCGAGTCGCTCCGAGAGCTCGGCGTGCTGGGGTACCTGATACGGAATCCGCGCGTCACGGATCTTCGCCTTGGCGCGGACGATCCGCTGGGCGATGGTCGACGCGGACGCGAAAAACGCCCGCGCGATCTCCTCGGTCGTCAGCCCGCAGACCTCCCGGAGCGTGAGCGCCATCCGCGCGTCGACAGGCAACGCGGGATGGCAGCAGGTGAAGATGCGCCGAAGTCGGTCATCCTCAATCGCGGGATCCTCGTGTCCCTCGCGATTCGCAGCGGCCTGGCGCTCGAGCGCGTCGGCCAGCGTGGCGAGCGACGCATCGTGGCGTGCGCGTCGACGCATCGCATCGATTGCGAAGAAGCGCCCGGTGGAGACCAACCAGGTCCGTGGGCTCGCCGGCACGCCTTCGATCGGCCATTGCTGTATCGCTGCCAGAAACGCATCGTGCAGCGCTTCCTCAGCGCGCTCGAAATCACCGAGCAGCCGGATGAGCGTGGCGAGCACTCGGCGGGACTCCGTGCGGCAGACGAGATCAACCGCTTCCCGCGCAGTGTCGCCGTGAGGGGTCACTGCGACTGGCCGAAGTCCACCACGGGCCGGACTTCAATCGACCCGCAGCGAGCCGAAGGAATCCGAGATGCGATCTGAATCGCTTCGTTCAAGTCTTTGGCCTTGATCAGATAGAAGCCGCCGAGCTGCTCCTTCGTCTCCGCAAACGGCCCGTCGGTTGTCGACATCTTGCCATTCCGAATCCGGACTGTCGTGGCGGTCGCAACAGGTTGCAGGGCTTCGCCGGCCTCGTAATGTCCGGACGCCTGGATGTCACTGGTAAACGTGAAGTACTCACCCATGAAGGCGTCCGTCTCGGCCTTCGACATGTCGTTGATCGTCTTCTCCTCGTCGCAGATCAGGCACAGGTACTTCATCGCGGGAACTCCTGGTGGGCCCTCGAGACAGGCGTTGGCCCGAACCGCCGTCCCGCGCGGTAGCCAATGCGGCCTGCCGCGCGGTTCAGGACTTGGTCGTTCAAGGCCCCCGGAATTCGACAACCACGGCGTGACTATGACTCAGCCTCGCAGGTGCTTGTTGAAGAAGTCGACCGTGCGCTGCCAGGCGAGCTTCGCCGCGGCCTCGTTGTAGCGAGGCGTCGTGTCGTTGTGGAAGCCGTGCTGTGTGCCCGGATAGATGAAGGCTTGATACGACTTGTTCCCCGCCTTGAGGGCAGCTTCGAAGGCCGGCCAGCCTTGGTTGACGCCTTGATCATTCTCGGCGTAGTGCAGTAGGAGTGGCACCTTGATCCTGGCTGCATCTTCCGCGCTCGGCTGACGTCCATAGAAGGGCGCCGCGGCGCCAAGGTCGGGCAAGCGCACAGCCAGGTTGTTCGAGACGCCGCCGCCAAAGCAGAAGCCCACCGCGCCAAGCTTGCCGCTCGACTCCGGGCGCGCCCTCAACCA
The DNA here is from genome assembly GCA_016871175.1 of Acidimicrobiia bacterium. Lineage (GTDB taxonomy): Bacteria > Acidobacteriota > Vicinamibacteria > Vicinamibacterales > CAVVIG01 > VFZL01. The sequence continues at coordinate 22,976 of VFZL01000028.1, read as the reverse complement.
GTTGGCCGCAGCCACGAAGTCCGCCAGCATCTTCATCCCGTCGACCTGGCGAAACATCGCCGCCGCCTTCTCGTCGTCCGGCGGCGACGGGTACCCGCCCACGGACGTCAAGCCATCCGGCGCGAACGCGACGAAATTCGCCACCGCGAACCGGCGTGCCACATCCTCGATGTACGGATTCAGCCCCCGGTTCTCGTGGATGACCAGCACGGCTGGCAGCCTTCCGGTCGCGCTGGCCGGACGGGCGAAATAGCCACGAATGGTGCCGTTACCCTCAGGTGACGGGACGGTCTCGTAGCTCGTCTTCAGCCGGGAGTCGTCTTTTGGCACCTGCTGGGCCCACGCGTAGTCCGGACGGAGGCTCTCGAAGAGCGCGCCGACGGTCACTCCACCCACGGCGAACTTGCTCGCGCGGTCGAGAAAGGTCCGCCGCGTGATGTCCCCGTGCTGGTACTCGTGGAACAGATCGAGAAGCTCTTGCGGAAAGTCCGACGCCTGCTTTCGTTCCATGCTCGCGCCTCCCCGCGGGGATCATAGCCGGAGGTACGGCATTTGAGATTGAACGTCGAGGACTGCGTGCAGCTCGACCGCTCCTGCCCGTTCGGGTAGTGCGTTGCGCCTGGGGCGGTCCTACGATGGGGTCATGGCCTTGAAGAGCGCCGGACTGACATCGGTCCCCTCGGATGACGTGTTGCTCGATGCGTATTCGGATGCGGTCACGAGCAGCATCGAAGCGGTCGGGCCGGCGGTGGTCAGAGTCGAGCGACCGCGCGGAGGCGGCTCGGGCGTGCTCATGGCGCCGGACGGCTTCGTGCTCACGAACAGCCACGTGGTCCACGGAGCGGCGGCGGTGACGGTCTCGCTCTCCGACGGTCGGGCGATGCAGGCGCGCCTCGTGGGGGAGGATCCGGACACTGACCTGGCGGTTGTTCGGACGGATCAGTCCGGTGATGCGCTCCCGTGGGCGACCCTCGGGGATTCCCGGCGACTGCGAGTGGGCCAGATTGCAATCGCCATCGGCAATCCGTTCGGATTCCACCACTCGGCCACTGCCGGCATCATCAGCGCCACCGGCCGCTCGCTTCGCGCGGCGAGCGGACGGCTGATGGACGACATCATTCAAACCGATGCCGCGCTCAATCCCGGCAACTCGGGCGGTGCGCTGGTGACGACTGCTGGTGAAGTCGTCGGCATCAATACGGCCGTGATTCTGCCTGCGCAGGGCCTGTGCTTCGCGGTCGCGTCGAACACTGCGCGCTTCGTCGCGTCACGGCTCATCCGGGATGGCTGCGTCCGTCGCAGCTACATCGGCATCGGCGGCCAGAACGCTCCGATCCCACGCGCCATTGCTCGCGCGCATCGATTGGCGGTCTCGTCCGGCGTGCTCGCGTTGGCCGTCGATCCCGACAGTCCGGCCGCGGCGGCCGGACTGCGGGAGGGAGACGTCATCCACGCGATCGGCGAAACGCCTGTTTCTGGCGTCGATGACCTCCATCGATATCTGACCGACGAACGCGTCGACGTGCCGACACCCCTCGACATCCTACGCGGCGCCTATCGACGTCGCCTGACGCTCGTGCCACGGCGACGGGGATAGCTCAGAGCCATCGCTCCACGGTCAGAGTTCCGCTCGTTCAGATCGTGATAATCCCGCCCCTGACGGCGATCCTGACTGCTTCGGTCCGATTCGCCGCGCCGAGCTTGCTGGTGATCGAGGCCACGTGAAACTTGACCATCTGGTCGCTGATCCCGAGTTGCGCTGCGATCGCCTTGTTGGGGAGACCTTCCGCCAACCGTTCGAGCACTTCGATCTCCCGGAGCGTCAGGGGCTCGATGTCGGCGGGCTCGCGAACCGAGGCCTTCTGATCTCCCAAGACAACACGCGGCGCAGGGTCGCGAGACGTCGAGGAGGCGGGATCGGTCAACGCCCGGTCAGCGCTCGCCACGACGAAGGCATCGGTGTGCAGGTCGGCCTCTCGCGCCTCGACCAGGGTCGGGAACTCGCCAACGACGGTCACTCCGGTGTCGCGGAGCTGCTATCGCAAGCGGTCACGATTTCTCGCGGACCCGACTATCGCCACACGCATCAGTCACCAGCCGCAAGTCGTGAGTGGCACGTCAGCTCTCGGCACACCGAGGTGCCGCGCTTTGCGGGGATCTAACGGACCCTTTCCCCTACCTGAATCGTGACATCGATCGGCTGCCCACCCCGCAACAGCCCCAACACGGACGATTGGCCCACAAGATCGCCCGCGAGGAGCTCGAGCAGGTCGTCGGGTGATGTGAGGCGCCGTCCGTTCAGCGTCATCAGCACGTCACCAACCAGCACACCCGTGGCTGCGGCTGGACCACCGTCCGTCACAGCCACGACCAGCACACCGCGGTCGCCTGGCGCCTCGCCTGCCGCGGCGGATCCTTCCCCCTCTGGACCTGGGCCCTCGATGGACGGGCGCTGCCACGCCGGGAGCGCGACCGGCTGTCCCGCGATACCCAGGTATCCACGGCGTATGCGTCCGTGCGCGAGAACGCCCGCCGCGGCCTGCCAGGCAAGCCCGGCGGGGATCACCACGTGCGAGCCACGAATCGAGATGGCCGTCGTGACACCGATGAGCGCACCGTCGGTGCCGATGAAGGCACCGCCGGAAAACCCCTCGTGCATCGGCGCTGTCGTCCGGATCACCTGTGCTATAGATCGACGCCGGCCGGTCGGCAGAGGTCCCCCAATCACGGAGACGACTCCAGCACTGACGGTCAGGCTGTTGGTCCACGATCGGGCAAGGGCCAGTGCCAGGTGGCCGACGCGTACGGGAGCTGTGGACGGGTGAATGGGCCGAACGTCGAGCCCAGCCACCTTCAGCACGGCCAGACTGGTAGCGGGATCCCAACCCGCCAGTTCGGCGTCGGCGGTCTGACCGTCCTCGCGGCGGACCCGTATCCCCTCCTCTCCACCTGCCGCGCGCAGCGTCGTCAAGACGACGTCAGGCGCATAGACGAGGCCGGTCGCCGGTCGGCGACGTCCCTGGACCTGCACAACCGATGGAGCCGCAGCCGCTGCGACATCGGCCAACGCGTTCGAGAACTCTGTGAGCATGCCGTGATTGTGCCGCGTCGTTCCGAGCGAGCGGATCACCCGAATGGGCGGTCAGCGCTTCAATCTGCAATAATTGACCGCCCCGTGCCCAACATTCTTCAGCGTCTTCCCACCGGCCAGCGAGTCGGCATTGCGTTCTCCGGCGGTCTCGACACCAGTGCTGCGTTGCACTGGATGCGAGCGAAGGGCGCCGTTCCCTACGCCTACACGGCCAACCTTGGACAGCCCGACGAGCAGGACTACGATGACATCCCGCGACGGGCGCTGCAGTACGGAGCCGAGAAGGCGCGCCTCATCGACTGTCGACTGCAGTTGGTGTCCGAGGGCATCGCCGCGCTGCAAAGCGGAGCGTTCCACATCTCGACCGCGGGTGTCCCGTACTTCAATACGACACCGCTCGGCCGCGCGGTTACGGGCACGATGCTCGTCGTCGCGATGAGGGAGGACACCGTCAATATTTGGGGCGATGGGAGCACGTACAAGGGAAACGACATCGAGCGGTTCTATCGCTACGGGCTGCTCGCGAATCCCGAGCTCAAGATCTACAAGCCATGGCTGGATCAACAGTTCATCGACGAGCTCGGCGGGCGAAAGGAGATGTCCGAGTATATGCAGCGCGCCGGCCTGGCGTATCGCATGAGCGTCGAGAAAGCGTACTCGACCGACTCGAACATCCTGGGTGCCACGCACGAAGCCAAGGATCTCGAGTTTCTCAGCAAGGGCATCACCATCGTCCAGCCGATCATGGGTGTCGCCTCATGGCGTGACGACGTGCCGGTTCACCGTGAGACGGTGACGATCGGGTTCGAGGAGGGTCACCCGGTTTCGCTCAACAATCGATCGTTCGACGAGCCTGTGTCGCTCCTGCTCGAAGCGAACACCATCGGCGGCCGCCATGGTCTCGGTATGTCAGACCAGATCGAGAATCGCATCATCGAGGCCAAGAGCCGGGGCATCTACGAGGCGCCGGGGATGGCACTCTTGTTCATCGGGTACGAGCGTCTCATCACTGGTATCCACAACGAAGACACCATCGAGCAGTACCGCGAGAACGGCAGACGACTGGGTCGTCTGCTGTATCAGGGGCGGTGGTTCGACCCGCAGGCGATGATGCTGCGAGAGACCGCGCAGCGCTGGGTGGCTCGCGCGGTAACCGGCGAAGTCACAGTGGAGCTCAGACGCGGTAACGACTACTCCATCCTCGACACACAGAGCCCCAACCTGACGTACAAGCCAGAACGCCTGACGATGGAGAAGGGCGAAGTGTTCTTCACGCCGCAGGATCGCATCGGCCAATTGACGATGAGGAATCTGGATATCGCGGATACGCGCGACAAGCTCCTGACCTACGCCAAGACGGGGCTGCTCTCACCCTCGTCCGCATCCGCGTTGCCGCTTCCCTCCGCTGCTGCTGACCGAGAGGGCGAGAACTGAGAGCTGCGAGAAGACTCGACGCTCATCTCATCCGCCGAGTTCGTGCACTGTCTGGAGTGGGATCCCACCACCGGCACGGGCAGCGCCGAGGTCAACACGCCGTGGGACGGTCGGCGAGGTAGGAGACCGGCTAGGCTCACGCGGACCGCTCGATCAGATCGGTGCGCGTCGGGCCAGCCAGAGAGGCGATCGCGTTGATGAGCACGTCCCGGTTGATAGGTTTCGGCAGGTGCAGCTGGAAGCCGGTGGCGAAGGCTTCGGTAGCATCCTCACGTCGTGCGTAGGCGGTGAGCGCGATGGCCGGGACGTGAATGTCCGCGGCTCGAACCGAGCGGAGGAACGCGTACCCGTCCTCGTCGGGCATGGCGATATCCGAGATCATCACAGAGGGCCGGACAACAACGCACGCCGCCCCTCCTCTGCTGATCCCGCCGTCACGACCGTCGCTCCGGCGTCCTCGAGCATCGCCCGCACCACGGCGCGCGTCTCCTCGTCGTCCTCGATGATCAAGACCGCCAGTCCCTCAATCCTCACCACGAGCGGGGCACGCTCGGCCTGTGGTCTGGGGGCGAGGTCGACCACGTCCGGTGCATCGGCCAACGGGAGCTGCACGATGAAGGTGGCGCCTTTCCCATGCCCCGCACTGAGCGCCTGGACGGTGCCGCCGTGTAGGCGCACCAGATGTCGGACGATGGCGAGGCCGAGGCCGAGACCACCGTGCGGTCGCGTGGAACCGCTATCAGCCTGGCGGAATCGGTCGAAGACGAACGGCAGGAACTCGGGAGAGATGCCAATCCTCGTGTCACTCACGGATATCTCCGCCGTGCGCGCGTCGGTCTCGGCCAGCCGGACCAGGACGCGCCCGCCTGGCGAGGTGAACTTCACGGCGTTGATGACCAGGTTCGAGACCACCTGCCCCAAACGCACGGCATCGCCCTGTACGTGGACGTTCGCGGCGATGTCAGTGTCGAGCACAACACCCTTGCGCTCCGCGGACGGTCGCGCTTCCTCGATGCCCGCCTGAATGGGATCCAACAACGGAATGACTTGGCGATCCAACTGCAATCGGCCGGCGATGATCCGGGACACATCGAGCAGATCGTTGACGAGGCGCGTCTGCGTGAGCGCACTCCGTTCGATCGCGTCGACCGCGCGGGCGGACCGAGACGGGTCGAGGTTGCCCGACCGCAGCAGCCGCGTCCAGCCGAGGGTTGCCGTGAGCGGCGTGCGCAGCTCGTGAGACAGCACGGCCAGGAACTCGTCCTTCGCGCGATTGGCCGTCTCGGCTTCCTGTCGCGCGCGTCGTTCTCGCCCCACCATCTCGCCGAGCGCGCGCGCCATGGTGGCGAGCGACCGGCCGAGCGCGCGAACCTCCGAGGGACCGTTGATCGGAATCGGCCGATCGAAGTCCCCATCCTGCAGAGCGCGAGCCGAGGCCGCCAGTCGGAACACCGGCGCGGCGAGCCACCGCGCGGCAAGGAGCCCGAGGATCAGCCCCAGGAGCACGAAGACTCCCGCCCGGCCGACGAGCGCACCGAGCAGCGCGTCGGCAGGAGCCATCGCCTCCGCCACGGCGACGTGCGCGTCCACACAGGCGCGGGGCAAGAACCCGTCGACGGGATGCAAGCCGTGGATGGTGTCGACGCCCCGATAGTCGATGTCGCGCCACCCCGACGGGGCGCCAGAGCACGCGTGGCTCGCCTCCGTCAGGCGCGTGCCGGGTGGCGTCTCGCCGTCGGCGTACCGAGCGGGTGTCAGAAACAGGCCCGCGTCATCGCGCAAGAACACCTCGCCGGCGCCGAAGCTCGATCGGTCGAGGAAGAACGGTTGAAAGTCGGCGACCGAGAATGCGAGGAGCACCGACACCTGACCAACTGCGGCGCGAATCACGTACTGAAGCTGACCGTCGGTCCCATACTCGAACGTGGCCAAGCCGATCGGACGCGGCAGGTCCAGACGGGGTCGACGTCCGGAACCCACGATGCGGCGCGTTCCAGAGAGGAGCACGGCGCCTACGGCGTGTTCGGTGATCCGCAGGTCCTGGAGGGCCGAGCGCGTACAGTCGCGCTCCCACGCGAACTCGCCGGTGGGCGTCTGCTCGCCGCACAGGCCGGCGGTGCTCGTGACGAACCGCTGGGCGCGCAGCAGTTGGCCCGCCACCATCCGAGAGACGGCCTCGGCACGGCTCTGGGCGGCAATGCTGACCCGGCTCCGCGCCTCACGGTCGAGGTTGTCGTAGACCGTCTGATACGCCACCGTCGCCAACGCCAGCGCGGTGGCGATGTTCGAGCCGACCACCGTGACTAGAAGCTGAGCCGTAAGGGAGACGGATTTTGGAGCCATCACGCGGAGACGGGCGTCACGGGTCACCGCTCGTTATCGGCTCATGTGCCAGAACACTGCATGACCGCCTCACAGGCCGTCCAGGGGCGGCACGCGTGCTTGCCCACACAGCCGGATCCCGCGCCGCACAGGCCGTACTGCCGGGACTCTTGGGGTCTTCGTACGGAGCCTGAACGGTAGAGCTTTGATTGAGCGCGGTCAGCGCTGACTGTGGCGGCGTGCGGGCACCGAGCAGCGCGCCAGCACCTCGCAGAGCACACGAGGGTCCGTCGGTTTGACGAAGTAGTGATCGAAGCCGACCGTTTGGGACCGCTCACGGTCCGAGTCGTGGCCGTACCCGGTGAGGGCGATGAGCAGCACCCGCTCCAGCGCGGCGTTGGCCCGAATCCGCCGCGCGACCTCGTAGCCATCGAGCACCGGAAGACCGATGTCCAACAAGATGGCGTCTGGACGAAACGTCTCGGCCACCGACAGCGCGGTCAGGCCGTCCGAGGCGATGCGCACCTGATACCCAGCCAATTGAAGCAGCAGCGAGAGGGTCTCCGCCCCGTCCGCGTTGTCATCAACAACGAGCACTTTCAAGGATGGGTCGTGCTGCGGAGCGCCGTAGGATCCCGACATGCGATGCGGCGGCATATCTTCGCAGAGGCCTCCCCCGCGTGCAAGCTGAGCTACGCGCTCCAATCCAGATTTTCGGTGATCCGGGTGCCATCCTTCCGAAAAGCCTGCGCGAGCCGTGCGATGCGGGCTTTGGCCTCCGTCAGCTCGTGCTGGCCGAGCGTGATGTTCAGCAGATCGATATACCACGGCAGCTTGACATCATCTCGGACATACACCGACACGATCTCGCGAGCGACCGGGAGGGTCGTGTTCTTCGAATCGTCGTGCACGTCACGATTGCTGGCCGAGCGCAGCTTCGCGTACTCCTCCGCCAACAGCCGATCGAAGAGGGCCAGCGTCAGCGTATCCCCCGCTTTCACGCCCGTGGCCTCGTCATCGGCAGTGAAGATGGCGTGCTTGTGGAGCCACTCCCACAGAATGCTCAACCGGATCTCACCGGTGGCCATGTCCTCCATCAGATAGAGTACGTCTTCGTTGCCGAAGAAGTCTGCTGGCTTGAGCGCAGCCGCCTGCATGCTTTGCCCGAACGCGTTGCCGTACTGCAGACCCACGCTCAGCAGGTCTCGCGCGCCGCGAACGGTGCGCGGCGCCGGGTCGCAGACGGTCAGGCCATCGGCGTCCGCCTGGGTATAACCCAGTCGCGGGAACGTACGACCCAGCTGGTTGTCCTCGCCCACCTTCTCCCACACTGGCCGGACGATGTGCACCATCTTCCAGTGCGCCACCCACTTGCCGCACGCCCCTTCTCGCTGCTCGCGGTCCGCGCCCGCCACCGCGCGCGTCATCCCAGACGAGACCCCGGCCTCGGACCCCACGGGGATGTTGGGCTCCATGCCGCCCTGCCAGAGCGCGCACTGCCCCAGCTTGTCTGGTGTGCTGACCGCACGGCGCACACGGTCCTCGTAGTTTCGCATGTAGCCGTACGTCATCGTGATCGCATCGATGTTGGGATGAACGAACGACGGATCCCAGAACATCGCGTCCGCCACGCTGTTGATGTAATCCCACCGCCCAGTGTTGAACCCCACGAAGTGCCGCCCCAGCGCGGCGCGAATCTCCATGAGCTGAAAACAGGCTTCGAGCTGCTCGACGAGCACGTACACCTTCGTGGTGCCAACGGGTAAGCCGATGTGCGACTCCAATGCGTTCAGGATGTCGTTCCACAGCGCAGCTTCTTCCGCGGTCTGGATCTTCGGGAGGTACAGCACGATGGACGACCCGTCGCTCCGCAGCCGAGCGGCGTTGTTGACGATGAACAGAACCGTGTCGACGATGGACGCGGAGAATCCGTGGCCGTCTCGACGCCGCACGTGACGGTCGTCCAGGTGCAACCCGCGCGCGCGAAACATGCGTGTGGTGAAGCGTAGCTGCGTCTCCCAGTCTGCGATGATTGGACGCTTAAAGAACCCCTCCGCCCACCGGTTCATCTCACCGGCCACCTCGCGGGCGACGCCCAGGAACAGCGGATCGTGATGGATCGCGAGCTTCAGGTTGCGCTGGTTGTCGATCGACATCGTCGACAACTGCCCGAGCGCGTCCTCGCCGTCGAACATCCAGCCGTCCGCGCCCGACAGCAGCGCGTACGCCACATTGCGGATGCTCTTTTCGATCTTCGAGTCCCGTTTCGCCGCGGGGCCGGTGCCTTGAATCCACTGGCGCTTCAAATCGTGAGGAATGTCGCTGCCGATGAAGTCGCCGTCGCGCGCCTGCTGTACGGTGATCGCGGTACGCCCGATCGTGGCAGACGGATCGAGGAACGCAAGGCGCTGGCGCTGCGCGGCCCTCGCCGCTCGGCGTGCAATGCGCGCGGTCATCACCGATTTCTGGTCATCGTCGAGGGACGCAAGAGCCTCCAACGCGTCGATCGCTTGTGCCGTGAACACATCGGGATACTGGCTCGCCAGGTTCCCACGAATCTCTAGTCTCGCCATGACTACTTTGTCGCCGCCTTCTGCTGAGCCTCGAGCGTCTGGAAGAACACCTGTTCGACGATGTCGAGCTCCGCCTTGTACCCGGCTTGATCGATGAACGGGTTGGGGTTCGTGCCGAATATCCTGTACTTCTCCGCCATGTTGTACATCGCTGGATGTGACGCCAAGGGGACGTCGCAGGGAAGCGACCGGAGTACCCTGAAGGTCTGCTTGTACTCGTCCGCGATCTGGGGGTTGTCCTTGTTGCCGACCAGGACGAAGCCAGGATTCACACCGGCGCTCCCGATGATGACCACATCGTAGGCGCGTCCGCCCTCGACGGCCTTCATCGTCCACGTCGTGTTGCCCTTGGTGTGGCCCGGTGTCAATCGGGCGATGAGCGTGGTGCCACCCAGCGTCACGGTGTCACCGTCACGCAAGACGCGGTCGATGGGGTGTGGCTTGCCACCGGGTCTCATGCGCTCGAGCGCCGGCACGTCTTCCTGCATGGCCATCACCTGCGCGTTGGTGAGGCGCTTCATTTCGGCGTCACCTTCCATGTGATCGCCGTGCGCGTGACTGCCGAGGACGATCTTGATGTCGCCGGGCTTGAACCCAAGCTTGGCCACGGATGCCAAGAGCACCGGGACGTTCGCCTCGTAGGAGCTGTTGATCAGGATATGCCCGTCGGGGGTCATGATCAGGAACGACGCGAGGCTCTCCGTGCCGATGTACCAGATGTTGCCAATGACCTTGTGCGGGGGAAAGGCGGTGGTCTGCTGTTCGCGTGTCCCAACGTTACGCCGGAACAGAGCTTCGAGCGTCCACTGGCGCCGGGTCGGCTCCTGCACCGACGCCCAGGCGGGCGCGGCCAGGCAGCCAGCCAGGACGATCAGCGCGATGCGACCGTACATGCGGGCCTCCGTCGCGGATTATAGCCGCACCGGAGGTCCACCGAAGCGTCGCGAAGGAGGGGGATCGGGGCAAAGCCCCTTTTGACCTCAATGCTTCTCGAAGACGGTCATCTTGCCGGCCTTGTCGAAGCTCACGACGTTGTAGGGCTCAACCTGACCGCTTGGCACTTCCATACCGAGTGAGCCCACCGGCATACCGGGTACCGCAAGGCCGACCACCTTCGGCTTCTCCTTGAGAAGCTTCCTGACCGCACTCACCGGCACGTGCCCTTCCAGCACGTACCCGGACACCTGAGCGGTGTGGCACGACCACGCGTCGGCGGGGACGCCGTTTTCCTTCTTGATTGGATTGACATCCGGCACGTCGGTCGACTTCACCTCGAACCCCTCGTCACGCATGTGCTGGATCCACTTGCTGCAGCAGCCGCACGTCGGGCTCTTGTACACCGTCATCACCGGCTTGCCCGGCGACGCGGGTTTGGCCTGCTGCGCCACCGATGAGACGCTGAACGCGAGGCCTGCCGCAAGCGCCATGACCACCGCCACTATTCGTGTGTGCATGATTGCTTCCCCCGGCTTTGACTGTAACACGTCCTGGCGACCCGCCTGTCCTGGCGTATGCTGGGAGAGCCCGCATGCTTCCCCTCTCGCGCCGTCATTTCCTCAGCGCACTGGCGCTCGGCTCGGCGGCGGCTCCATTAATCGGGCCACAGTCATCGCTCGCCCAGTCGCGTACACCACTTCGCCTGCGAGACGGCCGCAATCCCTTCACGCTTGGCGTGGCGTCCGGCGACCCCTCGTCTGACGGCTTCGTGCTTTGGACACGGCTAGCACCGGATCCGCTGCACGGCGGTGGGATGCCATCCGCCCCCGTCCGTGTGCGCTGGGAGGTTGCGACTGACGACGCACTGCGCCAGATCGTTCGCCGGGGCTCGACGCTGGCGACGCCGGAGTGGGCGCATGCGATCCACGTCGAGCTGACTGGCCTGGAGCCGGATCGGTGGTACTGGTATCGCTTCGTCGCAGAGGAGGCGGCAAGCCCGATCGGGCGGGCGCGCACGCTTCCCTTGGCCGCAGGGGGAAGCACGCAACTCAGGTTCGCGTTCGCCTCGTGCCAGCACTTCGAGCACGGCCACTTCACGGCGCTCCGGCACCTGTCGGAAGAAGAACTGTCGCTCGTGTTCCACTTGGGCGACTACATCTACGAATACCCTCCGGGTGACGGCCGAGTGCGGCGCCACGCGGGACCATCGGCCGAAGTGGTCACACTCGACGACTATCGGAACCGCTACGCGCAGTGCAAGGCGGATCCCGATCTCCAGGCGGCTCATGCCGCGTGTCCGTGGATCGTCACGTGGGACGACCACGAAGTGGCCGACAACTATGCGGGCACGAGCCCAGCCGGCGGTGAACCAGTCGAGGGCTTCGTCCAGCGACGTGCCGCGGCCTACCGCGCGTACTACGAGCACATGCCGCTCCGGCGTGCGTCGAAACCGACCGCGGTACCTGCTTATGAAACGCGCGTCTATCGAGGCTTCCGGTACGGGCAGCTCGCGTCGTTCTTCGTGCTCGACACGCGCCAATACCGAACGCCTCAACCCTGCGGCGACAATACCACCTGGCCGTGCGAGGCGATGCACGATCCACGGGCTACGCTGCTCGGCCCGCAGCAGGAGGCGTGGCTGTTCGGCGGCTTCCGCGCATCGACCGCTCGCTGGAACGTGATTCCGCAGCAGGTCATGCTGGCGAAGGTCAATCGTCGACAGAACGGCCGCGACCGCTTTACCATGGATCATTGGGCGGGCTACGAGGTCTCGCGGAAGCGGCTCGTGGAATGTCTCGCGTCACGACCGGGCGCGAACCCCGTTGTGCTGACCGGCGACGTCCACAGCAATTGGGTGAATGACGTGCGCGCAACGTCTGACGGCCCAACGGTCGCGACCGAGCTCGTCGGCACATCGCTGACGACCGGTGGCGATGGACAGGATGTTCCCCGCCTGATGGAGGCGGTGCTGAGCGACAACCCGTTCGTCCGCTTCTACAACGAACAGCGCGGCTATGTGGTCTGCCATGTCACACCGGCACGGCTGCAAGCCGACTACCGGGTCGTAAGCGGAGTGACCACTCCCGGCGCACCGTGCGGCACGCGCGCCCGCTTCGTCATCGAGTCCGGACGCCCTGGCGCGGAACGGGCCTGAGACCGAGGCTCCGATGAGCGGCTGAAGTACGATGCCTCGATGCAGAGCGTCCGAGTAGCGATTCGACGACTGACCACGGGCATGCCGCTGCCCGCGTACGTGACGACGGGCTCAGCGGGCATGGACTTGCCGGCAGCCGTGGACGCTCCAGTCGTTGTCGAGCCGGGTCGGTTCGTGCGGATCCCTTGCGGCTTCGCGGTGGCGTTGCCCGTGGGCTTCGAGGCGCAAGTACGGCCACGCTCGGGCTTGGCGGCTAAGCATGGCGTGACCGTACTCAACGCGCCGGGCACGATAGACAGCGACTACCGCGGTGAGGTCCAGGTTCTGATCATCAACCACGGCACCTCGCCGTTCCTCGTTGAGCGTGGTATGCGCATCGCGCAACTTGTGGTGGCGCCCGTCGCGCGCGTCCAGTGGGAGGAGGTCGACGCGCTCCCCCTCACCGAGCGAGACGCCGGCGGCTTCGGCCACACGGGGGCCTAACCTTGCTAGCTTAGGTGGCGAAGACACGTGCGGGTGGAGAACCCGTTCCTGACGCGCTTCTGGCCGATCACCATGGCCATGCGCGCACTTGTGCAGGGCCCGTTCGCTGGTCGTCCCGTTGTCGCGACATCGTCTTTGGCGCGCGGGCGTGGCGAGACACCGCGACGACCAGGGAACGGTGGAAGGGCGATGCATTCAGAGCCTTCCGCCTAGCCGCGCGGGTCAACGCCGCCAACTCTGTATGTTCCTGCCCTAGCGTTGGACAGCGAGACACATCAAAGCGAGCGGCTCACCCGTCCCGGCTGGCCAATTCGGTTGGCCCAAAGCTTGCGTCGAGTTCAGCCGATGCACTTGTCAACTATATCCAGGAATCTGCCGCCTCTGCCAACCGCGATACTGGCGGTGGGCTTGGCAATCGCTCTCGCGACCACGGCCTCGGCGCTCGCCGTGATAGGCGGACCGCTGCCGACTCCGCTCCCACTGTTTCCGCGTTCCAGCTGGTGGAACCTGGACATCTCGAACACGCCGATCGATCCGAATTCGGCGAACTACATCGCGTTCATCGGTGCCGCACGCCGCTTGCATCCAGACTTCGGCGGCGACGTATCGCCCGGCAGCGTCGAAACCTACGGCATGCCGTACGTCGTGGTCGATAACGCCGTGTCGCGGCAAACGGTTCAGTTCCGCTATCACCAGGAGAGCGATGGCGTCAATCACGCAACCGGGCAGAGTTATCCCTTCTATCCGATCCCTGAAGAGGCCAAGACGCAGCCGCACTGGATCGAGGGCGGACAACCGGACAACGTCGATCTCCGGAACCAAGCCGATCGCCACCTCATCATCGTCAATCGGGATGACCGCACGCTGTATGAGCTGTTCAACGTGCACTTCGATGGGATCACGTGGCAGGCCGGGTCCGGGGCATTCTTCGACCTGACGCGATCGGATCGGCGGCCCGAGGGCTGGACGTCGGCCGACGCCGCGGGCCTGGCGATCTTGCCGGGGCTCGTGCGCTATGACGAGGCCAACGGGTCCGGAGAACATCGAGCACGCGTTCCGCGTAACGGTCCGAGCAACCAACGGGTACGTCTACCCCGCGTCGCATCGGGCGGGCAGCACCTCCTGGGCGCTGCCCTTGGGTGCGCGGCTGCGTCTCAAGGCCAGCAACGACCTCTCGTCATACTCAGCCGACGTCCGGCGGATATTTCGGGCGATGCAGCGGTACGGACTCATCGTCGCTGACAACGGGTCGGATATGTACATCACCGGCACGTATGACACACGCTGGGACAACGCCGTGCTGAACCCCGCGTTCCGAACGCTCACCGCGAGCGACTTCGACGTGATTCAGCTCGGCTACAACCCGACCCTCGCCCCGCCGCGGCCCGTCGAGCGCCTCCGTTTCGTTCGGTAGCACGTCACGCGCCGGCCATTCAATGATCGCTGCGCGCCCGCACGACCCCGTCGGCGTGCCGCACCGGGGCGCACCACGCGAAGGCGGACCGGAGGCGAGCCCCCCAATCAAGCTGTCGCGCGGATGTCGGACTGTTGCGAGGCGGGGTCCTTCAGGCTTTTCATGCGGCGCGCCAGGACCTCGTCGAGCACCAGGTCCAGGTTCTTCGCTCCAAACGGTTTGGCGAGCAGCGGGATCTGCGCGGTCTCTGCGAAGGCCTGCACCGAAGGATCGAGCGTGTCGCCGCTGATGAGCGCGAACGCGGAGGCTAGATGGGGCTGGCGGCGACGGAGACGATCGAAGAGCTGGGTGCCTGCCATGCGCGGCATCTGCACGTCGCAGAGGATGACGTCGTAACGATTGAGCTCGACCATGTTCGAGGCGAGAAGGCCGTCCTCGGCGATATCGACCGCGAACCCACGCCGCGTCAGGAGGCGGTGCAGCAGCTTGCGCAACGCAGGTTCATCGTCGGCGACCAGCGCGCGCCGACCCGGAATCGCCGTCCATCTGGGGGCGGCGTCGCCGGTCGTTTGTGGGGCTGTGGCCGCCTCGCTGGCCGGCGGCAGTGTGAGACGGAAGCAAGCGCCCGGTTCGGGTCTGGTGACGAGCTCCAGCGTACCGCCATGGGCCTCGGCGATGCCGAGCGCAATCGCCAGACCGAGACCGGTACCTTCGCCCACGCCCTTGGTCGAATAGAACGGCTCGAAGACGCGACGAGCGATGGTGGCCGGCACGCCCGGTCCGTTGTCGGCGACCTCCACAGTAACGCCCTGGGCGGTCGCCCAGGTCCGGAGGCTGATTTGGCCTGGACTCCCTGTCGGCTTCATCGCCTGTTCGGCGTTCAAGATCAGATTGAGCAGCACCTGTTGGATCTCTTCGCGGTTCACCACCACGGGTGCGAGATCGTCGGCGTAGCGCTCTTCGATCGTGACCCCCGATATCGAGAACTCGTACTTCCGTAGCGCCACCGTCGCCTCGACCAGCGCGTTCAGCGACACGGGCGCGCGCTCGACCGCCGACCGACGAACGAACGCGAGCAAGTTTCGAACGATCTTCGCGGCTCGGTGCGCCTCGGCGCGTACTTGCTCCAGGTCCGAGCGCGGCTGTTCGCGGCGCTCGGCGTCGATGAGCAGCTCGGTGAACCCGATGATCGATTGGAGCGGGTTGTTGAGCTCGTGCGCCACACCCGACACGAGCTGACCCACGGCCGCCAAGCGCTCGCTATGTACGAGCTGCTCGCGCAGCTGCGCTTCCTGCGTCACGTCGCGTTCGACCGCAACGAAATGCGACGGGGTCCCCTGGGCGTCGCGCAGCGCGAGCACCGACCCGGCGGACAGCAGCGTGGAGCCATCCCGACGCCGACGGACGACCGTGCCACGCCAGACCCCCTCCGAACGGGCGGCCGCCTCGATTTCGATCAGCGACGTCCGGGACTGCTCGGCGAGGGTCTCCGACGCGCGTAGTCATCGGATTTCGGTCAAATCGTAGCCCAAAGCGCCGCAATACGCCGGATTCGCCCACAGGATCGCCCCGTCCGGCGTGGCGATGCTAATGAGTTCGTCCGTGTGTTGCGTCGCGGCAGCCAGCAGATCGCGCAGCGAGGACGCCAGCGGGGAAAACCCGGTCGCGACACCCTCGCCGAAGGTGGAGACGGTTCGTTCGCCTGGTCTGTTCTGGACCAGGTCCGGGGACGGCATCGATACCGGCCCAGTTCGGGCGCTTCCGCCCGGCGGGCCGGTACGGAGCCACCAACCGGCGAACATGCCCCCCAGCCATGAGGCGCCCAGCAGCCCGAGCATTGGTGTGGCGAGAGTGTCCAGCAAGAACGGCATCTCTGACAGACGTCCGGCTCAGGAATCGGCGGGGCAGCTCGCGCCCGCAGATCCCGAGCGCCCGAATGAGTGAAACGCTGTGCAATGACCATCCGCGGCTGAGCGGAAAACTGGGCGTTTTGTGCGGTTGTGGGCGAACCCTCGTTCGATATACTGGCTACCGCGCGTGGGTTGCGCGCTTGGAGTCCCCAACGAAAGATGTCGTGCGCGCTCGAGGCCTCTCTCCCGCCCGTGGCCGACACGCGGCAGGGTGAGTGAGATGCGAGCTGATGTGTCGGCCGACGTGTTGAGTGAACGGGCGCGGGCGGCGTACTCCTCTCGAGGGACGGAGCCTCGGCCTTCGCAATCGGATCGCAAGGGACACCCGATGGCGCCACGAGTGCTGATTGTCGAGGACAATGACGCCACCCGCACGGGTCTCAGTGAACTGCTGACGCGCGCCGGGTACGACGCGCGGGCGACGAGCAGTTACGAAGAGGGCATCCGGGTGATGCGCGAAGAAACGCCGGACGTGCTCATCGCGGATATTCGGCTCGGGCCGTACAACGGCCTCCAACTGCTGGTGACGGCCCCGAAGCGGGTGCCCACCATCATCATGACCGGTTTTCCGGATGCGGTGCTGGAGGCCGACGCGCGTCATCTCGGCGCGCAGTTCATCCTGAAACCCGTCGCACCGGCGGCACTGCTCGCGCTCGTCGAGGAGCAACTGGCCTCGCGACCGCATCAGGAGCTGGCGGGTCCGACGCCTCGCTGGGCACGGAAGCAGGTGGCCGGTGACTTGAGGGCTCAAGTGCAAGACGTCACGGCACGAATACTGGACGTCAGCTACGGCGGAATGCGGTTCGAACTTGCGCGAGAGACGGAACCGAAGCTGCCGGCGTCGTTCAACGTGGTGCTCCCGCAATCCGATGTCGCCGTGCAAGTGGACTTGATCTGGTCGAGCCGCACCAGCGACGGTGCGTGGCTGTACGGCGCGGCGCTGCCCGAAGCCAGCCAGTCGGCGACGCGCGCCTGGCATGGCCTGGTGGACACCCTCGGATGACACGCATCGGGCCGACCGTGAGCGTCCGAGGCGAGGTGACAGCCACCGACGACATCAGCATCGAAGGACGCGTCGAGGGTCCGATGTGGTGCGAAGGGCACGCGGTGACTATCGGTGAAGACGCCGTGGTCCAGGGCGACATCGTCGGACGTGACATCACGATTGCGGGCCGAGTGAAGGGCACCTTACTCGCCACCGAGGTTGTGGACATTCGGACCACGGCCGACGTGGACGGGCGGATCGTGTCGACACGCCTCATCCTTCACGAAGGCAGTACCTTCCACGGCCAGGTCGAACCGAGCCAGGTGGACGCGGCGATCACCGTCGCTCGTCACCGACGCAGGTAGGCGCGCACCCACTCGCCTGCGGGGCCCGTCCGGCTGACCGGCCTAATCGGGCGCTCCGATCCCCTGGTGCAGCTTGAGCGGCTTGCTCCCGCGCACGCGCAGGTTGATCGTCTCCACGAACACCGAGAAGCCCATCGCAAAATAGATGTAGCCCTTCGAAATGTGCATGTCAAGGCCGTCACCGACCAGCGACATGCCGATGAGCAGGAGGAACGAGAGCGCCAGCACCTTTACCGTCGGGTGCCGGTTCACGAACGCGCTGATGCCCTCGGCGGAGAACATCATCACCGCGACCGCGAGCACGACGGCGGCGACCATGATGGACACGTCCTCGGCCATGCCGACGGCCGTGATCACCGAGTCCAGCGAGAAGACCAAATCGAGTGCCATGAGCTGAAGGATGACGGCCCCAAACGAGGGCAGCGACCGGCGTTCAGCGTGCCCCGACTCACCCTCGAGGCGTTCGTGGATTTCGAGCGTCGCCTTCGCGAGGAGGAACAACCCTCCAAGGATCAGAATCAGATCGCGGCCCGAAATCTCCCAGCTCGCGACCGAGAACAGCGGAGCCGTCAGCCGGATGATCCAGGCGATGGACAGCAGCAGCAGGATCCGCATCACCATCGCGGCCAGCAAACCCAGCCGGCGCGCGCGCACCTGCAGCGGCCCGGGAAGCTTGCTGGACAAGATCGATATGAAGATCACGTTGTCGACACCGAGGACGATTTCGAGAAACGTGAGGGTGCCCAGCGCCAGCAGCCCTTCCGAGCTGAGGAATGCGTCCATGGGCATTGATTATCGCCGATGAGCCGGGGGCCGGCGCGAGTAGCGAGGTGCCGACCGTCCGGCGGTCCGCTCCGCATGGAAGGCCTCGCCCGCGATTCAGGCTTGCCGGCGGACGGCATCGCGTCTGCACGACGACCAAGCCGGGAGGTTTCATGACCGGCATCGCAGAGAGGTCACAGTCGCCACGGTTGGTCGCAGCTCTGGGGGTTGTGCTGGCGGCGTTCTTGGCGGCACACGAGACCGCCATGGCTCAGGACCGCCCACCCGGGCCTGAACGCGGCACGCATCTGGACGGATTCCTGGGCGCCGGCACGTCGGATGCGCACACCGGTCCGGTGCTCGCGGGTATCGTCGGTTGGCGTTTGGTGCCTGGAGCGGCAGCAGAAGTGCGCGGGTCCTGGCTCGCGCGCGGGACGGGCGCGAGCGCGTTTCACGCCGACGTGGGCGGGATCTTCAATGTGCTGAACCGCGAGCGGGTCAGGCCGTTCGTCGGTGCGGGATTCGGTCTGTACCGTGCCACCTTCGATTCATCGGCATCGCCAATGTCGGGCTTCTATCGCGGACGCCTGCGCCAGGGCATCGTCGGCGATCCGTCGCAGTCGTTCGTCGACCCCGCGTTCCGGCTCTCGGCTGGTGTCGACTGGCGCGTCCACGATCGCATCTCCGTCCGACCGAAGGTGTCGGGTGTGTTCGTGCGGCGCGGCGGCCGTGGCGAGTCGGTCGCGATGGTCGGTTGCCGTATTGGGTATCGATTCGAAGATCGTCCCGTCACGCCGTAGTGAGCACGGGGCACGTCGCCCGCCGCACGGTCTGATTCGCGGTCGATCCGAACAGCATCAGGTCGATCGGGTTGCGACCGCGAACCCCCAGCACGATGAGGTCCGCGTGACGTGCGCTGGCCGCCGCAAGGATCTCGGCCCACGGCTTTCCGTGCAGAACGCGCGTCTCGGGTGTGCACCACTCCTGTACGCCGGCCGGGAGCAGCGCCTTCAGCCGCTCCCCGGCGTCGGCCTCGAGCACAGCACGATAGCGCTCCAGGTCGAACACGCCACTGGCCCCGAGTTCGGGCGTGGCGGGCGTCGTCACGCCTGGCGTGGCCGGGGCCGGCCACTCCAACACGTGGACCACGGTGAGCTCGGCGTCCGCTTCCTGCGCCAATGACAAGGCCGTCGCCAACGCTTTGAGCGAGGTTTCCGAGAAGTCTACGACGCACAGGATGTGCTTGAAGGGGACGACAGCGCTCCCCTCCGCACGCGGCGGCACGGTGAGCACCGGACATGTCGCCTTGCGGAGGATCTTCTCGGTCACCGATCCGAGGACGAGACGCTCGAAGCCGGACACACCATGCGTCCCAAGGACGATGAGGTCCGCGGGCAGCGTTTTCGCGGTGGCGAGGATGCGGGTGGCCGGCAGGCCCGGCTCGACGGCGATGTTCACCTGCAGCCCGGCCATCCGCGCAGGAGCGACGAACTGCTCGACATCGCTCCGCAAACGGTCGGTGTCTTCAGGACTGAGCGTGAGGGTCCCAACGTCGGTCAACATGCCGTAGGCCGGCACTGGCAGGAACGGCTGGCTGTAGACGTACAGCACGGAGATTGGCGCGTCGAAGAACCGCGCCACGACGATGGCCTGGTCGAGCGCGTGACGAGACGCATCCGAGAAGTCGATGTGGCACAGGATCCGCGAAACGTTCCACATCTACTCAGCTCCTCACCAGTTGGGTTCCGGACGCTTTCTACCAGACGCCGGTGGTCCGGGTTTGTTTACGATGTGGCACGCGGTGATGCAGCGGCGGCCTGGAAATCGTACGCGCGGGGTGTTCTCCACCTCGGCCCAGAAGCTCCAGAAGGTCGGACACCGTGATGATGCCCACGATCTTCCGTCGCTGTGACACGAGCACGCAACCGATGGATCGCCCGCGCATGACGTTGGCCACCTTGCGAATGGTCTCATCCTCGGCTACCGAGACGACGCCACGCGTCATCAAGTCGTCCACGGTACAACCGCGTCGCACGGAGGCGCCCGACCGGCCACCGAGGTCGCGCTCCGAGACAATACCCATCGGCCGCGCGGTGCCTCCCACTAACAGGTGATGAATACGGTGCGTGCGCATCAACTGCCAGGCCTCGTCGGCAGACGTTCCCGAGGGCACCGTCAGCACTGCTTGCGTCATGATGTCTCGCGCTCTCATGGCATCCCCTCTCACGGCTCCGAGCTTTCAGCCTGGCCGGTCCTCCCCGGTCGACGCGGTCGGCCCGCTCACCCGTAGACCCCTCGTGCAAAGGCGCTGCCTCCTTCAGGCGCGCGGTAGCCGACCGCGCCCCGACTGGGCCCGCGAAATCGAGCACGTTCCAAGGCGCACCTGAGCGGTGACGAACCGACGAGTCTATTGGGGTTGGTACAGGTCGGCGGTATTGCCCTGGGCCGTCGCGGCGACTCTGGCGGTCGTCGTGGGCTACCAGAGCCAGCGTGCAAGCGTCCCGACCAGCGACGGTCAGGTGGCTGAGGCCCTCGCCCCGGTGCTCGTGAGACCCGCCAGCCGCGGCGCACTCCCCATGGTGCCCGTCAACGACCGCCACCACATCGCGCTGGCGCTCGACGTCGACCCAGCTGGCGCCACCGGACTCGCGTACGAGCTCCGTACTGCCGCTGGTCGCGTCGTCACGAGCGGTCGGGGGGCTGCTCCGGTCACTGGCGCGCCCCTCATTTTCGGCACGACACGCTGACACGGCGACGAGGGCTGAGCGTTGCTGGCTGCCGCAGAATTTTTTGAGCGGCCGCACACTTTCTCTTGAAAGCACGCGCGCCTCCCGCTAATCTAGCCCTTCCCCGACTTCCCGAGTGTGATCGCTTAATCGGAGTCAACATGCCGAGCATGACCGTCGCGATCATCGCCGGTGTCGTTGCCCTGGCCGTAATCGCCGCCTTCGCCATCTGGCGCAGCAGTCGGAAGGCCGACACGATGGCGTACCTCGAAAACGCCTCCGTCAGCCGGCAGTGGCTAATGGAGCATCAGGGCGAAGATCGATCATGAACGAAAGCTTCGGCGCACGGCTCCGCCGACAGCGCGAACGACAACACATCACGCTCGGCCAGATTGCAGCGTCCACGAAGATCCAGGCCTCCCTCTTCGAGGGCCTTGAGCGCAACGATGTGTCTCGATGGCCGGGCGGTATCTTCGGACGCTCGTTCATCCGTGCTTATGCGGAAGCTATCGGGCTCAACCCCGACCAAATCTGCCGCGAGTTCCTTGAACGGTTCCCGGAGTCCTTCCCTGATGGGCTTGCGCTGGCGGTCAGCCAGGGCGGCGTCCTGGTGCCAGCCCGTCCGCCGGTTCCGGTTCAACCGGCACTCAACAGCTCGCGGATTGTGTTCGGGCAGGTGCCGGAGGCGCCCCTCTTGCACCCCAGCGCGAAGCCAGACACCGATGACGGCGAGGAGCCGCGGCTCCTTCTTGCCGAGACCCCCGGCTCCGAGGCACCGAGTTCTCATGAGGCGATGCTGGTCGTCGCGGAGCGGTTCGGGGCGGGGCACGCCGCGGCCAAGGAGCCGATCCCGACGCGTTGGCTCGCCGCCGCGATCGATGCCAGTAGTACTCTGCTGCTCGCGCTTCTTGGATATACCGTCTTCGGCACATTCTGGGCGCCCCTCGCGGTGATCAGTCTGCTGTACAACGTGGTGGCCACGCTGGCTCTTGGGCGAACGCCCGGGTTCGCCTTGATTGCGGGCGTCGCGCCGTCTGGTCGGTCAATGGCACGTTCAGCGGATAGACAACAGCCTGCACCGGCACTTGATCGGGTGCACGTGGGGTCCGTCGAGTCGACCGCCTCGATCTCGGATGTGCGCGAGGCACGTGAGCCACGCGAGGCGGTCAACGCGCTCGAGGTGCTGACGATCGAAAGCCTACCGCAGCCAGCGATGCAGGTGGCCGAGGCGGACGTGGCGCCCAGCGCGGGGCCGGCTGCGTACTCGGCCCTCCATTCCCCGTTCGATCTCGAACGGCGGCGTCGCGCGAGGGCTTGACACGATTCCCGCCTTTGAGGACTCTCCTGCCTTCCTCGCGGCCCTCCTGACATGCACGGATGACGGCGTCGTCAGCACGGACCCGACAGGGAGGGTTCGTACGTGGAACAGAGGAGCCGAGCGCATCTTCGGCTACACCGCCGATGAGATGATCGGTCAATCCCTGTCGATTCTGATGCCAGGTGGGACCGGGGTGTTCACGCCTGTGCTCGATCGCCTTCGTGCAGGCGAGGTGCTCGAGCGCGTCGAGTCCGTTCGTGTGGCAAGAGACGGTCGAGTGGTGCATGTGTCGACGCTAGGCACTGCAGTCCGAGATGCCGAGGGACGTGTCATCGGCGCTCTCGCCGTCGTGCGCGACATCAGCGCGCTCAAGCGAGCGGACCTTCAGCGGGAGACCACCGAAGCGCGCCTGCGCGCCGTCATCGATTCGGCAGTTGACGCCATCATCGTCATCGACGTACGGGGGGGGGGGGGGGGGGGGGGGGGGGCCCGGCTGCATGCC